>NZ_CEUYZP010000003.1:0-414608 GCF_982223955.1 Pantoea sp. E956-1 | reverse complement strand
ATATGAAATTTATTCTCCTTAAAAACTCTATGGAAGTTTAAACGTCATTTGTTACATCTGTCGCCTATACCGATCCTGTTTGAAGATTAAAATCAGCAACGTCCGCTTCTGGCACAAAGCAGACATTGAGTGGGGCAAATTCCGCTATGAGCGAGAAGCAGACACGATACTATTTGGTGTCAAAGGACGGACCTTCAACCAGTACAAACGTTCCGGTTGCAGCACCTGCCCGTATTGACCTGGCTGCCTGATATCCAGGGCTTTCATAAAAACGTTTGGCCTCAGTATAAGAAGCGAACTCAAAGACAACATGCCGTTCATGTGATTCGCCCTCAAGGTTTTCATACTGCCCGGACCAGGCAATTATCTTCGGATTGAATTCCTGCATTGCCTCTCCGGCAGCCCGGGCATATTCAGCGTAAGCGACAGGGTCTGATACAGTTACATGAGCGATTAAATAACCTTTATTCATTTTTCTTTGTCCTTCGTAGATGATGTTGTATTTCAGCGTAAGCTCACAGACATACGTGACTAAGCTGAGCTGTTAACAATGGGTTAGGTTTATTTCTGTGCTTTAAAAGTGAAAGGTTTGGGATAACGTTCTGCATCCTGATGTTCGATCATCCATCCCGGGTAATGAGGAGACATAGCGCTTATCGCATCAAGATGCGTCAGTTCTTCTGCTGTCAGAGCGATGTCTGTAGCGCCAAGATTATCGGTGAGCTGGGCGATCCGTTTTACACCGATAATCACGCTGGTAACCCATGGCCTGGCAAGTAACCATGCTAGTGCGATCCTGCTTACCGATACAGCGTATTTGTCTGCAATGACTCGCATTTCAGCAACGCATCGCCACGCCAGATCGCGATCAACCGGGGGGAAATCGAATTTGCTGCGACGGGAATCGCTCTCTGCCGCTGCACCAGGGCCAAATTTTCCGGAAAGTAAACCACCGGCGAGGGGTGACCAGACAAGGAGTCCTATTTTCTCTTCGCAGAGCAGTGGCACCAGTTCCCGCTCCACGTCACGACCGGCAACAGAGTAATACGCTTGAAGTGTCTCAAACCTTGTGGCGTGAAGAGCTTCACTCAGGCCAAGCGATTTACCCAGCCTGCCTGCGGACCAGTTCGATACACCAACATAGCGGACCAGTCCCTGTCGTGTGAGATCGTCAAGAGCACGCAGTGTCTCTTCTATGGGTGTGATCGGATCACTCGCATATATCTGGTACAGATCAATATAATCGACCTGCAGTCGTTCCAGGCTTCGCTGCACTGAATCCATGATGTGTCCGCGTGAGGCACCCTTATCGTTCGGCCCGGGTCCCATAACACCACCCGTTTTTGTGGCAAGAATGATATCGCTACGTACTACGCCAAGCTCTTTAAGCGCCACTCCCGTTATACGCTCAGACTGGCCAAAGGAATAAATATCAGCAGTATCAATAAAGTTAATGCCGCCAGATAATGCCTGAGCGATAATCTGGTTAGCTTCTTTCTGCGCGACAGCACCGATTGAGGACCACATACCCGCATCCGCGTTTCCGCCCAGGGTCATCGTACCGAGACACAATTCCGAAACGAACAGGCCTGTCCGGCCAAGCTGGTTATATTTCACTTTATCAGCCTCTTTTTATTTAACAGCTTTACGCGTTAACGGGATGAAACTGCGCGGCAATATTTGCGACACGTGCCCCATACCGGCGTGCCGTTTTGAGATCACCGGTGGACATCTCTTCAGGCGAAGCGTCAGCGGGGGTTTGTGCCATTGGACCGATATTGGATCCCATCCGGTTAAGGTCATCACGCAACGACGCTTTTGTGTTTGATGACTTGATATCCATGTTGACCCAGATACCACCGTGCTGACCGGCCAGCAGAAAGAAATAGGCCAGGGTATTCAGCTTGTCACCATTGATGCTGGCGCTGTTGGTAAAGCCGCCAAAAATTTTATTAATCCACTTACCCTCAAACCAGGGTTTTGACGAGGCATCGGCAAATTTTTTGAACTGCCAGCTTGGCCCTCCCATATAGGTTGGCGAACCGAGCAGAATGACATCGGCTTTGCTGATTTTCTCCCATGCATCTTCAGCAATATTTCCTTCGGAGTCGATGGCTATCAGCGTGGCACTGGCACCGTCCGCCACAGCAGCTGCCATCCGTTCCGTATGCCCGTAGCCAGAGTGATAGATAACAACGGCATTAATCGTTTTCAGGGGATGAGACATTTTGATTACCTCCAGAGAGAGTCAGTGGGATACATGGTGTTTATGCAGTCTATTAGGTATTAATATCCTCATAAATGGCCCAAAAAATAACGCACTGTTACCCTGATGGTGAACAATGAAAAATCTCGATGCACTAATTATTTTTGCGCGTGTGGCAGAAATGAAGAGTTTTACTCAGGCCGCTGAAAGTCTGGGTATCAAGAAAGGACGTGCCTCAGTGGTGGTCCGTGAACTGGAACATGACGTGGGAACTACACTTTTGCACCGCACAACGCGAACCGTGCAGCTTACGGAGGACGGACGTGCTTTCTATTCGCGCGCGCGCGACCTGTTATCGGAAGCAGAAGATTTGCGGTCAATGTTCACAAATTTCGGTAGGCCATTGCGGGGTCGGTTACGCGTTGATATGCCAGCCGTCCTGGCGCAAAGCGTGGTAATCCCGGCCCTGCCAGCGTTGCTGAAAGCACACCCTGAACTGGAGCTTGAGCTTTCAAGTACCGACCGCCGTGTCGATTTGGTCCCTGAAGGGTTCGACTGCGTGGTTCGTCTGGGGCCCATCGTGGATGAAACACTTATTGCCAGACCCCTGGGACATTTACGCATGATCAATGCAGCAAGCCCGGACTATCTGGATTGCTTCGGTGTGCCACAGACGATTGATGATCTGCTCAACCAGGAACACAGAATGGTTCATTACATGCGGAATTTTGGTTCAAAACCTGACGGATGGGAGTATCCGACAGGCGATGGCTACAAGTCTCTTATGTTGCCTGGCACAATGAGAGTCAACAGCGTACCGGCTTATCATGAGGCCGGGCTGGCGGGTCTAGGCTTAATTCAGGGAGGGTATTCCTCGCTCATGCCGCATATCAAACGTGGTGCCCTGATTGAGGTACTTCCTGATCTACGTCCCGAGCCGCTCATAGCATCATTTGTCATCGCGCACCGGCGCAATTTGTCGCCGCGTGTAAAGGCTTTTATGAGCTGGACTGAAGATATTCTAAAACCTTATTTTGACTGATTTCAGCATGAATTTTCTATCAAAGAATGAAGGCGCGGATGTCCGCTTCTGGCACAAAGCGGACGTTTACCCTAAATAACATCTTTTCTGACAGCAAGACCGATTGGGTGGTCTGGCGAAAACGCTCTAATCACTAATCGTCAGTTCTCAGCGCGATTTTATTATGTCCACTTACATTCCCAGACTGGCCAGCAGGTCGTCCACATCATCCTGACTGGCAGGAGTCTCTGAAGCAGGGGAGGGTGTAGACGGCGCAGTGCGCTCGGCGGTGCTATGTGAGCCGGTATTATCGCGGATGACCTGTATCAGCTGCTGCTCAGCCTGATTCAGCACGGCCATCATAGCCTGCACAATCTGTCCTGTGAGGTCCTGGAAGCCCTGTGACATCATAATCGCGTGCAACTGCTGTTGGGTCAGACCCGTGACACGGGGGACATCATTCAGCAAGGCAACGGTATCTGCAGCTAATGCCTGGGTCTGTTCTTTGTCTGACAGCGTACCGGAAGTGGCATCCCAGCGTTGCGAGAGTTTCTCCGCTTTTTCTCCCAGATCGGTTTGCAGAGGCTGCGTGATTTCCACGCTGTTGATTACGCCCTCTGCTGCTTCGCGGGTCATTGTGACGACATAACCCAGCCTTTCACGGGCGTTTGGGATGCTTCCCGCCACATCGGCGATAGTTTTATCAAGCCCCAGTTGTTGCAGACTGTCGCGGAGCTGCCGCAGGATGAAGCCAGCACGCGCCGTAATTTCGCCAATTTCCTGATGCTTACTATGGGTGTCGGATGGTGACATGGATGTTGTTTCCTGCGTACAGAGTTTCGATACCTGAGGTTATCGGCAGCTCGCGGTGGTTTTTTAAATTTCCTGAGGTTTTTACTTGTGTAAAAAGTGACATGATGTGAATGAGATGCCATAGAGCTAACGACATCAGGGTTGTGAAAGGCAGAAAGTGTTGCACGCAGGCCCTGTTTTTGAGCCGGAAGGCGTTGTCAGGCATAGAGCGGAATGTGGGCGGGGTAATGCCTATTATGAGCGATAAAGGGGCATGTTATCCACTTATGAAGCGTCTACACGAGGGCAGGCAGTAGAAGATAAGATGTCTTATTTATCACGTAATGACTTCGTCTTCATTAATCCGCCAACGGATAACATTTTGTCCAGTTGTAGTTGACCCTCGCCAGTTTTAATTCTCCATTAACCTCCCCAAAATTAATGGTCTGACGTCCATAAATAAACTCACGCACGGGTGCAGGTAAAAAATCAGCGCCGTAGCGCAGGATAGTACTGTGCCAGAAGGATGCCGGTAATGGGCTGCCGGTATGACGCATCAGCAACTCATTTTTCCAGTGCGAATCCAGAACTTTTTTGCAGAATGAGTGGCGCATGGCTATTGCCGAACTATCAGGGATACCCGCCAGCAATAACTGACTGGGCAAAGCAACTAACCGAAGATCTCTGATAACAATGTTTATCGCATCAAATTCGCTCCAGATATTCGTCAATTCAACGATTTTTTCGGGCAATGACTCGTTATCGTTATAGAGCGGCAGGGTGAGGGGCAGGAAGGTAAAATGGAAACCCTGTGTGGGCAGAATATCGGCAAGGGAATCATCCTTTGTGAGCTGCTGTAATTCACAAATAAGCCGTGAGACATCAAAGGACACTGGTGGCTGGATGCCCGCTGCAAGCGCCAGCCTTACAGGATCGTAGTCGTTTCCCTCTTTAATTGCCCCAACTCCTGCATTTTCCGACCAGAGGGAGAGGGTGTTCTCGTTGGCAGAACGATACAGACTTTCCAGATTTATCGATTTCATTACAGACCTTTGGCAATGATATAAACAGAGACGATTCGTCATCCATGCGATTTCAGCCCATATCTGTTCAGAAGTATCCCTGTGGCTAATCGTGAACACATTACCATACGCTCAACGCCCGCTCTGCCCCTAAACGGACAACCAGAGGACAGATCAGGACAAGAGATGCCTGACGTATAGAATCCATCAACTCTCTCTGATATTGATAATGTCGATGGCGTTAAATCACGTCTGTTGAGAGAGCTAAAATGAATTTTTATTGCAGTAAGGAATTTACCGGCTCGAAGGCCTGGGACTCACAGCATATTGCCAGCTTCGATAATGTCAGCGTGAAACTTCACTGGACCGATCAGCCTTATAAGTGGCACATCAACGATGGTCAGGAGGTTTTTGCTGTCATGGATGGGTGTGTTGAAATGCAATATAAAGAGCAGGGCGTAGTGAAAATCCGTGTACTCAACGCCGGTGATATTTTTTATGCCAGTGAAGGGACAGAGCATATTGCCCGTCCACAGGGCGTCGCCCGCGTGCTGGTGATTGAAAAAGAGGGATCGGTTTAATTAAGGTGAGATTCATTATCTGGCTGAACCATCGAGCCAGTGACAAAACGGGAGATCTCTTCGCCCAGATTGAGAATAAAGGCGTCGCGTGATGGGTGGGTGTCAGTGATGTGCGGCGGCAGGATGTTCATGAAGGTAAAATGCCCGGCATCTTTCACCACGCAAAGATCTGCCTGTGTGTGAATATCTAATTCTGATTTGATGAACAGTGCTTGTGATGGTGGTGTCAGGGTGTCCTGCTCGCCAGTCCAGATCCTGACAGGCACTTTCACGGAGGCGAGGGCCGAGGGTGCTCTGAAAAAATCCGCAGGTGGCGCTAACAGCGCCAGTTGATTCAAATCCTGTCTGCCTGCATATGTCACCTTCTCTCCGGTGCGGGTCCAGGCCGTCGCTCCGGCGTGCATCAATAAAATTACGGTGCCGAGGGAATGTCCGACACCGGTAATTGACGCGTAATGCTGGCAAAACGCATCCCGGGCGAGGACAAGCCTTTGGCTGCGTTCCAGCAAGTCAGCCTTTGAGGGCGTGGAAGAGGTCAACCGTTCGAAATGGGGCGCGACCACTGAAATACCATTGCGGCTAAAGGTCTGCAGAAGCTCAAGATGACGCAATGGACTCCCGCCAGCCCCTGCCGCGAAAAGGATACACTGGCTGGCCTCATTCACCTTCAATAACGTGACGTCAAAATTCCTGTCGGCATGCCTGATGACAGAGGTTTCCGCCCTGGTGTTGTTAATCATAAAGCCGACTCCCCGCTAAAAGGTCAGTCTGGAGATACTAACCCGTTCCCGGTGAAACGATAAATTTCCGTCTGCTTATGGTTCAAGACTACCGTTACGCAAGGCGCAAGCAGCAGATCAAAGCGGACCAGTTATCCTTACTCTGGCGTCAGGCCACCCACCTTTCCGCGCTTACTGCGCCGCCTCTGCCCGTAATGCCGCCTGCACAGCAGGGCGCGCATTGATACTTGCTCTGTACGCCACCAGCGCAGGCCAGCGATCCAGTTCAATGCTGAAGAAGTTACACCAGCCCAGTACGGTGAAAAGGTAGGCGTCAGCAACGCTGAATGATGGCCCCATCAGAAACGCTTTTTCGGCGAGCGTATCCTGCAAAAAGTCGAACCGCCGGAAGAGCTTTTCACGAAATAGCGACAGGACAGCGTCGGGCAGTGCCTGGTTAAACAACAGAGCGGAACCCGCGTGGATTTCACTGGTAATGAAGTTCAGCCACTCCTGCAGTCGAACACGTGCCCAGCTGCCTGCTGGCGGTGCCAGCCCGCTTTCCGGCCTCAGGTCGGCGAGGTACTGCACAATTGCCGGCCCTTCAGTCAGTATCTGCCCGTCGTCCAGTTCCAGTGCAGCAACATAGCCTTTTGGGTTAATAAGGCGAAAGTCGCGTCCATCAGTGGTGAGCTTGCTCCTGTTGTCCACGTTAACCAGCTCAAACTCCAGTGCGAGCTCACGCAGCACGATATGGGGTGACAGCGAACAGGTATTTGGGGCGTAGTAAAGTTTCATGTCTTCTCCGTTAACATTGAAAGCGGTGTGGGATTCTCTTTGTCGTTACGGAACAGACTGTGCTTAACGCAGAGGATTCTGTAAAATTAATGCTTCAAAAGTTAACTATTAGCTGAGCTACTGATAACCATGATGAATCTTCTGCACTGGCGCTTGCTGGTGGCGGTGGCTGATGCCAGCAATATTTCGCGTGCTGCTGAAACGACAGGCATGACACAGTCCGGTGCCAGCCAGGCTATCGCCCAGTTAGAGTCGTCACTCGGGTTCCCGGTATTCGTGCGTGAGCGTCGGCACATCGGTGTTACTGCGTTGGGAGAGCAGGTCATTGAACATGCCAGAATTATGCTGTCGCAGCTCAACGCCATCCGCGTGCTGGCTGATGAGAGCCGGGGTTTAAAGGGTGGACGCATTCGGCTTGCCAGTTTTCCCTCTGTGACGTCCACACTCCTGCCTGGCCTGTTGCGCAACTTCAGGCGTCTGCATCCGGGCATGGAGGTGGTGGTGCTGGAAGGGACGGATGAAGAAGTTGAAGAGTGGCTTGCAGCGGACACCGTTGAGCTGGGGGTGGTCATGAACCCCGCGCCCGGACGTGCTGAGGTGATACTGGGACAGGACGCCTGGGTAGCCGTTATGCCAGCCAGCGCTCCGCACATCGGTCAGTCAGGCGCGAACGGTATAACCCTGCAGGAACTGGCAGACCAGCCCTTTGTGCTTGCAACAGGCGGATGCGTCGTTAATGGCAAAAGCCTGATGGAACAGTCAGGATTCCACCTCTCTGACGTGCGCGTAAAAGTCCGCGACTGGATCAGCGCCTGCATGCTGGTGCGTGAAGGCATGGGTGTCGCGCTGGTGCCGGAATCAGCCCTGCCAGCGGAACGGCGCGGTCTGTCAGTGATGCCGGTCATTCCGCCTCTCTACCGTGAGTTCGGGCTGGTCTGTTCGCCTTCCGGAAAAGCTTCTGGCGCGACGCAGGCACTCCTGAACGGACTGCGTAAAGGGCAGGGCTATATCTCCGGATAAACCCACTGCACAGCTGACTATATCCACCGTTACCCGATCATAAACAGCAGAATGGCTGGCCGGGAAAGAGAGGTCTGCAGACTCGCCCGCCATCCTTTCTCCACTCGCGTCTTAACGCTTTGCCGCATAAGGTGATCAGGGCGAATAATGGTTTTATGGCGTGGTGTAACACGCCTGAATCATCGGGATGGCTCAGAATTCGCGTAACTGGTCGAACAGCTGATACAACCGCTGCGGGTCTACAAGCGTGGCGCCTTTCTCGCCCGGTTTCTGCTCCAGCGGGTTCAAGACATCGAACAAAACACTGTAGATCTCCTCACGCTCGACCGTCTCGATCGCCTTTGAACGCCGGTCGATGAGATTAAAGGCTTCGGTGTAGGCGGTTACAGCGGCGGTTAGCAGGCTCGCCACATCCAGGCTGCCATCGATATTGTTCGTGGCAGCCCGCAGGTTTTTGTAAGCCAGCGACGCTTTTTTGGCATAAGTGGCCGAAATATGTTCGCGGCCATCCCAGTCCCGAAACGGATTGTGCAGATTCTCAGCCAGCCATTCCGGCTTGCGTGCTTTACTCAGCGAGAGATCCAATCCCTGAGTTGTCGCCTTTTTATAAGCGGCTCTCACTGAACTGACCACATCAAGCGGGACGCTGCTCATCCACAGGCATGAGAGATTGGGCAACGCTTCAGGTGAGGGAAAGTCAGCCGCGCTGAAGCCAAACAGGTCGAAGAAGGTCAGCATCTGCAACTGTGGCAGTGCGGCAATACGATGCATATTGCTGGCTACGCCGGGATTTCCCCAGATCCGCAGCTCAGTTAAACAGGTAAAGCGCTCAACGACTGGCGCCAGGTCAATCTCTTTAACGCCTGTCAGTGACAATGCCCTGAGCCGGTCAATACCCTGCAGGACAGGCAAAGCCTGAGAACATTGCAGGCACAGATGACGTCCCTCCTGATCAGCCTCCACCCGAAAGCCTGACGAAGGCGTTGCGGTGAGTGACAGCAGGGAGAGACCAGGATTCAGACGCACGAGGCTGACGCCTTCCGGGTGCAGAATAAAACGTGACAGACGGGTCGCCCCGACATCGATTTCGCTGACGACAGCGGATTGCCAGTGCAGCTCATTAATGAAGTCATGCTGCTGTATATAGGCTATCAGTTCCGGAGTGCCATGACTGGTTTCGATGGTCATCAGGCAGGGCAGGCGATCCAGTTCAGAGAGATCGGTCAGGTTTTGCAGGAGGTGGTCATTGATACGGGTGGTGTCCTGGCGAAGTGTCTGGCCGCCGACAACCACGTTGTGCGCGCCTGAAGCCGCCTTAAACCGCGTACGGCTGGCCGGGTCGATCTTTTCCCAGTTTCGCTGACGAACCAGACTGTCTCCCACGTCCCAGCCGAACTTGTAGGCGTTTACTTCCTGATCTGCCAGCGGCGGCAGGTTGGCTATTAACACATGTCCCGGTGGAACATTGGCGGAGACATAACCGTGATCGAAGCTGTCTTTGACAAAATAGTAGCTGCAGCGCAAAGGCTGCATACGGCTGGCTTCCGCCCTGTCAGGCAAATGATCACCAGCCCAGTCGAGCTGGAGTATGGCTGCAAGGACTTTGCCTCTGGCATTAGCCGGTTGCTGGAGGTGTGTCACCTGACAGGCGACATACTGCTGCAACTGCGGGGAATAAACGCTGTAGATATCGCCGACCTTTGCTTGCACTCTCGCTCCTCTCAGTCAAAAATTTTACAGTCAGAAAATCTGATGCAGCGGGCATCCTGCTCAGGGTCGCTCTTTACCGCGGTTCTCAGATCCCTCCAGCACACTAGCCTGGCATGACGTTTTAACGACATGCTGGCGCGTGAACATTTTTATGTTTTTCGCGGCAGGTGGCAGCGTCAGCCGGGTTGCACGCAGCAGCCCGACTGACGAAGCCTGCCCGGAGGCAAGCGGGGCAGGTATTCAGCTTACAGGCGGTTACCGGCCTCAACCAGTTCGTTATAGGATTTTAAAACGCGCATCGGTGAACCCGATACCATCCAGCCCGAATTTCCGCTTCCTTTCAGCAGACTCTGCTCACCCGTGCTGTAAGGTGTTTTATCGCGAATCCGACGCATGCGATCTTTGCAGTCTTTCAGGAAGGTGCCGGCATTATCCTGGAAGACGGACCAGGTTAATGGCTTGCCTGCTTCGCTGGCCGTTGCCTTTTCTGCCTCATTCAGCAACGTACTGTAAGCCTCAATCGCTTTTGTCATCTCTGCCACGTCGGGCGCGGAGGAGGTCAACAGGGTCGCCAGCGGTTTGGCCTGTGTGACTAATGCCAGGCGGTAGTAACGGCTATGACGGCCCTCAGACTTTTCAATCTCAACGAGTTGGGAAGCCACGACCTCATTGTTCTCTTTTTCAACTTCGGCACCGAACTGGTCGCTGGATTTCATAAAGCTGTCAAACGCCTTCATGAGTGGCGGATGCATTTGCCTGGCTTTCGCGAAGCCATCATCCTTGTAATCTTCCTGACTGTAGTAAAGATGAGCCTGCGAAACCAGCGGCTGCAATGTCGTTAAATCCGTCAGATACTGTGTGGCTGCAGCATCCAGCGCCGGTAATGCCGGTTTAGCCTTCGATGCCTGGTTGATGGCTTTAGTGCAGCTCTCCAGTTCGTAAGGCGTGACCTCGCCCAGTACGTTGACGCTGCGCTCTTTGCCGGTTGGCCCCTTTTCAGGATTCGCCATCCAGCTCACATAGCGAAGGGCACTATCGCGAACCGATCCATCCGTAGTGTTAAAGCAACCCACATAGGCGTTTAATTTTGTGGTGAGTTGCGCGGCGCTATCCTCCGCAACAGCCTGGGGTTGACTCTGCGGGGCGGGTTTTGCATCCGCTTTGTCACTGTTGTCACATGCTGCCAGCGGCAGCACAAGGGCAGTCACCAGCATCCCGGGTATCATGGCCCTGCTTGTTCTTTTAAACACAATCGTTCCTTTATTTATGAGGTCAGAAATAGAGATTGAAAATGAATGTTCGCATTGGCTCCCTTTTCAGCTGCGATGAGGGAGCCGATGACAAACGGGTTATGCGCTTTGCGTCGCTGCCGCCGTTTCTTCTTTCAGCAACGCTCTGACTGTCTGATGACGATGCCAGTAATAGCCAAGGGTATTTTTAAAGGCTTCAATCTCCTTTTTCAGGCCCGGCAGAGGGATCTCACTGCGTTTTTTCCCCTGTGAGTTTGGCTGCACATGTTGCACGTAGAGCTTATCCCGGCCGAAGCTACGAATGACGTTGATGTTCTTAACGTTATCCCACTCCAGCACGTCGCCGGTTTTCGGCGACACGATGCCCTGCCAGGTGATGACGATCTGCGAGCCATCTTTCAGGGTATAAGGAACATTGGGGAAATGCTTCAGCACCAGCGCAGTTTCCATTTCACCATCAGGCTGATAGCGCCAGGCCAGGCTCTCCTCATGCACAGAAGAGAAGTCGCGCTCATATTTCTGCCACAACTGCTGTTCAATCTCGTCGGCAACCGGCATCAGATCGACCCAGCTCTGGGCCGGGAAATCGGCGGCGACCGCGGCATAGTCACCTTCGTTAATCTCATACCCTACGTTGCGCATTCTTTCTGCCAGCGGCGGGTGTGAATCAAACGGGTGCGGCACATTCTGCTCACGGATAACGCTGATAAAGTCCGGAGAGGCGACATGTTCCGGCAAACCGGCAGCAATAGCTTTACTGATCCCCAGTTCATTTTCGTGCAGCGTCTGGTTATTAAAGAAGTTTCGCTCAACTTCATTCCGGTAGCTGGCATACGCAGACACTTTGATCAGTGATTCGATAATCGCGGCGGGGGAGACCAGCGTTGATGCATTGCGGTCCGCGACAAACTCACGTTCACGGCTGTTACGCTGCCACGCCAGTTCAAACAGCATGCGATAAAGATAGAGCGGATAGAAGACGATCAGCGTGGCCACATTCTGACCCATCAGCTGCATATAGAGATCAAACCGGTGCAGTTTCGGTCCCAGTAATGCGCCGGAGGCGGTGTCGCCTTCATGCAGGTGGGTCAGTTCATGGACCATCACACCATCAGCCTGCGCAACGGTGAGCTGACGCAGGAGGGGAATACTGACATAGAGCTTACGGCCGGTAAGCGGATTCCCATTCACATTCAGCGGAGCTTCAGTTACGTAGAAGTTGGTGTCGATACCCGCAACAATATGATCGGGTGGCGTGGTGCCCACTCTGGCGGCCAGCATATCAATCTGTGACCAGAGTGCCGGGGCCGCTTCGCGGGTCACCACTTCGCCTTCAATACTCTCTTCCGGTGGGAGTTTTTTGAAGATGCCTTTAATCATGTAATACATGCCGGCCAGCACCAGCAGGCCGACCGCCATCACCAGTTTTAGATAGTAGGTTTGCGTGAAAAAGGCGGTGCCCCAGAATGAGAGCCATACCAGCATGCCGCCCTGTACCATGACTTCCAGCGAACAGGCCAGCATCAGGAACCTGCGAGCCAGCGCCAGACTGATAACCTGTCCCTAGCGGCTTTTAAAGGCCAGCGCACTGAACAACAGCACCATCAGCAGGACAGCGCCGCTGCCGATCAGTGTCCAGAATGCCACTTTATCCATCATGTAGAACTGCCACAGTTCGGATTGCGGTTCGCAGACGGCGTTTTTGTAATCCTGCAGATTTTCATCTACCGGGCCGCAGACACTGGAAGGCGGGTTCTGCTGCAGAAACGCCTGTAGTTTGCCCGTATCCTGATGTTGTTCCCGCGCATCGTCCATGAAGAATTGCGTGTATTGCTGATCAAGTTGTTTGTTGCCATATTCAGCAAAAAACAGGGTAATGACGGGGACGAGAAACAGTGTGAACAGCAGCCAGAAAAATACCTTCAGATAACCCTTTTTCAATTCCGTTAATGTATTCAAAATAATAACTTCCTGCATGTCTATGAAAGGGAGACGCTACCGCTATCAGGAAATTCCGAAAAGGATATCCTGGCCCCGGTTAAACGGTGCGGAAACATTTATGCGAGCTTCACGATATTATAATTATTGCAGAGCGATTATAAGCCAGTCTGAACCCGTTTTGAAAAGGGATAGCCGGATATTTTCGGCGATTTTTTCCTTTTCCGTCAGGTTATTTTCCTGGCGGCTTCCGGTGGTTCTGCCGCAACAGCACTAATTTGAGTTAGTGTGCATCACTTATTTTTTCCGGTCCCCTGACTGAGGGCTAACCCACCCATCTGTCTGCACGCGGTACACCCTATTTCTATATTTTACCATCAGAGCGGTGCGAAAAAATTACCACCGCATCCCTTTAAAGGGATTCCAGCCGTTATCGCCTTTTTTCTCTTTCAGGTAATAACTGTAATTGGTGCTCATGCCGTACAGGGCATTAAAGCCATAGCCCAGGCCCACCTGAAGATACCGTGGAAATTCCATGCCCGCTATCGCTAAGGCGATGATCAAAATAGTGTAAATCGCCACCATAATTAAAATCAGCATGATATTCTTCTTCCACAGGCCGAGTACGAACAGATAAATCGGGCCGAAAAGGAAGGCAATTAAATTCATGTTCACTTTTAATTTTTGCCTGAAAGGCAGTTGTTTCAATGCCTGTCTGAAGCCTGGTGTACTGGGAGCACCATGACGGTCGAAAAAATCAAAACGGGTCTGCCATTTCGCACTGTACTCTTTAGTTTCGTTAACTTTATTATTATTTTCAATAGGTTGATTCATGGTTACCTCAAAATCCTGCGCAGAAAACTACAGAGACCGACACTGTTTCAGACGGATGACAGCCGCATGAATGGTGCTCATCGACCGCCAGAACAGCACATACGAATTTTAAAACATTGAAGCCACGTTAATTCGCACAAAAATAATAGCGGTACGGTACAAATAGCCACGCAGCACCCTAAGTGCGCTATTAGCTGCACGGGTGCCAGACTCAGGTTAAACAGCAGTATTTGAAAATAAACCCATCAGAATCAGTAATGTGAAAATTGCACAGGCCGGACATCTCCTGTGCTGGATGTAATTGATATTAGCACCAAAGAAAATATCGCCACAATGATAAAAATATGTTAATTTTCAAAAAAAATATTCCTCGTTCCTCACACCCTGGAAGGACATAAAGATGATCGCATGGAGCGGAGTGGGTTTTTTCGTCGCAGTATTAATTTCTGCCGCCTACCTCCTGTGTAAATGGCTGTTAGATATTTATTACTACGACGGTTTCTTTGTCGCACATTTATGGGCGACAGGCGCTACGCTGATAATTTCTGCCCTTTTTTGCGCGGCCTTTGTCTGGGTGCTCCGGCAGGAAAAATGGCTGGACTCCCTTGCCCAGGCAACGAAAAGCCAGCCAATGATGGCCCCCGAAAAAACCCACAACTTCTTTTTTATTCCTGTTCTCTACTGGCCGATTATTCTGTTTCTGCTCGGCTCAGGGATCTGTATTTACGACCTGACCCGATAACACCTCTGCCTCGCTGACACCTGATGTGGTGACAGCGAAATGGAAATATTCACTACACGAAGGAGTTCACGGTGAAATTACGTCAATCATTAAACATTATGGGTACCCTCTGCCTGACCGCTGCTCTTGGCAGCACCCCGATGATCGCATCAGCAGCCGAAGCAAAAACAGCACAGGCTGCAAACACGCAGACTCAGACGATCTCTTTGCTGGATGGCAAACAGACGTTCAAACTGCAGGGCTATGAAAAGCAGCCTGTTCCGGGCGGTGGCGCGGGAACCATGTATGTGAACAAGCCGGAAAAACGCGTGTTGATCATTGGCGAAGAAGAGATCCCTGCGGTTGCCCGCGGTGCCAGTGACGCTGATTTCCTCAACGGCATGAAGTCAATCAAAGACAAGCAGAAGCAGGCTTCACCGTCTTATAAGGTGATCAGTGAGAAAACTGAAAATGCCAATGGTCTGCCGGTCTACCATATCGAAGCCACTGACAAGATGGGGGGGAATGATGTGCAGCAGGCCACGCTGCTGGCGGTCGCCAACAAGAAATTCACCGTTATTCAGGTGGTTTCAAACCACAAAGACAAGGCTGGCCACCTGAAAGCAGTAAACAATATCCTCGGTAAGTAAGGCCTCAGTCGATAAGCCCGGTTAGCTGATCGACACGGATAAGGGGTTGCCGGTGGGGTTCATGAGTTTATTCAGAACACACCTGCAATGCCTTGTCTGAACAATGTTCAGGCTTAAGCTCAGGCTGACGCTTCTGCGCGTCATCACGGCTTGCCCGCAAACCCCTTTCCCGACCTCTTTATTCAGGCGTTATGCCAGGCCTGATCACAGAAAAGGCCGTCTCCGGCCTCTCTTTAACGCCCTGCAAACATCTACTTCAGGCTGCGCGAACCTGCGGCATCGCGATATCCGCGCTGATACGCGCACCTTCAGCATCAAATACCATGCAGTGGTGCGGATGGAAGGTGGGGCGCAGCGTCTGATAAGGACGGAAATGCACATCGCCGGGCAGCAGCATCTTGAAGCCGTCGTGCCCGTGGCTCTGACCAAACAGATAGGTGTTGTTGCCAAGTCGCTCGACTACTTCGCAGTGGAAATTGATATTCAGTGGCGCATCGCCGTTGATCTGCAACTGCTCCGGCCGGATACCCAGCGTGATCTCATCACCAGGCTGCAGCTGGCGGATGGGCGAGGGGAGCTGCAGCCGATGCTCGCCGTCATTGATCAGGGCGACCAGGCCTGCAGGGCCACACTGCTCCACGCGCGCAGGCAGGAAGTTCATCTTTGGTGAACCGATAAAACCGGCGACAAAGCGGTTAATCGGGTTGTAATAGAGCTCCATCGGTGAACCCACCTGTTCAACCTTGCCGTAGTTCATCACCACAATCTTATCGGCCAGCGTCATCGCTTCTGTCTGATCGTGCGTCACATAGACCATGGTGGTTTTCAGCTCCTGATGCAGCTTAGCAATATGCAGTCGCATATCGACACGCAGCTCCGCATCCAGGTTCGATAAGGGCTCATCAAACATAAACACACGGGGATTGCGCACAATCGCCCGGCCAATCGCCACGCGCTGACGCTGTCCGCCGGAAAGCTGCTTTGGTTTACGATCCAGCAGATGCGCAAGCTGTAGCGTCTTCGCCACCATCTCCACCTGATGCTGAATCTGCGCTTTCGGCAGGCCATTCACCTTCAGTCCGTAACCGATATTTTCTGCCACCGTCATATGCGGGTAAAGCGCATAAGACTGAAACACCATTGCCACGCCGCGGTGCGAGGGTGCGACATCATTCATGACCTCATCACCAATCAAAATCTCACCGTCACTGATCTCTTCCAGCCCGGCGATCAGCCGCAGCAGTGTGGATTTACCGCAGCCTGACGGACCGACGAAGACCGCAAACTCACCGGCCTCAATATCAAGCGCAATATTTTTCAGCGTTTCTGTTTTACCAAAGCGTTTGGTGACGTTTCTCAATCTGATGCTGGACATGCTGATCCTCATGGCAAGGGATTTGGCGGCTAAAATGTACGAAGTATAACAGTTTGTCTTTTTACACGTCAGCCCTGATGGTGCCTGCGCTGACTATATCGTTCCGCCAGAGTGCGCCCTACCGCTGATTTTGATTTCTGTAATAGCGATCACACATTGATGCGAACGGGCTGGAGCGCGGCACGCATTCCGCGTAGCGTATGGCTCAAATGCGATACGTTATTCACTCTTCACATGCGCAATAAATCCTTATTCGGCTTGTGTCTGAAAAAAGAACATCAGCAAATGACAGCTAAAAATGTAATACCTTCACATGAGGTCAGTAATGAAAATCAAAATCAGCGTTACGCTACTCCTGTCAGCATTGATGCTTCATCAATCCGCCTGGGCCGCTCAGCAACTTACCGTCTGGGAAGACATTAAAAAATCAGACGGCATCAAAACGGCGATCGCCGATTTTCAAAAACAGTTCGGTGTTGAAGTAAAAGTTCAGGAGATGCCGTTTGCACAGCAGATTGAGAAACTGCGTCTGGATGGCCCGGCGGGTATTGGCCCGGATGTCCTGGTGATCCCCAATGACCAGCTCGGCAGCGCGGTCGTACAGGGATTACTGGCACCGATGAAAATTGATGCGGCAGAGCAGAGCGCCTTCACCCCTTCGGCAATGGCAGCGTTCACGCAGAACAACATAGTCTACGGCGTACCCAAAGCGGTGGAAACGCTGGTGCTGATTTACAACAAAGATCTGCTGCCATCGCCACTGAAAACGCTGGAGGAATACCGTGCCTTCTCACAGAAGCAGCGCGAGACGAAGCAGTATGGCCTGCTCGCTAAGTTTGACCAGATTTATTACAGCTGGGGCGTGATGGCTCCGATGGGATCTTACATCTTTGGCAAAGACGCCAAAGGCGCCATTAACACCCAGGATATCGGGCTGAATACCCCAGGCAGCGTGGAAGCGGTGACTTATCTAAAGCGCTTCTTCAGTGAAGGATTGCTGCCAGGCGGCATCATGGGCGACAACGGCCTCAACGCCATTGACTCGCTGTTTACCGAGAAGAAAGCGGCGGCGGTGATCAATGGGCCGTGGGCATTCCAGCCTTATCAGGCTGCCGGAATCAACTACGGCGTGGCACCGCTGCCGCTGTTGCCTAACGGTAAGCCGATGAGCTCTTTCCTGGGCGTGAAGGGCTACGTGGTCTCTACCTGGAGCAAAGATCAGGCGCTGGCACAGAAGTTCCTCACCTTCATCAATCAGCCGCAGTACGTGAAAGAGCGTTATCAGAAAACCCAGGAGATCCCACCGGTCACCGCGCTGATGAACGATCCGATTATCAAAGATGATGAAAAGGCCAACGCGGTCGCGGTGCAGGCGGCGCGTGCGTCAGCGATGCCAGGCGTGCCGGAAATGCAGGAAGTGTGGGGGCCAGCCAATGCTGCGCTGGAGCTGAGCGTCTCCGGCAAGCAGGAGCCTAAAGCGGCACTGGATAACGCAGTGAAGCAGATCACCATGCAGATTGAAGCGATGCAGGCCAGCAACCAGTAATGCAGGTTCGCGGGATAACCGTACAGGATAAGGATCAGGGTGTGGCTATATCTTCCGATGAAAATCTGGTGACGGCTAAGCGTCCGCGTCGTCATGCAACCACCGGTGCGCTGCTGGCACTGCTGCCTGGCTTCGGCCAGTTTTACCACCGCCAGTGGGCTAAAGGGCTCTGTTTTCTGATATTGCTCAGCAGCTTTACCGGCGTCTTCCACGATTTTCTGCGTGAGGGATTCTGGGGGCTTTATACGCTGGGCGAATCGGTGCCGCGTGATAACTCTATTTTCCTGCTGGCAGAGGGCATTATCAGCGTGCTGATTGCCGCTTTCGGCGTGGCGGTCTGGGGAGTGTCAATGCGCGACGCCTGGGTCAACGGGGTTAAGCGCGACAAGGGTCAGCAGATGAACAGCGTGCGTCAGCAGTATCAGTTACTGCTGCGCGATGGCTTCCCCTATCTGATGATTTCACCCGGCTTTATTCTGCTGGTGTTTGTGGTGGTGTTTCCGATTCTGTTCGGTTTCGCCATCGCCTTCACCAACTACAACCTCTATCACACGCCACCGGCGAAGCTGGTGGACTGGGTAGGGTTCAAAAACTTCATCAACATTTTTACCCTGTCGATCTGGCGCTCCACCTTCTTTGACGTGCTGCAGTGGACGGTGGTCTGGACGCTGCTCGCTACCACGCTGCAGTGCACCGTGGGCGTCATGCTGGCGATTCTGGTCAATCAGAAGGACCTGCGCTTTAAGCCGCTAATCCGCACCATCTTTATCCTGCCGTGGGCGGTGCCGGGCTTCGTCACCATTCTGGTGTTCGCCGGGATGTTCAACGACAGCTTTGGGGTGATCAACAACGCCATTCTCGATTTCTTTGGCATTGCACCCAAAGCCTGGATGACCGATCCGTTCTGGACCAAAACGGCGCTGATTATGATGCAGACCTGGCTCGGCTTCCCGTTTGTGTTTGCGATGACTACCGGCGTCCTGCAGGCGATCCCTGACGACCTCTATGAGGCGGCGATCATGGACGGTGCCAGCGCCTGGACGCGGCTGAAAACCATCACGCTGCCGCTGGTGCTCTACGCCATTGCGCCGATCATCATCACGCAATACACCTTCAACTTTAATAATTTCAACATCATCTATCTGTTTAACAACGGCGGTCCGGCGGTAGCGGGATCCAATGCCGGAGGAACCGATATCCTGGTGTCGTGGATCTACAAGCTCACCATGTCGTCGTCGCAATATGCGATCGCCGCCACCATCACCATTCTGCTGTCGATTTTCGTGGTAGGTCTGGCGCTGTGGCAGTTCCGCGCGACTCGGTCGTTTAAACAAGATGAGATGGCGTAGGGGAGCAGTTATGGCGAAGTCCGGCAGTATTAAACGCGAAAGGTGGATACGCCTGTCGCTGACCTGGCTGGTGGTGCTGGCCGTCTCGGCCATCATTATCTATCCGCTGGTCTGGACGGTAGGAGCATCACTGAATGCAGGCAACAGCCTGCTCAGCAGTTCGATCATTCCTGAGAATGCGTCGCTGCAACACTACCGCGACCTGTTCAATGGCACCGTGCCTTACCTGACGTGGTACTGGAACTCGATGAAGATCAGTTTCCTGACCATGGTGCTGACGTTGATCAGCGTCAGCTGTACCGCCTATGCCTTTTCCCGTTTTCGGTTTAAAGGACGGCAGAACGGACTGATGCTGTTTCTGTTGTTACAGATGATTCCGCAGTTTTCGGCGCTGATCGCAATTTTCGTGCTGTCGCAGCTGCTGGGGCTGATCAACAGCCATCTGGCGCTGGTGCTGATCTACGTTGGCGGGATGATCCCGATGAACACCTATCTGATGAAGGGATATCTCGACTCGATTCCCAAAGATCTGGATGAGTCGGCGCGCATGGACGGTGCAGGTAACTTTCGCATTTTTGTTGAGATCATCATGCCGCTGTCGAAGCCGATTCTGGCGGTAGTGGCGCTGTTCTCTTTCACCGGCCCGCTGGGCGATTTCATCCTCTCCAGCACCATTCTGCGAACGCCAGAGCAGTTCACGCTGCCGATTGGCCTCTATAACCTGGTGTCGCAAAAAATGGGTGCCAGCTACACCACCTATGCCGCCGGTGCCGTGCTGATCGCCGTGCCAGTGGCGGTATTCTATCTGGCCCTGCAGAAATACTTCGTTTCCGGCCTGGCCTCAGGCAGTACTAAAGGATAAATCATGACGCCAAAAACATTGATTCTCGCCCTGGCGCTGGCCTGGGCGACACCGCTGCTCGCCGCCGATCAGCCTGTCATCGGCTCTGCCGGGCCGTGGCCAGCCGATTTTATCAAAGGTGCGGATATCTCCTCGCTGGCTGAACTGGAGAAGCAGGGGGCGAAATTCTACAACGCCGATAACCAGCAGCAGGATGCTATCGCCATCCTGAAAGCCAGTGGCATCAACACCATCCGGCTGCGGCTGTGGGTTGATCCTAACGACGGCAGCGGTCAGTCCTACGGTGGCGGCGGCAACGATCTGGCGACCACGCTGGCGCTGGCGAAGCGCGTTAAAGCGGCGGACCTGAAGCTGCTGCTGGATATCCACTACAGTGATTTCTGGACTGACCCAGGCAAGCAGTTCAAGCCCAAAGCCTGGCAGTCGCTGTCTTTTCCGCAGCTGGAAACTCAGGTTCATGACTACACCCGCGACACTATCGCCCGTTTCAAAGCAGAAGGCGTGATGCCGGATATCGTGCAGATTGGCAATGAGCTTAACGGGGGCATGCTCTGGCCGGAAGGCAAAAGCTGGGGCCAGAACGGCGGTGAGTTTGATCGGCTGGCGGGTCTGCTTAAAGCCGGGATCAGCGGGGTGCGTGAGAACCTCAGCGACCCGCATCAGGTGAAGATTATGCTGCACCTGGCTGAGGGCACAAAGAACGACATGTTCCGCTGGTGGTTTGACGAGATCGTAAAGCGTGATGTGCCATTCGATGTGATTGGCCTGTCGATGTACACCTACTGGAACGGCCCTATCAGCGCCCTGAAAGCCAACATGGATGATATCTCCCGGCGCTATGACAAAGATGTGATGGTGGTGGAAGCAGCCTATGGCTACACGCTGGAAAACTGCGATAGCGCGGAGAACAGTTTCCAGGCAAAAGAGGAGCAGGCGGGCGGCTATCCTGGCAGCGTAGCAGGCCAGGCGGCCTATCTGCATGACCTGATTAAAGCGGTGCTGGCAGTGCCAGACCATCGCGGCAAAGGCGTCGTCTACTGGGAACCGGCGTGGATCCCTGCACCCGGCAATACCTGGGCGACACCCGCTGGCATGAAATATATCCACGACGAATGGAAACAGGGTAACGCCCGCGAAAACCAGGCGCTGTTTGACTGTCACGGCAAGGCGCTGCCTTCGCTGCAGGTTTTTCATTAACCATTAGCGCAAATGCTGATGTCTACCTCTGAGGAACAGGTATGAATAAATTTCCCCCGCTCAGCGCCCGGGTTAACCGGCTGCTGCATGGTGCTGACTACAATCCGGAACAGTGGGCGCACCAGCCGGGCATTATTGATGACGACGTCATGATGATGAAGCAGGCGAACTGTAACGTTATGTCGGTGGGTATTTTCAGCTGGGCGAAGCTGGAGCCGGAAGAGGGGCGCTATGAATTTGGCTGGCTGGATGAGGTGATTGATACGCTCTGGCTGCAGGGGATTTCTGTGTTTCTTGCTACACCGAGCGGGGCCAGGCCAGCCTGGATGTCGCAGGCTTACCCTGAGGTGCTGCGTGTGGGGCGCGATCGCGTGCCGGCCCTGCATGGTGGCCGTCATAACCACTGCATGACCTCGCCGGTGTATCGCCAGAAAGTGCAGGCGATGAACAGCCGGCTGGCGGCGCGCTACGCGCATCATCCGGCGGTGCTCGGCTGGCATATTTCCAATGAGTATGGCGGAGAATGTCATTGTGATCGCTGTCAGCAGGCGTTTCGCGGCTGGTTGCAGCGCCGTTATGAGACGCTTGAGAACCTGAATCTCGCCTGGTGGAGTGATTTCTGGAGCCATACCTACAGCGACTGGTCACAGATTGTGTCGCCAGCGCCACAGGGTGAGATGTCAATTCACGGTCTGAATCTGGACTGGCGGCGGTTTATGACCGATCAGGTGACGGATTTCTGTCGTGAGGAGATTAAGCCGCTGAAGCAGGCCAATCCCGATCTGCCTGCGACCACCAATTTTATGGAATATTTCTACGACTACGATTACTGGAAGCTGGCACCGGCGCTCGATTTTATCTCCTGGGATAGCTACCCGATGTGGCATAACGAGAGGGATGAGACCACGCTCGCCTGTTATACCGCGATGTACCACGATTTGATGCGCACCCTGAAGCAGGGCAAGCCTTTCGTGTTGATGGAGTCGACGCCGGGCGCCACCAACTGGCAGCCGACCAGCAAGCTGAAGAAGCCGGGGATGCATATTCTGTCGTCATTGCAGGCGGTGGCGCACGGTGCTGACGCGGTGCAATATTTTCAGTGGCGCAAGAGTCGCGGCTCGGTCGAGAAGTTTCATGGCGCGGTGGTGGATCATGTCGGTCATATTGATACGCGCACCGGTCGTGAGGTTAGTGAGCTGGGCCGGATGCTCGCCGCGATGACGCCGGTGATGGGCAGTCGGGTCGAGGCGCGGGTGGCGATTATTTTCGACTGGGAGAGTCGCTGGGCGATGGATAACGCGCAGGGGCCGCGCAATCTCGGATTACATTATGAACGTACAGTGAACGAGCACTATCGTGCTTTCTGGGAGCAGGGCGTTGCGGTGGATGTAATTAACGGCGACTGCGATCTCAGTGGTTACGATCTGGTGATTGCGCCGATGCTGTATATGGTGCGGGACGGTTTTACGGCACGGGTGGCGCAGCATCTTGAGCGGGGCGGGCACTTCGTTGCCAGTTACTGGAGCGGTATCGTGAATGAGAGCGATCTGTGTTATCCCGGCGGATTCCCGGGGCCGTTGCGGCCATTGCTCGGTATCTGGTCAGAAGAGATCGATAGTCTGACTGATGAGGAGTTCAATGGCGTGCGCGGGGTGCGCGGCAATGAGCTGGGCCTGAGCGGGCCTTATCAGGCGCGAGAGCTTTGCGAGCATATTCATCTGGAAGGGGCCACGGCGCTGGCCAGTTATGAGAGCGACTTTTATGCCGGTACCCCGGCGGTGACGGTGAATTGCGTGGGGCAGGGCAAAGCCTGGTATATCGCGTCGCGTAATGATCTGTCGTTCCATCGGGATTTTTATGGCGCGCTGATTAAGCAGCTGGCGTTGCCGCGCGCGCTGGCGATGGATCTGCCACCGGGCGTGGTCGTTCAGCGGCGTACAGATGGCGAACAGGCGTTTCTTTTTGTGCAGAATTTTACCGGCCAGGTGCAGCAGCTGTCGTTGCCTGCTGGGCTCAGCGATTTGATCGATGGCTCGGTTGTGGGGGGATCGCTGGTGCTGGCACCGTGGGGATGTCGCGTTCTGAGTGTGTCGCTAACTGAAGGCGCAAGCCTTTAAAGTTAGTTGAATGCCGTTTGCTGGCATGGAGCAGGTCAGGTGGACGTTGCTGGTAGTCTGAGCACTGGCTCAGGGGGCATATGCCCCCATCGCTTTGAGTCTGGGCACTGTCTGTGGCGGCAGGTCGCGGGAACAGTTGATTTCGAGCTGGTTTGGTTAGGTTTGCTGGCAGTCTGAGAAGACGCTCAGGGGGCCAGTACCTTCCGCAAAGACGCAAAAGATGGCATCCCTGCCCGCTCAACACGGCCAATTACGCACCTCATCCCTGAGGTGCGCCCGTTCCCGGGCCAACGCGTTGCGTTGTTCAAAAACGCTCCCGGCGTTTTTGTCCGTGGCCCGTGATGCTTTGCTCCAGGCATATGCCCCCATCGCTTTGAGTCTGGGCGTTGTTTGTGGAAAGTTCTGCCGTGGCTTTAATTGCGGACTTTGTGGCGGGGGAATAGGGTTTAAGGGCAGGAAGAGTGTATTTTCTGTGAGTGCCCTGAAGCCAGTCCCCCTCGTTTTCGTTTATCAGTCGTGAGTGGCGGGCATCAGCCCGCCTTTTTATTATCTGGAGGAGAACAACATGGTGAGTCTGAAATCGTTTAAGCAATATTTCAGTCGGCAGCCGCTGACGGCGGAAGAGGTTGAGATAGACAGTGCGCTGCTGGAGCGTCTTGTAGAGTGCTTCGGCGGGCGTGAAAACATTCAGCAGGTGGACGCCTGTTTAACCCGGCTGCGGGTGAAAGTGACATCGCTGAGGGCGGTGGATACGGCAGGATTACAGAAGGCGGGGGCGATTGGCGTGGTAATTCTGGGGCAGGAAGTTCATGCCATCTTTGGTACGCAGTCCGACCAGCTGCGTCAGTTGCTGGAAGCCCGATTCTTTAAGCCGCTTCAGCCGGAGTAAAAAAAATGGATAACCGTCGCCGGTTATCCAAATAAGCCCCTGCATAAGAGCTTAACAATGATCACAATGAGGAGACTGCTCGGTTACCACCAGGCTTCGACCTGTACGCCGAAGTTCCAGGTGTTGTTACTGGTGTTGTCCTGAAAACTGTGTCCGTCTTCTGAGTCATTCAGATAAGAGGCAAACAGACGCAGTTCCGGGCGTGACATAAATTCGGGACCGGCTGCGAGACCCAGCGCCAGCGTATATTTCTGACCCGCCTGTTTGTAGTCGCTGCCCACTTTGTTCTCATCTTTCTGCCAGAAACTACCCACTTCGCCGATGCCGCGGACATATTGCGTGAACTGATACTGACCACGTCCCACCAGCGACAGTAGGGTGCTTTTGCTGGTCTGCGCGGTGACGTCATCCGCTGAACCCCAGGTAAAGACCTGATTCAGGGAGAACTTGTCGGTGATCGGCAACAGGCCGGTATTAATTACGCGGTAGCCGGTGGCATTGCGGGTATCGTTCCACATGTCATACCAGCCGCCGCCCTGTGAAATCATGTTTTGTGCCAGGCCTTTGTTAGCGTACTGGAATACCAGTTTCTGATAGCCGCCCCACATATCCTGACTGATTTCACTGGTGAGCATAACGCCGTTTTCCGCATCATACAGGCCACCATACTCTTCCTGCTTTTTGGTCGTGTTCGGCATGGCGTAATCAATACCAAACTCGGTCCAGGCTCCGCTCCACGGTTTCCAGCCAGCATACCGAAGATCCAGGTAGTTAATGTTGACGTCGTTATCGCCATCGACCCGGTAATCGACGTCATTGGCATCGCCACGGATCCAGGCAAAGGAGATCGCGCCCGGGCCCAGAGTGTAATTTTCGATACCCGCGCCGGAGCCGGAGATATTCCAGTATTTGGTATCAATGATGTGTAAATCGTGACGCTGGTAGTAACGTTTACCGCCCCAGATCACCGCATTCTTGTCACCCGGCACCAGTCCTTTGATCTGCAGATTGAGCTGACGCAAGCCAAACTGCGCATCGTCACCCAAGGTGGTTTCGTTATCGTTAGAACCGTCGGAGAACATACTGACCATGGTGTCGACGTAAAAACTGACGTCATCCTTTTTGTAGACTTCGCTGCCCAGCTCAACCTCGCCGTAGGTGTCAGCTTCGTTGCCGAGACGGCCAATCTTGTTCTTTTGATACTCTTCAATACCGCCATCCTGCGATACGCCAACGCCACCACGCAGATAGCCATGGAAATCAATGTTGTCGATAGCAGCATAGAGCGTCGGGGAGGTCAGGGCCGCAGCGAGCGCCACAGCAGCAGTACATAACCTTGTTTCCATGTTATCCTCAATTTTATTTGTAATACGTTCACATGACAGCGGCAGTTAACGCTTTTTGTCAGATGGGTGACAAACAAAATCGCGATAATGTGTGATACAGTGCAAATAAAGTGGCGGTATTTGTAACGATTAGTGAATCAGATCACCAAATCTCGTGATGTGAAGGTATGACTTTTACTTTTTATTTGCGCAATGTGACTGCGGTAACCTGGCTTATTCGGCTGCTGTGATACCATTCCGCCATCGGTAATCAGGGATGCGAATTATGAAATCAAAAAATGCCACCTTAGAGGATGTCGCCCGCCATGCTGGCGTCTCTTATCAGACGGTTTCGCGGGTTTTGAATAAGTCGGCAAACGTCTCAGAATCAACGCGGCGCAAGGTGGAGCACTCTATTGAGACACTGCGCTACGTGCCAAACAGACTTGCGCAACAGTTGGTAGGTAAGCAGAGCACCACGCTGGGTCTGGTGACCACATCGCTGGCGTTGCATGCTCCCTCGCAGGTGGCTGCTGCGGTTAAACGATATGCCAATGCTGCTGACTATCAGGTGCTGATCGCCATGATTGATGAGAACGTCAATCAAAGTCTGCAGAATTGTATCAATGAGCTGAAGTCGCAGCGCGTGGATAAGGTGATTATCAACGTCCCGCTGGAGAGCAGTGATGCGGAGCAGATCGTGCAGGAGAACGACGATATCCTGTGCCTGTTTCTTGATGTTGATCCCTACAGCGCGGTGTTTAACGTTTCGTTTAACCCGGCTGACGGCACCCGTGCCAGTGTCAAATATCTCTATGAGCAGGGGCATCGGGAATTTGCTCTGCTGGCCGGGCCAGAGGCGTCCGTGTCTGCCAATCTGCGGTTAAAGAGCTGGCTGGATACGCTGGAGAGCTATCGTCTGAAGCCGGTCAGCGTCAGCCACGGTAACTGGGATGCGCAAAGTGGTTACAATGGCGTGCTGCAACTGCTGCGTGAAGCGCCGGAGTTCAGCGCGCTGCTGGTGGGAAATGATCAGATGGCGCTGGGTGTGCTGAGCGCGCTGCATCAGCGCGGGGTAGCGGTGCCGGGGCAGATTTCGGTGATAGGCTATGATGACACCTATGAAAGTGCCTTCTTCCATCCGGCCCTGACCACGGTGTCGCTGGATCTTGATTTACAGGGCAAAGAGGCGGTCGCGCGTCTGTTGTTAGCCAGTGAGCAGGATGAGCAGCGTTCCTCTTCTATCCTTCCGGCAAAACTGGTGGTGCGCAGCTCGACGGGTATCGCCGGTCAGCAGCAGCGGGATTTGAAGCAGATTGCTGAGCAGCTGCGGCTGCTCGCCAGTCGTCTTGAGTAGCAGGGAAACGGAAGAAGATAAAAAAGCATAAGAACGCACCGCTGCTATGCTCAGATCAGGATAACGCTTCTGCATGTCGGAAAAATTATCCGATCACTAAATCGGTCAGTGAACGGCCATTCTGCTTCGCGGTAATGCAGCCGACACGTTCAGCCCGGTTTCTCTACTTTCAGGGAGTGACATTATGTTGTGGCTTGAACAGGGACTTTATCTCAGGATCGAAGAGTTAGCGCATGGCCCAAGGCCACTGCCGCTTTCCAGCGGTTTTACTCCACAGACGGCTTATCGCGCGCTGGGCTGTTTTAACCCCTCTGAAACGTCAGATGCTTACTACATTCTTTCAAATGACCGCGATGAAATATGGTTCATCTGTAACCGTCATCTCAGAACCGTTTTTCTTGATGCCAGCAACACTGCGTTTCGGGTGAAGATGTTTGAGCCACCGGAAAGTCTCCCGGTACTCTCTGCTGCACCCGATAGTCAAATCGTCTCCTTTGAGCGATCTGTCTGATGTAGCCTGTTACCCATCAGATAATAAAAAAGCCGCCATTGCGGGCGGCCCTGATGACGGTTAAGTCGATGCGTTATCTGTAAATCTGCCTGTAATGTTTTTAACTCGCCGTGGCGGTCTTCATTGCCGGACGCTGGGGCAGTATCACCAGAAGAGCGATGATGATTAGCGCCAGCGTCAGTGAGGCACCGTAGCGGCTTAGCGCGAGTCCGCCTGAGGCAAGGGGTTTGTCCAGAAAGTCGCCGACCACGGCACCCAGTGGTCGGGTCAGGATGAAAGCCGCCCAGAAGAGCCCCGTACGCGAAAGTGATGTAAAGCGACTCGCCGCCCAGATGATTGCCAGCGCGCCAACAAACAGCAGGATCCCGCCATCGTAGCCCAGTCCTTCAGTGTCTGCCGTCCAGTCACCTAAGGCCGTGCCCAGGGTTTGTGAAAACATAATAGTGACCCAGTAAAAACTCTCTGTGACGCCGTTGCTCACTGAACTGACCGCGACTGTACCACAGGTGATTTTCCACAGGAAAAGCGAGAGGATAAGCAGGGTGCTCAGCAGCACGGTGCCGCCTAAATACCCTATGCCCAGTGAGCGATCGGCAAAATCTGCCATCGTCGTGCCGACGGTGGTTGTGGCCACCACCGTGAACCAGTAAATCCATTTGTTGAAACTGTGGCGATTTACCTGCACCACCACCGCGACCAGAAAGATGATGGCGAAAATCAATGTTCCGGTCAGGTAACCGAGATTCATCGACATGGTCACCGCATCGCCGCCGGTTTCACCCAGGGTAGTCGCAGCGATTTTGGTTAACCAGAAAGCCGCAGTAACGGCCGGAACTTTACTGAGAGAGTCAGAAGCTGTGTTGTTATTTTGCATAGGGTGATACTCCGGAAAAGCCCAGCATGGGCTAATACAGAGACGATGTTATAAGATTAATCTTAAGAAAAGGTTAAGCTAAAGAAAGCTATGACAGGAATTTCGATTACAGCATGTTACTCACTAAATCGGGGTTTAACCTATGATTTAATGTAATATTTGCTCTGTCGGAGTGCGATGTTTGGGCTGTTTTTCCACTCTTCCCAGGCAACATCACTCCAGCTTGAAAAAGCATCAGGCCCGCATTGTTAATCAGTATGTCTGCCGAGCCGAAAGTGTCACTGGCGAACTTCACCAGCGCCTAAGTATCTTCCAGACGCGTAACATCGGTTACCCGGCCGACAGCGCGTTCCCCTTCAGCTTATATCTGGCGTACCAGTGTATCGGGACCGTTCGGGTCCAGTGCTGCCGCCACAATATTCACGCCATGACGCGCAAGTTCCCGCACGGTAGCCGCGCCAACCCCGGAGGATGCACCCGTAATAATGGCTGTTTTCTGTTGCAGGTAATTCATTTTTAATTCTCTTTCTGGTGAAAGGGGCGGGAAGTCACCCGCCATAAACCGTTATCAATAGCTGGCTTCCGGCCAGTCGGTATAACCCTCTGCACCACCGCCGTAATCGGCTTCTTTCGGCGCGATGGTCAGCGCAGTAACGTAACGCAGGCGCTTAACCAGATCCGGGTTGGAAATAAACAGGCGTCCAAAGGCAACCGCATCAATAATTCCGGCGTTGCGGCGGCTGATGGCCATCTCAAGGTCATAGTTGTTATTACCAATAAACGGACCGTTGAACTGTGCGCTCAGCGTGTCCATGTCCACATCGGCAGGCACATCACGAGAGGTGGCCGTTGCGCCTTCAACAAAGTGCAGATAAGCCAGGCTGAACCGGTTAAGTTGCTGAATGAGACACCGCATTCTGTCCTTCACCCGAAGCAAAAGCGGCTATCGTGCGCGTAGACATCGTCGGGTCTGCCGCCATTGCCCGCATTGATACCGACGACATTTCTGGTTTCCGTTTCACTGATTTTTTTATCCTGCTGAAAGTGAACGATCGCTGGACCGTGGTCAGCAGGATCTATCACACACATACGGCAGACTGATCGCAGTCTGGTCAGTTGACCGTTGCAGCCTGCGTTTGCTGCGGGCTGCAAAAAGGGATTGAGACGACTAAAACAGTAAAGCGATTTTACGCCTGATGATCCGGTTGCTATTAATCAGCAGGCTACTGTCCTGAAGAAGGGTGTAGCGGTATGACCGGATACCTGAAAACGGCGGGATCCTCTGCCGGGCTGCAGGTCTGCTCAATGTCACATCACGCAGCAGCGCTGCGAAATAATCATACCCCAGCGCTTTTGGCAGAGGTGGCATCATTAAAGATTCTGGCCCGATCGGCCGATAAACACTGGCTCATACTTCTGACACTGAATCCCGGGTTCGCTCACTCTTGTGCGGGCAGGGCGGCACCTCAGTAGCTGCAGACGGACAAGCGCAGCGTCAGCCGCCGTCAATGGCGGATATTCTCGCAATGATGAACCTGTTCCCGGATCCTCCTTCAGCTACAGGCGGACATTAACGGTTATAATCAGGTCTGTAGCGACGAGTACTGAGCCTGTTTAATATCGCCAGCCACGTCGGAGTCGGCCGCCATGAAGACAATGATCAAACCCTCTTTTAGCGCTGTCTGGTCTACAGACGCCCAGGGTATCTGCGTCGCCAGTCAGGAAAGCCCTGCTGGTCTGATGCCTGAACTGAAGGGTGTGACGCTGAGTTCATGGCTGAGACTGGCCCAGGCTGACGACGATGCAAAGATCGCGCTGCAACTGACCGCAGCGCTGGAATTCCTGACGCCTTTTCATATTGAAGTGCCGATCAACTGTCTGGATGGTAAGACGCGTCGGGTTATTGTCTCTGGCCTGCCGGATCGCCAGCCTGGCACGTCCCGCCTGCAGTATAGCGGCTTCATTCTGGATGTGACCGGACAGCGTAAAGCGCTGGAAGATGCGCTGCGCACGGCGGCAGAATACCGTCTGTTAATTGAAAACAGCACCGATCTGATTGCCCATTGCGACGCGGATGGTCGGTACGTTTCTATCTCGCCCTCTTATAGCGAAATGATTGGCTGGACAGCCGAAGAGGTCGTCGGTCAGCTGGTGGTGGATTTCCTCCATCCCGATGACCGCGGCCCCGCCTCTGAAGCACTGGCCTGCATCTTCAATGGAGGCGTGCTGCCGGACGTCGTTGAGGTGCGCAAGCTGCATCGGGACGGCCATTACATTACGCTGGGCACCAAAGCCTGTGGCGTCATCAATCCCTCTACCGGCAAAAATATCGGTGCAGTTCTGGTCTCGCGCGACATTACGCGAGACAAAGAGAGGATGCGCAATCTGGAGAAGCTGGCAACGCTGGACACACTGACCGGGCTGCATAATCGTGCCTGGATCAACGACCAGGTCGGCCGCATGCTGGCGAAGGTGGATGATGAGGCCTATACGACGGTGATGTTTATCGATCTGAATGGCTTTAAGGCGGTGAATGATTTGATGGGCCATGCGACAGGGGATGCCTTGCTGCAGCAGGTCAGTGAGCGGCTGCAACGCTGTATGCGTCCAGGCGACTCACTGGCACGACTGGGCGGAGATGAATTTGTTGTGGCGGCAAAGTGCAGAAATCGCGAGACAGCCGCTGCCATTGCCCTGCGTATTATTGAAAGTCTGCACGCGCCATTCGCCATTGATAATATGGACGTGCGCATTGGCGCGGCTATCGGTATCAGCCTTGCCCGCTTCGGGACAGCATCGGCCAAAATATTATTCGAAAACGCGGACAAAGCGATGTACCAGGCCAAAGCCCGACGTGATGGGTCGTATCAGTTTTTTGAGTCAGAAGAGCCTTAGTCGATGCAAATGATTGCTGATATGACCTTCCGGATTTAATGGTAATGGATCTTACGTTTAACGCTTTGCCGCCTGTTCCCGCAAGGACACCTTTCCTGAACGCCTGATTAACCCGCCTTATATTCTGAAACCGTGTGCCACGGCAGAAAGATTTTCTGTTTCAGGCACAAAAAGAAGTCTGTTGCTGATGACCAACATCTATGTGCGAGACAGGTTACTGAATTCACTCAAACGTCTGTGATGAACTGGCCTGAGTGAGTTCGCGCAACTCCGCGTATGGCAATTTTTTGCGTCAGTTTATTATTTCTGTTGGTTTTTCACTTTCGGGAGACCAGTAACCCCCACTGCCATGATAGGTTTCAGCTCCCAGCACGAACGAGGTTCCGCAATGATTACATGCAAAATGGTAATCAACGATATCGCCCCAAATCATCTGTTCAGCACATTCAGAAAAGGTGTACTGATTCCAGTTATTGATGGTTGAAACTTCGGAAATGATCTCTTCTTTAACTGCGTTATGTGCAATACGTATTGCCAGGCTCAACTGACGAGGTTCCCGTATAACGTATTTAACACATAGATCCTGACAGAACTCACAACTCACTCTGTAAAAACCCCCTTTTATCTGAATGTTCAGGTGTAGAGCTATCGCAGGACACTGTTTTGCACTTTATATCCCTCCTGAAGGGACAGTCGCTTTCACTTCAAAAAGTTTAAATGTGTTCTTTAGTACTCATTGTACTCATTGTGAGGCAGAACGTCGGTCCATGATTTCTTTCACGTAATGCTCAATAACAATGTGATGTTCATGGCTTATCTGAGAAATGAATGTTTGCAGGAAATCGGGTGTGGAGTGAAGGGTGTTCGTGACCAGTTTATTGAAGTTTTTCTGGGTAAGGCGGTCATACCCTTTTAGCGTCGAACGCTGGAGCAAGGTATGCGCAGTAATTTCGAGCACGGCACGTCTGTAATCATCGGAAAGCAGAATATCCAGATCGTGCCGGCTGATCTCAAAGGCAAATTCATAGCTGATAAAACCAGAATCGACAGGCAATGAGTAGGTCAGTTTACCTTCCTCCTGTGTCACATGAGGTTCGTATCCGTCACCCATGAGGCGAACTGATTGCATATTCATCTCCTGCTCTTTCAGCCCTGAGTTGTTACTTCTACAGATTAAAACCACCGATATCGACATTATTCCGCTTCTGACGACGAGCGCAAATACTCACAATATCAGATCGTTCGATAGCGGAAGTTCCCGGTTGTTCACCTGTTCGTTAACGGCAAAACTGACAAAGTGGTATGCCTGTTACGGAGAGTCATGTCAACCGTGAGCAGTGAGCTAAAGTTTTCCAGGTGACTTTATGAGCCGGTCGCCTCTCCCCGCTATTTTCGAGACAAAAAATAGCAGAGAGGAGGTCGTCGCTTACACGTCCTGGAAAAAAGCATCAGGCGATGCTTCTGAAAGGGTCTTTAGCGACCAGCCCACACCGCTGGTGTTCTTGTCTGCCACGGATAGGCGCATTCAGGCTGACCCGCCAGTGCCAGCAATAAATTCTGCTGATTAAATCCTGCACAGAACTGCAGGCCAATTGGCAGACTATGGGAAGAAAGGAAGCCCAGAGGAACAGAAATCGCGGGGGTTCCGCACACGTTAGGCAGCGCAGTAAACGGTGACGGATTGAAAACGTGATGTTAGCGCATCGACTGGCTGCTCTGAGCGAAGAGCGGACGTTGCGCATCCCTGCTAACATTGGCTATGAGCAGTCGGAATTGAACTTAGCGATTCATTGTGAATTTCCTACCGTCTTTGCTGCCAGCCTGATTCACCGTAACAATTGGATTACTGATCTTAATTAATCTATCCATTGTTGCCATAGTGGTGAAAAACATGAAATTTGAAACCGGATTCATGGCCATGAATAACAGACTTGTTCCCACCCAGTAATCATATGAGGTCTTTATGCTGATAGCGCAAGTTTCAGACATTCACGCCTCACCCGAAAATAACCATCTATTTAGGTTCGACCAGGTACTAAATTGGCTTACGCATCTGCAGCCGGACGTACTGGTAATTACAGGCGATCTAACGGATGGGCATTGCCAGGAAGGTTATAAACACATAGCTCACCGCCTTAATCAGCAAAATTACCCTTCGTTGATCCTGCCGGGTAACTCAGACGACCGAGGTCTGATGCGTTCTGTTTGGGATGAGAACAGATGGGCGCACGATGCCCAAAGAGAAGCCCTGCACATAATTCATAACACTGGTGACATTCGCCTGATTGGTCTGGATTCGACGATTGATTATAAAGATTACGGCAGTGTGACTGACCATCTGGAATGGTTGGATAATCAACTTAGCGATGCATGCAGCCCTCCGTCATTGCTGTTTCTACACCATCACGTATTTGCGTCTGGTATACCAACGCTAGACGAAACGATGTGCAGAGGTCTGCCTGAGATGGAAGATTTGATTAGACGCGCCCCGGCCAGATTACTCGCCATTTCTTCAGGCCATGTCCACAGACCAATAGCGGGCACGTATGCGGGCATACCTGCATACATTTGTGGCTCCGTTTGCCCCGCTAATCCTGTCTGGTTTGGAACAGTAAACTCTCCTCCTCCGAATGACCCGCCAGCGTTGATGATTCACCGCTACGTCAGTAACGCCCTTACCAGTCATCACGTTTGCGTTTAACTGGCATTCAGAAAAACATAGACCTCATTGAAAACGACCTGATCCCCAGTGACCAACGCATAATGTTGTGGGGGAGCAACTTCCGCTTCTGGCACAGGGCTGCTGTTGCAGCCCTCACAAATTAAACTTCAATAGACCCAGATATCTCCAGGGCATCATCCACTTCAATACCGAGATAACGGACTGTACTTTCGAGTTTTTTTTGACCTAACAGTAGCTGGATCACTCGAAGATTCTTCGTTTTTTTATAGATCAGATATGGCTTGGTTCTTCGCATAGAATGTGTACTGTACAGAGTCTCGTCGAGACCTAGCTTATCAATCCATCCATGAAAAATACGGTTATATTGCCTGGTTGAGATATGTCGTGAAGAACCGACGCGGGACTGGAACAGATAGTCGCTACTACGTAGATGAGCCATATTAATCCACGCGGCTACAGCCTCTCTGGTTCCCTTAGTCAGTTCAAACTGAACAGGGCTTCCCGTTTTTTGCTGCAGCACTGTCGCTCTGCCCGAAACAGAGTGCCCATAGGCCACATCAGAAACTTTTAGCTTAACCAGATCACAGCCCCGAAGTTTACTGTCCAGAGCCATGTTAAACAGAGCTAAATCGCGTACTTTTCCTTCCAGCTCAAGACGGATACGAATTCCCCAGATATGAGAGATCTGAAGAGGCCGTTTCTGGCCGATAATGCGGCTTTTGTTCCAGGGGGATGTTGTCATGCTCAATCTCCATTGGGTTAGGAGATGTGATTATGGTCGTCCAATATGAGCGAGCAGCGGACATGATATGCAGCAGCGATTTCGCTCAAAGTTCAATCATTCTGTAAAGGATATGATTAAAATTTATTTTTGTCATAAATGGAATAAGACTAATGAATATACATATAAGACCAGCTCAATTGTCTGACGTTGAAGGTATGTTCGCTGTCAGAACATCAGTCGCCGAAAATCATTTGAGCCGTGAAGAGATGCGGGAGATGGGCATCACCGAAACTACCGTGAGCAATATGATCAAAGAGGGTCGTTGCACATGGGTTGCAACAGATGATGATGAAGTGGTGGGTTTTTCGATGATTTTAAGGGAGAAAGGCTCGCTTTACGGTCTTTTTGTCCTGCCTGCCTATGAAGGCAGAGGCATCGGTCGCAGACTTACAAAGATTGCGGAACAAGAGTTGTTCAAACATCACGAAGTTGCCTGGCTGGAAACAGATAAAAACAGCCGTGCGGCCAAATTCTACATGCAACTCGGCTGGGGTAATAAGACAACATTAGATGACGCTTTTATTCGATTAGAGAAGCATCGTGGTAGTTGACCTTCTACAACTCTTATAGAGCTCCGCTTTTGGCAGGCAGCAGCCAGTGGACCGGCATGTCTGTTATGAGAGCGAAGCGGACGTGGTATTCCTGGTATCATTGAAATTTTCGAGCATTCCACTCATCGCGGGTGATTTCCCAAAGCTCAGAATCCAGAAGGCCGCTGACATACTCCTTCTTAACAGTTTTGATAAGCCGCATTCCGCTAGTGACCGAAATACGTTGAGAGCGGCTGTTAAGGGCTGCTTTAGGTGCGCGTAACACCGGCTTATTCAACACATTGAACCAGTAATCTGTAGCCGCAATACTAGCCTCACGCATATAGCCCTGACCCTGATATTCCGGTGCGAGCCAGAATCCACGATTGTTATCTTCTTCATCGTAAAGACAGATCAAGCCCATGACTTTATCTGGTATCTCACGATTTCTGATAGTCCAGAACCATGCAATTCCTCTCGCCATGTCAGGCAGAGCAACGTTATTGACGTAATTCTCTGCACCATTCTCTGGATAAGGCCAGGGGACCGATGCCACCATATAGCGGACTATTTCCCAGCGGGGATAAAGCGTCTGGATCTGCTTAGCATCTTCGGCGACTAATGGTTTCAAAAGCAACCGATCTGTTGTAAGTGTGGGGGTTGGCATGGGCAATTATCCTTGGTGGTTGATGAATTCCCGATCAGATTTTGTTTACCTTACAAAAAATATGCACATACCGTTATCTGTTGCATCATGCAAAGATGGTATTACGGCTTCAGCGTCCGCTACTGGCACAAAACGTACTGACGGCAGCCCTGGGTCCGCTATGAGCGAGAAGCATAAGTCGCTGCTGCGTGAACTGGAATAGCGCTTTGGTGGTGCGGCGGGCGAGAAGAACAGTCCGCATTCAAAAAGCTTTCTCGATGGCGTCAAAAAGTTCTTCTACGATTTGACTCACTAAGCGGAAACGCTGCGGTAAACACAAAAAGCCCCTGCTGTGCAGGGGCTTTTTTTATTGCTGTACTATTCAGCAAAACGTATCCGTTAAGCGTACTTAAAAATCTTTCTCAAGTTTCCGCTTTCGTTGTCGATAACCTGATTGCTGGCTGAGTGATGATTTCACTCAGCATTTATTTTTTCATTTCAGGCGATAAGGACATTTATGAACAAGCTTTGTGTTGCGGCGTTGTTGGCTCTGAGTTTAACCGGCTGTGCGCAGCAGACTTTCGTAATGAAACAGAATCAAGTTGGCGCGGCGACGAAAACCACCAGCCAGCCGTTCTTTGTTTCAGGTATCGGTCAGCGTAAGAGCATTGATGCGGCGCAGGTGTGCGGCGGCCAGGAAAAAGTTAACCGGGTTGAAGTGCAGCAGACGTTTGTTAATGGCTTACTGAGCGTGGTGACGTTTGGTATCTACACGCCACGTGAAGCGCGCGTTTATTGCGCCATCTGATAATGCCTCAGGCCGGTTCGCCGGCCTAATCCTCCGCCGGTTATTAAATCGCATTAGTATATTGTAACTATTAAATTCTGCTGTCGCACCGCTGCGCGGCTCGCCTGCTGACGACATTACCCGAAACGAGTTCAGGCAACCTCGTCCAGCCTGGTAAAAGCAGTGGTAAGTTGTTGAGGCGTGTCAGTCCGCTTTGAGCGAGTAACGGACATTGCTAAAAGCGTTCTGTAAGAATTAACAGGGAGCAGGTCAGTCGCCTTCATCACTTATACGCATAAAAAGATCAAGCCTAAGGCATGCATCTGCGCGGGCATCCAGATGCGGTTTCTCTCACTTCCTCCAACTAACTCCTCCACACCCCGGCTTCAATGATGACGTCGCGTAGCCCCGCACCGATCAAATCTGACGATAGAGAAAGTAATGTTTTCATTGATGATATGTCCTAAAATCATGATCGTTGAGTAAAAGCGATGGCTGCAATCAGATTCATAGCATCATAAGCCGTGAAACAGTAAATCTGCATTTGAATTATTTCTACAAAATGAGCTCAAATTGAGGCCTTTAAGACAAACTGCTACGGAGTGACTGGCATGAGTGAGTTAGTGATAATGGCCTTGAGGGTCCCACCTAATGACGAATAAACAGGGTGTTTTGATTGTTAACCTGGGAACACCAAAAGAACCAACGCCTGTTGCGGTAAAGAAATTTTTATCTAAATTTCTGCATGACTACAGAGTGGTCAACTTACCGAGAATCATTTGGTGCCCCATTCTACATGGCGTGATTATCCCATTACGTGCAAGGCGAGTGGCGAAATTATATTCTTCGATTTGGATGGAGGAAGGTTCCCCTCTCATGGTTTACAGCGTCAGGCAAGCCCGTGCGCTTGAAGAAGTGACAGGTATGCCCGTCGAGCTGGGGATGAGTTATGGCGAGCCGGGTATAGGCGGTGCAATTGACAGGCTACTGGAAAAAGGCGTCGATAAAATTATCGTCATTCCTTTGTATCCCCAGTTTTCATCTTCGACCGTTTCTTCTGTCTGGGATAGCGTGAGCCGTCACCTGCAGATAATGAAGAACCGGTATACACCCTCCATAAATTTCATCAATGACTATGCCGATCACCCTGCCTACATTGAAGCGTTAAGAGCATCCGTTCAGGCATCTTTCGAAGCTAACGGCATTCCAGATGCATTGTTGATTTCATATCATGGTATACCGGTCAGGTTTGTCAAAGAGGGGGACCGATACCAGGAAAGATGTGAGTTAACGACAAAATTACTCATTGAAGCAATCAATATGCCGTCATTGAAAATATTGATGACGTTCCAGTCAAGATTCGGCAGAGAGCCATGGTTAACGCCTTTTACTGATGAGACAATTAAAAATCTACCGAATGAAGGAATAAAAAGCCTGCATGTAATCAGCCCGGGGTTCGCATCAGACTGTTTAGAAACGCTTGAGGAGCTTGATGAGCAGAACAGGGAGATTTTTATGCATGCGGGTGGAACATCGTTTACTTACATACCGGCGCTTAATGATAAACCGATTCATATCGAGATGCTGCGACAACTTGTGAACCTTAATCGGTTTCAGGAATGATTTTCACTCTCTTGTGAGCAGGATGTTGCAGGTGTCAACATTCATAGTGAAACCAGAAGTGGGCCCTCCCGGACATGTATGTGATACGTGCCGGGGCGGCGTTACAGGGGCCGCCTGGAAAACCAGCCACTCCAGCTGCAAGCAGTTGTCTTGTACGTGGGTATGAGTCGAAGATTATTCGTGGGCATGTCAGCTTTGAACGAGAAGCGGACGTTCAGTATTGACGGGTACGCCTGCGCTGGCGCACCCGGTTACACTCAGGGCTTCCAGCGGCGCAGAGAGGTATGGTCTTCATACGGCAGCTTTGAAGGTAAAGAAATCAGTTCAATGACGCTGCCCCACGGCGTGCGGCCATAGCAGAAAAAGTTATTCTCTCCCACCTCAGTTGGAAACATCAGGGGCTGAGGAGAAGTAAACATTTTCCCGCCAGCCTGCTCAAACAGGCTGATAGCCTCGTTGATGTCATCAACGTAAACAGCAAAATGCTGCAGGCCATAATCGCTGGGTCGCACGGGCTGACTTTGCTCTGGCCCCTTCATTTCAAAAAGTTCCAATCCCGGGCCGTGCTTCAGCTTCATCATTCTGACCGTGGTAATTTTCGTTCCCGGAAACAGGTTAAGAATATTTTCCGTTTCTTCGCCTTTTACGTCGTCGTCTGAAGGCGAGACGGAGTCATAAATAACTTCTGCACCAAAGGCGTCAGAAAAGAAGCGGGTAGCCTCATCAATATCAGAAACGGTAATGCCGACGTGGTCCATACCGCGAATAACGTTGGTAGACATAGTTTTCTCCCTGTGGTTGATCAGATGTGAGTAATGTTATTAATCAGCCCTGGCGGGCCGCCATTGTCGCGAGCGCACTAAGCTGAGCCGAAATATGGTCACGGGTATCCGCATCCGTTATGCGGCCGGATTCCGGATCAAGCCGGGATGAGGCCTGTCCAATCATGACCTCTGGCTTGTTAAGCACTCTGCCGTCGAGAAAGACCAGAATCTGGCGCAGGTGATACTGCGCCCTTGCGCCACCTATGGCACCGGGTGACGCAGTGATTATGGCGACGGGCTTACCGGCGACAGGGGTATCCGGAAGACGTGAAAGCCAGTCCAGCGCATTTTTCAGGGCGCCCGGCACAGAATAGTTATATTCAGGTGTGACAATAATCAGGCCGTCTGCTGCCGCTATCGCTTGTCCCATTTCCAGAACCGATTCAGGAAACCCCTGAGCCTGCAGGTCAGCGTTGTAATGCGGTATTTCCCCGACAGAACTTAGCTCGCTGACATCCACGCCTGCCGGCGCCAGCAGGCTAAGATTGCGAGCTACGACGGCGTTAAAAGAATCCGCGCGAAGACTGCCCAGCAGTGAGACAAATTTCAAAGGTCTTGTCTGTGACATGACTGCTCCCCGTGTTTTTAATATGGATACGCCGGCAGGTGCCGGCACTTTGTTTTCGAACGGACTTAAGCCTGGTATAGAATTACACATCGATAAACACGCTATGAGTCGCCAGAGAGTCAACTTTATGTCTACCGGGTTTACAGCGGAATCCTTGCGAGGAATCACGACTTTTGTCACAACGGCCAGGTCCAGCAGCTTTACTGAAGCTGCGGAGCAATTGGGCATTACAAAATCTGCCGTCGGAAAAAGCGTGGCGCGGCTTGAGGAGAGGCTGGGAACGCGGCTGTTTCACCGCTCAACCCGTAAGCTAAGCCTGACCAGTGACGGAGAGGCCTATCTCACCAGTTGCCTCTCTGCGCTGGAAATTCTGGACTCGGCTGAAAATACGCTCAGCCGGCGGCAGGACAATCCTGCCGGAACGGTGCGTATAGACATGCCAGCATCATTCGGACGCAATCTGATGATGCCGGTGTTGCTTGAAGTGATGAATCGTTATCCAGCCCTGCGTCTGGTGTTGACCTTTAACGACCGTTTGATTGATCCGGTTGAGGAGGGCGTTGACCTGGTACTGCGCCTGGGCGAACTGCAAAGCACCGATGAACTGATTGCGCGTCGTCTGAGCCGGCAGCGTCTCATGCTCTGCGCATCTCCCGCGTATGTTGAGCGGCATGGTCAGCCCTTTGATGTCGATGCGCTAAAAAAACACTGCTGCATTATGGGTTACCGGCGGGGGGCACCGCTTGCCTGGCGGCTGCGGCCAGCCGGGGAGCGGGAATTAAAGTTTATCTCGGCCTCGGCACACCAGATAAGCGACGGAGACGCCATGCTTCAGGCCTGCCTGGCAGGAGCAGGTATTGCCCAGTTTCCGGAATTGATGGTGAACAGCCATATTGATGAGGGCAGGCTTGTTGCTGTTATGCCCGATCATATGCCCGTACCCGTTGAGCTGAACGTTGTCTGGCCCCGGACAAGGCATCTGATCCCCAAGGTCAGGCTTATTGTCGATGAACTGCTAAGTCGGGCCGAAAAAGGATACTTTGGCGCCCTTAAGTAGAATTTTTATCACCACTCAGTCGATTTCAGGGTTATTTCTCAACTTTCAGCAAGCTTATATCCTGTCTGCCCTGCTGCCATCGCCGTGTCATGTGCCGGTTCTTCAAACGTAAGCCGGCACGTATTACGCGCAGCTCAGACAAAAAATAGGTTAACTGACAGGATATTTGCTATGCCACTTGTACTCAGGGCGCGGGCGGCAGGGGCTCCGACGCTGGCTGCAGCCGTTAACATAGGTCTCTTTAATCTCGGTAATGCCCTCGGTGCATGGCTGGGAGGGGCAGTTATAGCGGCCGGTTTTGGTCTTCAGTCACCTGACCGGGCAGGCGCGATACTCTCATTTATAGCACTGATTCTGGCGGTTATATCCGGACTGACTGACAAAACCGGGAATAACGCGACTATGCGTTCTGCGACTCACAGTTAACGCCCGTTTCTGGCACTGAACAGACGTCGATGAGTTACCGGTGCTGCCTGATGGAGCAGATAGAAACAGTTTAGGGGTAATCCCGTCATTGACAGTGAGAGGGCAAAAATACCTCGCTCAAAGAGCAGCAAGAATGGTGGATTCCATTTTTTCCGGGGTGGTGGTCGGGGCAAATCGTTTGATCGGTTTGCCGTCGCGCCCGATCAGGAACTTAGTGAAGTTCCACTTAATACGACCACCCAGCACGCCGGGTAATTCATCTTTCAGGTAACGAAATATCGGGTGCGTTGAGGTGCCATTGACCTCAACTTTCCCGAACATCGGAAAACTCACACCAAAGTTAATGTGGCATGTCTGCGCGATTTCTTCGGCACCGCCGGGTTCCTGCTTTCCGAACTGGTTGCAGGGAAAACCCAGCACTACCAGCCCCTGAGCCGCGTATTTTTTATAGAGCGATTCAAGACCTGCGTATTGTGGCGTGAATCCACAATGGCTGGCGGTATTTACCACCAGAACCACCTTGTCAGTGTAGTCGGCCATCGGAATAAGCTGGCCATTCAGGCTGGTGGCAGTAAGTTGATAAAAGGGAGACATGTCGCAATCCTCAGAGCAAAACCGTATGACGTTAACATTAACACAGAGTGCATAACGACAGCGGGGTCTGGGAAGCAGATGCTTAGTCAGCAGGCCAGCATTCTGACTTCAGGCGCTACCGCCAGGGTTAATAATTATTTTCCACGTCAGATCTGGTTGTTATTCCTGATGAATTTTAACCACGACTTTACCCTTTGCATGTCCCTGTTCAAGGTAAGCCAGGGCATCTTTTGTGTCTGCAAATGGGAACACCCTGTCGATCACCGGTTTGATGTGTTCTGCTTCTATAAGTTTGCCGATTTGGGTGAGTTGATCGCCATCAGGACGAACAAAGAGAAATGAATAATCCAGACCGCGCTTTTTCGAAAGTCGCATAATTTTGCGACTCATCAGGGCAAATATCATCCGCAGCAAGATATTCAGCTGCCTGGCTCGCGCGAAATTAACGTCTAATGGACCGACCAGAGAAACAATCTTTCCGCCAGGTTTAAGAATCTGCATGGATTTTTCAATCGCCTCTCCCCGCACCGTGCCGAGTACGAGATCGTAACCACTCAGCACCTTTTCAAATTGCTGCTTTTTATAGTCAATTACGTCATCTGCGCCAAGCCGACTCACCCACTCTATGTTATGTGAACTGGCCGTCGTCGCGACCTTTGCGCCAAGATGTTTCGCCAGCTGGATCGCAATAGTGCCAATGCCTCCCGAACCTGCCGGAATAAATACGCTCTGTCCAGGCCGCAGCTGTGCTCTCTCTGTAAACGCCTGCCAGGCGGTGAGGCTAACCATCGGCAGCGAAGCAGCCTCAATGAAATCCAGATTTTCAGGTTTGATAGCCGCGAGATGTTCAGGAACGCGTGCAAAATCGGCGAGTGAACCTGTTCCCGTGTCGAAAATGCTGGCGAAGACCTCATCGCCCGGCTTGAAACGAGTCACCCGACTTCCTGTTGCAATAACCACGCCTGACAAATCACTGCCTAACGTTGCCGGAAGTTTAAAATGCAGAATCGGTTTGAATATTCCGCCGGGGATCATGTTATCAATGGGATTCAGACCAACGGCATAGACTTTTACCAGGATTTCATCGGCACCGGGGGAAGGGTAATCTACATTTTCAAATCCCAGCTCAGGTGATTTCCCGTAGCGTTTAAACGTAAAGGCTCGCATCGTCCTGGTTTTCATTTGGTGTTTATCCTCTGATGTTTAGTACCGGCTTTCAGGTGCCTCTGTTGCTGAGCAAAAAGCGGCTCCCGGGAGCAACGTAATAAATAATGGAATAAGGATTTGCCGGTTAATATGCTTATGCCTTCATTCAACGAAACCGGACACGGCTGAAATAACAGATACCGGCGGCCTGTGGCGAAAATGTGATTTTTTAATTTCTGGCATCCAGCTGAAGGCTGTTCCGCACGACCTTATCCAGGAGTTTTGCCGGGGCAAATCGGAGGATGAAATGCAATTTTGCGGCGAGCGTTCCTGCCGTGTAGCGTACCTGTGGCCGTAAAGTCTGAGCCGCTTTAACCACTACTTCCGCTACAACCTCCGGACTTTCCGCTTCAGCCATTGCCTTACTGACCACCTTCGTTAACTTAGCGCGGATACGGTCGTACTCTTCAAGTTTTGCATCCGGTTCAATATTGTGAGCTTCGAACTGCGTTTTTATGTATGCCGGTTCGATGACAGAAACCCTGATGCCCAGCGTGCGCAGTTCATGGTCAAGTGCGCCTGTATACCCTTCGACTGCATGTTTGCTGGCCGCATAGAGGGCCACATACGGCAACGGCACGATCCCCAGAATGGAACCGATATTGATGATGCGCCCGCTGCCCTGACGTCGCATGTGAGGCAGCACGGCGCGCGTCAGCCTGACAATCCCCAGAAAATTTGTATCGAAGATCTGCTTCGCCTGTTCAACTGAACTCTCTTCCGCCGCTGCTGGCGCTACCCCAAAACCGGCGTTGTTCACCAGGAGATCGATTCGGCCCTCCAGCCGAATCAACTCCTCAATGGCACTCTTCACCGACGTGTCATCCGTGACATCCAGCGCCAGTAGTGGAAAGGCGTATTGACCTGGTTGTGGGCCACGCCGGCTGGTGCCATATACCCTGTAACCCGCGGCTAAAAGTTTATTGGCAGAGGCTTCGCCGATACCTGAAGAGGCGCCGGTCACCAGTGCTACACGTTGTTGACTCATTCCGGATACGCTCGTGTGATTGGGTTCATTTTCCCTTCAGAGAAGAGAGACGAATGATTCATGGTCGATTTACCGCTCAGCGGAACCCCGTAAAAGATTCTGCTGAGCCGGGCTTAGCTAAAGGGTTTTGTATCGCTCTGCGGCTTCTTCCTGTCTGATGTCCGAGAGCAGACCCTGACGGGAGGCATCAAGAACATCCCAGCATTCAGCATTGTGTAATGGCGGAATCGTCACGCGCTCGCGGCGGTCAAAACCCGCCAGCGCGGCGTCAACCAGTTCACCCACATCCATCATTTTTGAAGCGTTACTGATGTCGATACCGGCACGATCCCAGATTTCGGTGTATGTACCTGCAGGGAGCACCGCCTGGATATAGACGCCCTTTGACGACAGCTCAACGTTCATTCCCTGAGAGAGGAAAAGAACAAAGGCTTTTGTTGCGCCGTAAATCGTCATTGCAAATTCCGGGGCGAGACCGACTACGGAACCGATATTGACGATCGAACCTTCTCCGGCTTCTGCGAACCGGCCTGCTGCAGCACTGGCCAGTCTCGTCAGGGCAGTGACGTTAAGGGCAATAAGGCGTTCGATGGAGTCAGGCGTCTGCCCGGTAAACGAGCCCGACTGAGCGATACCTGCGTTATTGATCAGAATGCCTATCCGCGTGTCTTCCCGGAGGCGTGCTTCAACAGCCGCTAAATCACTCGCCAGTGTGAGATCGGCAGGCAGCACATCGACGGAAATATGACATTCCTGCCGCAGCCGTTCTGCCAGCGCCTCTAATTTCAATTTGTCGCGAGCAACCAGAACAAGGTCATGTCCACGACGCGCAAAGCGCTCAGCGTAAACAGCACCAATACCCGTTGATGCGCCTGTAATGAGGACTGATGTACGAGTCATAATTTTATCTTCTTCATTTGTTTGATAAAAATCGCCGTTAGCGATGCAGGGTTAACCGTGATACCTGAAGAGTGATTAACTGTTACCGCTAAGCGATGGATAGTCGGTGTAGCCCTCCGCACCACCGCCATACAGTGTCTCAGGATTGAGCGGGGCCAGAGGCGCTCCCGACTTAAGTCTTTCGACGAGATCAGGGTTAGAAATGAAGGGGCGACCGAACGCGAATAAATCGGCTTTGTCCTGTGCAAGATGGTCAGACGCCAGCGCCAGGTCATAGCCATTGTTACCGATGTAGGTGTTTTTAAAGCGGCGACGCAGCGAAGCGTAATCAAACGGCGAGGCATCACGGGGACCTCCCGTCGCACCTTCAACGACATGCAGATAAACGATACCTGAAGCATCAAGTTGCTCTGCCAGGTAGTCATATTGTGGCTGCGGATCGCTGCACGAAATTGCATTAGCAGGTGAGACCGGTGAGATGCGAACGCCCGTCCGCGCGGCGCCGATCTCATCTTTCACCGCCTCCACGACCTCTAATAACAACCGCGCACGATTCTCAACTGAACCGCCATATTCATCGGTACGCTGATTGGCACCATCTTTCAGGAACTGTTCAAGCAGATAGCCATTTGCACCGTGTATCTCAACGCCATCAAAACCTGCGGTCATCGCATTGGCTGATGCCTTTCTGAAATCGGCAACAATGCCTTTTATTTCCTTCAGCTCAAGCGCTCTGGGTTCTGAAACATCAACAAAATGGTTATTCACGAAGGTTTTGGTTTCAGCACGGATAGCTGACGGGGCACCGGGTGCGGCACCCTCTGGCTGTAAATCGACATGTGAAATTCGACCTGTGTGCCATAACTGCACAAATATCCGTCCGCCTCTGGCATGAACCGCGTTTGTGACGTTACGCCAGCCCTCAATCTGGGCCTGCGTGTAGATCCCCGGCGTATCCTGATAGCCCTGAGCCTCTGCTGAAATCTGCGTAGCTTCGGTAATCAGTAACCCTGCTGTGGCACGCTGAGCGTAGTAAGTCGCTGCCAGTTCACCTGGCACCAGACCTGCGCCTGCCCGGTTACGTGTCAGCGGGGCCATCACGATGCGATTCGCAAGCGTGACAGATCCCAGTTCATAGGGCTGAAATAAGGATTGATTCGTCATGGTTATTCCTTTGCGGATGAGCGGGTCAGTAAACTGATTTAATGATGATGATCGTAATCATTAAAGTCAACCGGTTTGATTATGATCATCATCAATGTATACTTAAGCTCAGTTTCAGGAGGAAAAGATGAAAGTGTCAAAAGAGCAGGTTCGCGAAAACAGGAACCGAATCGTTGAAACGGCGTCAGAACTTTTTCGTGAGCGGGGTTACGATGGGGTAGGCGTCGCTGAACTGATGTCAGCCGCAGGGTTAACGCATGGCGGGTTCTACAAGCACTTTGGGTCGAAAGCCGATTTGTTAGCCGAAGCGATGAACTGCGGCTTCGCGCAATCTGCGGAAAAAACTGAAGGGGCGAGTCGGGAAAAGTTCGTTGAATATTACCTTTCCCGGCAGCATCGCGATGATATGGCAAAAGGGTGTGTCATGTCGGCCCTGGGCACCGATGCAGCGCGCCAGTCTGAATCCATCCGCGAGACCTTTGCGGCCGGAATTGAACGACAGCTTGCCGTTTTAGAAACGGAACAGGTCACGCGTGCGGATCTGATCAATACGCTCGCGCATCTTGTGGGTGCCCTGATGCTTTCGCGTGCCTGCCCGGATAGTTCCGGGCTTGCTGATGAAATTCTGGAGGTCTGCAGTACGCGTCTGCTCAGCCCGGATGCCTGTAAAGCCGGATGCCTGTAAAGATTGAATGGATGCCTTTTCCGTTCAACCTTAACCAGGCCGTTGCGGCCTGGACTGAACTTTCCAGCCCGCTGGCGTTTTATTATGAACGGCGGGAACAGGTAATCCGGACTTCCCGTTCCGGATAGATTTCCTGCTAACGGGTTATCAATCAGTCGGTCACCCACCAGGGACAGTGACGCATCACTCAGCCGTTGTCGCGAAATCCGGGATAAAGGCTCATTCCACCATCGATAAAAAGTGTGGTGCCATGAACGTAATCAGAGAGATCACTGGCAAGCCAGACGACGGCATTCGCCACATCTTCAGCCACACCGATACGCCCATAAGGAATGAGCTTTAACAGCGCTTTGCCCGCTTCACCCTGGGTGCTTTCCTCGTTGATAGCGGTAGCGATAGCGCCGGGTGCCACGCCATTGACACGAATACGTTCTTCACCCACTTCCTGAGCCAGACTTTTCATCAGCATGTCTACGCCGCCTTTTGATGCGGCGTAGTTGACGTGTCCGGCCCAGGGAATGAGCTGATGAACCGAGCTCATATGAATAATCTTACCGACAGCTTTGCTGATTTCCGGGCGATGCGCCTGGCGCTTGAACTGCCGCAACGCAGCGCGCGCGCAGAGGAACTGGCCAGTCAGGTTCACGTCCATAACGGTATTCCAGTCCTCAAGCGTCATCTCAATAGATGGGGCATCTTTCTGGAGTCCTGAGTTCGCCACCAGGATATCCAGCCTGCCAAATTCCTTGATCGTCTGGTCAAAAAGATTCTCTACATCCGCCTCTTTCGACACGTCTCCTTTGACAGCAATTGCACGGCCTCCATCGGCGCGGATTTTCTCAGCCAGCTCCCCGGCCGGCTCCGCCTGGCTATGGTAGTTAATCACCACACAGGCACCTTCTTTAGCGAGTGCTTCTGCGCAGGCATAGCCGAGACCCGAGCTGGCACCGGTAACCAGCGCAACCTGATTTTTGAGAGAAAAGATCATGAGGCATCCTTATTTCTGTAAATGATGAGTGTCTTCAACCCGGCCGGCATCATCAGGGGAGTGAATATCGAAATATCGCTGACACTATGAAGCCCAGCGCCCTACGCTGATTAATCGGCTAGCCGGATCGCGCACATGGGCCTGAGTCACTGAATTATAGATGTGAAGTACAGGGTTAGCCGCTAATGCGGCCGGTATTGGAATTGGCCGTAGGTGAAGGGTGTGGATCTCGTCAGTGACTATGAAAAATCCGGACTTATGGCAATCCTGTATTCACTAAATCCATGCGCCAGAATCATGACATCATCATTCGGGCAGGTCTGTCTGGAGGAGGCGCCTGATACCGGGCTTTTCAACGTTGAAGCGGCTGACAGCGCGCAAGGATGACTGCGCGCGTTGGGTGATGAGAACACACCCGAAACCGAAGAGTATGGTAGCAGTCAGTTGCTTCCTGCGCTGTATCTTCCTTACGTGAACGACAGCTTTTCAACCCGTGCAAACACATGCTGCCGTCAGGCATACAAAATGTTGATTGTTCCTTTTTCCGAGCGATTTATCAGGGCGTCGACCCGCCACGTTGACTGGATGAGTCCTGCCGTCAATATCATGGGCGGCGTACCGGCGGCCACAAGACGGCCCTCCTTAAGAATGACCAGTTGTTGACAGTAATTGGCTGCGAGATTGAGGTCATGCAGGGCAACGATAACCGTTACTGGCAGAGCGGTTATCAGACGCATCAGCTCCAGTTGATATTGAATATCAAGATGGTTAGTTGGCTCATCAAGCAGGAGTACGTCAGGTTTTTGCGCCAGAGCGCGGGCAATCTGACAACGCTGCCGTTCGCCACCGGAAAGGCGGTGCCATGCTCTGTCTGCCAGCGGCTCCAGCTGCATCAGCGCCATTGCTTCCTGTACAGCATCCTGGTCCACCCGGCTCCAGCAGCTGAATGCGCCGCGATGAGGCGTGCGCCCCAGACGGACAATCTCCACAACACTAAGCTCCGCATCGGCACTCGCATGCTGTGGCACAAAAGCAACCCTGCGCGCCAGACGTTGCCGTGAAGTATTCTGTAGCGTTAAACCATTCAGTTCAACATGCGGCCGGGCAGAAGAAATCAGGCCGGCGAGCGCCCTGATTAAGGTCGATTTTCCCGAGCCATTTGGCCCCAGCAGGCCCAGCGTTTCACCGGGCCCCGCTTCAAAACAGATATCGTTCAGAATGTTATGATCCTGCAGTTTCACGCTCAGCCTGTCCACGATCATTTTCACAATGATTTTCCCCGGTTGCGGTAAAGAATAAAGGCAAAGGCAGGAGCACCAACCAGCGCGGTCACCACGCCAATCGGCAACACCTGATACGTTATTGCCGTTCTTGATACCAGATCGGCCATTATCATAAAGTGGCATCCGACCAGGAAAGTCACCGGCACAGAAACCAGATGCTTTGCGCCGGTGAACATACGCGTGACATGCGGAATGACCAACCCGACAAACCCCACCGCGCCAATTGAGCTGACAATGATGGCGGTTATCAGCGCTGTGGTAAGCAACAGAACAATGCGAACGGTCAGGATGCGCGTGCCCAGCGTGGCGGAAACCTCTTCTCCAAAGGTCAGCGTATCCAGCGAGCGCGCATAGCAGAGAATAACCAGTAAGCCTGACGTTGTTACCGCAAGCGCCAGCATGGCATCTGGCCAGCGCACGCCGCTCAGGCTGCCCAGTAACCAGAACATGACGCTGCGCGACTGTTCCGCATTGGCAGACGTGCTGACGATGTAAGCGGTAAGGGCATTAAACAGCTGTGTACCTGCAATACCGGCCAGGATAATCCGCCCGCTGTTTTCACGCATACCGCCTGAAAGCAATATGATTAGCGCGAAGGCGGTACAGGCGCCAGCAAATGCGCCACTGCCTGTGGTCAGCACGCCCCCGCCTATGCCCAGCAGCATGACGCAGACGGCCCCGGTGGATGCACCAGCCGAGATGCCCAGCAGATAGGGATCGGCGAGTGGATTGCGCAGCAGTGCCTGCAGTACGAGCCCGCTCAGCGCCAGCCCGCCACCGCTGCAGGCCGCCATCAGTGTTCGGCTCATGCGGTACTGCCAGATAATGCCTTCTTCAACGGGCGGTAAAACAAAATGAGTGATGCCAAGGCCGTTGCTGATGGCTTTTGTCGTGACGGCAAAAGAAACCGGCATGTCGCCTGTGGCTGAAGCGAGGATCATCATGCATGGCAGGCTGGCTATGCCGGCCAGGATAAACAGGACGACCCGGCCCGATAAGTCGACGTTGTGCTTCATGATTTTTTCTGTCGTGCCGCAATCTGTCTGCTGATAAGTTCCACCGCCTCCACGTTACGCAGTGAGGGGTTCAGTGACATGGCCGGTACAATAACGATGTTGCCCTGTTTTACTGCCGGCATTTCCCGCGTGACCGGATCATTTTGCAGAAACGTTTTTTTTACCGATACCTCATCAGCCGGGTAAAGCCGTCTTTCCATACTGGCGATAACGATAATGTCAGGCTGCAACTGCGCAATATGTTCCCAGGTGACAGCCGGCCACTCTTCATGTGACTTCACAATGTTTTCCACGCCCAGCGTTTTGCTTATCCAGCCGGGCGCTCCGTCGTTTCCCGCCACCCACGGGTCGCCTTTCAGCCGGCTGCTGGAAAACCAGTAGACAATCCTGAGTGGCTTTTGCGCCGGGTTACCGGCCTGCTGACGGGCGGCAGCAATGCGGTCAGAAAGCGTTTTCTCCAGCTGTTTACCGCGATCACTGACATTGAATATGGCAGATAACGTTCTGATTTCCTGGAAAATATAATCAAGCGTGTAGGGCGTGGTTCGCGCGCCGTCCCCGTTTGAACGGTCAGTGACGGATTTGCCCAGGCAGTCAGCAGGTGAAATCCAGGTTTTAATGCCGAGCTGCTCAAACTGCGTACGGGTTGCCACCTCACCCTGTGGCCCAACGTGCCAGCTGTACTGGGCCAGAACCAGATCAGGATTCTGAGCCGCCACCGCTTCAAAGCTGGGGGCGTTATCCGCAAGTCGCTTCAGCGAGCGCCCTTTTTGCTCAAGATCGGGCGGCAGCTTACTGAACCAGACAGCGGTGCCACGAATATTCTTTTCAAGCCCCAGCGCCAGCAGTAGCTCAGTTTCATGCTGACCTATAGTCACCACGCGCGTCGGGGAAGACGTAAAGGTCTCTTTTAAGCCGCAGTTTTCAATGGTTAACGGATAAGTCGTTGCCTCTGCACTCATTACGGGCCCACTACACAGCATAAACAGCGTTAAAAAAATTTTGTTTTTCACAGCCAGACGCCACCGTATAATCATTATGTTATAACATAACATTTTGTGGCATGATCATTACCCTGTCAATCCCTGACAAGACCGGTATCTGATGCATGGCCAGTATGGCGCTCTCATGTTTATCAGCGTGCCGTACGCGCTCCACCTTTCTGAAAGAGGCCAAACATAATGGAAGATAATCGTGTTCCCGTCACCGTCCTTACCGGCTTTCTGGGCTCAGGGAAAACTACACTTCTGAACCATATTCTTAGTAAACAACATGGCCTGCGTATCGCGGTTATTGAAAACGAATTTGGTGAAATTGGCATTGACGATGCGCTGGTCATTAATGCCGACGAAGAAGTATTTGAAATGAATAATGGCTGTATTTGCTGCACGGTGCGGGGCGATCTGATTCGTATACTCGGCAGTCTGATGCGCCGTCGTGATAAGTTCGATCGGATCTTGATCGAGACAACGGGTATGGCCGATCCCGGCCCCGTATCCCAGACTTTTTTCGTCGATGAAGAAATCAAAGCAGCGCTGAAGCTGGATGGCATTATTACCGTGGTCGATGCACACCACGTGGGACTTCATCTGGACACCAGTGATGAAGTGAGAGAACAGATTGCTTTTGCAGACGTTATTTTGCTCAATAAAACCGATCTTGCCTCAGAGGATGAACTTGCCGTACTTGAGAGCCGGATCCGCAATATGAATGCTCTTGCACGCCTGCACCGCACCGTTAATGCAGAGATCGCTATTCCGACGGTGCTGGATATCGGTGGATTTGACCTGAAGCGTATTTTGCAGGAGCGCCCCCGGTTTCTTGAGCCGGAATCCCCGTTCGAATGGGCAGGCATTTTTCACCTGACCCCCGGGCGGCATACGTTGCATATTACAAACGGTCCTGACCCAAAAATTGGCGCGGTATTCATGCCGGTAAAAGATACATCAGATGATACGTTCTCTGCTTTTATCGCCAGGGCTGAGGCGCTGTTTCATGCCGATCATCTTGTTCATCCGGCACAAAAGAGTATTCAGCCTGCCGCGCAGCTGCTGGCTCTGCCTGTCCCGCAGGCGCAGGAAACCATCCTGTGTATCAATATCGAAACAGAGGGCTGCTATGCCCTGGCAACCGAGCATAGGCCGGAAGAGTTTGCTCTTACGCTGCAGCATAACGGCGTAGTGGCATCACCTGTGCTTGCCCGCACGTTCAGTGCGGCACACAGCCATGACGACGACATTACATCTGTGGGCATTACGCTGGAAGGCACACTTTGCGGAGAGAAACTGAGCCAGTGGCTGCGCATTTTACTGTCCATTCAGGGAGAGGATATTTTCCGGTCCAAGGGCATCCTGAATATTCACGGACAGCAAAGCCGCGTGGTATTTCAGGGGGTGCATATGTTGATGGACTTCAACACCGACCGGGAGTGGCTGCAGGACGAAATCAGGATGAGTGAAATTATCTTTATCGGACGTGGGCTTAACCGTCAGGCGCTGACAGAAGGAGTCAAAGCATGTCTTATCTGACATCTGCCGTCATGACTCTGGAAGAAACCTGGCATGCTTCAGAAGAGGATTATATTAATCAGGTCTGTTTCTCTTCGGATGGCAACCTGATCGCGGTGGCCTGCGCAGATGGCAGTGTTGCCGTTTACGCTCAGAGCAGTGAGCCGTTATGGCGCAATTGCGTTCACGGTCTGGGCACCACAGCACTCGCGTGGGCGCCTGACAGTACAGCGCTGGCAAGCGGAGGCCAGGACGGCATTATTAACATCTGGCAGGCGCAGTCAGGAAACCTTACGCAGCGTTATGCCGGCGGACGTGGCTGGGTGGAAAAACTCGACTGGTCGCCAGAGCGTTTGCTGGCAGCGATCACCGGGAAGCAGCTCAACATCTGGAATGATGCGGGCCACTCTGTCAGTTTTTTCGCTGCGGCTGACAACACGCTGACCGGCCTCCAGTGGCAGACTGACGGCAGCCTGTTAACCAGCGGATACGGTCAGGTGCTGCGATGGCATCCCGACCATGTCGCGCCCGTGAAGGAGTATGTGTGGAAGGGTTCCCTGCTGAGTCTGGCCAGCAGCCCGAACGGCCATGTCATCGCTGCAGGCAGCCAGGAAGGTGCGATACATTTCTGGAGAACCCGCAAAAACAATGAGTTCCAGATGGACGGATATAATAATAAAGTCCGGCTGATTGGATGGAGCCCTGACAGCCGGTTTTTCTTTACCGCAGGCGGTGAGGCATTAATTATATGGGACTGTAAAGGAAAGGGCCCGGAAGGAACGACACCTGATTATCAGGATTTTCACAAGGCACCCATAACGGCTCTGGCTTCTCACCCGCGCCGCTCATACGTGGCAAGTGGTGCAGAGGACGGCAGTCTGTACATCTATGATCCGAAGCGGCGTCTGGTTGTTGCCACCGGCGCAATAACCCATTCCGTCAGCACCCTGGCGTGGCATCCGGGCGGAGAAGCGCTGATGGTCGGCGCATCCGGCGGTCAGCTTACCCATTTCCACGTTGCATAAAGCCGATCAGGTCAACGCAAGATGCGCTTTGATGGCCTGATCCCTGTTTTCAGGACCGGATACCGGGACACGGGAGCGCTTTTTGACGCTTCCTCAGTTAACTCTCTGGCTGCCGCCTGCAGGGCACCGGGCAGGGATCATATCAGCCAGTTTTGATGCCGCCCTAAGCGGCACGCTTTATTGCTGACGCTTCCGGGGCAAAATAATACGCGAGGCTAACGCACTATTTTTCCGTGCTGTTAATGCTTTTCAGCCGCGCTGGCAGGGCCCGCTCGATTTCTTTGCGGTGGTAAGGTGACAACTTTTGCCACTCGCGCGTCTCCTTAAGTGTCCGGCCACAACCAACACACCATCCCTTCGATCCTTCAAAAATACAGATATCAGTACAAGGTGACTTAACGGCCATCCTGCCTCCTTTTGTTAAGAGTCTGGCCCGGTGATAAGGCCCCTGAGTTTAAATATGAAAACACGTGAATAGCATATACTATACCCCAGTATATTAAATAAGAAAGGAACCAGTGAATGTCGCACATTCTGAAAGACCAGCAAAAACTGCTGGCGCGTATAAGACGCATAAAGGGACAGACGGAGTCGCTGGAAAGGTCGCTTGAGTCAGGAACGGAATGCCTGAAGATCTTGCAACAGGTAGCGGCCGTACGGGGTGCGGTAAACGGATTGATGAGCGAGCTTCTGGAAGGGCATATCCGTGCTCATTTGCTGAATGAATCCGCCACTTCAGAACAACGTGAAAATGACATGGAAGAGATCGTGGCGGTTATTCGATCCTATATGAAGTAACGGCTTGCTCTACCGCCACCTTACAGGACAGAAACATGCTCTGGATACTATCGAAATACGCCCTTACTGCAGGCATGGTGGTGCTCATTTCTGAATTGGCGAAACGCAGTGACCGCCTGGGAGGGCTACTGGCAGCGCTTCCGGTAGTGACCATACTGGTATTAATCTGGATGAAAATTGAGGGACAGGCGCAGGAAAAAATTGCCAGCCATGCATGGTACACCTTTTGGTACGTTGTGCCGACGCTGCCGATGTTTGTGATTTTTCCCTGGCTTTATCAGTACACCGGATTCTGGCCAACGCTTATGCTGTGCTGCGGGTTGACCGTGTTATTGTTTGCCGGCTGGGCTCTGCTGCTGCGCGGGTTTGGGATTGATTTAATCTGACCGGCACAGAATGATGTGCCATTTCGTTCTACAATTACGTCGTTTTGTTATCAAAATACTGTCTGATCACGGCAGGCTGAGGGCAATGCTCAATGCTTAACGACCATCTGAATGGCCTTATCACATCCGGACGGTTTCTGTCATTTTACAATCAGAGGAATGTCCGTCCTGGGCGCTTTGCCGCCAGACATTGTGCGAGTGCTTCGTGCTGAAAACAGACATTGCGGTATATTAACTAATCGGGGCCGACCATAAATATGCGGTTTGTCGGGAAACCGGCTAAACGCCTTAACATCGTTCTGTGTCTGAGCCGGTGCGCCGAGGGTTACGGATACCGATCGGGACCCGATGATTTCAGCCAGGCTTCTTAAGTAAAAATTTTATCTTTTCTCAGGAGAGCGCCGTGCCAGCGTCAATTCCCTCCCATCAGCCCGACCTGAAACGTTCATTAACAGCCACGCTTCCGCTTGGCATCGGTATGATGGCGGCGATTGATGAAGTGGTATTTCATCAAATTCTGGCCTGGCATCATTTTTTTGACTGGGGGACGCCAGCGTTCAGCCTGCTTTCGGATGGATTGCTGCACTCAGGAGAGCTGATTTTTTTTGTACTCGGCTTTTTTATGGTTGCCGACTTACGTCACTGCAGAAAGCTTAACCTGACGGCGGCATGGGCAGGCTTCTTTTACGGTCTGGGTGCTTTTCAGCTGTTTGACGGGATTGTTGATCACAAGCTGCTCAGACTGCATCAGATCCGCTACGTTGACAACATCCTTCTCTATGATCTTATCTGGAACGCGTCTGGTCTGCTGTTATTGTTGGCAGGCTTCCTGATACATCGCCGCGCCAGGGCTGCGCGCTGTGAAACGGAAGGTTAATCTGTGGAGCCCGTGATGCACCATTCAGCCGCGCTATTTATTCTTCTTGTCATTCTTCCTGTCGTAACGCTCTTTTTTTACCTGCTCGCCGCCATCCGGATGCGCCGTACGGCACGGTGGAGCCTCTGGCGCATAGCCAGCTTTACAGCTGGCACTACTTTAATAGTGGCATCCATGCTGTCGCCTCTGGTTGACTGGGCCCATCACGATTTACGTGGTCACATGCTGCAGCATCTGTTTCTGGGTATGTTTGGGCCGCTCGGGCTGGTATTTGGTGCGCCCGGCTCACTTTTGTTGCGCAGCGTTTCCGCACAAATAGCGCGCGGCATCATGAATATTCTCCGCACCCGCCCGATGCGATTTTTAATCCATCCGGGCACTGCTGCTGTTCTTGATATTGGCGGGATGTATCTTCTTTATCTCACCCCCTTTTACGCGCTGAGCATGAACAACCCCTATCTGTTTGCGTTCCTTCATCTGCACTTTGTTGTTTCCGGCTACCTGTTTACCTGGTCTGTTGCCGGGCCCGATCCCGCGCCACACCGACCGGCGAGGTCCGTACGGCTTATAGTGATTTTCCTGGCCACGGCCGCTCACGCTATTCTCGGTAAACTGATGTACGGCTACGGTTACCCACATGGAACGTCAGCCAGCCATGAGGAAATTCAGGCAGCCGCGCAGTGGATGTATTATGGCGGCGATATTGCCGAGCTTTGCATTATTATCGGTTTTTTTGCAGCGTGGTTCCGCCAGCGCAGCACGCTGCCCATAATGTTGGCGGATAAAAAACACATCGGGTAATCTAAAAAATGGCAGAAAGGCTCAGAAGTATGGCGCCGTCTGGATGGCTAAATTTTTCTCAGCTCCAGACCAGTACCCTCTACTACAACGCTCATCAATACGGCAGTAGCCATTATGTCACTGGCATAAAATAACGTATCCAGCGGAAAATGAAGAGCTATCACTCTGCGGGTGACATTCCTCTTTTTTGACAGATCACAGGCTTCTCAGTATGCGGCAACTCTGTCCTCCGCTGACCGGAAAACTGGAATAATTTCTGCAGATTTTCTATTCCACTTAAAGGCCAACATGTCAAAGGGCGTAATCGTAACGTACTGCCGACATAACGACCTGTAACTCATACCGACAGCGACTCAATATCGCATTTACAGGAGGTGGCTTTTAGCATCAACACTTTATATCCTGTCGGTAATAATCAACAAAGGGTATGGGCATGATAACTCTGGAAAAAGCCGATCCTCGCTCGGCTGAATCTCAGCTTTTAATAACAAAACTGTCAGCAGAACTCGCAGCGATTACGGGTGACAATGGCAAAAGTAATTTCACGATGGACTCGATGGATGAGGAGCGATCGCTCTGGGTGCTCGCCAGAAACAATAAGGGTGTCGCGGTAGGGTGCGGAGCAATCAGACCGTTAACAGAGAATATAGCCGAACTGAAAAGGATGTTTTCCGATCGTAGTTCCCCGGCTATCGGTAAGGCGTTACTTACTTTCCTCGAAAAATCTGCTTTGAATATGGGGTACGACTAAATCTGGCTTGAAACACGATCTGTTAACCATAATGCTGTGAATTTTTATCAGAAAAAGGGTTACGAGCACATAGAGAATTATGGGCCATACGTAAATCGCGAAGAGGCTGTGTGTTTTGCAAAAATCTTGTCTTTCCGGAGATGATATTTATTCAGGTCAGCCTCATGATGCTGTTGACAAAACATCGCTCAGAATGTGTTTTTCATTTCACGTAACAATGTGCAGATTTGCTCAAAGCGGATAGGCCAGGTCCATCAGGCAACACTTCAACCCGTGCCCGCTGATCGATAAATCGACCTGGGGCAGGATTGAGAATGAGACATTAATTATACCAGCAGGCATCGCCTATTCAGTGATTTTCTTGATAGGATAATTAACGAGTGGTTTGATTTCTTTATGCACAAACAGACTCTGCATTTCTTTAATCTCTGGCAATCTGCGTACCACTGACATTTCTGTCCCGTTTTAAATCAGGGCAGGTTATCTTTAGTTAATAATATTGAAAAAACCTCTCTCTTCGAATGACATTCAGGAAAGGATAGTTTTCTCTGGAACGGCTCACGTCAGCTCTTATATGGCTGCACTCGGTTTAGCTGCCGCAATTCCGGGCCCAGGCATGACAGCATTGGTCGCTCGAAGCGTAAGTGGGGGTGGGGTCACCGGCTTTATTATGCTGGCCGGCCTCATTCCCGGCGATTTGATTTATTAATCTGTAGCGGTATTTGGCCTGGAGGTGATCGCGCATACCTATACATCCGTCTTCACGCTGATTAACTGGGCTGCCTCACTCTATTTATGCATTCTGGCATGGCAATTCTGGAGCCACCAGCCTCAGGCTATAAACATTGAACAGAAAGCGACAAAACGAGAACGGGTTTCGGCCTGGTTTTCAGGACTAACCATAACGCCTGGGGATCCTGAAACCATAGCTTACTATCTGGCGATACTGCCTCTTGTTATCTCTCTGCATAATGTATCGTTGCAGATTTGGGAAGGAATGCTGGTGCCGCTTACGGTATTTGTCCCTCTGAGTGTTGGTGCAGTTTGTATTTTCACAGCGCTCAGGATACGCCAGCTCCTCACCAGTGCAAAAGCGCAACGACTCCTTTTCCGTTCAGCCGGATCCATTATGATGCTGACCGCGACTGGAAGGGTGATTAAGACTTTATAACATTCGCTACCATAGCCTCTGTGACAAAGAAATGGAGTCAATCTGGCGTGGGCTTCACGACGTGATTCGGTCGCAGCTTCTTCGGCAGTTCCGGCTCGACCAGCATTGGCATTGCTGACAACAAAGTCTTCAGACTGCTGGCATGACGTTTGGGGCATAAAATGTCTGCAATTGGTAACAATCGGACCATACGCTCGTTTTTGTTCATGTTGCGCGATCAACCCGTACAGAGGCCCAGCTTTTAATCACGGCGACCACGTCCCCTTGCGTTGCTGCAGAGAGGCTGGTCATTGCCGTCACTTGCTGAACAGATAAGGAAGAGGTGACTAAAAGAGATGCGCCTGAATTTAGTGTGCCGGAGCAGAATTGCTCCGTCATTCGCAACGCTCTGCGCAGCAGGAATAGCATCCCCGTTTCGCATTATGTATCTGGATATAACTAATCTGCGGATCGGCAAAAAAATGGCCTATAAGAGCTTCAGCAAATTTCCCCTCAGCTATATCCGCCTCTCTTAAAAGGTGTTTTCCGTCATAGGCCCTTAATGACAGCGTTCTGCTTAGCTGGACTTCTGGTAGTTCATTAATGTAAATGCCTTGTCGGGTGCATCCTTCCCATATATAGATGGCATGAGTGCCAAAATAGGGCGTGTCTGCAGGCTGATAGATGTGATTAATCAGGAGAGCAGTTTCTCCAGCGGGGATATCGCACAACGAGATTCTGTCGGGATAACCCGGATAGCACTCTACCGTTTGTCGTACTGCATGGTGTTTTCTCAGATATTCATCGCTCTGTCCAAAAAGATGAGCAAACGGTTCTGCTCTCAGACCAGAAATTTGATACTTCATCGTATCCCTCTCTTTTCATCGTAACACCGCGAATAATGACGTTATCGAATACTGTGAGGAGAAACTCGCCGTTTTCGGCCAGGGGATTTCATGATGTAACCGTTCGACAGTGGCAGACGAGTGCTTCATCAGCTGCAAACTTCTCAGACGCTGGTTGATACCACCCATCGTTAAAGATGGACAGCCCGGATTCTGAGAGCAGGAGAGGGCGATGATACAGATAGTGCCATCGTCACTCCCAGCCAGCTTTTACTTCATTCGCTTTGATGACGTCACACAAGCGCTAAGGCCTCACAACCCGACAGCGGCTCTCAAATTACTCTGTTCCCTCTCACTCCTTCCCGTTCTCCTGTCGTCACTTCATTAAAAAGATCGCTGAACTGCACCCGTTAACGACACGCTCGTCACATAAACCAGGGCAGAGGAATATTTTTTTGTGACAAATAACACAACCTGATTACATCTTCCGGCGGGAAAGAGTTTTTATCGTGATAATGGTTTTACTCAGTACAGTACTGTTTTACAGAGTAAAACAAAGGCGCTTTGCGGATTGCACGTCAAGCGATGACAAAATTGTGAGGATCATCATGTCTGAAAAACAGCACATCACGACTTTCTCTGCCGATATTGAGCAGCAGACCGTTAAGAAGGTGGTCTGGCGCATTTTGCCCTTCCTGATTGTTTGTTATCTGATTGCCATTATCGATCGCGGCAACATTGGGATGGCTTCGTTGCAGATGAACGAAGATTTAGGGTTGTCGAAGGCGGTATTTGGTTTTGCGAGCAGTCTGTTTTTTGTCGGTTACTTCCTGTTTGAAGTACCCAGCAATCTGGCCATGCAGAAAATTGGCGCAAAGATTTGGATCTCTCGCATCATGGTGTCGTGGGGTATCATCTCTGTCTGTACCGCCTTTGTTGAAAGTGCCAATACACTCTATATATTGCGCTTTTTACTGGGTGCCGCTGAGGCCGGATTTTTCCCTGGTGTCATTCTTTATCTGACTTACTGGATCCCCGGAAAGTACCGTGCACGCGTGATTGCTACCTTTATGGTGGCCATTCCTGCAGCGAACTTTATTGGATCGCCCATTTCTGGTCTGATTTTGTCTTTGGATGGCTGGTACGGTATGCGTGGCTGGCACTGGTTATTTATCCTGGAGGGTATTCCGGCGGTCATTCTGGGAATTGCAGCCTTCTTTTTACTGAGCAATCGTCCCACTAATGCCAGCTGGTTAAATCAGGAACAAAAAGCGTGGCTGAACAGCACTCTTGAAGCTGAAAATGCGAAGAAGAAGGCGATAGGTCATATCTCTTTATGGCAGTTGCTGCGCCACAAACATATCTGGGTGATGGCGCTGATTTATGCAGGCGCGTCTGCGGCGGGCTCAACGCTGAGCGTCTGGTCTCCGCAACTGCTTAAATCGTTTGGACTGGATAACTTCACCACCGGTTTAGTCAATGCGATCCCCTACGGCCTGGCCTCTATTCTGATGATTATCTGGGGCAGAAGTTCTGACCGCAGCGGCGAGCGTCGCTGGCACACCGCGTTAACCCTGTTCTTAATTGCAGGTGGCCTGCTGTCAGCCTTTATCACCAATAGTCTGACCGGCAGTGTGGTGATCCTGTCGCTGGTATTAATCGGGGCCTACTCAATGAAAGGACCTTTCTGGGCGCTGGCATCGGGGTGGATGTCATCGACTACCGCTGCAGCCGGTCTGGCGGCTATCGGTGCGATGGCGAACCTGATAGGCGGTGGGGTGATGGTCAACGTTTATGGCATTATCAATCAGGCGACCGGCAGCCATACGCTGGCCATGGTGCCTCTGGCTATCCTCTGTGGCATCGGGGGCATTGCTGTGCTGGTCATGGGCCGCAAAAAAGAGTTAACCATCGACATTGAAAATAGAGCTTCGTCAGTCAGTAAATAAAGTAATCCCGCCTGCAGACGCTTATCAGCGCGTCTGCAGGCGGGTTCTTCCGGCTTTATCTCTGTCTCCGACAAATGAGAAGGCGATATGATTCAGCGCTTGAAAAAATCCTGTGTCATCATCCTACTGGTACATCATTCCTGCTTTGTTATGCAGGCCTTAATCAGTGACATCAAGACAATAACCGTGATATTTGCGCTCATCAAACAAGCCTGGTTAAAATTGTTGCATAGCGCTGATAGCAAGAAAACGGGTCACGTCATGACAGATTTTGACAATAAACGACTGATTCTCTACATGCGGTGCTAAAGCTAATCAATGTCGATCAGTTTTGTCTGCAATCAGATATGTGAGTCCATAAACAACCAGTCCGACTATGAGTATGAGCAATGGTCCGATAATGCGCATGGCACCCTCATTCAGGGTGGCTGTCAGGAATATTCCAACCACCATAGCCATCAAGACAAAACCACCTGATACTTCTGCAATGAGCTTACGGAGCAGTCTAATAGTTTTCGATAGCATGGATAAACTCTCTGGAGGCTGAAGGATTTTTACGCAGCATTTCGCCCATTTTGATAAAGTTCTGAAGAGGTTCTTCAAACATAAAATAAAGCATGTCGTAATCGTTGATCCGCAGCTTTCTCCACAATTCAGGATTTTGCATCTGCAATCTCCGTGATGCTTCACAGGCTCGTGAGATTACCCCCTGAGCAATAACACCGCCGGTCAGACCGCCGGTAAGTCCGCGCAGTGCCACACGGGAAATGAATGACAGCATGACGCCACTTACGACTTTAGAACCCAGGTAAGAGGAAAGTGACAGCTGTGTTGCCGTACGACTGGTCATTGAAGTTGCGCCACCAATGAGTGTGTCATAGACCTTTCGGAGCACGGGTTCTGGAAGGTATTGCAGCGAATCATCAATAATGATCTTTACGATTTTAGCTATCTCGTTCCTGTCTTTGAAAGCTTGATAAACAACACGGCCTATCCGGATGTCATCATGCATATTACGTGATTGGGTACTTCGTCCACCATCAGAAAGATTCAAATCCTGAAGGGGCGCTCCAGACCAGGATAGAAATCCATTGGTACAGAAGCAACGCCTGATACGATTGAGCGGGCCAGCATTGTTGCATTCATTCCATTTCCCTCGGTATCCTTTAACTGGTGCCTTCTGAGATATAAACGTTAAAAGATTTCAACTATAAGGACAAGCTATCAACGATTGAAAAACTGAATATTCGTTGAACGGTTCAATCAGTGTGCTGCACCAATAGATTGAGATCAAAACTCATAGCGGACATATCTTCGTGAAATATAGACATCAATTAAACTTTTTGATCGTCATCAAACATAACTGCTCAACTCCACAGAGACATGCTTATTTCTGTATGTATTAGCGGGCATCAGGAAGTGTGGAGGCGTAAATGAGAGAGCAGTCAGCACCAAAAGAGACGCGGAAGTGAGCCATCTCATTCAATACCCAAGAAGAGTCGTTAACGATTAAAGGGTAATAAACCCATTTATGTGGGCGAAGGCAAGTAAGCCAGGACGGCATAGAACAGAATAAGATTCGTGTCGTAAAACCTGACAGCTAAGCATTACGCTCTAATGCAGCAGATTAAACCCATTAACCAGCCGACCAGACAGCGCTGTTACCTGTCTGATCGGCTGGAGAGGGCGGTTCAGGCTACCGGACTTTCGTTTTTCAGCGGTTCTGCCAGTACGTTTAATATGTTACTGGCCGCGACGGTACCCATCTTCACGTAGGAATTATCGCTGACGCCGCCAATGTGTGGCGACAGAATCACATTACCGACACTCTGCCAGATATGCGGCGCAGTCAGGGGTTCTGTGGCAAAACTGTCCAGTGCGGCCCAGGCGACAGTGCCATTATCCAGCGCTGCTAACAGCGCTTCTTCATCGATGAGACCACCGCGTGCCGTGTTCACCAGGATGGCGCCTTTTTTAAACAGAGCCAGTTTATCAGCGTTAATCATCTGTTGCGTCTGTTCGGTTAACGGGCAGTGCAGCGAAATGACATCTGCCTGTTGCAGCAGGTCGTCAAGTGAGGAGGATTCACACTCATCGGGAAAGGTTCGGGCAAAAGGATCATAAGCGAGCACCTTCATGCCAAAAGCACGGCCAATACGGGCAACACGACCACCTATAGCGCCAAGCCCTATCAGACCCAGCGTTCTGCCCTCCAGCTCCATCGACTTATGGGTCGATTTGTCCCAATGCCCCTGGCGCATGCGCTGATCAAGCGGTATCACCGATTTGGCACAGGCTAAAATCAACGCCCAGGTATGCTCGGCCACGGCCGCTGCGTTGGCCCCCGGCGCTGACTGAATACAGATATGACGTTCAGCCGCCGCCTTTTGGTCGATAACGTCAATGCCGCTGCCGTGTTTGGAAATAACCCGCAGGTCAGGCGCGGCATCCATAATGCGGGCGTTGATTTTTCCATATCGGACGATAATCGCCACAGGGTTATGCTGCTGGCAGAGCTGAAACAGGCTATCTTCACTGGGCTGTTTGCCGGCATAAACGATGCTGAAGTCACTAAGCAGGCTTACTGCCTGTGGTGCCAGGTCATTGCCCGTCACCAGGATCACGGTAGAAGAGGTGGTCATCAGAGCGTCTCCCCATCGACCAGCATGCCAGCGGTTTGCAGGGCTTTCTCTAACCACGGCGCGCGAAGGTCGCCATCACGAATGGCTGCGATACGGCTGGTTTCGAAATCCAGTTTTTTCTGCGCCAGTTCGAGCAACGCAGGAACGTCTTCACGCGGCAAAACCACCACGCCATCAATATCCCCGATGACGAGATCGCCAGGCTGAATGGCTGCGCCCGCCACAGAAACCGGGTAGTTGACGCGTCCCGCAATGGACTTGGTCGGGCCGCAGGGATTCAGGCCCGCAGAGAAAACCGGGAAGCCGTTCGCGCTCAGTGCATCGGCGTCACGCACCGCACCATCAATAATAATTCCGGCGATGCCGGAGGCTTCTGCCTGGGTGGACATTATCTCACCGATTAATGCACAACTGATATCGCCTTTGCCATCGACCACAATAACATCGCCCGGCTGGGCAATCGCCAGCGCGGCGTGGATCGCCAGGTTGTCGCCCGGTCTCACCTCGACAGTGATAGCCGGTCCGGCGACCTTCATTGTGGGGGACACAGGTTTTACGCGACCGTGCAGCGTTCCGCGTCTTCCGGCAACATCAGCAAGGATCGCCGCCTGAAACTGAGCAGCCTGTTTTACGCGCTCTGGTGCGATACGGATAATGTCGCGATTGATGAAGGTATTCTCTGCATGGGGCATAGATTAATCCTCTTTGTTTTACCAGGCACAGCTAAGTTGTACAATATAAAACTACTATATCGATGTTAATTGAGTTCGCACCAGTGTTAAGCATTCATTTGTGATGTAAATACGATGTGAATCACAAATTGCGCGGTAAACTGCCTGCCGTCGCAAACAGGAGGACGTACCGATGGGGAATGAAGGCGTAATTGCCGTAGAAAAAGCGCTGGCGCTGCTGGATTGTTTCAGGCCTGGTGAGGAATCATTGACGCTGACCGCGCTGGCGCAGCTTTCGGGGTACCATAAAACGACAGTTTATCGGCTGATGAACTCACTTGAGCGCATGAACTATGTCATTCGTCGCGACAATGGCGTTTATACCCTTGGGCCAAGACTGCTTTATCTGGGCAAGCTCTATGAACAATCCTTTCATCTGGCCAGTATCGTTCAGCCTGAACTTCACGCACTGGCGACTGCGACAGGCGAAAGCGCCACATGGTATGTGATTGAAAACGGTCAACGACTCTGTCTTTTCAGAGCGGAGCCCTCTGAAGGACTGCGTGAAACACGTCTGCCCGGCACTTATCTGCCGCTGGATAATTCTGCCATCGGACAGGTGCTTCGTTACTGGGGGCTGAATGAACCCCTGTTTGACTCTGTACCTGAACTCCCACTGTTCACGTCAGGTATCCGCGATCCGCATATCGCGGCATTCTCCGTACCGGTGTTTGGTGAAGGTAACAAACTGCTCGCGGCGCTGGCATTAACCGGTCCGGCTTCACGCTTGGCGCAGTCGATGCGCGACAGTGAGATGGGAAAACTGATGAAAGAGGCGGCCTGCAGACTTTCTGTAAAATCAGGCGCACATAAAGTGATGTGTGATAACGTTTATAAAATTTAGTCGTCTTGCTTTGCTGTGAACGGGATGTATCAGTTTCCCCATCCGTGTTGTGTTTTAACGCTCTGCGAGGGATACCGATTGGTTACCGCTAATGACTAACAGCACGCTGGCGTGCATGATTATGGGATCATGAAAGCCTCCGCACTATAAGTGGAGGTGAAAGGTCTCGCCACCTCTGACATCTGTTGCTAAGCCCTCTTTATGCGAGGCTTTTGACACCCGGATTTTACCTCAGGTGTTAAAAGGCTCGCTGCCTCATGAAAAATCCCCCGCTTTACGGCCTCAACATGAATTTCCTTCATGTTCATTGAAATTTAATCACTTTTTTTCAACCGGGCGTTAGGGCATAAAGTAAGAATTGTTAATAACTTTGAGTCATATGATGAGTTGTAAAGGGCTAGCCACGCTGGATAACCCTTAAATGCAACAACGCATATCAGCGACCAGGATACCCGATAGCGATGAATAACTTAGCCTTTACCCTTAAGCGCATTCGTTTCGACGAAAACTATAATCCTTCGAAAAATACGCGGGCGACGACTAACTTCGCTAATTTAGCGCGCGGCGAAAAACGTCAGGAAAACCTGCACAACGCCCTGGTGATGATCGACAATCGCTTCAACTCTCTGGCGCACTGGGACAATCCAAAGGGCGACCGCTACTCTGTTGAACTTGAGATTATTTCTGCTGAGCTGAATCTTCGTCCCGCAAGCAGCGACGAATCATTCCCGGCGATTGAGATTTTAAAAACGCATATCGTGGATCATAAAACCGGTCAGCGCAGCGAGGGGATTGTCGGCAATAACTTCTCTTCCTATGTGCGTGATTATGATTTCAGCGTTGTTCTGTCAGAACATAACAAAGGTCAGACTGAATTCAGCCTGCCGGATGATTTTGGTCAGCTGCATGGCAATATTTTCAAAAGTTTCGTGAACTCAGCGGTCTATAAAGAGAACTTCAGTAAATCGCCGGTTATCTGCCTGAGTGTATCAAGCAAGAACACCTACGTGCGCACCGGTAATCAGCATCCGGTATTGGGCATTGAATATCAGCAGGATGAACCTTCCCTGACTGACTTCTATTTCGGAAAAATGGGTCTGAAAGTGCGTTTCTTCATGCCGCAGGGCAGTGTTGCGCCGCTGGCTTTCTATTTCCACGGTGACCTGCTCAGCGATTACACCAATCTTGAGTTGATCAGCACCATCAGCACCATGGAAACCTTCCAGAAGATCTATCGCCCTGAAATTTACAACGCGAATTCTGCAGCGGGACAGTGCTATCAACCCACGCTGCAGCATCAGGATTATTCGTTAACCCGCATTGTTTACGATCGCGAAGAACGCAGCCGCCTGGCCGTCGAGCAGGGTAAGTTTACTGAGACGCATTTTATCAAACCGAATCAGACACTTCTCGCGCAATGGTCTGCTGAATCCGTTCTTTGATTAATTAAATATAGAAGGTCACCTGCTATGAAAACCTTATTACCGACATCTACTGCTGGCAGCTTGCCTAAACCCTCCTGGATTGCGCAGCCAGAGGTGCTCTGGTCACCCTGGAAACTGCAGAATGAAGAGTTAGTCGACGGCAAAAGAGATGCGTTACGTCTGTGTCTGGACGATCAGGTTCGGGCTGGTATTGATATCGTCAGTGATGGCGAGCAGACCCGTCAGCACTTCGTGACGACGTTCATTGAACACCTCAGCGGTGTGGATTTTGAAAAGCGTGAAGTGGTTCGAATCCGTAATCGCTATGATGCGAGCGTCCCGACCGTGGTGGGTGAAGTCTCACGCCAGAAGCCCGTGTTTGTTGAAGATGCCAAAATCCTGCGTAAGCTGACCGATCGCCCTATTAAGTGGGCGTTGCCGGGTCCGATGACAATGATCGATACCCTTTATGACAATCACTATAAAAGTCGCGAAAAGCTGGCCTGGGAATTCGCAAAGATTCTGAATCAGGAAGCCAAAGAATTAGAAGCCGCTGGCGTGGATATTATTCAGTTTGATGAGCCTGCGTTTAACGTCTTTTTCGACGAAGTGAATGACTGGGGCATCGCCGCATTAGAGCGCGCCATCGAAGGTCTGAAGTGTGAAACCGCGGTTCATATCTGCTACGGCTACGGCATTAAAGCGAATACCGACTGGAAGAAGACTCTGGGTACAGAGTGGCGTCAGTACGAAGAGGTCTTCCCTAAATTACAGCGTTCAGCTATCGATATTGTCTCACTGGAGTGTCAGAACTCGCGGGTTCCGATGGATCTGATCGAGCTGATTCGCGGTAAAAAAGTGATGGTCGGTGCCATCGACGTGGCAACTCATACCATTGAGACACCTGAAGACGTGGCAAACACACTGCGCAAAGCGCTGCAGTTTGTGGATGCTGAAAATCTCTATCCTTCAACCAACTGCGGCATGATTCCACTGCCGCATCAGGTTGCCAATGGCAAACTGCATGCGTTAAGTGCGGGCGCTGAGATCGTCCGCAGAGAGATTCTGGGGAAATAATCTTTCCCTGATCAGATTCAGTCCGGCTGGCGATTTGATTCCTGAAAGGCGATCACTAGCCGGACTGAGTGACAACATCCCTCTGCCAATGGTCGATTGACTCAGGGAGTTATGCCCTCTGCCTGCTCAGGCAGGCCGGAGTACGATAACGGCATATCGACAGCCGTTAGTCGTTTTATTTCTGAACACGCAATCAGCCGGATCACCCAGTTCCAGACAGTCGCCAGCAGCCATCTCATAGGTGCTGGAACCTGCTTCAAAAGTCAGTGTCCCTTCAATTACCCATATCAGCTGGCGTCTTGAAACATAGGAAATTGCCGGCATCGGCACAGCGGTATTTGCCGGCAATTCGACGCTGACCAGATCGACCGGCATCTCGCCCGGTGAAACGTGGCGACGCAGATAGCCGGTTTCCGGATCCTGCCACACTGGCTGATTTTCATGCCTGACCAGCCTCCCGGTTTGCACTTCGGTCTGAGCAAGCAGTTGTGAGATGGTCATATCAAACGAGCCTGAGAGGCGCGCTAACAGAACCGCCGTCGGGCTGCTCTCCCCACGCTCAATCTTATGGATCATCGCCCGTGATACGCCTGAGTTATCAGCCAGTTCGGTAAGTGACCAGCCGCGTTTTTCCCTTTCCTGTTTTACTTTCTGACCGATGCGGATATTCAGATTGTCTTCTTTGCTGGACATTTGATCTAACATAATGGATAAATACCATAGTGAACAATTCATCTACTTTAGTGAATGAGCAAAGGGGTGTCCACCATGATTATCCGTGCGGCTGTAGAACGCGATGCTGAAATCATCGCAGAGATTTATAACGATGCGGTGCTTAACACCACCGCCATCTGGAATGAAAATCGTATTGATGTGGCTAACCGCATCGCGTGGATAAACAGCCGCCAGCAGGCCGGTTTTCCTGTGATTGTGGCGACAGACAATGATGACACCGTGCTGGGATATGCCTCTTATGGTGACTGGCGTCCCTGGGACGGATATCGTCATACGGTTGAGCATTCGGTTTATGTTCATAAAGATGCACGAGGTAAAGGCGCGGGTGCCGCCCTGATGCAGGGGCTTATCCAGCTTGCTCGCGAAGCCGGGAAACACGTCATGGTGGCGGCGATTGAATCGGAAAACGCGGCATCCATTGCCCTGCATAAAAAACTGGGATTTATTGAGTCCGGCAGAATGACGGAAGTTGGAACTAAGTTTGGACGCTGGCTGGATTTGACATTTTTGCAGCTGCGTCTGGATGACCGTAAACGACCCTGAGTTGTCCCTGAAAGGGAATCCATTGATGCTGCTGCCGACCCTCGCCGAACAGCCCGCTATCTCTGGAAAACGTTTGATTGCTGCAGACCGTTTAAAGCCTGAAACGAAGCCGCAACGAACCAGGAGATAGCAAATTCGCCCGCCAGCCGATATAACAGATTAATAACAATCCATCGCAGAGGACATCATGGCGCTTTCGCACGAATTAATCCTGATCTTCACCACCTACGTTGTCGCTACAGCCAGTCCCGGGCCAAGTAATATGGCGATAATGGGAACGGCAATGAAAAAGGGCAGGGGGGCCGCACTGGCGCTGGCTGCGGGTGTCGTGAGTGGTTCGATGCTCTGGGCGCTGCTGGCCGCCTGCGGTGTACTGACCGTGCTGGCAACCTTTGCACAGTTGCTGATCGTGTTAAAAATTGGCGGAGGGTGTTATCTGTTATGGCTGGCGTTTAAAGCCGGAAAATCTGCTTTACGCCGCACTGAGGCCAGCGATTTTAAAGCCAGCGATGAGCGTGTTGTGTATGGCAGACTGTTTCGTCAGGGTATCCTGATGCATATCGGCAACCCCAAAGCGATTCTGACCTGGGTAGCCATTATGTCGTTTGCACTGAAGCCGGATGTGGTCGCCGCCACGCTGCCGATAATCATCTGCGGCTGTGCGGTGATTTGCGTGGTTGTGTTCGGCGGTTATGCTCTGCTGTTCTCGACCGCCGTGATGGGGGCATTTTACCGTCGCATTCGTCGCGGACTCGATGCGCTATTAGCCTGCTGCTTTGCGCTGGCAGGGCTGAAACTGGTATTCAGCCGCAGTTAGTACTGATGAAGGTGTACGAAGGGTTATCCGCTTCTGGCTCAAATCTGCAAAAGATCATGCAATGAGCCGGAGCGGCATTAAAATGACAGGGTGCCGGTAGCGCTTCTGCAGCCCCTTACCTAAACACCATTATGGTCGCGCAGGTAGACAGACAATTCAGCAATCTGAGTGAACAGGATGATGAAATGAAAGGCGCATGTCTGTGTGAAACCGTTGCTTTCGAAATATCAGTAACCCCCACGCGCTATTACCGTTGTCACTGTTCTCTGTGCAGAAAACAGAGCGGAACCGGCTATAACCTGGCAACGATCGTAAAAGAGAGTGACTTTAGCTGGATTTCCGGTGAGAGCCAGATCGCGTCATGGCGCAAACCCACCGGTTATCGCAACGATTTTTGCGCCAGCTGTGGCTCCACAGTGCCTGACCGGTTGCGTGGCAGGCCTTATATCTGGCTTCCGGTTGGTTTACTCAGTGAGCCAGCCGATATGCAGTGCACAGGTGATTATTGTACTGATGACGCCATGCCCTGGGACACAACCCGTTCAGAGACGAATCATGCCGGGCCGGTAGATTCGCTGGACGCTCTTCTGACAAGTTTAATGCTTTTTGATTGATGGCCGTGGTGCTTCATTGCTTTTCAAAAAAGGGTACTGAGCTGATCGACTCCATTAACAGACGAAAATGGTATTTCGGCGGCTTCATGATCATCGATCATCATTCGTTAGCTGTAAACCCCAGTAGTCAGAACAGGCTTTGAGATCGCGGGGAGAAGGAAGCAGAAGTTTTGGCAATCTGACCTGGTCGTAAAGCTTTTTATGCCGCTTCCGATTCTGCGGAGCAGTACGGATAATATATTTCAGCATCTCAAGGGTCATTGGCTCTCTGTGCATCTTCAGACCGCCAATACGCGGCGTGGATGAGTAACATCGGCGAATATACCGCAGCAGTGCCACTGACACTTTTACATCCAGCAGAATTAAGCCGGTGGCGCGAGCGAATCGTTCTTCAATGCATTTGGTGTAATTACCCTCCATCACCCATCTTTCCTGACTCACCGCCTCAGCATGCAAACGGAGAAATTCTGCCGGTGCTCTGGGCACCCATTGACTGTCCGGAATATGGTGAAGTTGATCCAGATGAATTGCTGGTAGATCTGTTTTGCGAGCAATGGCCTCAGCTAAGGTCGATTTTCCGCTGTTCGAGGGACCCATAATACAAATGCGTGGCCCAAGCGCGTCTAATGGAAGTGCACTATTCACAACGTTTCCTCTGAAATAACCCTGTCTGAAATAGATGAATGCGTACTGCTCTGATGGTTTTCTGTAAAGTCTGCAACGCTGCCGTGTTGCATGCACCCGTTGGCTGATTAACCGGCGGATTCTGTACGCTGGCCGTAACGGCTATGATTCCCAAACATGTTCTGAGCCGCCTTAATCCCCGCAACAATAATATTTCAGTAAAGAGGGGTTACATTATGCCAATTAAATGTTCAACCAACCAAACTGTAGAGGGCATTATGGGGTTAATGAATGGTGTGACAACAGACGTGGCAAGAGGATATTTAGCCATGCTGACCGCAGCAGATACATCATAAAACAGCATTAAAGAGACCATTTCCGGAAAGATATTACCTGACAGTCATCCCTGAAAGTGACCCTCTGCCAGAAACCGCAGAAACTGCTCCGGGCAAAAAGCACAGATTACACATTTACATATTTAAATGTGTAAATATAATGTCGCCTCTTCACACATCAGAGGACTTTTTGTCATGCCGTCACTTTTTACCCCCTTGAGTCTGGGCGACCTTCAGCTTCGTAACCGTATTGTACTGCCGCCGCTGACGCGCTGCCGCAGTGAACAACCGGGCAACATTCCCGGCGAGATGATGGTGGAGTATTACCGCCAGCGTTCCAGTGCGGGGCTGATGATCACCGAAGGCACCCAGATTGAGCCTCGCGGGCAGGGCTATGCATGGACGCCGGGGATCCACAGCGAAGCGCAGATCGCCGGCTGGAAAAAGGTTACAGAGGCAGTACATCAGCAAGGGGCCACGATTTTCTGCCAGCTCTGGCATGTTGGCCGCGTGTCGCATAATGAACTGCAGCCGGGCAAGCAGGCACCCGTTGCCCCTTCAGCCATCGCAGCCGATAACGTCCGGGTATTTATTGAAACCGGGCCAGGCGCCGGGATATTGACCACACCCAGCGAGCCACGCGCACTGACTACAGCGGAAGTTAAAGAGATCGTAGAGCTTTACCGACGCGCGGCGGAGAATGCCAAAGCGGCCGGTTTCGACGGTGTGGAACTGCATTCGGCCAACGGGTATCTGATTAACCAGTTTATTTCTGAGCACACCAACTTCCGAACGGATGAATATGGCGGCTCTGCTGAAAATCGTCTGCGCTTCCTGCGTGAAGTCGTTGAGGCGGTCAGCTCAGTATTTGGCAGCCACCGCGTTGGCGTCAGATTTGCGCCTCTGTTTACCAGTACTGACGAAGAGCGCGTCTATCTCGGTCTGGTTGAAAGCGATCCACACGCGACCTACATCCGCGCAGCAGCACTGCTGAACGAGCTGGAAGTTGGATATCTCTCCATTGCTGAAGCCGACTGGGACAACAGCCCGGAGATGCCAGAGAGCTTTCGTGTCGCGCTGCGGGAAACATTCCGCTCTCCGATCATCTATTCGGGTCGCTACACGGCTGAAAAAGCGCAGCATGTGCTGGAAAAAGGCTGGGGCGATCTGTTTGGTTTTGGCCGCTCATTTATCGCTAATCCCGATCTGCCCGCGCGGATTAAATCAGGATTTCCGCTGAATGTGGTCGATCACGCCTCCCTGTATGGCGGCACTGAGAAAGGCTATACTGACTATCCTTTTTACCCATCCTGATATTCTGTGAGGCGGCATGTCCCCCGAAAATGCCCTGAAGTTACTGTCCAACCCGACCAGAGTGGCAGTGCTGAAGTGGCTTAAAAATCCTGACGAAGCGTTTGCGGGCTATACCCAGCTCTATCCCTTCGATCAGTATGGTGTCTGTGCCAGCCTCATACAGGACAAGGCGGGCTTATCACAGCCCGCCACCTCGTTATGCCTGAAAGCACTTCACAATGCGGGGCTGGTTGAAGCCAGCAAAGTCGGGAAATGGACGTACTATCGCCGTGCCGAACCGCGCATTCGTGAAATAACCGACGCGGTAACCCAATCGCTGCAGGCGCTTTAAAAGCGACGGCGTACAGGGTAATGTAGATGTCAGCGCCATCCTTCTGAGGGTGACTTCACCGAACGCATTAACTCAGGGTCAGAAAATGTTTATGTCAGTTCTCTCTTTCACAACCGTCACCACCACTACCGCTTCTGGCGGTGGCGTGAGCGACTCTGTGACTGGCACCTGACACAACAGATTCTCACTCCCCGCCGAACCGGACGGGGAGCTGTTCTCCGTTCTTAAAAACTGAATGGAGACAGGTCATGGTGACATCTGAAAGTGCACTTTTAATTATCGACATGCAGCAGGGCCTTTTTAATGGTCCTGAGGCTCCCTTTGCCGCAAATTCGATCTTGTCGAATATCTCACTTCTCATTACTAAAGCCCGGGCTTCTGCCGTCCCCTTCTTTTTCGCACGCCATATCGGCCCCGATGATTCCCTTTTTAACGAGCAAAGCCCGCTGACGCGCCTGATCCCGGAATTGCAGGTCAACCCGCAGAGTGATGTCGTCTTCACCAAAAGATATCCCAGCTGTTTCAGGGATACTGGTTTGCAGCTTCAGCTGAGACAAAAGGGCATTAAGCAACTGGTGATTGCGGGGATGAAAACAGAGTTCTGTGTTGACACCACCTGTCGGGCAGCCCCGGAGCTGGGTTTTAATGTCGTACTGATTTCCGATGCGCACACCACCGTCGATAATCCCCATCTTTCTGCGGAGAAGATTAATGCGCATCACAACCAGACGCTGGCGGGACCCTTTGTGACGCTGGCAATGGCCACTGACTGGCATTTCGGTTCTGCCGGTTAAGGCCGATTTTCTTACGCGGTTCCATGCCGTCTGCTTGACGAAGCTGTCTGCTTAACTTACAACTAAACCCGTCAGGGGAGTCTCACCAGAGAGACTGAGAGGCTAATAGCGCACCGCGCGGCTTAGCGACCCTTAGAACCTGACCCAGTTGATACTGGCGTAGGAAGACGGGTATCTCATCAGATACTTGCCGCAGGGGCGCATTCGCAACGTTCCTGCCTTTTCCCTCTGTATCACGGGTCTTCGTTAACTGATAACGAGGCCAGATTGAAATATCTCATCCTGAATCTTTCTTTTCCTGTCCGGTGGACACCATGAGCCGCTGGTCGGTGCTCGGCAGCGGCGTTGCCGGGCTTTGTGTCGCCACGCTGCTGCTGGAGCGGGAAGAAACCGTCGAAGTTATTACTCAGCCTGACTGTCGTGCAGCCTCACACTGGGCGGGTGGCATGCTCGCGCCCTGGTGTGAAGCAGAAAGCGCACCGCCACAGGTGATCGAATGGGGCCAGCACGCGGCCAGCTGGTGGGCGAAACGCGTTGATGGCGTGGAACAGCAGGGCACGCTGGTGGTTGCCCCGCCGCGTGACAGCCGCGAACTGACGCGCTTCGCCAGCATGACGCAGCAGCATCAGTGGGTCTCTCCCGGTGACATCGAACCCGCGCTGGAAAACCGCTTTGCCCGCGGCCTGTTTTTCGCCGCAGAGGCGCATCTCGATCCGCGCCGCGCCTTGCAGCAACTGCGCGACAAACTGCAACAGGCTGGCGTCCCCTTTCACAGTGGTAAACCCGGCGGCAAACTCATCGACTGCCGTGGCATCCACGCCTCCGATCGGCAGCCAGCCCTGCGCGCCGTGCGGGGCGAAATGGTGATCCTGCACACATCCGATGTACAACTCTCCCGTCCTGTCCGGCTGCTGCACCCGCGCTTTCCCTGCTATCTGGTGCCGCGCGCCGGGGGCCACTTCATGCTGGGTGCCACCATGGTGGAAAGCCACGACAGCAGCCCGATCAGCGCCCGCGCGATGATGGAATTGCTCAGCGCCGCTTACAGCCTGCATCCGGCGCTGGCCGAAGCGCGGATCGTGGAGAGCGGCACCGGTCTGCGTCCTGCCTACCGACAGAACCTGCCGGAAGTCCGCTACGACAATGGCCGTTTCTCACTTAACGGCCTCTACCGCCACGGATTTTTGCTGGCCCCGATTATGGCTGAAAAACTTATGCTGCAACTGACTCAGGAGATGACTCATGCGCGTTGAACTGAATGGACGCACGATTGAAACTGGCGCAACGACGCTGGCGGAGCTAATGGCAGAGCAGCAGATCGATCCGCGGACCGTCGCCACCGCGCTGAACGGGGAGTTTGTACCCCGCAGCCGCTATGCCAGCCAGCACCTTGAGGCGGGCAACCAGCTCGAAATCCTGTCACCGATGCAGGGAGGTTAACCATGTTCTATGAATTTACTCCGCAATCCCGATTTCTGCTTGGCACGGCCGGTTATCCGTCACCGGACATTCTGCATCAGGCGATCAACGCGTCTGGCGCGGAGATTATTACCGTCAGCCTGCGGCGGGAAGGCAATGAAGGCGGCGCTTTCCGCACGCTGCTGCAACAGCTCAACAAACGTATTCTGCCGAATACGGCGGGCTGTCACACGGTGAAAGAGGCGGTGACGACGGCGCAGATGGCGCGCGAACTGTTCGACACACCGTGGATCAAGCTGGAAGTGATTGGCCATGCCGACACGCTGCAGCCCGATCCTTTTGCGCTGGTTGAGGCCGCGCGGATTCTCTGCGCTGACGGGTTCCAGGTGTTTCCCTACACCACGGAAGATCTGATTGTCGGCGAAAAATTGCTGGAAGCGGGCTGTGAAGTGCTGATGCCCTGGGGCGCGCCGATCGGCTCTGGCCAGGGGCTGCGTAATATCGAAGGACTGCGCGCTATGCGTGCGTGGTTTAAAGATGTGCCGCTGATTATTGATGCGGGCATTGGCGCACCGGGTCAGGCGGCGCAGGCGATGGAGATGGGTTTTGATGGCGTGCTGCTCAACACGGCGGTGGCAAAAGCGCGCGATCCGGTGCGCATGGCGGGTGCTTTTGCTGCTGCGATCCACGGCGGACACGAGGCGTTTCAGGCGGGATTGATGGAGCAGCGTGACATGGCGTCTGCCTCTACGCCCATTTTTGGTCTGGCACAATTCAGTTAAGGAGCGGCGATGGAGCGTTATCAGCGACAGACGATGTTGCCAGAGATTGGTGAAGCGGGGCAGCAGCGGCTGAGCAGGGCAAAGGTGCTGGTGGTGGGCGCAGGCGGGCTAAGTGCAACGTTGCTGCCGTTACTGGCAGGCGCAGGCGTGGGATTTATCCGGCTTTACGATGGCGATAGGGTTGAACTGCACAACCTCCACCGGCAGACGCTGTTTGGCGTCGACGATGTAGGTCAGTCCAAAGCAATCTGCGCTCAGCGTGCGCTGGCGCAGCGCAATCCTGACTGCCACGTTGAGGCGCATCCACATTCGCTAAGCGCCAGTCAACTGCCGCAGGCGCTGGAGGGAATCGATCTGGTGGTGGATGCGGCGGATAACTTCGCTGTGACTTATCAGCTCTCCGACGCCTGTTATCCGGCAGGCCTGCCGCTGATCTGCTCTTCGGTGCTGGGACGCAAAGGCTATGTAGGCGGATTTTGCGGCGGTGCGCCTGGCTATCGCGCGCTCTTTCCGCAGTTGCCCACGGCCTCGGGTAACTGCAATACGGCGGGCGTCATGGGACCGGCAGTAGCAACGCTGGGCGCAATGCAGGCGCAGATGGCGCTGAGTGTGTTGCTGAAACTGACGCCGTCACCGCTCGGCTGCATGATCCACTGCGACTTTGTAGACTGGCATATCAGGCCGTTTCGTTTTGACGACGCGCCTGAGCCTGACGCGCCCGGCACGCCTTTTATTGATCGGGCCATGCTCATGGAGGACGATTGCATAGTCGAGTTGCGCAGCCTGGAAGAAGCACCGGTCAGTGTGGCCGATCGGGTGGTGCGGATTCTGCCGCAGCAGATAGCGGCCTGGCAACCGCCGGTCGATCAGCGAGTGGTACTGGTGTGTGCCAGTGGCATGCGCGCAGCCCAGGCCGCGGAGAACCTCGCCGCGCGGGGGATTGCGCGACTGGCGCTGGTGGCGGCAAACACGCTGTAGCGTGCCGGTTTACACTACCTCGACCAGCTGAAACGTCTCGAAGATCAGCTCCATTTCGCTGTGAAAATAGCCTTCACGCTCGAAGTAGCGCTGATGTTCCTGACGCCAGTGGTCGAGGCTCAGATCGCCTTCACCCTCCAGCATCGCCATCTCTGGCGTGACGCGATCAAAGCGCGTCAGGAACAATCCGGTGGTGCGGATCACGCAGACGGGCTGCTGTTCGCCGTTGAGCACAATGCTGTAACCGCCCGGTTGAGGCAATGCTTCCTGATCCTGCCAGCTCCGCAACGACCCGCAGGTAGCTACTTTCTTACCGGCAATAATCAGCGTTGCGAGCTCGCTGGCTAATTCCGGGGAGTCACCAAATGCATCTGTGAAGGCACCCGGATATTTGTCCTGCAGTTGTTGCAGCGTCATCGTCATCAGCAAATCCTCAATGAATTGGGCGTGCGGGCCCGGCGCAACGTCAGGTTATCGCCATGCAGGCCAGCGGTGCCGTTAAGATGAACAGCAGCGGTTTTATTCCCACCGTCTGCTGCTGATATCGGTACAGCTTACCCGGCCTCCCCACGGGAAAACAGGCTTAATTATCAGGATATTGAGTTTGGGCGTATGCGTGTGCGTGATCGCAAAGGAGAGGCTGTGTCTGGCGCGGCCAGGCACAGCCGCGCACTAAGATTAACGAATCAGAAAGCTCGCCCAGTGCGCTATGTCGTCACCGCTGCTGATTTCGGGCTGAAGCAGACCGTTAACCATAAAGGTCGGTGAAACGTGAATACCGTTCTGACGCGCATACTTGCAGTGCCATTTAATGGCGTTCTGCAGGTCGGGCTGATCAAATGCGGCGCTGGCATCCACCCCACTGTACGCTTTCAGGCGGGCGAGGATCTGATTCGGCGTGGCATCGCGGTTCGGGCCGGTACAGTGATCGGTGAACTCAAACTCTTCACGATGATCGGCCACTGCCTGCATCACTTTCTTCGCCGCAGCTTTACTTTCGCAGGCGGCGGCAAGGATATAGCGGACGATCAGCCCGGAATAGAGATGCCACGGCTGCGATTGCAGGCGGATCTTCAGGGTGATGTTTTCTTCACCGGCATGCGTTAGTAACGCGTCTAATTTATTGAATGCGCGTACCGAAAAAGGACAGGTGGGTTCCAGGAAGACTTCAAAGATCTCAGGGCCGTGGCCCCATACCAGTACATCAGCGTGCTGACTCATCGACTACTCCTTGAACATTAACGAGACGGTAAATCTGTTTACCCTGGCAAAGCGTTCTGACATCAGCCAGTTAAGAATCGGCCGTAATTGTTACAAAAAACAGCAATCAGCTGATGAGCCGCGTGTAATAGGCGACAGGCAGGGCCAATAATCGTTAGAATTGCCAACTTTGGCATTTTCAACTGCCGGCTACGGCGTAGCCGCTGACGAGCAGCTATAGTTGTCAGCATTGTGCAATCTTTTACAGCGTGAAGCCATTTAAGCGCCTTCACGACTGTTTGTTTGCCCGGAGCTGATAAGCGTTAGAAGAGGTTAATTTTGCATACCGATCTCACCTGGAAAACTCTTTATCACGTCATCAACCAGACGATCTCTGACATGCTGGATGAGCAGCAAACCATTGATGTGTTATCACTACGCGCCCGGCTGCATGAACTGGCAGAAAAAGAGGAGGATGAGGTCATGCTGCTCTGTTACTGGCAGGCGAGCAAAATTCTGATGCGGTTACCTACCAGCGTCACCGCCAGTCAGTTAATGGTTGCCGCACGTCACGCCTTTCGTACTCCGATGGATCACGATTTGCTTTGAGCTGAGCTGACTGGCTTACTGCATCAGTGAAAATAACTCAAGCCGTAAACTGTGCGTGGCCGATGATGTAAAACCGGGATGAGCCGCTGTTTATCATCGCTGAGAACGGTCACTATCGCATAATTTACCCAGTGGTCTTCTGATTTATTCGCATTCTGGAATAAATATATATTTGAGGTTTATTTTAAGTGTCTTATTAGTGAAAAGTATTTTTTGATAACTAATTTTTCTCCCTGCTTAAACTGATATAGATCAAGAAAGATGATTGATATATATATTCTGCGTATAGACCTGAACGGTTCGTTTAATTTTTATATAGTCGTGGCAAGTTAATATAGCAGCAACATAATAAACCTCGGGTTGTTATGTTGGCGCATTTCTATAAATGCATATCTACCCATCAGGTGGTTAATTTCAGCCACTCTGCATGTAATGCAAAGAGACAGGTTTGATGAATATCAGAAAAAATATTCTGCCAGTAGCACTGGCTGGCCTTATGGTGTCCGCATCAGCATTAGCAACGCCTGCTGATGGTCCTTCACCGATTAATCCTAATCCGGGATCAGCCGCCGGCACACAGGGTGCAGGTGGCGAAGTGAAATTTTCCGGTGAAATAACGGATGTTTCCTGTGATGTTTCGACCGCCAGTAAAAACCAGAGCGTTGATTTAGGTAAATGGGCGAAATCGTATTTCGAAAACCGCAGCGAAACAACGCAAACGCCATTTACTATCTCTGTGAAAGATTGTCCTTCATCCGTTAAAACCGTGGCTGTGCTGTTTGATGGTGATAAAGATAGTGGTGACAACTCCCTGCTGAAAGTGACCAGCGGTGGCGCGACAGGTGTGGGAATCAAGCTTTATGAAGCTGACCGCAGTACGCCGATTACTGTCGGCTCTGTCTCCAGAGCGGTCAACGTGGTGACTGCGACTGAGGGCGGTTCTGCCGACTTAAATTTCTTTGCCGATTATAAAACGGATGGTGCACCGATTGCTGTCGGTGCTGCCAACTCAGTCTCTAACTTTGTGATGGTTTATAACTAATGAATAGCAGGGGCAACCCTGCTTTCCCTCCGAAATATCAATGGCACAAATGACTATGTTTAAAGTAATAAGGGTTATTTCGCTCTTTTCTGCATGCATACTGAGCCTGGCTGCCCATGCGGGTGTTGTTATGGGAGGGACGCGTATTATTTTTTTGGAAGGCAAAAAGGAGGCGACACTTTCAGTTACCAACCAGGACAAAAATACGCCGTATCTGATTGAATCCTGGATAGAGAATGTTGATCAAAGTAATCATTCCCGGGTGCCATTTATCGTTACACCCCCGTTATTCCGGCTCGATGCTGAAAAAGAGAATCTATTAAGAATTAATTATCTGGGGATGCCCCTGCCGAAAGATCGTGAATCAGTATTCTGGCTGAATGTGAAATCTATTTCACCGATGCCGCGCGAGAAAAATAACCAGCTTCAGGTCAATATTAAATCGAAATTTAAGCTTTTTTATCGTCCAAAAGGGCTGGCGGGTAATCAGGCTGATGCCTGGCAGCAACTGATATTCCGGCATGAAGGCAATCAGCTGATTGCGCATAATCCAACGCCCTACTTTGTCTCATTTTATTCGCTCAGCGTTAATCATCATGTGATTCAGGATCCGGGCATGATTGGCCCGGGTGAAGATCGTCACTGGCGCGTAGCTGATTACGGCGCGGTGAGTTGGTCTGCAATCAACGACTATGGCGGCATCACAGAGCAACGAACGCGCTAATTGTTGTTTGTAATTTTTTTGAATCCGGGGCCATCAATAGTGAAAGTCAATCAGTACGCTCAGAGAGGAAAGAGAAGGCGCGCAAAGCCGCTATATGCCTCTCCCTGGCTGGCTGGGGTACCGGGTTTAATGCTGATTTTGTTCTGCCCGCTGCGTGAAGCACATGCGGATGACTATTTTGACCCGGCGGCGCTGGAATTTTCATCCGATCAACATAACGCCACCGATCTCCACTATTTTGCTCGTGAGGGAGGACAGCAACCCGGCATGTATCATGTCACGCTGTTGCTCAACAACCGCGTTATTGATAGTCGCGACGTCAGCTTCGCGCAGGGCAGAGCCGGACTGGTTCCACAACTGACAGTGGCAGAACTTGCCGGGATGGGCGTAAACGTTAAGGGTTTTTCCGCGCTCACCCACCTGAAGCAAGATGAGATCATCGAAGAATTAGGCGATGTCATTCCCGATGCATCGACCCATTTTGATTTTGCGCACCAGCAACTAAACCTTTCGATTCCACAGATCGCGCTGATGGTGAAAGATCGCGATTATGTCGATCCTGCTCGCTGGGATGAGGGTGTACCGGCGGCCTTTGTGAACTATACCCTGTCTGGCAGCAGCAGCCGTAATCAGAGTGACCACTGGAGCTCGACGCTACTCAGCCTGCGCAGCGGGGCCAATCTGGGTGCATGGCGGCTGCGAAACACTTCCACATGGCGCTACGATCAGGTCAGTCAATGGCAGTCTCAGACCACCTTTCTGGAGCGGGATCTTAAGACTCTGAAGAGCCAATTCAGAGTGGGTGATACTTATACCTCCGGCGACGTTTTTGACAGCGTGCAGTTTCGCGGTATGCAGATTAGGTCTGATGACACCATGCTTCCGGAAAGTCAGCGCGGCTTTGCGCCGGTGATCCATGGCATCGCCCACAGCAATGCGCGCGTAACGGTTAGCCAGCATGGCTATGTGATATATGAAACCGTGGTCGCACCCGGCGCATTCGAGATCAAAGATCTCTATCCCACTGCGCAGAGTGGTGACCTTGAGATCACCCTCCATGAAAGCGATGGCTCTGTACGCACCTTCACCCAGCCTTACTCTGCTGTTCCTTATATGCTGCGTCAGGGGCATCTGAAATACAGTGTCAGTGGCGGCCGTTATCACTATTCAGGTAGTAACCCTCTGCGTTCGCCTGAGTTTGTGCAATCCACGCTGTTCTATGGATTACCGCATGACTTAACCGCCTTTGGTGGCGTGCAGCTCGCGCAGAACTATCACGCTGTGGCGACGGGCCTGGGGAAAAGTCTGGGCGATTTTGGCTCGCTGGAAACCGATGTGACGCTGGCAACAACCCGTATGCCGGAAGGACAAAGCCGGAGGGGTCAGTCGGTGCGTGCGCAGTATCAGAAAAATTTCGCCTCCACCAATACCACGTTCAGCATGGCAAGCTATCGCTACTCTTCCAGCGGTTTTTACGCCTTCAGCGAAGCCAATGCGATGACCAGTCCGGCAAGCTATGTGGCAAACAAGCGTAGTCGCTCAGAAATATCAATTTCTCAGGGTATTGGTGATTATGGCAACCTCAGCGCCTCTGCGTATGTACAGCGCTACTGGCGATCAGACAGTGAAGATCGCACCCTGCATCTGGGCTTCTACAGCAATTACAACGCCATTTCCTGGGGCGTTGCCTGGTTTTACACAGACTCGACCAGTGCCCGTAAAGCTGATAGTGCGGTCTCGTTCAATGTCTCAATTCCTTTTAGCGTACTGCTGCCAGAAAGTTCCGTCAGCTACAGCATGAATGCCACCAATGATGGGGATGTGTCTCAGCAGGTCAGCCTGTCGGGCAGCGCGTTACAAGACAATAACCTGCACTACAACCTGCAACAGGGCCATGACAGTCAGGGACAGAACGTAAACAGCAATGGCTCGCTGGACTATCGCGGCAGTCGCGGCAGCGTCAGCGTCGGGCTCAGTCACGATCGGCACAGCAGCCAGTTTAACTATGGTCTGTCGGGCGGCATCGTCGCGCATGAACACGGTATTACGTTGAGCCAGCCGCTGGGCGATACTTTCGCGATTGTCCGGGTGCCGGATACGGCAGATGTAGGCATTCAGAGCAGCAGCAATGTGCTTACCGATCGCCGCGGTTATGCGATTGTGCCTTCACTCTCGCCCTATCAGGAAAATTCTATTGAACTGGAAACGGATACGCTGCCCGACAACGTTGACGTCGAACTGGCTGGACAAAAAGCGATCCCGACGCGTGGAGCGATTGTGATGGCTGACTACGTCACTCATGTGGGTAGCAGGGTGCTGTTCACCCTTACGTATCGCAACGCCTTTCCGCCTTTCGGTGCGGCTGGTCAGATCGCGCTTGCGGCAGAAGGCAAAGGCAGTTTTACCCGTGGCATCGTCGCTGAAAAGGGCGAACTTTATCTGAGTGGCGTACCGGCTCATGGCGTTATCGAGGTGAACTGGCAGGAGGAAGGGGTGCAGAAAAGCTGTCGCACGCCATTCCATCTGCCCGCGGCTACCGGCACTAATCCGGTCAATCTGGTTCCGGCGCTTTGCCAGTAATACACAGGAATTAACGATGAAATCGGTTCTGCGTTTAATGAAAGGGGTCCTACCGATGATTCCGGCGCTTTTTTGTTTGTCCGCGCTGGGGCAGGAGTCCTGTCAGGGTATCAGTCAGGTGGTGGTGCAGGTACATAGCGTAAACTATGTGCCTGGCGCAGCCGATGGCACACCCATCTCGGCGCAGATGCCTCTGCAAAGTAGTAATGCCTTTACCTGTAATAAAAATAGCGGTGAGCAGGGCTATAACTACAAGGATCTGGGGTTTGAGATTAACGCCGAAGAGTCAGGTTTACAGACGAATATTGCGGGGGGTCATAATACGCCAATATATCGTGTACCAGGAGCAGACAGCATTGGATTCGCTATCGGTTTCAGAGAGCCCTCCTGGTGCGCCGGTACCTTCTCTGATACCAGCGGCAAGGGCAAAATCAGCTCGATTTGTAATTCACAGACCGGCCCACAGCTGAATTCTGCTCATGACATTACACTTCAGTCCTATGTGGTCTTCTATAAAATCCCGGGCCAGCAATCGCCGCTTAATCCTGGCAATCAACCGGCCAATGTCGGTGAGGTGAATATTGGCAATGCCAGTTTAAAGGTGGGGGATAGTGCAGCCAGTAGTCAGCCGATCAATGATAAGCCGCAGATCTTCCTCTCCAGCTTTAGCGTGCAATATGGCAGTTGTGCCGTTGTCACCTCCCAGTCCGTGATTAATGTGGCGATGGGAAAAGTGAGTAAGGCGGAGTTCAGGGGTATCGGTAGCCGGGCGGGAAGTGAAAAAGGTTTTCAGATTCAGGTGATGTGTGAACACAGCGCAGCGGTTAAAGTGGGCTTCTTCGGTATGGCTACCGCCGGTGATAAAGATGCCCTTAGTCTGACGCCACAGAGCGACTCTGCTTCGGGTGTGGGCATCGCCCTGACCTATGGGCCGGGCCTGCAGGTCCCTGAAGGTCAGCGTGTGCCGCTGAATGTTTCAACCGACCAGTTGCCGGTCCTGACCACGGTCTCATCAGCCAGTCAGGTGGCATCAATGGCCTTTAACGCGCAATATATTCAGACTGACGGGCAGGTTATGGCGGGCAAAGCGGATAGCACGGTGACCTTTAACCTGGTTTATAACTAGGCTGTTCAGGCCATGCATTACAGGTGCGGGCTGTGTGATGCATGCTGAATGCGCCACACGTCTCTACTCTGAGCGCTGGCACAATCATTATCTGGGCCATCTCCTGCAGCAATCGTTAAAACCGGCACACCCGATCCGCTGTTTTCGCCAATCTCTGTTAAAATTGAACCTCTGCGCCACTTTGCAGGATGCATGTTCGGGAGAAACTATGTTGTGGATTTGGAATGCCCTGATTGTTCTGGTCACTGTTATCGGCATGGAGATAACGGCTGCACTGGCGCACAGATACATTATGCATAGCTGGGGTTGGGGCTGGCATCTGTCACATCATGAGCCGCATAAAGGCTGGTTTGAGGTTAACGACCTCTATGCTGTGGTGTTCGCCGCTCTGTCGATTTTGCTCATCTATCTGGGCAGCACGGGTGTCTGGCCGTTGCAGTGGATCGGTGCGGGTATGACGCTCTACGGCCTGCTCTATTTTATTGTGCATGACGGACTGGTGCATCAGCGCTGGCCATTCCGCTATGTTCCGCGCCGGGGTTATTTACGCAGACTGTATATGGCGCACCGCCTGCATCATGCGGTACGAGGCAAAGAGGGCTGTGTCTCGTTTGGCTTTCTTTACGCGCCGCCGCTGTCAAAACTGCAGGCGACGCTGCGAGAACGTCATGGCGTTAAACGGGGCGCTGCCAGAGGTCAGCGGGGCGTGGAGCGTGACGCGCCACCCGGGAAGTAACCGCCTGACCCGATGCCGCCACCAGCAGTGCCAGTTTCTCTGGCGTGCTGGTGGACTGGCGTTGATCCCACGCCTGTGAACCCGCCTGCACTACCTTCATACCGATTTTACGATAGACCTGCTGCGCGGTAGCAATCGCCCACGCTGAACGCAGCGGTAAACCCGGCAGGCCAGCCGATGCCGATCGATAATAGGGCTCTGCCGTTTCTACCAGCCGACGGGCGACGCGGCTTAGTGCCTGGCGATGTTGCGGCTCGGCGAGATTCTCTGGGGTCAGCCCCTCTTCAGCCAGCCATGCAGCGGGCAGATAGCAGCGTCCTGCTTCAGCATCTTCAACGATATCGCGCGCAATATTGGTCAGCTGAAACGCCAGACCGAGATCGCAGGCACGATCCAGCGTGGCGTTGTCGCGTACGCCCATAATCTGCGCCATCATCAGGCCAACCACGCCCGCGACGTGGTAACAGTAACGCAGCGTATCATCCAGCGTCTGATAGCGTGTCTCATGCACGTCCATCGCAAACCCCGCCAGATGATCAAAAGCGTAAGCAGGCAGAATATCGTGTGCCATTGCCACCTCCTGAAAGGCAGCAAAAGCGGGCTCATGCATCTGCGATCCGGCATAGGCCTGACGCGTTTTCATTTCCAGCTGCGCCAGGCGCTGTTCGGCAGATTGCAGCGATGGCGTATCGTTACTGAATCCCAGAACCTGATCGTCAATCACATCATCACAGTGACGACACCAGGCGTAGAGCATCAGCACACTGCGTCGCGTTTTGGCATCAAACAGTTTTGACGCAGTGGCAAAGCTTTTCGATCCCACCTCCATGGTATCTACAGCATGATCGAGTAGTGACGGACTCTTCAAGCCAGATCCTCCAGCATCAATCCTGCGGTGGCTTTGGCCGAGCCAATTACGCCTGGAATACCCGCGCCAGGATGGGTGCCTGCACCGACCAGATAGAGATTATTGATATTTTTATCGCGGTTGTGAGGCCGGAACCAGGCGCTTTGTGTCAGGATTGGCTCCACCGAGAACGCCGAGCCCTGATACGCATTCAGCTCATCGCGGAAATCAAACGGCGTGAAGATGCGGTGCGTCACCAGCTGGCTGCGCAGACCCGGCATGTAGTGCTGTTCCAGATAGTCGAAAATGCGATCACGCAGGCGAGGACCTTCAACAGCCCAGTCGATATCGGCGGTGCCGAGATGCGGCACGGGTGCCAGCACGTAGTAGCTGCCGCAGCCTTCCGGTGCCAGCGAGGGATCGGTCACGCAGGGCGCATGCAGATAAAGTGAGAAGTCATCTGCCAGGCCATCTTTGTTAAAGATCTCATCAATCAACTCACGGTAGCGCGGTCCAAAGCAGACCGTGTGGTGTGCCAGCTGATCGTGATGATGATTCAGGCCAAAATAGATCACAAACAGCGAGTTGCTCATGCGTTTGTTCTGCAGTGATCGTCCCTGCGCCTGCGAAGCGGGGTGCTGGCTCAGCAGTTCGCGGTAGGTGTGAACCACATCTGCGTTGGAAGCAACTGCGCGGGTCGGGAAGACCCGGCCATCTTTCAGGTGCACCGCGGTAATCCTGTTTTCCTGGGTCTCCAGCCGGGCAACGCTGGCATTAAGCTCCACTTCGCCGCCGAGATCTTCAAACAGTTTCACCATGCCCTGCACCAGCGCGCCCGTGCCACCGCGCGGGAACCAGACGCCCCATTCACGTTCCAGCGCATGAATCAGGGTATAGATTGAGGAAGTGGCAAAGGGATTTCCGCCCACCAGCAGTGAGTGGAATGAGAAGGCCTGGCGCAGATGCTCGTCTTCAATGTAGCTCGCCACTTTGCTGTAAACGCTGCGCCACGCCTGAAGTTTTGCCAGCTGTGGCGCGGCCCGCAGCATATCGCGGAATGACAGAAACGGCACGGTGCCAAGCTTCAGATAGCCTTCAGCAAACACCGCTCGGGAATAGGCCAGAAAGCGCCGATAGCCTTCAACGTCACGCGGATTAAACGCGGCAATCTGCGCTTCCAGTGCGGGCTGATCGTTGTCATAACTGAACACCTTGCCGGACTCCCAGCAGAGGCGATAAAACGGCTTCACCGGCATCAGCTCGACATAGTCAGAGAGCTTTTTACCCGCCAGGGTGAACAGCTCTTCAATGGCGCTGGGATCGGTAATTACCGTGGGGCCGGCATCAAAGGTGAAGCCCTGATCCTGATAGACATAAGCCCGGCCGCCTGGCTTGTCACGCTGCTCCAGCAGTCGGGTGGGAATGCCTGACGCCTGAAGGCGAATGGCCAGAGCCAGACCACCAAAGCCTGCGCCAATTACTGTAGTTCTATTCATTGCATCGCCTGTTGACGGTGAGGAGTCATGATAGCCTGTAACGCCGCCAGAACGGGAACCGGGGGCTTGCCGCTTAGGATGCGCAGCCGATCAGGCAAAGTGAGTTTTCCCGCATAAAAACGGGCGATCAGACCTTCGGGAAGGCCGTAAAAACGTTGCATTACCTGCCAGCGCTGGTCAGCCGGGCCCGCCAGAAACAGCATACGGTTCAGCATGCGGAAAAAACGCTGCTGCTGCCAAGCCTGACTGGCGAAATGCTGAATGGTGGCTTGCAGGGTCTCAGAGGTAAACGTCTGCATCTGCGCCAGCCGGTCAGCCAGCGCGACCGCCAGCGGCAGAGAATAGCCGGTGGTGGGATGGAATAACCCGGCGCGCAAACCGCTGCAGGGCAGATCGCGTTCCTGCCAGAAGGCCGCCACGTCGCCGGTCAGCGTAATCGGCAATGCGCCTTGCTCTTCGCGCAACAGCCGGTTTAACTGCCAGCCCTGCTGTGCGGCATAGTCACGGATGTTCTGACGGGCGCGATCGCCTTCCAGCGTGGCGTTATCAATATAGTGGGTATCTTCAATCAGCAGGGTGTCTGCAGAAAAGGGCAGGCTGTAGACAAAGCGATAGCCTGCCTGCTGATCCACCGTCGCGTCCATGATAATCGGTGCGGTCAGACCATGTGGCGCACTGAGCTGCCACTCCTGCCCGACAAAGGACTGAAAGCCCATGCGCAGTGCGGCATCGGGCTGGTAGCCCCGACCATCGATCACCGCGTCAGTTTCCAGTACCCGGCCATCATCCAGCGTGACCGCGCGTGAAGCGATGCTCGAAACCCGGGTGTTCAGCAGCAGATCCGGCGCAAACCTGTCGCGGATGACCTGCGCGAAGCGCTCCGCGGTCACGCAAAAATAGCCACTGTTGAGGCTACGCTTGCGTTGCGGAAAGCGGACCTCATAACCGGGCCAGTGATGTACCACCAGCGGAGCGATCCAGCGATGCTGCGTTTCGGTGAGATCTTCCGCATGAAATGACCATGTGTGACTGGCGCCCGGTTCACTGTCGGCGTCAATCAGCAGAATGCGCAGGCCGGGGCGCTGCTGGTGCAGGCGCAGGGCGATCAGTCCGTTAGCCAGCCCCGCGCCCACCAGAATCAGATCATACCGCGGCATAGTCTCTCCTGGCGTACACCGGTTGACGGGTCAGCATCGCCTGCTCGACGATATCTGCCGCCAGGGTTGTCCCGCCGGCCTGACGAAGTGCGTCACGCAGCGTTTTCATCTGCTCAACGTAGCTTTGATCAGCCAGTAAGGTCTGGAGCTGACGCGCCATCGAGTGGCTGGTGGTAAAGCGTGAGGCGCGACGTCCGATACCGTGCCAGACCACTCTGGCAGCCACACCCGGCTGATCAAAGGCCAGCGGGATCGTCAGCAGCGGCGTCAGATGGTTAATCCCATCCAGCACCGTGTTCATGCCACCGTGCGTAATGGCAAGATCGGCCTGCGCCAGCGCAGCAGCCTGGTCAGCAAAATCGACCACCTGAACATGGCTGGCCTGCGCCAGTTTCTCCGCCTGGAAAGGCGAAAGCCGACCGCAATGCGCCAGCAATAACTGAGCGTCGATCTCCTGGCAAGCGCGGACGATAGTTTTAAACAGGCCATAGCGATGTCCCTGCAGCGTGCCGAGTGAAGCAAAAATGCGCGGTCTCTCGCCATGCGGGAAATAGCGTGGCTGTGACGCGGCGGGTTTCGGTTCCGTAGCACGAAGCGGGCCAACCGGATGGAAATGATCGGGCAGCGCCTTGCGAGGAAAATCCAGCTCCGGGATCAGCTGGCTAATCTGCGCCAGCGGTGAAAAACAGTGATGCAGTTTTTCGCGTGGCGCTAATCCCATCGCATGGGCGTTGCGGGCGATTACCCGATCGTGACGTCGCATCAGCCAGTCATAGATTTTTTCACTGGTGCGATAGCGTTCCCGTGCCTGATCGGTCCTGGCATAGTCAAACGGCATCACGGCCAGCGGGAAATCTGCTTCACGGTTAAGTGGCAGCGCACAGGCAACCGAAACATAAGGCAGGTTAAGCGCTTCTGCCGCCAGTGCACCGGCTGGCTCCATCTGATCGACGATCACGCCATCAATCGCCAGGGTGTTCAGCACGACGGGCAGTTCACGACAGAGCATATCGGTGCTTCGGGCCATCTCGTTGATCAGTTTCAGCATCGAGGGGCCGAGAGGGTGCGCCGCCAGTTGCAGGGTATGAGCCAGGCTGCCTGCCGGGTGCGAAGCTAAACCCAGCGGGAAAAAGCCGATCCGACTGTCAGTGAGTAGCGCGCTAACGTCCGTCTGCTGGATGAAAGTAATCTGGTGTCCGCGTGCGATTAAGGCCTGGCTAAGATGCGCAAGCGCCTGCACATGGCTATAGAAGGGCGGTGCAATGACCGCAAAGTGGCTCATGCAGCATCCTTAACTGACGGCAGCGAGTTTTTTCTCAAACCAGCCCTGAACAAAATGATGTGTGGCATAACCGTCCTGGCAGGCCGATAGCAGATGCTCGCTGGCGCAGCGCAGGTGGTCGCGCAGTCGCGTTTCAACCGCCTGTGGCCCCAGCAGATTCACCAGCGTCGATTTCCCGTCATCCTGATGGGCATCTTTACCGGTGTCGGCCATACCGTCAGTGAGATCGTCAAGCAGTTGAAAAGCCTGACCAAGATTAAGCGAAAAACGGTGCAGCTGTTCGCGGGCTTCACCTGAGGCTTCAGCCACGATAGAGGCCATCTGCATGGAGGCACAGAACAGGGTGCTGGTTTTAAAGTGATTGGTCATCAGAATGGCGTCAGCGCTGCGTGGCTTGTCACCTTCGGAGAGATCTTTAAACTGCCCCTGTACCAGCCCCTGCATTCCGACGGCGTGGGATAATTCTGCGACAGCGTCCGCTCTGGCGGTGGCTGGTAAGCCTTCTGCCGCAGCGACCACGCCGAATGCCTTACTCAGCAGAGCCACCGCGGCCAGAATCGCGACATGTTCACCATACTGGCAATGAATGGTCGGACGTCCGCGACGCAGTTGCGCATCGTCCATGCAGGGCATGTCATCCAGAATCAGTGATGCGGCATGCACCATCTCCACCGCACAGGCGAGATCCAGCAGACCGGCAGGTGTTGCGTTGCAGCCCAGATCGCGCGCTGCCAGCAATAGCAGGAGCGGACGGATTCGCTTTCCTGGTGCCAGTGCACCGTCGCGCATCGCCGCACCCACTAAGTCACGTTCGCTTTCAACCGGTAAAAGCTGATCAAGCCGTTGCTCAATGTCGTTCAACAGGCTGGCTGCATCGCTGTGTATGAAATTGACGTGTTGTTCTGCACAGACCGTCATCATGGCTGTCCTTATCTACAGAGGAAGTCACAGCAGGTCGAATGATTCGATGCCATCTTCAATAATCGTCCCCGACTGCCATAGCATAGTTGGCAGGTTTTCAAAGAACGGCGGGTAAATCCATTACAACTAAGCGTAGTTCACGATGATAAAAATGTCGGTGAATTCAGTAGCATTCCGCGTTTTACGGCGATAGCCGGACGAGCATTATGCGTGAATCAACCCAGTAATGCGCGCAGCTGTTTCATCACGCTGGCAACATCCTCCGCAGATAATGCGCCATCTTTAGCAAAACGCACAATGCCTGCCGGATCAATCACCACCACTGACGCGCTTTCTGGCTGAAGATGCCAGCTGTGAGCGGTTACGCCACTGCTGTCGATAATAAATTGTTGCCACGGTGCCGCTTTTTTACTGGATGCGATGCTGCGCACCACAAACATGGCACTGCCGGGCAGCGCATCGTCAGTATTCACAATGGTGGTCGTCTGGAATCGGTCACGCGGCAGCCTGGCCTGCTGAATGGCTTCGATTAATCGTGCACTCTGATCTTTTGCTGAAAGACGCCCCGCCACATGAATCACCAGACGCACTTTTCCTGTCAGGGTCTGACTGCTCCAGCGCTGATAATTTATGTCGCCCTGATTCAGCACCATTTCGCCTTTATCGGCAACGTAGACAGGCGGTACAGGCTGACCGGGGGTCAGGGTGTGAGCGGTGGCAAAGCCGGAAAACAGCAGAGCAATCATCAATCCGTAATGGCGCACAGGTTCCTCACTTCTTTCTCGGTTTGCGTCTGGCGCGGTGAACGCTTTCATTAGCAGGCAGAAGATTAGTACCACATCTATGTTTCAGATCAATAAAAGCATTCAGGATTTGGCCTGAAAATGCAGAGGAGAATATGTTTACAGGAGGTGTTAAATGAGTACAGCACTGATGACATTACCTGAATTTGCCCGTTACATCGGCATTGCCACCCCAACGCTGGCACGCGCCTTTTGCTGCCGGGGATCGCTGGCGGGTGTGCCGCTGCCGCAGGCGCTGGATGATGCACCACTGACGCAACGCCACTGGCTGCGCGATGATGTACGTCAGTTCGATCATGCCTATAAACGGGTTCAGGCGATGCAGCAACATAGTACGCTTTAATCTGTATTAAGCAGGACCTGAGCGCGGAAACGTTCCCGCGCTTTTTTTATGCAAAATTATCGGGCTTTACCAGGAAGCAGACCAGATTGGCATCCCGATCGCCCACGATCTCAATGCTGGGATCCAGCCCGCTGACGGCATCACCGCGACCCAGTCGCTGATCGCCGACGCGAATAATCCCTTCAAGCACGGTGAGATAAGCGACAAAGCCCGGCATCGACGGCACGTCCAGCGTTTGGTTGCGTTCCAGCAGTGTGTCGAAGATGTAGACTTCCTGGCGCAGTTCCAGCGGCGCATCAGACTCTTCCGGCCCGGCCAGTTCGGTCCAGCCATTGGTCATAATGCCCTGATCGCGCTCCAGCACCTGGGTCATCGCTTCACCGCCCCGCTGTGCAGGCCGGATAACTGCCTGTAACAGCTCCGCTTCATATAACGGCACCGACTCTTCGTACTGAACGCCATCACCCGCATTCACCACCATCACGCGTTTTGCAGAGAGCTGGGTACGTTCGCCATTACTGTCCTGATGCTGCATCGAACCCCGCCACAGGTAGGTGAAAACGTCTTCATCCTGATGCTGCTGCATTGGAATCCGGGCATCGAGTTTTAGCGACATCAGATCAACACTGACCAGCGGGCTTAACGCCTCGCCAGGACGCTGGCGACGGACGGTAAACGGACCGTACTCAAACAGTTGTTCAGGATTAGCTCGCACAATGTTCATGATTTGCTCTCAAATAAAGTGACTCATAACAACGATCATAGACCTCAGGCGGAGAATGAGAAGCCGGGAGTTTTGCCCGGCTTCGTCAGTTATTTTGAATAATAGAGGGTTAGTGTCTTGCCAGCCTACTTGCCCTGTTCGTCGCTCTCACCGAGGAAGAAATACCAGAGTGGAATTGACAACAGCCCGGTAAAGACCGTGGAGTAGAGCAGGATCATCATCGCCTGGGTGATATACATGGTCAGCGACCAGTGACTGAAGGGGATCTGATACTGATCAATCACTCCGCCAATCATCGCATTCGCCATCACCGTAATGACAATCAGCGCCAGTACCGTCACACTGCGCAGAAAATAGCGCATCTCTTTGCGCTTCCCGGCAAAACGCGACTGGACGATGGCAAGCGGCGACTGTTTGTCCGGGGCGACATCCACGCGGACGACCGCGGCGCGCTGTGCGCTGCGCCAGCGCTGAATATCCAGCAGCACCAGCACCAGCAGGCTGATACCCATAACGGGAAGCGCATATCCCAGCGCCAGCATCACTATCAGGCTGGTGCCCTGCGCAAAGCGCGGTAGCGCCAGCCAGGCGGATAACAGCGTCTGCGAGGGGTTGAGCTGCGGAACAGCCGGGCGACGAATCCACCACATGCGGTAGCCCAGCACAATCATTGTGCAGAGTCCAAAACCAAACAGCGCCAGAATCAGCTGATTAGGCAGGCCAAACAGCACGCCCATATGCGCATCCACGCCCCAGCGGGTCAGTTTCGCCACCAGCGGGAAGCTGGCGAACTCAACGCGATCGACCACACTGAAATCAACCGGATTGAGGGAAACCGCATCGACCTGGCTTGGCCAGCTGCGGTCAATCTCCGAAACCGTCCACGCCTGTTCAGTGTTCTTAGGCTGGCGCAGCTCCAGCTTCGTGGCTTGCAGCCCGGCCTGACGCGCCGCTGCCAGCGCCTGATCCCAGCTGGTATTCGGCTGATTGAGAATTACCGGCGCGGCGGTTTTGGCCGGCATGGTCATTCCGGACATGGTCATCCCCTCCATCGCGCCGCGATGGTCAGCATGGGGATCGGCAGCTTCAGCGGGCGCGTTGCCGTTTAGTGCGGTATTAACCTGCGGCGTTTTCCAGCCAAAGTCGCTGCGCATCTTTTCAATATTATTGCCTGCCCACTGTGACCAGGTCAGCCCGGTTACTGAAAAGAACACCAGACCGATAGCCAGCAACAGCCCCAACGTGACATGCCAGTGACGGGTCGCTGCGAAGCCGCCCCGTGTTTTACTGCGGGTGCGCGGTGGCCGGGTGCCGGACCATAAGACGATCCCACCCAGCGCGGCGACCCACAGCCAGGAGGCTGCCAGTTCACTGTAGTTACGGCCAACATCACCCAGCAACAGGCCGCGATGCAGCTGATCCAGCCACATGCGCAGTGGCAACACACCGCTGGTGCCATACACCGTCATATCGCCTTTCACCTGCAGGGTGTAGGGATCAATAAACAGCGATCGTGACTCCGATGGGCCAAGCTGCGGCTCGGCAAACTGCACGCGGGTGGTGTCCTGCGGACCCGGTGCGGGACGCACAGCGTATATGCGTGCTGATTCACCGGCACGGGCTCGCGCGGCGGCAATCTGGGCAGACAGCGGTTGTGCCACACCCTGCGCTTTAGTGGTCAGGGCATCATGGTAAATAGCCTGTTCCAGTTGCGGCGTCAGAACGTAGAGCGTACCGGTGAGTGCGGCGACGAAAATAAACGGCGCAATAAACAGGCCGATATAAAAATGCAGGCGGCGAAAGAGATTAAACACCGTGCCGCGCGGTGCAGGGGAAATTTCCTGAGAAGAGGACATAGCATTCCACACTTTTCAAAAGACAAAGGCGATCAGGTGACGTTGTCACGCAATCGGATCGGTAAGTAGTGGGTGTAACGCAATAAAGGGTGGCGCGCGCGGTCGATGAAGGCGCAACAGCCGTCGCCATTGGGGCGGATTGATAGCACCGGGGGGTGGGGCGCGGCTGATCAGGCACATCCACCAGATGAACGGGATAAATACCCATAGCATCAGCGGAACATGGACCAGTAAATCGCAGTAGCCACAGGCAAAGCCCGTATCCATCATCCCATGGTCCGCCATGGACATCTCGCTGTGATGATCCATCATCGGCATTTCCGCACTCATAACAGAGGCATCGTGCATGCCGGCGCGATGCTCAGCCAGATTCTTTGAGATCATCGGGGCAACAAACAACAGCAGCACGGCCAGTATCGCAATACCGGCGGTGAGTCGTTGTCTGAGTGAAGATCTCGGCATTATTTTAACGGACGTCAGGGGTCAGAATTCTGGGTGGCAGTGTAACGCGAAGGGGATAAAAGGGTTAAATAAAGTGGCATCTGTTCCGAAAAAATTCGCACTCTTTGAACATTTTCACTTTAATTTCAGCATCATTTAACTTACCTGTTACCCGCAGCGTACATACAAATAACATTAATGATTCGCCTGCGGTTTAACCAAACCCGATGAAGGAGTAAACATGAAAATTGTAATGCTGGATGGTGGCACGCTGCCGTTACCCCTGCCGACCGGTCAACAGCAGGCTGACTGGGAGATTCGCGCGCAGACCCCGGCTGATGACATTGTGTCTTCGCTGGCGGGCGCGACTGTCGCTATCACCAATAAGGTGCCGTTACGGGCTGACACACTGCAACAATTGCCTGAACTGCGTTTTATCTGTGTCGCTGCGACGGGATATGACTGTATCGATCCAGAAGCCTGTCGCGCACAGGGCATCGTGGTCAGTAATGTTCCAGGCTATTCAACTCAGAGTGTTTCAGAAGCGGTAATCGCCGCGATTTTCTCCCTGCGTCGTCAGCTGATGGCTTATGCCAGCAATACGCGCATCGACTGGCCACAGGCCCGGCATTTTTGTCTGCATCGTCAGCCGATAGGGGACATTGGCGGTGCCATGCTGGGTATCGTGGGCAAAGGCGACATCGGTCAGGCGGTTGGCAGACTGGCCCAGGCGCTGGGAATGCAGGTACAGTACGCCGAGCGCAAAGGCAGTGATCGGCTGCGTGACGGTTATGTCAGCTTTGAGCAGATGCTGGCGACCAGCGATATCATTTCACTGCACTGCCCGCTGAGTGACAGCACCCGCCAGATGATTGACCGCGAGTCGCTGGGTAAAATGAAGCCACAGGCGCTGCTGATAAATACCGCTCGTGGCGGACTGATTAACGAGGCCGATTTAGCTGCCGCGTTAAAGCAGGGGCAGATTGGTGGCGCGGCACTGGATGTGCTGAGCAGCGAACCGCCCGCGCCGGATAACCCGCTGCTGGCGGATCTGCCCAACCTGCTGCTGACGCCGCACATTGCCTGGGCAAGCCGCAGCGGCGTTGAGAATCTGGTGGCTGGTGTGATGGCCAATATCGCAGCTTTTATTCAGGGTGAGCCGATTAATGTGGTGAGCTAAGTCAGGTGGAATAGTGTAAATGTCCAACACAGGCCGATATTCAGAGCAACCTCGTAAAATTCAGGTAAAGCGTTTTACGCGGTTTAGTCATCAGGGTATGAGTTTCGTTATTTCCATCAGTACTTAAAACATTCGCGCGCTTCAGGAATTAGCGCCTTTTGCTGGCTCAATCAGCCGTTGTAAGCGCTTCAGGAACAGAAAGGATTCTGGCCAGTGAAAAAGAAGAACAGCACGCCTGTGCCTCATGATGCCACATTCCGGCAATTTCTGACTCAGCCGGATATTGCCCGGAATTTTATGGCGCTGCATTTGCCGCCACATCTGCGCGTACGCTGTGATCTCAGCACGCTGAAGCTGAAGCTGGAGTCGGGGTCGTTTGTTGAGGATGATTTGCGGCAGTACTTCAGTGACGTGATTTATAGCCTTAAAACTACCGCTGGCGATGGATATATCCATGTACTCATTGAGCATCAGTCATCACCTGACAAACATATGGCATTTCGGCTGATGCGCTATGCAGTGGCTGCCATGCAGCGCCATCTTGACGCAGGGCATATGCGGTTGCCGCTGGTTATACCCGTCCTGTTTTACACTGGCAGACGCACTCCCTATCCCTGGTCGACCCGGTGGCTGGATGAGTTCGACGACCCGGCGCTGGCGGACGGGCTTTACAGCCGTAGTTTTCCGCTGGTCGATGTCACGGTGATCCCTGACGATGAGATCATGCGACATCGCAGCATGGCAGCTCTGACCCTGCTGCAGAAGCATATCCGTCAGCGGGATCTGGCAGAATTGATGGACAGGCTGGTAACCATTTTGCGGGCTGGCTATCACTCTTCATCACAGGTGATAACGCTGGTACACTACATTGTACAGGCGGGCGAAACATCGGACGCCAAAATCTTTGTACGGGAGCTGGCACAGCGAGTGCCTCAACACGAGAAAGCGCTTATGACTATCGCACAACAGCTTGAGCAGATAGGGCTTGAGAAAGGCATTGAGCAGGGCATTGAGCAGGGCATTGAACAGGGACGGACAGAAGGTAGTCGTGGAGCAAGCCTCAGAATTGCCCGCACCATGCTGAAGAGTGGCATGGATCGCAATACGGTTATGCAAATGACCGGTCTGAATGAAGAGGACCTTGCGCAGATTTCGCACTAATAAATTTTTGAGTTCTGATTATCGCTGATGACTCAACTCGCCAGCGCACTAAACGGAAAATGCAAAATCAGCTTTCTGAAAACATGGGAATCCCATCGCATTTCATCAAGGCGAGCCTGTGACTCGCGCGCTCAGACTCAGAATATCGACCGCCCCAGCTTCTCGGTCAGCAATTCCAGCACTGCGGTACCCGCTAGCGAATTGCCTGCGCTGTCCAGCCCAGGCGACCAGACGGCAATGCTCATCTCACCTGGGATAATGGCAATAATCCCGCCACCCACGCCCGATTTTGCGGGCATTCCGACTCGCCATGCGAATTCGCCAGCGCCGTCGTACATGCCGCTGGTGATCATCAGCGCGTTAATCTGCCGCGCCTGACGTGGAGTAATCATCTGGCTGCCATCCAAAGTTTTGCCCTGATTCGCCAGATAGATAAATGTGCGGGCCAGCTCAACGCAGTTCATCGACAGGGAGCAGTAGTGGAAATAGGTCTGCATCACGCTGGTGACATCGTTATCGAAATTACCAAATGACTTCATCAGCCAGGCGATCGCTGCATTGCGGGCCGAATGTTCGAATTCAGAGCGGGCAACGTGGCGATCATAGTTAATATCGGATTGCTGACTCAACTGGCGCACAATTTCCAGCATTCGCTGACGCGGCGCGGTCAGTCGGGTTTCCAGCAGATCGCAAATCACCAGCGCACCGGCATTAATGAACGGATTACGTGGCTTCCCCTGCTCCAGCTCCAGCTGAACCAATGAATTAAATGGCTGGCCAGAAGGTTCTTTGCCGACTCGCTGCCAGATTTCGCTGTCCTCATAGCGGGTCAGTGCTACGGTCAGAGAGAGTGCCTTAGAGATCGACTGAATGGAAAAGCGCATCTCAGCATCACCCGCCTGAAAGAGGGTGCCGTCACGCAGGCAAACAGCAATCGCCAGATTATCGGCAGCCACATCCGCCAGTGCGGGGATATAGTCAGCCACCTTTCCCTGATGGATCAGCGGACGCACCTGATCCAGGATCTCCTGCAGCAGAGCATTATTCAGTTCAGACACGCACATTCTCCCGTCGATTTCCGCGACCCGCGATGCTATGCATCCGCGACTGGCGAATCATTTATTGTTAACGGCTCCGCCGCATTTTCAACTGATTGCTTTTGACTGTGCGGCCAGCGGAGCCAGCAGCATCTGTAACAGGCTCAGCATTGCCAGCACGCTGAAGGGCAGGGTCCAGTGACCGCTCTGCTCATGGAGCACGCCGAAGAACAGCGGGCCGAGTGCCGCCAGCGCATATCCGACACACTGTGCCATGCCTGACAATTGTGAGGCCTGACGGTGATGAGTGGCCCGCAGATTAAACAGCGAGAGACAGAGTACCAGTGATGCGCCTGCGCCCAGCCCGGCCAGTGTCAGCCAGATGACCGCCCACTGAGGATTAAGCAATAAGCCCAGCATGCCGAGGAAAATACCGGTTGAAGCAATGAACGCGGTAAGCCGGGCATCTTTTACCCGCTTCAGCGCCACCATGCAGCCCAGGTTAGCGACGATCGCAATTGCCTGATACCAGAACAGCAGCCAGCCTGCATGGGCCTGACTGAAGCCATTATCCTGGGCAAACACAGTAAACCAGTCGATCAGGGTATAAAACGCCAGCGATTGCAGCGCCATAAACAGTGCGATTTGCCAGCCGCCTGCCGTTCGCCACGGATGGCGCCAGGCAACGGGCGCGTCAGCGGGCGCTATGGTTGACTGCCGTTGACGTAACAGTGGCAGCCAGGCGAGTAGCGCAACCAGCCCCGGCAGCGCCCAGACGACCAGTGAGAGCCGCCAGCCCGCCGATGAAAGCTGGCTCAGCGGAACGGCAATACCTGATGCCAGGCTGGCAGTAATCGACATGGTGGCGGCATAAAGGCCAATATATTTAGCTGTGTGAGCGGTGAAATCGCGTTTTATCAGCGGCGGCAGCAGCACATTGGCGGCGGCAATGCCTGCACTAAGCAGCAGCGTTCCACTCCACAACGCCGCTTCAGCAGGCTGCCAGCGCAACAGCGAACCGGCCGTGATCAGGCACAGCGCGGCCCATAAACTGCGCTCCAGTCCGACGCGATTTCCCAGCCAGGCGGCCAGCGGGGCGAGCAGCGCAAAGAGCATCAGTGGAATAAAGTTAAACAGACCCGCTTCACCGACACTCAGGCCAAAGGTCTGACGGATATCCTGCAGTACCGGGCCGACAACAGTAATCGGCGCTCGGAGGTTCGCCGCGGTCAGCAGCAGGACGAACAAAAAAAATGTGGCGCTGGCATACACAGCGAGAGGTTTAGCTGGGTCTTTTACAGGCATCATGGCAGGGATCATCACATGCAGCAATGCTGCGGGGGCGTTGGTTGACGTTAACGCTTACGCATCAGAATTGATGTCTGGGCGCTACTTTACTGACCGGTTAGCAGCGTGTAAAGCCTTGTTATGCGATGAAATAGCGCAATTGAGATCTCGCAGCAGCGATCGCCTTGTGACCAATCAATGGAATTCAGGTTCAGGGAAATGACCGCAGTCGTTCTGGCTGGGATTGGAGCCTGGCTGGCAGATCTGCTGGCGGGTTTCGGCCGCCGGAACGGGTTTCTCAGCGTGCCACGGGGCACTACAGGCACTGAGAAGAGAAACCAGAATCATCACACCGATCACGCGCATATCCGCTCCTTATTAACCATCATGAACAAGGCCTCGTCGGTGATCAGCGGTTTGCAGGTCAGGGACGTCTTACCTGAGTGTGGTATCTGAGGGGATAATGTCAATTAAAACAGCGCAAACATCAGCGCGACAGGAAAACTCATCGGCCAGGTCGCACCCACCAACAAGGCGCTCAGTAGTTTAATGCTCAGCTTATCTTTGGCGATGAAGAACGTGATCAGCGTAGCGACCAATGCAACAACGGCATAGAAAATGAGCATACCCTGGTACAGTGTCATCGATATCTCCGCAGCGACATTAAGGTTTTCGCTGCGCATGATGCGGATTATTGTGATCCAGATCAAGTAGATCAGGGTTTAGCATCTAAAGAAATTATGGATTAAGGCGGCTTATTCTCACACTGGCACTCAACGAAATAACAGGCGATTTCAGGCTGAAACCAGACCGGAAAAACGCGGCTAAACCGTTGCTGATACCGCGAGCGTGTCTGAATAACCTCTGGCGAAGGCTCCCGAATTAACCGTAGCCATGACGTGAAAAAAGCCCGCCAGCGTGGACGGGCCTGTTATCGGCAGTACATCATTACAGTGTATGCACTTTAACTCTGGCGGTATAACGCCATCACGTCCTCCAGGTCCGGCGTACGTGGGTTGCCGCCGGTACAGACATCATCCAGCGCCGCCTGTGACAGTGCAGGAATATCCGCCTCTTTTAAGCCCACTTCACGCAGCGAGCGGGGAATACCGACATCGCGACAGAGCTGACGTACCGCCGCGACCGCCGCTTCCCGCGCCTGGTCCAGTGACAGCGTATCGACCTGTTTCACACCCATGGCGCGGGCGATGTCACGATATTTATCGCCCGTGCATGAGGCATTCCATGCCATTACCTGCGGCAGCAGAATGGCGTTCGCTACGCCGTGCGGGACATTGTAAAAGGCGCCCAGCGGGTGTGCCATGCCATGCACCAGGCCAAGGCCGACATTGGAGAAACCCATACCGGCCACATATTGTCCCAGCGCCATCTGCTCAACCGCCTCAATATTTCCTGCCACCGATTCGCGCAGTGACTGGCTGATAATCTCAATGGCTTTGAGGTGCAGCATATCGGTCAGGGTCCAGGCACCGCGTGTGATGTAGCCTTCAATGGCATGGGTTAAGGCATCAATACCAGTCGCAGCCTTCAGCGAAGCAGGCATGCTCGCCATCATCTCCGCATCAATGATTGCAACTTTCGGAATGTCATGGGGATCGACACAGACAAACTTACGGCGATTCTCTTCATCGGTAATGACGTAATTAATCGTTACTTCTGCGGCGGTGCCTGCCGTGGTTGGGATGGCGATGATCGGCACGCATGGATGGCGGGTGGGGCTGACGCCTTCCAGGCTGCGCACATCTTCAAATTCAGGGTTATTAATAATAATGCCGATCGCCTTGCTGGTATCCTGTGGTGAGCCACCGCCGATGGCGATCAGGTAGTCAGCACCTGACTCTCTGAATACCGCAACACCCTGCTGCACAACCCGAATGGTAGGATTCGGCACCACCTCATCATACACCGCCCAGTCAAGCTGATGCTGCGCCAGCAGATCCGTCACCCGCTTCAGCGCACCCGCCGCGACCAGCGCTTTGTCAGTGACGATCAATGCTTTTCGCATCCCGCGACGTTGTACCTCTTCCGGCAAATGGCGCAAAGCACCAGCACCAAACCAGGCGGTTTCATTGAGAATCATACGTTGGGTCATTAAAACATCCTCTGTTAACAAATGAATTTTTACCATCCGTGATCTCCGGTTCATGTTCTGCGCAGAACCTCTCACTTTCAGGTAAAGACATTTGATAAAAATCAATCAATTAGTAAAAATCACTGTACCTGTGACCGCTGGTTTTCGTGCGGTATGTCTGAAATCAGGCCACAGACCTGTCGATGGATTTCTCTCTGTCGTCAGTGGTATGTAACACTGGGTCATCAGCAAACCCGCATGCCTATGAGGAAAGAAGACATGACCCGATTCGTAATGAATAAAAAGGATGATCTCGTCGACAGCGCGTTAGATGGCATGATTTACGCCAGCCCGTGGCGCAATCTGGTCCGGTTGCAGGTCGATCCGCGCATTCGCATCGTGATGCGTAATGACTGGCAAAAACAGCAGGTTGCGCTGATTTCCGGTGGCGGTTCAGGCCATGAACCGGCCCATGTCGGCTTTATCGGCAAAGGGATGCTGACGGCTGCCGTCTGTGGCGATGTTTTTGCTTCTCCCAGCGTTGACGCGGTGTACAACGCCATCATCAATATTACCGGTGAGGCGGGATGTCTGCTGATTGTGAAAAACTACACCGGGGATCGCCTCAACTTCGGTCTGGCGGCAGAAAAAGCGCGCAAAGCGGGATTCAGCGTCAATATGGTGATTGTCGGTGATGATGTTGCCTTGCCCGATAACCCTCAGCCACGCGGCGTAGCGGGCACGTTGCTGGTGCATAAAGTGGCGGGCTTCGTCGCAGAACGGGGCGATGACCTGGCGGCGGTGACCGGGGCAGCAGAGGCAGCCAGTCGTGCTATCGCCACCATGGGCGTTGCGCTTTCAAGCTGCCATCTGCCGGATGAACAGACCGGCCAGCGGGTGCCAGACGGCAGCGTTGAAATGGGGCTGGGGATTCACGGTGAACCGGGCGTTGACGTCATGCAGACGCAAAACAGTCAGCAGATTGTGCAGCATCTGCTGGAGAAAGTGATGCCGGGCAACGACCAGCCACGCGCGCTGTTAGTCAATAATCTTGGCGGTATGTCCGCGCTGGAGATGAGTCTGGTTACGCGGGACCTGATTGAGTCGCCGCTAAGCCGTGGCAGTGATTATCTGATTGGCCCGGCTCCGCTAATGACCGCGCTGGACATGAAGGGCTTTTCCGTCACCTCCATGACGCTGACGCCGTTGTTCGAGGAGGCGATCTGCGCGCCGGTTGAGGTCACCGGCTGGGTTCAGGCGGTTAAGATCGCGCCGCTGCAGCCGGTTAACGCGACAAAAGAGGCAACAGCGCATCCGGCGCAACCCTCAGATAACCCGACAGTCGCTGCGTTTGTTAACAGCATCTGTGAAACGCTGATCGCCAGCGAAAACGAGCTGAACAAACTGGATGCCCAGGTCGGTGATGGCGATACCGGTTCGACCTTTGCTGCTGGTGCGCGCCAGATCCAGCGTGAATGTGCCGATAATCAGCTGCCGTTAAATGTCTTGCCCGATCTGCTCGCGGTGACGGGTGAGCGACTGGCGACGGTGATGGGCGGCTCCAGCGGCGTACTGATGGCGATCTTTTTCACCGCTGCTGCGCAGCAGCTGGCCGAAGGCGATGCGCTGCCAGAAGCTCTGCAACAAGGTCTGGAGAAGATGAAGCAGTATGGCGGGGCACAACCGGGCGATCGTACGCTGATTGATGCGCTGCAACCGGCGATCGAGGCGCTGGTGGCGGGTAAATCGCTGGCAGAGGCGGCTGATGCGGCACAGCAGGGCAGTGATGCAACCGCCAGCATGGGGAAAGCAAAAGCGGGCCGCTCCTCCTATCTCAACAGTGCTAACCTCAACGGCGTGTCTGATCCGGGTGCCGTCGCTGTCGCCAGAGTCTTTGCGGCATTAAAAAAACTTTAGTGTTGTCACGACGTTAAACGCGCCTGGAGAAAGGCCAGTAACTGGCGGTTTACTTCGCTGCGCTGACGGTGCTGCGGGTAAACCGCATTCAGGGAAAGCGGGGGCGGCAGAAAGTCGTCCAGCACGGTCACCAGCTCACTGCGTTGCAGGGCTGTCTCAACGATAAAGGCGGGTAACAATACCAGTCCTAAGCCTGCCAGTGCGGCATCACGCAGGACCTCGCCATTGTTACTCACCATCGGCCCCTGAACCGCCAGCCACTTCGGTTTACCATTGACCTGCAGTTCCCAGCCATTCTGACCTTCACGTCCGTAGCGCAGACAGGCGTGTTGCAGCAACGCTTCTGGCTGCTGCGGCGTGCCTGCCCTTTCCAGATAGCGGGGGCTGCAGCAGATCACCCGCTTCAGCTCGCCGAGCGGACGGGCAATCAGCGTGGAATCAGCCAGCGTACCGATGCGAATCGCCATATCAACGCCTTCGCCAATCACATCGGCATAGCGGTCAGCCAGCTCAATATGAAACTGCAATGACGGATGGTGGCTCAGAAATTCAGCAATCAGGGGAGAGAGGTGGCTCATGCCAAAGGACATCGGCAGATTGATACGGAAGGTGCCGCGCAGCGCCTGCTGCTGCTCTGACACTGCGCGTTCCGCTTCCTGGATCTCATCCAGAATGCGCTGAGCATGTTGCGCGAACAGTAAACCTGCATCCGTCACAGACAGCTTACGGGTATTGCGAATCAGCAGTCGTACTCCTAATGATGCTTCCAGCGCAGCCATGCGGCGGCTGACATACTGTTTCGATAACATCAGATGCTCAGCGGCTGCTGTAAAGTTGCCTGCATGCATCACGGCGACGTAAATCCGGAGATCTTCAATCTGCATAGTGTCCACTTATCGATGACAGTGACGGGGATTCAGGCGATATTTCAGCCGCAGGCGTTAACTTATATCGGGTAATGGGCGACAGGGCAACGCGTCAGCTGCCCTTGCCTGCGAGACAGAGATCATAGATTTTCCGTTCCGCGATCACTAAACAACCATGCGGGCGGGTCAATTGCGTTAAAGCCGTTATAGTAAGCAGGCAGTGACGCAATCCATCCGGAACATAATCTCTTGATTAATCTGATAAGGAGTGGCTGGTGAAAAAATTACTCTGCGCAACGGTGCTGGCGGTTCTGCCCATGACCTCGCTGGCGGCGTCGGTGTTTACGCTGCAATCACAGGACTTCAGCGATAATGCGCTACTGGATAAAAAGTTTGCCGGTGCCAATAAAAGTAATCCTTCCTGTACCGGTGAGAATGTCTCTCCCGAATTGAACTGGTCTGCGATTCCGGCGGGCACCCGCAGTCTGGCTCTGCTGATGACCGATCCGGTCGGGGCCAAAGGGCTCGGCGTTACCCACATGGTGGCCTATAACATTCCCGCCAGCCGCTCGTCATTTGCGCAGGGGGCGTTGACAAAGGGCAAGGACTATACGGGCGGAAAAAACACCCCAGGGACGCTGCACTATTACGGGCCTTGTCCGCCTGCAGGCAGTGGTCTGCATCACTATAACTTTGTGCTGATCGCCACCGATTTGCCGGTGGGTCAGCTGAAAGCGGGATTAACCCAGGCTGAACTGGTTACCCAACTGAAAGGTCATGCGCTGGGCGCGGCCAGCACGGTCGGCCGTTTCAGCAATGAATAAACGGGAGGTTTTCAGAGGCAGTGCTGAATAGCCTGCCTCTGCGCGCTATGGCTCAGTCTTCACTAAACATCTCGCGGATGCGCGACGCAATGTGATCGGTGTGGGTCTCCAGCGCGAAGTGACCGCTATCCAGCATCTCGACCACCGCCTGTGGATTATCGCGCTGCCAGGCCACGGCGCCCGGTGGAATAAAGAACGGATCGTGCCTGCCCCAGATCACCAGCGTTGGCACCTGCTGCTGGCGAAAGAACGCCTGAAATTCCGGATAACGTTTCAGGTTACTGGCGTAATCCAGAAACAGGGCCTGCTGTATATCTTTATTGCCGGGGCGCTCCATCAGCAGGGTATCCAGGGTATAAGTTTCCGGGGCGATCTGCTGCGGATCGCGCACCCCATGCAGATACTGCCACTTCACCCCTTCCGGCGTCAGAATGGCGTCACGGATCACCTGACCATTTGCCTCGCTGGGATCGTCCCAGTAGGCGCGGACCGGCGCCCAGGCCTCTCCTAATCCTTCCAGATAGGCGTTACCGTTTTGTGATATCAGTCCGCTGACACGATCGGGGTAAGCCAGCGCCAGTCGCAGACCGGCAGGTGCGCCATAGTCGAAAACATACATCGCATAACGTTCCAGCCCCAGCGCATCGACAAAGGCGGTCAGCGTCTGGCCAAGCGCGTCGAAGGTCCAGGAATAGTTGCGCTCAGCAGGCACTTCAGTGAAGCCAAATCCCGGCATATCGGGTGCGATGAGATGAAATTTATCGGCCAGAAGCGGGATCAGATTGCGGAACTGATGTGAAGAGGTGGGAAAGCCATGCAACAGCAGCAGTACCGGCAGGGAAGGATCGCCTGCTTCGCGATAGAAAATATTGACGCCATCGGCCTGCTGGTAACGGTACGAAATGGATTGATCACGCATGCTGAACTCCTGTAACTGGTTAAATGGTATTTATATGGTTACACAGGGTCATTATGCAGCCAGGATGTAACCTGTCAAATCAATTTTTGATGGTTACAATAAGTGCGGTGTAACTACTCAAATAGTCTTCTGTCGGTTACAGTGGCATTAGCAGAGTTAACAAGGGAGGCAATATCATGGCGGAAGCGCAATCACACACCGCCCAGGGGCCGTGGTTTCTGGCCGATCATCCGGCGCTGGATTTCATCAATACAGTGGCCATCGTGGAAGGCCAGCCGCACGACTTCTGGCAAACCGATCAGGATGTTGAAGCCTGGCTACACCAGGCAGGACTGGCACCAGATGCCCCGGCTCCGCAGTATGAACCGGGTGCGCTGTTGCAGGCGGCGCGTCAGTTACGTCAGATCATTCGTGACAACGTGCAGCAGCACAAAGCGGGAGAGGGCGTTGATATTCAGACGCTGAACGCCTGGCTGGATGAAGCGACCAGCCATCTGCAAATGACCGGGGAGCCGGGCGGATTAAAAATCAGGCGGGTTTATGCGGGCCAGAGCGTGATGCAACGGCTGGGACAGGTTGCGGAACAGGCCGCGATGTTGCTGGCGCAGGAGGACTTCAGCAGAGTCCGTGGCTGCGAACATCCCGCCTGTACACTGTGGTTTTACGATCGCACCAAAGCGCATCGCCGCCGCTGGTGCAGCATGGCGCTGTGTGGCAATCGGGCGAAAGTCGCGCGTTTCAGGGCAGTTAAATCAGCTGGGTAAACAGATCGGACGGCAGATAAAAAAACACCCTGCAGAGCAGGGTGTCAGAACAGTTATTTCGCGGCGGTCGCTGATGGCTTGTGCCGCTTACGCAGCTTGTCGATCAGGCGATGCGCTTCCGCTTTGGTCGCCACCGCAGGAGATGAACCGGTCAGCGGTTGACGGGCCGTTTCACGTACCGTCAGGATAGTGAGCAGGCCAATCACGCCCGCGCCCATCATGTAGTAAGCCGGCATCATGTTGTTTTTAGTGGTATCCACCAGCCACGCGGTAATCAGCGGTGTCGTCCCCCCAAACAGCGAAACCGACAGGTTGAAGCCGATGGCCAGCGCACTGTAACGGATATCGGTAGTAAACAGCGCGGGCAGTGTGGAAGGCATAGTGCCGCTGAAGCAGGTGTGCAGTACACCCAGAATCATCAGGCCGCCAAATACCGCCCACATATTACCGGACCCGATCAGCATAAAGCTTGGGATGGCGAGCAGGATCAGACCCACCGCACCAAACGCAATCACCGGACGACGACCGATGCGGTCAGTCCAGCGACCCCACAGCAGTGTCAGCGGCATCATTACGAACATCGCCACCATCACCAGCAGCAGGCCACTTAACTCTGGCAGACCCAGTACGCCGGTCAGATAGCTCGGCATGTACGAGGTCAGCATGTAGTTAGAGACGTTAAACAGCAGCACCAGACCGATACATTTCATCATCGGTGCGCGGTATTTGCTCAGCATCTGCATCAGCGTCAGACGCGGCTTGCTTTGTTCCAGCGCTTCCTGTTTTTCCATGTGCTGCTGGAAGGCCGGAGTCTCTTCCAGCTTCAGTCGCACATAGAGACCAAACAGGCCCAGCGGCGCCGCGATAAAGAACGGTACGCGCCAGCCCCACGACATCATCGCCTCATTCGACATGACGGTGGTCATCACCGTGACCAGGCTGGCACCCATCAGATAACCGCCGATGGTGCCGAATTCCAGGAAGCTGCCCATAAAGCCACGGCGTTTATCGGTAGAGTACTCCGCGATAAAGGTCGCTGCGCCGCCATATTCACCGCCGGTTGAGAAGCCCTGAATCAGACGTGCCACCAGCAGCAGAATCGGTGCCATGATGCCTATTGAAGAGTAAGCCGGGATCAGACCGATACAGAACGTACCAATCGACATCATGATCATCGTCATCGCCAGCACTTTCTGCCGTCCGATGCGGTCACCCAGCGGGCCAAATACCAGCCCGCCAATCGGACGGACCAGGAAGGCCGCCGCAAACGTACCAAAGGTGGCGATCAGCTGCACCGCGTTGTTGGCATCCGGGAAGAAGACTTTGCCGATGATCACGGCGAGATAGCTGTATACGCCAAAGTCGAACCATTCCATCGCATTACCTAACGCAGCCGCGCCAACTGCCCGCTTCAGCATGTCGTTGTCGATTACGGTAATGTCGTCAACAGTCAGCTCTTTTGGCTTCCTGTTCCAGAAATGTTTCTTTGGGTGTTCAGACGATGAGTTTCTGGTGTCCATATTCTCCTCAGGTGCATCAATGAAGGAGTCTTATAGCTTTCGCAGCCGCAAACAATGTTCAGAAGAAACCGTGGAAATGAAAGCTATAAGAAGCCGAATAATTTTTAAGTGAAGCGGCAGAAACCGCAGCCGGTAAACTCTAGACTACGATTGTAAGTTTTTGCAAGTTTTCAGCCGAAATAACTGCATTTACTGACAAAACCAGCACGGTTAACTTATACACGCCTGCTTACGAGTATGAACATTTGGTAATACCGTGCGGTTATTGCTCTCCGTTTAGCGGGATCTTTTTTGCCCGGTTTGCGGTGTTATTGCTGCCATAACGTGTCGTCTGGAGCGCAGAGTAATCTGCGGGTTTATAGCCCGCGGCATGGTGGGATATTCCCATCCGTCGCATATCCATAGCAGGATTAGTTGGTAGTTAACGCATAAATGAAATGGCAGTGTAAGGCGATTCCATGCCAACAGAGTGTCAATCATGAGCGCGTTAACCACAGCAGAATTGCCGGTAATTGATTTCGCATTATTGTCAGGTAATCAACAGCAGCAGCAACAGGTCCTGGAAAAATTAAGCCAGGCCGCGCGTGATGTCGGCTTCTTCTATTTAATCAATCACGGCATCGACCGTGAAGTATCAGATGAGGTTCAGCACGTCGCGCGGAAATTTTTTGCCCTGCCGCAGGCGGATAAATCCGCGGTGGCGATGGCTAACTCGCCGCATTTTCGCGGCTACAACCTGGCGGGCGTGGAAATAACCCGCAGCCAGCCCGACTATCGCGAGCAGTTTGATATTGGTGCGGAACGGGAAGCGCTGCCCGTTACCGCCGATTCACCCACCTGGCAACGGATGCAGGGGCCGAATCAGTGGCCTGAAGCCTTACCTGAACTGCAAACGGTGGTTACCCGCTGGCAGCAGCAGATGACAGCGGTGGCGCTCGAGCTGCTGCGCGCTTTTGCCGGGGCACTGAATCTGCCGCGCAACGCCTTCGATAACCTCTATGGCGACTATCCCAACGAACATATCAAACTGATCCGTTATCCGGGCCGCACGGAGGGCGAATCACGCCAGGGTGTTGGCGCGCACAAAGATTCAGGTTTCCTGACGATGTTACTGCAGGACGATCAGGCGGGCTTACAGGTGGAAGTGACGCCGGACAACTGGATCGATGCCTCGCCATTGCCGGGCGCGTTTGTGGTGAACATTGGCGAGCTGCTGGAGCTGGCGACCAACGGTTATCTGCGCGCGACGGTGCATCGTGTGGTGTCGCCACCGCAGAGCAGCGAGCGCTTATCCATCGCCTTTTTCCTTGGCGCGCAACTCGACGCCGTGGTGCCGATCTATCAACTGCCTCCTCAGCTGGCTGAACTGGCACAGGGACCGGGCAGCGATCCGCTTAACCCGCTGCTGCGCGAAGTAGGCTGGAACTACCTTAAAGGCCGGCTGCGTTCGCATCCGGACGTCGCCCAGCGTTTCTACCCTGAACACAACACCCACTGATAACGATAAGAGATAAATGATGATGATTAAAAAGCGCTTTCTGGCCCTGGCCGGTCTTTCACTGCTGATTGCCCAGAGTTTACAGGCCGCGCCGCTGCGCGTAGCGGCCGATCCGCTGCCCCATGCGGAAATCCTGGAGTATGTCAAAACCCTGGACCCGAAACTGGATCTCAAAATTGTTGAGCTGAGCGGGGGCGTGAATGCCAATGAGCTGCTGACCGCCGGGGATGTGGATGCCAACTACTTCCAGCATTTGCCCTACTTAAAAGATCAGGAGAAAGCGCTGGGGAAAACCTTTGCCGTGGTTGCCAGTGTGCACATTGAGCCGCTGGGTATCTATTCGCGTAAGGTGAAAAGTTTAGCGGCGCTACCTGAAGGGGCCAGCATTGCGGTACCGAACAATACCACTAACCTGAGCCGCGCACTCTGGCTGCTGCAGGACAAAGGGGTGATCAAGCTCAACGCGCAGGGTGAAACGGGTTCGACGCTGGTGACGCCGAAAGATATCAGTGAAAACCCGAAGAAAATTAAGATCGTTGAGATTGAGTCGCCGCAGCTGCCACGCTCGCTGGATGATGTGGATGCCGCAATTATCAACGGCAACTACGCGCTGGAAGCAGGTCTGACCCCGGCGAAAGATGCGCTGGGACTGGAGTCTGCAGCACATAATCCCTACGCCAACCTGCTGGTAACGACGCCAGAACTGGCGAAAGATCCCCGCGTGTTACAGCTGGCGAAAGATTTGCGCTCGCCGCAGGTAGCGGAGTTTATCCGTAAAAATTATCAGGGCTCAGTGATTCCGGTCGCGGACCAGCAGCATGATTAAACTCAGTCATCTCAGCAAACAGTATCCTGGCGCATCTGCGCCAGCGTTAGACGACATCTCACTTACCATCGAAGAGGGGACTATCTTTGGCATCCTGGGCCGGAGCGGAGCGGGAAAAAGTACATTATTGCGCTGCCTCAATCGGCTGGAGAGTCCCACCAGCGGCCTGATTGAAATTGACGGGCAGGATCTTGCCGCGATGAGTCTGGCGCAACTGCGTCAGCAGCGGCAGCAGATGGGGATGATCTTCCAGCACTTCAATCTGCTGCATTCGCGCAACGTGCAGGACAACGTCGATCTGGCGCTGGAGATTGCCGGTGTTCCTGCAGCTGAACGCCGCGAGCGGGTCGCAGCACTGCTGAAACTGGTGGGGCTGGCCTCCTTTGCGGCGGCCTGGCCGTCGCAGCTCTCCGGTGGACAGAAACAGCGCGTCGGCATCGCCCGCGCGCTGGCCGCCCGACCCCGTTATCTGCTGTGCGATGAGGCGACCAGCGCGCTGGATCCCGAAACCACCACCTCGATTCTCGATCTGCTGTCCGATATTCAGCATCAGCTCAATATCACCATGGTATTAATCACCCATGAAATGGCGGTGGTGAAGCGGATTTGTGACGGGGCGGCGCTGCTTGAGAATGGCCAGCTGGTTGAGAGCGGCAGCCTGAGCCAGATCATGGGACGTGAAGAGGGACGCCTGCGCAAAATGCTGCTGAAGGATGGTGAAGCTGACCGGGCATTTATCGAAAAATATCAGCGCGAGGCGTTAACCCGATGCGTAGCATGAGTAGTGAGCGGTTTCAGGAACTGCTGCTGAACGCCACTGGCGAAACACTGTACATGGTGTTGCTGGCGGCCCTTTTCACGGTCGCGATAGGGCTGCCGGTGGGCGTGCTGCTGTTTCTGACCCGGCCAAAAGGCATTCTGCCCAATCGCGTAATTTCACTGCTGCTGAATACGCTGGTAAATACCGGACGCGCCTTGCCGTTTGTGGTGCTGCTGATTGCGCTGATCCCCTTTACCCGTCTGCTGGTCGGCACCACGCTGGGTAGCACGGCCGCCATTGTGCCGATTACGCTGGGTGCATTTCCCTTTTTTGCCCGCATCGTGGAGAACGCGCTGGATGAGGTCGACCGTGGCCGCATAGAAGCGGTGGTATCAATGGGCGGTACCCTGTGGCATATCGTCAGCCGTGTGCTGCTGCCGGAAGCGCTACCCGCACTGGTGGCGGGCATTACCCTGACGATTGTGATGCTGATTGGTTTCTCAGCAATGGCGGGTGTGGTTGGCGGTGGCGGACTGGGCGATCTGGCAATTCGCTACGGTTATCAGCGCTTCGATAACCAAATCATGGCGGCAACCATTGTGGTGCTGCTGGCGCTGGTGATGCTGATTCAGAAACTCGGCGACCGGCTGGTGCGCTCGCTGGCATATCGTCGATAAGGAGCAACCCTGTTTCGCGTGATGTCGCCACAAGGCTATCTGCAACGGCCAGGGCTGCGGGCCGGGGTGGGAGAAATTATCCGGCCGCTTGCCTCTCATATTCACATCCTCACCTCGCCGCGCGCCTGGCAGGCGGCGATTAAGCGGACAGGGTGAGAGAGATTGCGCAGCAGATCCCTTTCCCCTCCGCCAGCCTGACGCATCTTCCCTTTACGTTCGATCAGCATCTGCTGGAGCAGCCCTTGCTGGCGACGGCTTCGTTTAAACAGTAAGTGCGGTCAGCGAATCGATCAGACGTCACTACTTGCTAACCTACCAATAGTAACTTACCTTTAGTAGCTTAATGGCTAATCAGGTAAGGTGACGACGATGCATGCATTAATAGTGACTTCCCATCCCAATCAGGACGCCCACACCCACCGCGTGGCGGACCAGCTGGCGCAGGGCATTATCGCGACGGGCCACCATACGGTGGAACAGGGCGATCTGGCAGCAGAAGGGTTTGATCCGCGTTTCACGCTCAGCGATCACAGACATTTCAACGGTCTGGTGCCGACGCCGCCCGATGTGCTGGCAGAACAGCAGCGGCTGGATCGTGCCGATGCGCTGGTGCTGGTCTATCCGGTCTACTGGTGGTCATTTCCGGCACAGCTTAAAGGCTGGATAGACCGCGTCTTCATCGCGGGCTGGGCCTTTGATGAGCAGGATGACCATATCGTAAAACGCCTCGGCCATCTTCCCGTGCATCTTGTTGCGATCGGCGCGGCGGATACCCGAACCTTTCTGCGGCGCGGCTATTTCGCCAGCATGCGGAATCAGATCGATCACGGCATCTTTGACTATTGCGGCGCGCCTGTGGTGACCAGTGAACTGTTGCTGAGCGGCGATGAAGGTTATCCTGAGTCACACTATCAGCTGGCGCATCAACTGGGCCAGCGTCTGTTCGCCCATCAGGAAAAACATGACCGTTGAAAAAACACCCCGTAAGCGTCTGTCACGCGAGGCACGACGCAGGCAGTTATCAGACGTCGCGTGGCAGATAATGCAAACCGAAGGCAGCGAGGCACTGACGCTGGCCAGAGTCGGCGACGCGGCGGGGGTCAGTAAACCGGTGGTTTATGACCATTTCACCACCCGTCATGGGTTGCTGGCGGCATTGTATGACGATTTTGATCGTCGCCAGACCGAAAAGATGGAAGCGGCGATGAATGCCGCGCCGATGGTGATACAGCAAAAAGCGGAAGTGCTTGCGGCCTGTTATGTGGATTGTGTGATGACGGAAGGGCGTGAGATTCCTGAGTTGCTGTCAGCGCTCAGCACCTCACCGGAACTGGCTGCTGTCAAACGCCACTACCAGCTCGACTTTATCGCCCGCTGTCAGCGCTGGTTTGCCCCTCTGGCAGGCAGCAGCGGTATTCCGGCAGCAGGCATGTGGGGCTTGCTGGGGGGCGCGGATGCCATCGCAGGCGCGGTGGCACGCGGCGATGTCAGCAAACCGGAAGGAGAGCAGGCGATCTCTGCCATGGTCGTGGCGCTGGTGGCAGGCAGCCGTGCGTCGGAATCGGATTAGCATAAAAAAGGCGGCCCGCAGGCCGCCGAATCCTTCAACCACAACAGGCGTTGTGTAAGTAGTGGCAACGTACAATGATGATCGTTTTAGCCTTTCACCCCGCCTGCGGTTAAACCGCTCACCAGCCAGCGCTGCGCCAGCAGGAAAACCAGGGTGATCGGAATAGCAGAGAGCACCGCCGCGGCGGCGAAATCGCCCCACAGATAGTTCTGCGGATTGAGGTACTGCTGCATCCCGACCGCCAGGGTGTAGCTGTTTACATCGCGCAGCAGCAGCGAGGCGACCGGTACTTCAGTCACCGCGGCGATAAACGCCAGAATAAACACCACCGCCAGAATCGGCACCGACAGCGGCAGCAGCACCAGCCGGAACGCCTGCCACGGCGTCGCGCCATCCAGCGCGGCGGCCTCTTCCAGTGACCCGTCAATGGTTTCGAAATAGCCTTTGATGGTCCAGACATGCAGCGCGATACCGCCCAGATAGGCGAAGATCACCCCACCGTGGGTATTCAGCCCGATAAAGGGCAGATACTGGCCGAGACGATCAAACAGGGCATAGAGCGCCACCAGCGACAGCACCGCCGGGAACATCTGGAATATCAGCATCCCTTTCAGCAGACTGGCACGGCCGGTAAAGCGCATACGGGCAAACGCATAGGCGCAGGTGGTAGAGAGCGCCACAATGCCCAGCGCACTGATAGCGGCAATCTTGATGGAGTTCCATAACCAGAGCAGCACCGGGAAGGGCGGCGGTGTTACCCGGCCATCCGCGTGTTCCACGCTGAAACCCAGCGCCAGCCGCCAGTGCTCCCACGAGATCTGCTCCGGGATCAGGCTGCCGGTGGCGAAGTTCCCGGCACGCAGCGAAATCGCAATCACCATCAGCAGGGGAAAGAGAATCGCCGCGATAAATAACAGCAGCAGCAGATGCGTGGTGAACAGACGCAGCCGTTGCGATTTGGGTTGTACCATAGCCATAACAACTCCTCAGAGCCTGGTCCATCAGGCTATTTTATTTGTCAGTCTGAACCCGGGCAGTGCTCACAATCCTCACCTCCCAGGTTCCGGTTGTTCCGCGCTCTTTGCGTCCGGACTGCCTGCAACCATGACGCCTGTCGGGCCAGGCGCTTAGTCGAATTTCATCCGCGAGGCTTTCAGGTTAATCACCGCCAGCGCACCCACCAGCAGGAAAATCAGCGTGGCAATAGCGGCGGCCAGCCCAAAGTCCTGCCCGCCGCCGCCTTCAAAGGCGATGCGCCAGGTGTAGTTCACCAGCAAATCGGTGTAACCGGCTGGCGTGGTGGTGCCGAGGCGATCCGGCCCGCCGTTGGTGAGTAACTGCACCAGCACAAAGTTATTAAAGTTAAAGGCAAAGCTGGCAATCATCAGCGGCATCAGCGGTTTCAGCAGCAGCGGCAGGGTAATCAGGAAGAAGTTCTGCAGCGGCCCCGCACCGTCCATCGCCGAGGCTTCATAGAGATCATCCGGAATCGCCTTCAGCAGGCCCATGCAGAGGATCATCATGTAGGGGTAGCCGAGCCAGGTATTGACGATAATCAGCATGGTGCGCGCCAGCGTCGGGTCGCTGAACCAGGCGGGCTTCACGCCAAACAGCGCGCTGAGCATCACGTTGATTTCACCAAAGCTCTGGTTGAACAGTCCTTTGAAAATCAGGATCGAGATAAACGCCGGTACGGCATAGGGCAGAATCAGCATCACACGATAGACTGCTTTGCCGCGTAACGCCTCCCACTGCACCAGACACGCCAGCACCATTCCCACCGCGACGGTCAGCACCACGGTGATCAGCGAGAAGAGTAGCGTCCAGCCAAATATCGCCAGGAACGGCTTCTGAATCCCTTCGTCAGTAAACACCCGCACGAAGTTTTTCCAGCCGGTATTCACGGTAAAGCCGGGGCTTAACGTTTCGTTCGCCCAACTGCCGTCGGCGTTAATGGCCTGATAGAAACCAGTTTGCGGGTTAGCGCGATAATGCACGCCGCTCTGCTGGTTGGTCAGTTCATCCTGCGCGCCAATCCGATAGAGCGGCTGGGTGCCGGAGAACTGGCGCAACGAACTCATTCGCAACTGACGGCCATCCGGCAGTTCAGCCCGGATCTGGCTCAGTGCCTGACGGTTGGTCGTGATCGCTCTGAGGTTCGCCCGTTCGCCTGCGGGCGGTGCGGCAGGGGCCATTTTCAGGGTCTGTTCAGCGCCAAACTGAAACGGCGGTGAAACATAGTCTTTGCCATCATTCAGCACTAAATGCCAGCGATCGCCGGCCGGGAACAGAGAAAAACTGACTGCTTCACCCGACTGGAAGGTGCGGCCCAGCAAAACCTGCTGCGCCCGTTCAAAGGTGAGCTGGTTGCTGCTGCTGTAGTTGGTAAAGGCAATGGCAATCGTGCAGGCGAGAGGGAACAGCACAAACAGCGCCATTCCCGCCACGCCGGGATAGACATAACGCCACGCATACGCGCGACGGTTAGCAAAAATCCACAGTCCGGTCGCACTGAGGATCAGCGTCAGCAACGCAAACAGATATTCGCCCTGCGCGTACATCAGCACCAGCAGATAGCCGACCAGCAGACAGCAGATCCCGATGAGAACGCTTTTCAACAGCACACTGCGCGTTTTCGGTTTTCCTGACATGATGCGGTTTTCCTTAACGGTCACTCAAGCCGGGTTGCCCCGGCTGCAAGGGGAGAATTACTTCTTCAGACGGGCCTGAGCATCTTTCAGTGCGGCGTCGACGCTCTGACGACCGCCCAGCGCGTTCAGGGTAGCGGTGCGCATCGCATACCAGAATGCCGCCATCTGCGGGATATTCGGCATGATGTCACCCTGACGGGCGTTGTTCATGGTGGCGGCGATGCGCGAATCTTTTTCCAGCGTCTGCTGGAAAGATTTCAGCGCCACGGCACCCAGCGGCTTATCTTTGTTGACCGCATCCAGACCGGTGTCAGTCAGCAGATAATTCTCCAGGAACTCTTTCGCCAGCTCTTTGTTAGGACTGGCGGCGTTGATCCCGGCACTCAGCACGCCGACAAAGGCTTTCGACGGTTTACCGTTCAGCGTTGGCAATTCGGTGACGCCGTAGTCGATACCGCTCTTGTCGAGGTTGCCCCACGCCCACGGACCATTAATGGTCATGGCGGTTTCGCCCTTGTTAAAGGCGGCCTCAGCAATCGAATAATCGGTGTCCGCATTCAGGGTTTTGGCTTTAACCTGATCGACCAGGAACTGCATGCCCGCTTTAGCCCCGGCGTTATCGACGCCGACATCCTTCACGTCATAATGTCCGTCGGTGAGCTTAAAGGCGTAAGCCCCGCCTGCGGCCAGCAGCGGCCAGGTGAAATAGGGCTCCTGCAGGTTAAACATGATGGCGCTTTTGCCTTTGGCGCGCAGTTGCTTGTCGAGACCGGCAATCTCTTCCCAGGTTTTTGGCGGGTTCGGCAGCAGCTTTTTGTTGTAGATCAGTGACAGCGACTCAACGGAAATCGGATAGCCAATCAGCTTGCCGTCGAAGCGCACCGCGTCCCAGGTGAACGGGAAAATCTTCTCGCGGAAGCTGGCATCCGGCGTCACCTCAGCCAGCAGGCCCGACTGCGCGTAGCCGCCAAAACGGTCATGCGCCCAGAAGATAATATCCGGGCCATCGCCGGTCGCCGCGACCTGCGGATACTTCTCTTCCATTTTGTCAGGATGCTCGACCGTAACTTTGATACCGGTCTCCTGCTCAAATTTCTTACCCACTTCGGCAAGACCGTTGTAACCCTTGTCACCGTTAATCCAGATGACCAGTTTACCTTCCTCAATTTTTGCCATCGCACTGGCTGAAAAGAGCACGGCAGAGAGGGCAGAAAGGGCCAGAATTCTTGCTCCGGTTTTCATCGTCATAAATCCATCCTGTTAGCGGAAGAGGTGAATGCTGTACCGGCATCATTGTGCTTATCCGCCAGGGCTTCTCATCCTCCTCTGTTCTACGCCCCTCGGCCTGCCGCTGTGATCGCGCTGGCAAAAAGCCCCTTAAGCGGGCGTTTACGCGGTAAAAATTCCTGCGGGTCTGCGTTAGCGATCACAAAAAAGCGCGGCAGCGTGCGGCCCGCGGCGTCAGCCCGCGTTTCTCCTCCTCCCGCCTCCTCCCCCAGCAGATTGCGTTGTGGCGGAGGATGTTACCGTTTGTTTCCTCTCGCATAGTGAGCCCCGGAACCCGTCTGCCGCTGTGCAGACACGACTATGCAGCTAAGAGGGAAGGGATCATGGCGAGCGTTGTGTTACGCAATGTCACGAAAGCCTGGGGCGATACGGTGGTGTCGAAAGATATCGATCTCACTATTCGTGAAGGGGAATTTGTTGTTTTCGTCGGCCCATCAGGCTGTGGCAAATCGACGCTGCTGCGCATGATTGCCGGACTGGAGACTATCACCAGCGGCGAGCTGTTAATCGGCGACCGGCGCATGAATGAAGTGCCGCCTGCCGAACGCGGCATCGGCATGGTGTTTCAGTCCTATGCGCTCTATCCCCATCTGTCGGTGGCAGAGAACATGTCTTTTGGCCTGAAACTGGCCGGGGTGAAAAAAGCGGAGATCCATCAGCGGGTCAATCAGGTGGCGGAGATCCTGCAACTGGCGCATCTGCTCGATCGCCGGCCTAAAGCCCTCTCTGGCGGGCAGCGTCAGCGCGTGGCGATTGGCCGCACGCTGGTGGCGGAACCGCGCGTCTTCCTGCTGGATGAACCACTGTCGAACCTTGACGCCGCGCTGCGCGTTCAGATGCGGATCGAAATCTCCCGTCTGCATAAGCGCCTCAAGCGCACCATGATTTACGTAACCCACGATCAGATCGAAGCGATGACGCTGGCCGACAAAATCGTGGTGCTGGACGCCGGACGCATTGCGCAGGTCGGTAAGCCGCTTGAGCTGTATCACTATCCGGCCAACCGCTTTGTCGCCGGATTTATCGGCTCACCAAAAATGAATTTCCTGCCGGTCAAAGTGACCGCCACCGCCATCGATCAGGTTCAGGTACGGCTGCCGAATCAGCAGCTGGTCTGGCTGCCGGTTGACAGCGCCGGTGTGCAGGTCGGCAGCAACATGTCACTGGGTATTCGCCCGGAACATCTGCTTTCCAGCGATATCGCCGACGTCACCCTGGAAGGGGAGGTGCAGGTGGTGGAACAGCTGGGGCATGAAACACAGATTCACATCGAGATTCCCGCTATCCGTCAAAACCTGGTCTACCGCCAGGAGGACGTCGTGCTGGTAAAAGAGGGCGCCATCCTCGGTATTGGCCTGCCGCCCGAGCGTTGTCACCTGTTCCGCGAGGACGGGAGCGCGTGCCGCAGGCTGTATCAGGAGCCGGGTGTATAGCCCTGCCAAAAACAATAAAAGCAATGACCTCAGGAGATAGAAAATGTTAACTCTGCGCAAACTTCCCATCGCCGTTGCCGTCGCGGTGGGAACCCTCTCCGCCCCGACGATGGCGGTTGATTTTACCGGTTACGCCCGTTCCGGCATTGGCTGGACCGGCAGCGGTGGTGAACAGCAATGTTTTCAGGCCACCGGCGCTCAAAGTAAATACCGTCTGGGCAACGAATGTGAAACCTACGCCGAACTGAAGTTAGGCCAGGAAGTGTGGAAAGAGGGCGACAAAAGCTTCTATTTCGACACCAACGTGGCTTACTCCGTGGCACAGCAGAATGACTGGGAAGCCACATCGCCCGCCTTCCGTGAAGCCAACGTAAAAGGTAAAAACCTGATCGACGCGCTGCCAGGCTCTACCATCTGGGCCGGTAAGCGTTTCTATCAGCGTCATGACGTCCATATGATCGACTTCTACTACTGGGATATCTCGGGCCCAGGTGCCGGTCTGGAAGATGTCGATCTCGGCTTTGGTAAACTCTCTTTCGCCGCAACCCGTTCATCTGAAGCGGGCGGCTCTTACACCTTCTCCAGCGATCGTATCCGTGACTTCGCCACCAGCACTGCCAACGACGTGTTTGATGTGCGTCTGGCCGGTCTGGAAACCAACACCAACGGCGTGCTGGAGCTGGGTGTCGACTACGGTCGTGCCAACGCCCGTGACGACTATCGTCTGGAAGAGGGTGCCTCTAAAGATGGCTGGATGTTCACTGCTGAACATACCCAGAGCATGCTGAAAGGCTACAACAAATTCGTGTTGCAGTATGCCACCGATGCGCTGACCTCACAGGGCAAAGGCGTGCCGCAGGGCACCAGCCTCAACAATAATGGTGACATGTATCGCATCCTCGACCACGGAGCCATCTCGCTGGCGGAACGCTGGGATCTGATGTACGTCGCTATGTACCAGAACATCGATCTGGACAACAACCGCGGCACCGAGTGGTACACCGTAGGTGTACGCCCGATGTACAAATGGACGCCGATTATGAGCACGTTGCTGGAACTGGGCTACGACAACGTCAAATCGCAGCAGGCTAACGAGCGCAACGGCCAGTACAAAGTGACGCTGGCGCAGCAGTGGCAGGCGGGCGACAGCATCTGGTCACGTCCGGCTCTGCGTCTGTTCGCGACCTACGCCAAATGGGATGAAAAGTGGGGTTACAACAAAGATAACTCCGGTGATCTCACCACCTTCGCCTCTGCGGACACCAGCGGCAACGGCATCCTGACCAACAGCCGTGGTAAAGACGATGAAGTGACCTTCGGCGCGCAGATGGAAATCTGGTGGTAAGCCAGCACCTTTTCTGACAGGCGCGCCTGCGCCTGATGGATCTCTTTGGTCGCGGTGTGCCATTGCCTGGTTCACGCCGCGACCTGCAATAAGGTATGCAAAATGAAAATGAAAAAACTGGCTGCACTCTGCCTGAGTGCAGCGTTACTGACAGGACACGCGCTTCCCGCCCTGGCGGATGTCAATCTGGTGCCGCAGGATCTCTCGTCCGCACCGGTCGTGGCACCCGAGACACTGCAACGCCTGAGCTGGCAACCGCTGGCTGCTTCTCAGACACAGACCACAAAACTTGCTAACAGCGGACAGACGCTGAATGCGCCCCACATTGCCGGTCCGGTCGCGGCCTACAGTCTGCCCGCCAATATCGGCGAACTGACGCTGACGCTGAGCAGTGAAGTGGCGAACGGTCAGGTTTTCGCACCGAACGTGCTGGTGCTGGATGAAAACCTGCGTCCTGCGGCCTGGTTCCCCAGCCGCTACTTTACCTATCAGAAGCCGGGCGTGATGGCGGCAGATCGACTGGAAGGGGTGATGAAATTAACCCCGGCGCTGGGTCAGCAAAAAATCTACCTGCTGGTGTTCACCACCGACAGCGATCTGACAAAAACCACCACGCTGCTTGACCCGGCCAAGGCCTACGCCCAGGGCACGGGTCATGCGGTACCGGATATCCCCGATCCCGTCGCCCGCCACAGCCGGGAAGGGACAATCAAGCTGAAGATGCAGACCAGCGCCGGTTCATCCATTCTGGTCGGGCCGCTGTTTGGTTCATCCGGCCCGAGCGCGGTGACCGTCGGCAACACCGCACCGGCGTCCGCGTACAGCGCAGCACCGGCGCCTGCACCCGCAGCAGCGCCCGCGCCAAAAGCCCGTGCGGAACCGATCATGAGCGACACCGAGAGTTACTTTAACCAGAAGATCAGACAGGCGGTGAACAGCGGTAATATCGATAAGGCGCTGAAACTGCTGGATGAAGCCGAGCGGCTGGGTTCCACCTCTGCCCGGCAGACCTTTATCAGTAGTGTTAAAGGCAAGGGGTGAAGCTACCCCGACAATACTGATGTTGTTCCATCTGGTGCGCTGCGGCGCACCTTTTTTTGTTGCAGAGAACCTGATTGCAGGGCATTGCTGTTAAAGCAATCTCAGGATTGGGCGAAGATAAATTCTTAAGTTCATCAAATCCTGAACAGAATCCGGTTTGTGTTTCAGACGCTCGTACTCAGGGATATCTTATTACTGCTTAGCGACGTTGATTACAGTAGCAGCGTGCGAGCCGTTGCCGGCCCGCACGCTGTAATAACTGAAAATCATGTAAAACAGGCTGCGTCAGAGACGAATCTGAGTCGCGCGTTAACCTTCAATCGCGCCGTAGTCGCTTCCGGCGTGCCGTCAGATCACGCAGCAGCGTGTCAGTGGCAGGATCGCTGAACAGCGTTTCCAGTGTGGCGCTGAGCTTGCGTCGCCAGTTCGGATATTCATCGCTGGTGCCCGGAATATTGACCGGCGCCGCCATATCCAGCCAGTCCTCCGGTTGCAGTCCCAGCAGGGCGCTGTCACTGTCAGCCAGATAGCGCTGCATCGCCCGGTTTAATGCCTTGCTCATGCCGGTGCGACGTGCATCGCGTCCGGCACGTTTCGGCAGGGCACCAGCGCGATGCAGACTCTGCAGCAGCGCCTGCTTTGCCCGCAGCCGATCCTGATACAGCCCGGCCAGCACCACCTTGTCGGGATAGAGGCCGAGTTGCGCGCCGGTGGTCAAATCATCGCTCTGCCACCAGCCACGCAGCGTCGGAAGATCGTGAGTGGTCGCGACCGCCATTGCCTGCCGTGGCCATTCGGCGGGCGGGCGAAAAGCCTGGGCAGACTCCTGCTCAAAATAGAGCACCTTATAGGAGTAGACCCCGCCGTCCCGCAGCTTATCGACAATCGCTTCCGGCACCGTACCAAGATCTTCGCCAATTACCATGCAGCGATGACGCTGACTTTCCAGCGCCATAATCGCCAGCAGATCGTCGATGGGATAGTGCACATAGGCACCGTGCATCGCGCTTTCACCGGCCGGAATCCACCACAGCCGCATTAGCGCCATCACATGGTCAATGCGCAGTGCGCCGCAGTGGCGCATGTTGGCGCGCAGCAGGGCGATCCATGGCTCCCAGGCGCGCTGACGCATCACCTGCGGATCCATCGGCGGTAATCCCCAGTCCTGGCCGCGCGGGCCGAGAATATCGGGCGGCGCACCGATGCTGGCATCCATGCAGTAGAGATTGCGCTCGCTCCAGGTCTCTGCGCCACCCTGCGCAACACCCACCGCCAGATCGCGGTAAAGGCCAATCGGCATCTGCTGCTGCTGGCACATGTCCCAGCAGTCAGCAAACTGCTGTGCGGCCAGCCACTGTAGCCAGAGCCAGAAGCGCACCTGATCGGCGTGCTGTTTTAAAAAGGTCTGTACGGCCGGGCTGCCGGGATCCTGCAACGCCTCCGGCCACACCGGCCAGCCCCAGCGCTCGCTATCCTGCGCTATCTGGTCGGCGTGCAGCGCATCAAACAGCGCCTGATGCCGAAGACTCTCGCCTCCTTCACGTATAAATCTATTAAACGCCTGCACCTCGGGATCGCTGGCGTCACGCTGAGTAAACTGCGGCCACGCCAGCCTCAGCGCCTGAATTTTCAGCCGGGTCACCGCCGCATAATCCACCCATTCTGCTGCGCGAGCCTGCTCCAGCGCCTGCTCTGTTTCCGGACGTTGCCACCAGGCCTGAGCGGCAGCGCTCTGCCGGAAATCAGTGACTGCGCCCACGTCGATGTAGAGCACATTGAGCCAGCGCCGGGACGAGGGGCTGTAAGGGCTGGCACTCTCCGGGCTGGAGGGAAACAGCGCATGGATAGGGTTAAGACCGATAAATGCGCCGCCGCGTGCAGCGAGCTCCGGCAGCATCCGGCGCAGATCGCCAAAGTCGCCGATTCCCCAGTTATCCGCCGACCGCAGGGTATAGAGCTGCACGCAGGCGCCCCATAATGACTCACCTGCCAGCAGGGCCGGGGGTTCATAACAGCGGGCCGGGGCAATGATTATCCGGCACGACCACTGCTGCGCGCCCTGTTGCAGCGTCAGCTGATGATAGCCTTCAGGAAGCGGCGGCAGATGCAGCGGCTGAGCGGGCTGGCAGCGACCTGAGCTGATTTCGCCCGCTTCACTGGTGAGATGCCAGTGGGCATCGTCAGCGAGCTGTGGCGACAGGCTCAGCAAATCGCCGCTGCGAAAAATCACCACCGGTGGCAGCGGCGTGCTCAGCGGATGAGAAGGCTGCATCACCGCCAGCAAACGCTGGCGGGTCAGGGTCGGGATCGCCTGTGGCTTACCGTGAGCATTGATATACTCAGCAGCGATGCCCGCCCGGGAGAAATCGTCCATAACCAGATCTGTTTTCATGGCGTTCCTTAGCGTTTCGCTTGCCAGATGCGCTGCTGGTAATCGCGTATAGCGCGATCGGAGCTGAACATGCCACAGCGTGCGGTATTGAGGATGGTGGCACGTGTCCAGGCCTCCTGATCGCTCCACAGCGCTTCTACCTGCGCCTGAGCGTCAAGATAGGGCTGGAAGTCAGCCAGTACCAGATAAGGATCACCGCCTTCCGGGCCGAGACTCTGCAACATCGCATCAAAGGCCTGGCAGTCGCCCTGGCTGAAGGTGCCATCTTCCAGCGCCTGTAAGACCTGATTGAGCTGCGGATCTTTCTTGCGCCACTGCGCCGGAGCATAGCCACTGGCTTTTAACGCCACCACCTGTTCCACGGTATGCCCGAAGATAAAGATGTTCTCACTGCCAACCTGCTCAGCGATCTCAACGTTCGCTCCATCCAGTGTGCCGATGGTCAGTGCGCCGTTCAGCGCCAGCTTCATATTCCCGGTGCCGGACGCTTCTTTACCGGCAGTGGAGATCTGCTCGGAAAGGTCGGCGGCGGGAATCAGCCGCTCGGCGACGGAGACGTTGTAATCGGGAATAAACACGACTTTCAGACGGTCACCGATGCGGGGATCCTGATTGATCACCCCGGCCACTTTGTTGATGGCATAGATGATGTTTTTCGCCAGTGCATAGCCGGGCGCGGCTTTGGCACCAAACAGCACCACGCGCGGCGTCCGGTTAGCCTGCGGATCGGTGACCAGCGTCTGCCACAGCGCAATGATATGCAGCAGGCTCAGATGCTGGCGTTTGTACTCATGCAGTCGTTTGATCTGTACGTCAAACAGCGCAGTGGGGTCAATCTCAATGCCGGTCCGCTGTTTCACCCAGTGCGCCAGCGCGACTTTGTTCTGCTGCTTAATGGCGCGATATTCCGCGCAGAAGGCGGCGTCATCCGCAAAGGCTTCCAGCCCCTGCAAGGCATCGAGATCGTTCAGCCAGGGTTTTTGCAATGTCCGGGTGATCAGGGCACTCAGCGCCGGGTTGCACTGATTGATCCAGCGGCGCGGTGTAATGCCGTTGGTCACGTTGTGGAATTTCTCCGGCCACATCTGGTGATATTCCGGGAAGAGATCCTGCACCACCAGTTTCGAGTGCAGCGCCGCCACGCCGTTGACCGCGAACCCGCTGGTCACGCAGAGGTTCGCCATCCGCAGCTGGTTATTATGCACCAATGCCAGTCTGGCCCACTTCGCGTCATCGTCCGGCCAGCGCGCCGTGACGGCCGTTTTTAGCTGCGCGTTCAGGGTATTGATGATCATCATATGGCGCGGCAGCAGGCTGCGCACCAGCCGCACATCCCAGCACTCCAGCGCTTCCGGCATCAGAGTGTGGTTGGTATAGGCAAAAGTGTGCTGCGTGATTTGCCAGGCGCGATCCCAGCTCAGATGATGCTCATCCAGCAGCAGACGCATCAGCTCCGGGATGGCCAGCGTCGGATGGGTGTCATTAAGCTGGATCACTTCATGATCGGCCAGGGTTTCGATGCTGCGTCCGGCCTGATGATGGCGACGCAGAATGTCAGCCAGCGCGCAAGCGCACTGAAAATATTGCTGCATCAGACGCAGTTTTTTACCGTTCTGATGATTGTCATTGGGGTAGAGCACTTTAGTCAGTTTTTCAGCATCAATACCCTGTTGTTCTGCGCGCAGAAAGTCGCCGTCGTTAAAGCGACTGAGGTTGAACGGCTGGGCATGTTTCGCCTGCCAAAGACGCAGTGGCTGGCTGATACCATTCTGATAACCCACCACCGGCAGATCCCAGGCTTCACCGAGCAGTTCAAACGCTGGTTGCCACTGTGGCTGACCCGCAACCGTCACCACTTTACCGCCCAGTCCGACACGCACGTTAAGCGCGGCGTTATGGTTAAACCACGGGTAGCGATCGCGTTGCCAGTCATCCGGGCCTTCAATCTGCGCGCCCTGTTCGAAGCGCTGCCGGAACAGACCGTACTGATAGTTCAGACCGTAGCCCGTCGCGGGCTGACCCACATTCGCCATGGAATCCAGGAAACAGGCAGCAAGACGACCCAGGCCGCCATTACCCAGCGCCGGATCGGTTTCGGTTTCCAGCACATCAGTGAGTGAAATATCCCAGGCGGCCAGGGCCTCGTTGACCGCGTCATACCAGCCCAGGTTCAGCAGGTTGTTGCCGGTCAGGCGACCGATCAAAAACTCCATCGACAGATAGTTAACATGGCGCAGTTCTGCCTGAGCCGGGGGAGCAGGCTGCGCGGCCAGCATATCGGCCAGCGCACCGCTGAGTGCCTGCCACCACTGTGTTGTGGTCATCTCCTGCGCATCGCGCAGGCCAAAACGCTGCCACTGACGGGTCAGGGCCGCATTGAACTGAATCGGGTTGAAATCGGGCTGTGTCATGGTTGATGTCCTGTAAAAACGGAAAATGGGTCAATGTGGCGACAGTCTGCCCGCGCGGAAACTCTCGCTCATCCTCCTGCAAAGAATTAGCGCAGGAGGATAGGGAGGGTGGAGAGGATGAGGCTAATCCGAAATCGCTGGAGGAGTGTGATTGCGCACGCTTTTGTAAAGTTTAATTAATGGGTTTGCTTGCATTCATCAGACGAAATGCTGAACCTGTGTAAGGAATAATTACGAAGCGTAAAATAATGATGCGCTCGACATAATGGAGAAACGCGCGCCCATGTTAATACCCGCTAAACTCAGCCGCCCGGTGCGTCTTGAAGGCACCGTGATTCGGGAGAGATTGCTGCAAAAGCTCACCGCTGCCGGTAACTATCGGCTGGTGCTGGTCACCAGTCCGGCGGGCTACGGTAAAACCACCCTGGTGTCGCAGTGGGCGGCAGGGAAAAGCGATCTGGGGTGGGTTTCTTTAGATGAGGGCGATAATCAGCCTGAGCGCTTTGCCGATTACCTGATTACTGCATTGCAACAGGCCACCCACGGTGGCTGTCCGCGCAGTGAACTGCTGGCGCAGAAGCGGCAGTATGTCAATCTTAATGCGCTGTTTTCTCAGCTCTTTATTGAGCTGGTGGAGTGGCAGCAGCCGCTGTGGCTGATCGTTGATGACTACCATCTGATCACCAATCCGGTGATCCACGACGCGATGCGCTTTTTCCTGCGGCATCAGCCTGAAAATCTGACGCTGATTCTGATGTCACGTAATCTGCCGCAGCTCGGTATCGCCAACCTGCGGGTGCGTGAGCAACTGATTGAGCTGGGCAGCCAGCAGCTGGCTTTTACCCACCAGGAGGCGCGACAATTTTTTGACTGCCGACTGGCGGCCCCGCTGGAAAGCGAAGAGAGCGGCCGACTCTGTGATGATGTTGCGGGCTGGGCCACTGCGCTGCAACTGATTGTACTGTCGGCGCGACAGGGTGCCAGTTCGGCTCAGCATTCTGCACGGCGTCTCTCCGGCATTAATGCCAGCCACCTCTCCGATTATCTGGTTGAAGAAGTCCTGGATAACGTCGATCTGCCTACCCGCCATTTCCTGCTGAAAACCGCGCTGCTGCGTTCAATGAACGATGAGCTGATCGCCTGTGTCACGCGCGAAGAGAACGGCCAGATGCGGCTGGAAGAGATTGAGCGTCAGGGTCTGTTTCTGCAGCGCATGGACGATTCCGGCTGCTGGTTCAGCTACCATCCGCTGTTTGGTAACTTCCTGCGTCAGCGCTGTCAGTGGGAACTGGCGGCGGAACTGCCCGCACTGCATCGTGCTGCGGCAGAGAGCTGGATGGCGCAGGGCTTTCCCGGTGAGGCGATTCATCATGCGCTCGCCTCTGGTGACGCCACCATGTTGCGGGACGTGCTGCTGAAGCATGCCTGGACGTTGTTTAATCAGAGCGAGCTGCCGCTGTTGGAGAACTCTCTGAAAGCACTGCCTTGGGAGATGATGCTGGAAAATCCAGTGCTGGTGCTGCTGCAGGCGTGGCTGATGCAGAGTCAGCATCGCTTCTCTGAAGTCGACAGTCTGCTGGCGCGTTTTGAACAGGCCAGCCGCTGTGAGATCGATGCCGCACTGCGCGGTGAGTTTAATGCGTTGCGCGCTCAGGTGGCGATTAACGATGGCAATACCGATGAAGCGGAGCGGCTGGCGAAAGTGGCGCTCGACACACTGCCAGCCAGCCGTCACTACAGCCGCATCGTGGCAACCTCGGTGCATGGCGAAGTGATGCACTGCAAAGGCGAGCTGGATGATTCCCTCAAACTGATGCGGCAGACCGAACAGATGGCGCGGCGTGATGAAGTCTGGCACTACGCCCTCTGGAGCCTGATTCAGCAGAGCGAGATCCTGTTTGCTCAGGGCTTTTTGCAGGCCGCCTATGAGATTCAGAGCCGTGCCTTTGTGCTGGTTGAGGAGCAGCATCTTGCGCAGTTCCCGCTTCATGAGTTTCTGCTGCGCATTCGCGCTCAGTTGCTGTGGGCCTGGGGACGACTGGAAGAGGCGGAGCAGGCGGCCCGGGAAGGCATCAAAGTGCTGAATGGTTTTCAGCCGCAACAGCAGATTCAGTGTCTGGGATTGCTGGTGCAGTGCTCACTGGCGCGTGGCAATCTGGATAACGCTCGTAGCTATCTTAACCGGCTGGAAAACCTGCTGAACAATGGCAACTGGCACAGCGACTGGATCGCCAATGCCGATAAAGTCCGGGTGATTTACTGGCAGATGACCGGTGACAGCCAGAATGCCCGCGACTGGATGCGGCAGACGCCTAAACCCGCCTTTGTCAATAACCATTTTCTGCAGGGACAGTGGCGGAACATCGCCCGCGCGCAGATCCTGCTGGGTGATGTCAGTCAGGCGGAAGTGGTGCTGGAGGAGCTGAATGAGAATGCCCGAGCCCTGCGCCTGATGAGCGATTTAAACCGTAATCTGCTGCTGCTGAATCAGATCTACTGGCAGACCGACCGCAAAGCGGAGGCGCAGCGTGTTCTGATCGAGGCGCTGAAGCTGGCCCGCAGCACCGGCTTTATCAGCCATTTCGTGATAGAAGGCGAGATGATGGCGCAGCAACTGCGGCAATTGATTCAGCTGAATACCCTGAATGAGCTGGACAGCCACCGTGCGCGACGCATCCTGCTGGAGATTAATAAATATCACCGTCACAAATTCGCCCATTTTGATGAAGGCTTTGTCAGCCGTTTGCTTAACCATCCTGACGTCCCGGAGCTGATCCGAACCAGTCCCCTGACGCAGCGTGAATGGCAGGTGCTGGGATTGATCTATTCGGGCTACAGCAACGATCAAATCGCCGGTGAGCTGGCAGTCGCCTCTACCACCATCAAAACCCATATCCGCAATCTCTATCAGAAGCTGGGCGTCACCCATCGCAGTGAAGCGATGAATCAGGTGCAGTCGCTGCTGAAAATGATGGGATATGTCTGAGGAGATGCATCTGTGCGGGCGGGCTACAGCCCGTACATGCTGAAGTGAAACCTGACGTAAAAGCGTATTGAGAAAAACGCCAGTCCTGGCCCAGCCTGTGTTATCAAACCGCAGAAGGGTTAAACGGGGCTGTACAGGCAGGCTTTCGGGTAGTACGCCAGCTATAGACTTACCGGGTGAATATCAGCGGCACCTGATTACCGACATGTCCGTAGGCTGATTTTGCCGACACGGAAAAATGCTGCGGCCGGGTTCCCTATTTATTTTTACCGCCTCGTTAAAAGTTGCTGATGATATATTTATATGTCTGCAAAGAAATTTTTTAAATAAGCGTGGCGGCAACAGAGACTGGCTTCGTTTAATTTATCGCTTCGTCTCTAAATTTTTTTTTGCATTATCAGTTGGAGTATCTATGCTTATTTACTGAATGGTGACTGACGGCCATGTTGTATTGTCATTTGCCATTTACGCGGAAGTTAAAATTACTTACTGATTAAAGAGAGGTATTTATGACTGAACATCGCGGTGGTTCTGGTAACTTTGCAGAAAATCCTGAAAAAGCCTCTGAAGCGGGCAAAAAAGGTGGACAAAACAGCGGCGGAAACTTCGCCAACGATCGTCAAAAGGCGTCTGAGGCCGGTAAGAAAGGTGGCGAAAACAGCCACGGCGGCGGACGTAAGAGCGATTGACGCAGTATAACGGTTGATGGATAACTGTACCTGTGGAATCTACCCCCCTGATTTCCGGATCTGCATTTATTCATCCGTTAATACCGGCGTCGCAGGCCGGGCAGTATTAAACACTGCCCGGCCTGTTACTTATTTTTTTATTTATGATAGCTGGTCGGCATTTATTATTATTCCGGCATCTGAACAAAACTTATCCGTTCTTCGTATTCCGCCTTTCCCCGCTTATCTTTTCATTCAACTGATACTCTTTTTCGTCATAAACTCTATCTGTCGTTCTGCGTGAACTTACCCCAGGGTGATATTTGCCTCTTTCATTGTCTTCAATTTTCTGAAAACGGCAGGCTATCGTGGCATACCTCAGCTTTCGCTTTTTGCGTGAGAGTTAGTCTTCTGACGCGGGTACCGGCATCGGGTGACGTGACTTTTTACGCTGATGCGCCGGCTCTTCGGGTCACGATGAAATTCACTGTTCCGCTTTGACTCTGCCGTTCTGCTGTATTCAGGGCATCTTGTTACGCCCGCCTTTACCGATACATTGAAGGAGACGTCCTGGCATGTCCGCTTAACCGCCAGCGCACCGTGATAGGTTATCTGCGTCTCCTGCGAAAGGGGAATCTGCCTGCAGTCATGGCGGGTTGACGTCGCTTATAGACAGGATGGAATGCCTGCGGTGCCGGTGATGCATAAGACACCAGGGTCAGCTGCACCAGATACACTCAGGACCGGCGCATCCCCGTGTTTCCCGGAGTCATTCGGGCACGGAGGTTCTCTGTTGCTGAAATAGCCGATCACGTATTACGTCAGACTGGAGTCGTGCCGGTGATCTTATTGCGGGCAACGTATGCAACTCAGCATGCGGCATTTTACTGAGTGTTTAAACGGTTAACGTGCATGTTTTGCTGCTTTTTTTGAACGCCGGTACTCTTCAAGGTAAGGCAATACTTCCAGCACAAAAATACCTGTAAGCACAGCCACGATGTAGCCTGTTGGCAAAGGATCTGTCCTTAGTTTCAGTTCAAAACGTGCTGGCTCGTCTCCGAAACCAAACAGTGCCAGAAACTGTGGCCAGTGTCGTGAAATGACCAGCAGCAGCGCCATAAGAGGAACCATTTCCAGGAAACTGTGTACATGCTGTTCAATCGGGGAAACCCGCCTTGCAGTCACGGCATAGCTGACATCCCACAGCGCGGTCGCTTCATGACAGAAAAACAGCACAATCATAAATCCAATAACCAGCGCATTCACATCCAGGAAGAGTGCTGAAAGCAAAGGAAGCCCCATCTCCAGAAACATCAGGATATGGATATAGGTTTCCTTGAGTCCGGTTGTCTTTTCAATATCCGTCGCCCGGTGACAAAGCCAGTCGGTGAAACCGGCAATAAGCCAAACGGGAAGAACAAAATAAAGTAGCAGCAACATCTGAGGATCGAAATTAAGCATTAAACGTTACCTGTATACCTGAAACTGGAAAGCATAGGATCCATGCGATGATGTGCAAGCAATTAAGCGAAAGATCCAGCGCTGCAGTAAATTAATCATGGACTGGCAGGGCGCCGTTATTCAGCAGGGAGCAGGCTGACCACTTTTTCTTGCAGGAAGAGATATTACCTGCAGTGCTAACGTGGCAAGATTTCAGGCGATCAACATATTCCGTTCCGCTTTCTTAAATCTTCCGCAACCCGTCAGTACAGACATCCGTGCGCCCAGAAATAACTCTGAAACTAAACCAGATGCATTCAGGGCATATTCATTATTATGATGAGTTTTAGTCTTTCTCTATGGCTGACTGAAATATTACGCATACAGTTAAGTAAACAACGGTTCCCACCATAAATACTGAAAGGCCGCCCAGTACCCGTTTCTTGCGCCCGAAACGATCTGCAAGCGGACCAACAACCAGCTGCGCCAGAGCAAACGTGATAAAAAAGCTCGATAGCGTCAGGCCAGGCTCGCGTGATGACACGCCTAACTGCTCCCCGATATCAGGAAATGCGGGAAGGATAATGTTAGCGTTATGGCGCTAGCGCGTGACTTTAAGTCCACAAGATCAGTCGGGAGGAATCGCTCCGTCTCATGCCCTGCATCGGGGTCTTATGTAAGAGAAGTAACCTGTCCTGCTACGGTAATACCGCTCCTTATACTGATTTCAAAAGAAAAGCTGTTAAACCCGAGCGTTCCTTCTTATACCGGTACCCGACCTTCCCGGGACCCTACCCGAAAGCACTGACAATGCCGCAACCGGTCATGACTTTTCGCTTTTGACCTTCAAGAACCCTGCGTTGAAACCTCTTCATTCACTTCTCTGGGTTAAAGGGTGTGAATCCCTTATTCAGGAATTCACACCCTTTGCTGCGTCAGCATCAGGTCAGGGCTTTTTTGTCAGCAGACGTCGGTGTCTCAGGGCGAATTCTGAACCAGATCGCGTACATCGCGGGCAGGAAAACCAGCGTAATAACGGTGCCGCCTAACGTACCGCCAATCAGGCTATAAGCCAGAGTTCCCCAGAAGACTGAGTGCGTCAGCGGAATAAATGCCAGAATGGCGGCCATTGCCGTCAGTAAGACCGGACGGGCACGTTGTACCGTTGCTTCCACTACCGCATCAAACGGTGCAAGTCCTTCCTGTTCGTTATGGTGAATCTGACCGATCAGGATCAGGGTGTTACGCATCAGGATGCCCGACAGCGCAATCAGGCCAACCAGAGCATTAATGCCAAACGGCTGGTTGAACAGCAGTAACGTAGGCACCACACCAATCAGTCCCAGTGGCGCGGTAAGAAAGACCATCACCATCGCTGACATCGACCGCACCTGCAGAATGATAATCAGCAGCGTTATCGCGATCATTATCGGAAACAGCGGTGCCATCGCTTTCGTCGCTTTACCGGATTCCTCGATAGAGCCCGCCTGCTCAATACGGTATCCAGCCGGAAGGTTGTCGATTACCGGCTGCAGTTCTTTGAGCATGGCGGTGGAGACATCCGGTGGCTGCAGGTGCTCAGCGATATCGCCACGTACCGTAATTGTCGGGGTGCGATCGCGACGACGCAGAATCGGATCTTCCATGCGGACGCCGACTTCCCCTATCTGTGAAAGCGGAACACGCTGACCGGCGGAGCCGACTAGGGTAAAGCCCGCTATTTTGGCGGGATCAAGCCGTATGTCGCCCGCCGCGCGTCCCATAACCTGCACTGAGCGGATGTCTTCACGCACCGATGTGATCGGAACGCCTGAAAGCAGGAACTGAAGCTGCTGTGCAACAGCATTTGAGGTGAGGCCCACGGCCTGCAGACGATCCTGATTGAGCGTGAAATGCAGCGTCGGCACCCGCGGGCCCCAGTCCGTATTGACGGTTCTCATCATCGGACTGGCCTGCATCACCGCCTCTACTTTGTCTGCAATAGCGCGCAGCGTGTTCAGATCCGGACCCATAACGCGATAAGCCACCGGGTAGGGCGAGTAGGGACCAAACACCAGCTGTGTCACGCGGATGCGCGCTTCTGGTGCCAGTCCGTGAGCCGCCGCTTCGCGCAGCCGGAACTTCAGCGCCTCACGCGCCTCCTGGCTGTCCGTCAGCACCACAATTTTTGCAAACGAGGGATCAGGGAGTTCGGGTGCCATGGCCAGATAAAAACGCGGTGACCCCTGGCCGATATAGGACGTGACGATTTTTGCCTCTTTCTGCTTCTGAAGCCACGCTTCGATTTTTGCAGTTGTGGCGCTGGTCTCCTCAATGGAGGTGCCATAAGGCATCTGAACTTCTACCAGCACTTCCGGACGGTCTGAGGTAGGGAAAAACTGTTTTTTGACCAGCCCCATCCCGAGAACAGCAACGGTAAAGATGGCAATAACCGATCCTGCTACCCGCCATTTGTTCGCAATAACGCGAGTCAGTACGCGCCGGAAGCGGTTGTAATAACGGGTGTTGTAGATGGCTGCATGCCCACCCTCCACCGTTTTGATTTCCGGCAGCATTTTCACGCCCAGATAAGGCGTAAAGACCACCGCTACCACCCATGAGGCGATCAGGGCGATGCCCACAATCCAGAACATGTTGCTGGTATATTCGCCGACGGTGGACTGTGCAAACCCGTTGGGCATAAAGCCCACGGCCGTCACCAGCGTACCCGCCAGCATCGGCGCCGCCGTATGGCTCCAGGCATAGGCGGACGCTTTGATACGGTCGTAGCCTTCCTCCATTTTCACCACCATCATTTCTATGGCGATAATGGCGTCATCCACCAGCAAACCCAGCGCCAGGATCAGGGAACCCAGCGTGATGCGGTCAAAGTTTTTACCGGAAGCCTCCATCACGACAAAAACGACAGCCAGCGTCAGTGGCACGGCGGCGGCGACCACAACGCCCACCCGCCAGCCCATACTGACGAAGCAGACCACCATCACCACCAGCAGGGCGACAAAGAACTTGACCATGAACTCATCAACGGCTGAACGGATGTTGACGGACTGATCGGTCACCCTGGTCAGCGTCATGCCAAGTGGCATGCCCTGATTGATTCTGACCATTTTCTCATCCAGCGCTTTACCGAGATCCAGACCATTCCAGCCATCACGCATGATGATGCCCAGCAAAAGAGCCGGTTCTCCCTGGTTACGCACCATAAAGGTCGCTGGATCTTCGTAGCCTCGTTCAACCGTCGCCACGTCCGAGAGACGCAGCGTTCTGCCCTGGGCAACAACAGGCGTTTCGCGAATTTTCTCCAGTTTGTCGAAGGCACCATCAAGACGAATAAAGACCTGAGGGCCGCTGGTATCAATCGAACCGGCAGGGGTCAGAACGTTCTGACTGTTCAGTGCGGAAAAAATATCCTGCGGAGAGATACCCAGCGTGGCCAGCCGGTCATGAGAGAACGAGACAAAAATTCGCTCACTCTGTTCACCAATAATGTTGACCTTTTTTACGCCGGGCACATGCAGAAGCTGCTGGCGCAACGATTCCGCATCCCGGGCCAGTAAGCGCTGTGGCTCCCCCTTCGCCTTAAGCGCAAAGAGCGCAAAGGTCACGTCAGAGAACTCATCGTTAATCATCGGTCCGATCACACCCGCCGGCAGGCTTTGGGCTTCATCACCCAGCTTCTTACGCGCCTGGTAGAATTCTTCCTGCACTTCTGACGGCGGCGTGCTGTCCTGCAGTGACAACATGGTAAAAGCCAGACCGGGACGCGTGTAGGTCTCACTGCGGTCATACCACTTGAGCTCCTGCAGACGCTTCTCCAGTGGCTCGGCAACCTGATCCTGCATTTCCCGGGCGGTCGCACCCGGCCAGGCAGAGATAATGGTCATCTGCTTGACGGTAAACGGCGGGTCTTCAGCCCGTCCGAGTTCGAAGAACGACAGAGTACCGGCGACAGTAATCAGAATAATGAGGAACAGGGTGATTGAACGCTCGCGAACCGCAAGCGCGGAAAGGTTGAAACGCCCGCTGCTCATGGCTGACTCCCGGCAGCAGTAGCGCTGTTGGGTGGCGCTATTCGCACTACTTCACCGTCATGCAGCAGATGTGCCCCCAGTGCGATCACCTGATCGCCAGGCCTGAGGCCACCGGTTACGCTGGCTGCATCGTCCCCCAGGCTAAGCACCTGGACGGATTGCCATGACACTTTGGCCGGCTTGCCTGAAATAGCCCAGACGCCAGCACCTTTGCCCGGGTCATAAATCGCCGCCAGCGGTACCTGTAGTACCTGACCGGACGCTTTATCTTCTGCTATATGCAGCGTAACGGTAGAGCCGAGCGGCGCACTGGCCAGCGCGCCTTCAAGCACATACCTTGCTTCAAAAGTCCGCGTTACAGGATCAGCCGCATCGGAAAGAAGACGCAGCCTGGCGGAAACAGACTGCTTTGCTGAGCCGTACAGTGTGGCCTGCGCCTCGCTGCCGATAGCCGGTCGCAGCGTTTCAGGCAGCTGCACGATGGCTTCACGCTGGCCTGCTCTCGCCAGTCTGACGACGGGCTGGCCTGCCGCAACAACCTGCCCGGGTTCAGCCAGCGTTTCCATGACCACGCCGTCCGCATCCGCCAGCAGTACGGCGTAACCTGTCGCATTCCGGGCGACATTGGCCTGTGCCTGAGCAGCGCTGAGTTCGGCCCTGGCCGAATCTGCGGCGGCTTTTATCTGATCGTAGGCCGATGCTGAAACAGCGCCTCCAGCGACCAGCCTGCGATAACGCGCCTCATCATCCGTTGCCTGTCTGGCGCGAGCCCGCGCAGCCGCAACGGCCTGTGCCTGCGCCTGCGCCTGGAGACTCAGGTCAACCGGATCCAGACGCATTAAGGGCTGACCACGCTTAACGGTCTGGCCGGTATCGACCAGACGCTCAAGAATTTTGCCCTGTACCCGAAAGCCGAGGTCGCTTTGTGTGCGTGCAACAACAACGCCAGTGAATGCGCGGGAGGCATCGCCAGCACTCACCACGGTAGCAGCCCTGACCAGGGGAGGCTGAGTACGCGGATCGTCGGCACCGGACGGGTCGCCGCAGGCCACCAGGGCCAGCGGCAACAGGCAGAGAGCAAGGGTGGCAGGTTTGAGCCTGAGCATAGGTAACCTTATTCGTTAAACATGACAGTACCCGCATTTTCAGACCAGTGACTATTAATGTCAATAGTCACAATTTCAGGGTAAGACACGTTTCTGACTCAGTTTGATCACAGCACCGCTGAATAAGACGTAAAGCAGAGGCTCATGCATCTGGTCATTCCTGCAACCGCACCACGAGGTAGCCAGATTGACAACTAGTGACTATTTGATAATGTAGTCACCATTCTGGATTATCTCAGGGACTCTTAATGTTCACCTTACGTACCTCTCATTGTTGGTCAGCTCCGGGCTGCTGGCCGGTTGCGCTGTCGGGCCAGATTATCACCGCCCTGACGTGCTCCTGCTGACCATGAAAATCAGATCGCAACCCTGTTTAAAGGTGAAGCAGCCCTTGCCAGCGCCCGCCAGTCATCTTTTGTCGCCTTCCGGCAGGGAACGGCAAGCCTGATAGACGTCCTTCACAATGATGAAACACTTTTACAGATTTCTGATGCCAGGGCACAGGCGCAGACAGAGTCTGCCCGCGCCGCTGTCGCGACATTCAGGGCGCTGAGAGGCGGCTGGCAGCCGTCAGAAACCGATAAGAAGGCGCTTTAAGAACAGCACACTTCGATGTGCCTCACTACACACGGGGTCAAAGGCATCGCTGATCTTGCTTGCACCATTGAAAACATGACGAAATGGAACTGATGGCGGGGGACGGATGAAAAGGATCGGTATTCTGGATGTGGATGCGTTAACTGAAAAACTGGTACGGGGGTTGTTTCGTGCCGTTCCGGATTCACAGATATTTCTTTTTTGTGGAAACAACGAACGTGCGCGAAAACTTTCAGTAGATCTGCCCTGCTGGACGCTGGATAGTTACCAGGATGTCGTCGATGAAGTTGATATCATTATTCTCGGCGGGGAAGATCATTATCTAAGGAAAATAGCGCCTCAGATACAGTTACGCTGCCCGCAAACCCTGATTTCTCTTGTACCGGCTATTTCCACTCAGAAGCTGCGCGATTTATTCGGACATACTGACTGTGTGAGATTGATGTTCGCCTTCGCTGCTGAAATTAACCAATCGAGTGTGCTCCTGACGGCTGCCGATAATAATATTCAGGTCCTATTTAACCGGCTAGGCCAGCTAACCGTTTTTACCGATGAATCAGAATTTGATTTGGCTACGGCCAGCATGGGTATGAACAGCTGGTTCTACTTCCTCGCAGAAGGTTTGCAAAGCTGGTTTGTGCAGAAAGGGCTGACAGAGGATATAGCCCGACGGCTGGTACTCAACGGGTTCAGGGACTTCGTGGAATATGCAGACTATAAGAATTCTGCGGGTCTGGATGAGCTGGGTAAAGAAATTGCACTATCCGGCCTTTATAAACTTGAGGGACTGGAAGTTCTTGCGCAGATGCAGGTTCTTGAACCGTGGCATAACGCCTCTGATACGGTTTTATCGATGATAAAAGAAAATAAACCGCCCTGAAAATGAATCAGGTCAACTCATCATCTCCGCTGGCTGTATTCCCTGTGAAAGATATCCGCATGCGTTCAGGTAAATAGCTGAGGGACAGCATGACATCATTCAGGGTGTTAATATCTTCATGGTGGTAAGCCTGTTACAGATGTTCCCGTCTGGATGCACTTTGCCCTGTACAGGCTGTGTAACGAATAATCTTCTCACCGAATCCACAAGGTTAACGCTTTGCAGAGCAGAGAGTTCTTAATCGTGACTTTCAGTAATACCAACCGGTTCTTAAGCCTGTTTAACTATTTTTCTGCACACGCTGCCAGTCTGGACAGAATGCCCTGCTGAACGCTGAGAGCAGAAGTCAGTAGGGCAGTTTCCGTTGTGCCCGCGATATGGGGAGTGAGAAGTGCATATTCTGATTCCTGTAATGGAGAATAAAAGGGTTCGCGCTCCGCTTCGAAGGTATCCAGGGCAACACCTGAAATCCATCCTGGATGCTGCTGCATAAAAGCTGCAAGGGCCGCCTCATCAATCAGTCCGCCTCGTGACATGTTGAGTAAATACGCCCCTTTTCTGATACAGGGAAGGACAGATGCGTTGAGCATATAATGCGTATCAGAGTTCAAAGGCAGGTGAAGAGAGATCATGTCATTCCCGCTGAGCAAAGCCAGCAGGTCATCAGCCCTCATGACGCCAAGCTCATCCGCATCTTTATCCGTGAAGCGGGAACTACCCAGAACGGTAACCGGGCAATGAAAAGGTTTCAGCAGTGCAATCAGCGCCCTGGATATAGCACCACTGCCTGCCAGCCCAACAGAGATATCACTTAACGAGCGCGCAGGAGGCCGTGCTGACTTACTCCAGTGGCCTCTTCGCATCTGATCCTGATGCCAGTGAGTCTGACGCAGCAGGGCGAGCATCTGTAGCAAGGTAAACTCAGCAACCGCTGTTGCGTTTGCGCCGGGTGTATTAAAAACATCGATTCCAAGTTCTTCAGCCGCGCCGGTATCAATATGATTCAGGCCGACGCCTGCCTGACCAATCACTTTTAACCGTGTAGCAAGGTCATCAGCGGTTAGTGCGCATAGTAACTCTTTCCTCAGAGGTACGTTTTTCCTGATTTTAATCGCATCGAATCCCCCAAATTGCCGTGCAACCGCCAGAATCTGTTCTTCATCGTGGATGTTAATACTCACGCTTTCAACATGCCGCTGCGCCTGGTATGCGTGACAACCGTTTTGCGGCAGGTTGACAATAAGCTCGATCTCCGGAGAAACGTAACCTGCTATTTCTTTTATTGATAACGCATCAGGAAGGACATCCAGCAGCATAATTCTGCGTTTCATTTTTTTGATCCTTAATTTTGAAGAAGTATGCACTAATCTATCAGGGCCTGGCGTCTACCACTTCCCAGTGAGGGGGATAATAAAAGCGCCTTGCGGCGGCCTATCCGCTACTTACACACCGGTAAGCTTGAGAAATGGTCATTGCGGGATGCCGATGACCTGAACCTTTCCGTCACAGTGGTGTGCGAAATATAGAAACGCGCGTCTGCTTTGCCCTGAGCGTGCTGGGAAGGTCCAGCCTGCCGGATTCAGTATATGAGCGTAGAAAATTCGATGCGTTAACCCGCTAAGGATAAATCTCCATTAGCCAGGCAAACGAACCGCGCCTGGAGACTTGCCCGTTACACGCTTAAAAGCCCGGCTGAAAGCAGCCTGAGAGGAGTATCCTAACCGTTGTGATGCGGTGTCGATGGTGATGTTTTCTGACGACAGCCAGCGGACAGCGAGATGCATCTTTACTTCCGTTGCATACCGTAGTGGTGGGACGCCGATCGTGTTCTGAAACCTTTCGGCGAATGCGGAGCGGGATATGTGCGATTCGGCGGCAAGTTCTGCCACGGTCCAGTCCCGGCCCGGTTCGCGGTGAATTGCCAGGATGGCCTGAGCCAGACGCGGATCGCGCAGTGCTGCAGCCAGGCCAGGGCTATTGCCGCAACCGTCTTCCACCCATCCTCTGATAAACATCGCGCCAGCCACATCGGCAAGCCTGGCGAGAATACCTGCATAACCCACGCGTCCGGAGCATATCTCACGCTTCATCGCATCCAGTATATGCATGAGTCCTGGCCACTGAATCCCCTTTGCATCGGCATGCATAATTACAGGCAGCACATCAGCCAGCCGCTGCATGCTTCCCAGGTCAATTTTCATACAACCAAAAAACAGCACAGCACCTGGCGTTTCCTGGGTACTCGGGCAGGTATCAATCCCACTCACGTTTTCATCCAGTGGTGCTGTTTCAATATTGTCGATATCCAATACGTCGGCGGCTGTTGCCGACAAAAGCTGATGCCGGTCGCCGTGAGGAAGAAATACAGCCTCTCCGGCTGAAAGCGTAAGCACTTCACCGTTTGCACTATGAAGCACCATCTCCCCCACAGCGACGTAGTGCAGATAAGCATGACCGGGCCTGCTTGCGAAGTTCAGGCCAAACGTATCACCCGTCTGGATACGCTGATATCGCACACCGTATAGCCGCAGGCCGGAAAGCAGCTCGCTGATGAGTTCTGATGACAGAGCGAAGGATGAAGTCATAAGCCTCTTCGGGTTTTGGGTAAAAAAGTGAGGGGTTCAGAGCATAGATCATCCAGCTGCGCCTGAATAGACTTCTTCTCCTGAAACGACTTTCCAGGAGACTTAGAAATGACGGATGAAACTTCTATCAGGGTTCATAAAGAAAGAGTGCAAAGAGATGAGAAAATCCAGCCCGCCTGGCTTGCGGTTTTTTCGTTAACCATGGGGGTTTTTGGCCTGCTCACCGCAGAGTATCTGCCTGCCAGCTTATTAACGCCTGTCGCCCGGGATTTGGGGGTGTCAGAGTCTCTTGCAGGACAAGCCGTAACAGTGACGGCGGTGATTGCGTTATTTGCCGGATTACTGATACCGCGATTAACGCGTGCGCTGGACCGGCGCATCGTGTTGTTGAGCTTTACTGCCCTTATGATCGTCTCAAATCTGCTCGTGGCGCTCTCTTCAGGTATTGTCATGCTGCTGGCAATGCGCATCCTGCTGGGTATCGCGTTGGGTGGATTCTGGAGTATGGCAGCGGCGGTAGCGATGAGGCTAGTGCCGGAGAGGCTGGTACCGCGGGCGCTGTCGATCATTTTTAGTGGAATCGCGGTAGGTACTGTTGTTGCCGTACCGCTGGGAAGTTATCTGGGCGAGATGTCTGGCTGGCGTAGCGCATTTATTGCTGCTGCTGCGGTTGGCGCAATCTCTTTCATTGTTCAGTGGCTGACGCTGCCCGGAATGCCGCCGGTGGTCAGGACCAGGACGGCATCCGTATTGTCTCTGCTCCAGAGGCCGGGCGTAAGTGTGGGCATGCTGGGGTGCGTGCTTGCACACACCGGCCAGTATGCGCTGTTTACCTATATACGGCCTGCGCTGGAAGGACTCGCACACATAGACGCAAAAGGGCTGGCATTAATACTTCTGGTGTTTGGCATGGCTAACTTTATCGGGACACTGTCGGCAGGATGGCTGATGGAACGCAGCCTGCGTTTTACGCTGATTATTATGCCTGCTCTGGTGGGAGCAGCGGCACTGGGTATGATCACTCTGCCGTTATCAATCGCCGGTCTTACAGCGCTGGTCATGCTGTGGGGGCTGGCATTTGGTGGCATACCGGTGGCGTGGTCAGGTTGGGTCGCCCGGACGCTTCCCGATGAGGCCGAGAGTGCAGGGGGTATGGTGGTCGCCGCCGTGCAATCCTCCATTGCCGCGGGTGCAGCAATAGGGGGTCTGATTTATGGCCTCAACGGGGTGACGGGGGTGTTCATTACTGCAGCCTGTATCATGCTTACTGCCGCGTTGGTTATTGCATTCCGGGTCAGCGTCTCGTCATCAGCTGAAGGAAAGCAAAGTATATAATTTCAGTGACATTTTAAGATGTCGGGACACCTCAATCGAACAGCCTAAAATCCCCGGATCACACAGCGTTCCGGGCCTGCTGGCTGAGTCTGATGGCAAAGGGGCGGGTTAACTTCTGAAGCTGGTTAACAGGCGCTACGGCAAAAAACGGAGCTTAGCAATAATCAGCAAGTGCCGTTTTACTCTCTATCCTGGAATATCACCATTCTCAGTGGTGATTCATACTTGCAGAGAAAATATTCCTTAACAGAGAACCTTGAAAAACAGTTTCCAGGTGATATCTTCAACACATAACTACCACATCAGGACGACAGTGTGATTACTCTCAGGAATATGAATGAAGAAGAATTCAAAAATTATCGTTCTCTTTTCATCCATGAATATTCGCAGGATCTGCAAAACAATCGGGGATATCTCTCCGAAAAAGCACAAATCAAAGCCATAGAATCTATTGATACCGTGTTAACCAAGGGAGTTATGACTCCGGCTAATCAACTATGGTGTATCCAACAGCCTGATGAACCAGAGGACGTTATTGGCATCCTCTGGTTGTCGATCACCGGGCCATCAGCCTGGATAAGTGATTTCTACCTTTATCCTGACTGGCGCGGCCGTGGCTTCGGTGGTCTGGCCTTATGCGAAATGAAAAGATTGCTAAAAATAATGGACATCAATGAAGTCGGACTTAGGGTAGCTCCGAATAATGCCTCAGCGAAAGCACTGTATCAGAAGAATGGCTTTCATATTACCGGCATCAATATGTCTCAAAATTTAAACTAAAGAATTCCAGAAAGCGTTTTTACCAATAACCAAAGAGAATATCTTTTTTAAAGCCCCCGCAGTGCAGCGCCTCATAATACCCATTTGAGGGAATATTTTATAAGACACACTGCCTTATTCTCCATAATCCGCTGAGCAAAGAACGGCCTCTTGATCACAACGGGTTTAACCGTGCTTTTGACTGAGTTCGTCCCGTGAAAAGAATCAGCTTTGTGAGGGGCCGCTCCTGGAATAGAGCGGTCTGACATCGGATCATGCCCGCTATGAGAGAAAAGCGGACGTTTGATTCATGACGATTCCCTGTTTTGCTTAGCTGAACATTACCTATATGCGAAACGCCTGGACTGGCAATTTCAGAGAGAGCCAATTACTATCCAGAATCTATGGATGTGAACATTTTTGGCTTTATGCCAGAATTACTTCCTGTTGTTCTGTCGCCCGGAGCGAGCTTTACTCTCGTTATGAGCAGTGCTCTGGCAGGAGGTAACAAAGGTTTATTCAGAACTCTCGCCGGAACAGCTCTGGGCATGTATACCCATGCATTTTCTATAGGGCTTGGTATCACGGCTGTGCTCATCTCGTCGCCAGCGGCGTTTGCTGTGCTTAAAGTAACCGGAACTGTCTATCTGCTTTGGTTAGGCGCGATGCTCATACGGAGTGGGAAAACGGTAAATTCAGGCGGGTTTACTGGTGTAAGGCATTCCGTGACGTTAAAAGAGGCCTGGCTGGCTAATGTTTTGAACCCTAAAGCCATCCTTTTTTATCTGACAGTCGTTTCACAGTTCGCAGGAGGGAAGGGTGGCGTTTGCAACTACCTTATACTGGGATCAGTTCATATAGTGGTTATGAGCATCTGGCTTTTTGCAATCACTCAAACGCTCATATTCTCAGCCAAAAAAACTAACCCATTGATGCTGAAAAAATATGTCAACATTATCGGAGGAATGATGCTCATTGCTTTTTCTCTGCACAGCCTTATCTTTTAAATCCTCAGTCAGAGCCATCTCATCCGCTCCTGGCACAGAGCAAACATTGATGGCAGTAGGAAGTGTGAGTGGGCCATTGTCATACCGGGCACAATCATAATTCAGTCCAGACTGTCCAGACTGTCCAGACTGTCCAGACTGTCCAGACTGTCCAGACTATGCAGATTGAAATCACTGGAAGAATCATGGACATCCAATTCAAAAACGTCACCCCGGACAGCCCAGGATTTGCTGAGTTAAGAGCGCAGAGCATTGCTGAAGGATTTAACATGTTGCGCCGACTGGAAGATAACTGGCTTAGCGGACACAACCGTTTTGATAGACCCGGAGAAAAACTCATTGGGGCTTCTGTAGAGGGATTAATCGTTGGCGTTTGTGGACTCAACATCGACCCGTTTACGCTAAAAACTGGCATCGGACGTCTGCGACATCTCTATGTAGACTCAGGATGGAGAAAAAGGCAGGTTGGCAGTGCCCTGCTCAGTGAGATACTTGAGGATTCTGGCCACTGGTTTGATTTTATCAACACAAACGCTCCTCCATCGGCATTCACTTTCTATGAACGAGCTGGCTTTGTTGCTTTAACAGGCATAGAAAAAGTTACGCACCATCTATGCCTCAGAGACCCAGCGCATTGATACAGTTACCTCCTGGATAGACCGCATATTCTGTCCGGTGAACCGCTTTTCAGGAACGCCTGCCGGGATACAGCCCTGACGTAACCAAACCACTTTCAGGCAAATCAGAGCCATTACAGTTAAATCGCGCCGCCCTGGACACGCTGCGTTTCTGACCCGACATGCAGAACGGCGGCTGAAAAATTTTCAGGAATTCAAAGGAATTGACTGACAGCTTTGAGCGAAAAGTGGATATAGTCAACGCGTTATGTGAACTCAGACGAGCTAATTCCGTGACGCGACCATTCAACGTTTCCTTGTCAGCAAAATCCGCGTGTGGGCGACTCTCACCACCTCTACGGCGCAGGAAATCTATTCTGTCGTAACGCCTACTCCTTTTCCTGACACCATTTTCGCTCCGTCTGAAGGATTACCTGCTGTTCTACAGATGTCAGCAGCTGCGCTGTTGCCAGGCGTTATCGCGAGAGATTGCTGCCTGAGCCTGTGAAAGCATAAAAACTATTTATCAAATTTGTTCGTTACTAAGTTGATAAATATTCTTGACAGTTAAGTTATCCTAATGATAAGTGTAAATTGAAACGTCAATAAACGACATTTCGCTAACAAGTTCGTTCTAATTTTCATAATGCCTTCAACTGAAAGTAGGGAGTTTTTATGAACAAAATTAACGAAGTTTCACGTCTGTACAAATCTCCTAAGCCTGCGAATGAAAATAATGTGGAGGGTAACTCTTTCACAGATATGGTGCTGCAAACTAAATCAGCCGCTACGGCTGCTTTTGATAAACTTGCCTATCTGGCAGGCATTAAAAATGCGCCAGCGGATGATAAATATTCGCAGCTTAATACCAGTAGCCTTAGTGAGCTTATGAAAAGCGCAAAAAGCGCAGGATATGACATCGAAGTGGTAAATCTCTGACGATATAAGGCAGCCTGAAGGCTGCCTTTTTTATGAGGCCATATTTATGAGCGATGTAATCGAGCAGCTTAATAAAGAAATTACTATTGAAGGTCTGCGCTGGGTTTCGCGCTGGAGAGTCAATAATGGAAAGTCAGATTCTTATGTTGTACCCTTTGTCACGACCCATCCGGTAAATATCGTCTACCACGGTGAACATGAATTTAAATATGGCCAGTACGGTATTCACTTGGGACAACAGGATACTCTTACCTTTCTTGGCAGTGAAAAGCAGGGTATTCTCGCCAAGTTTATTGACTGCCGCTCCAGTTCACCGACGTTTCGAAGACACCTTGAGTTTGAAATCACGCCGTCATCGGCAAAGACGTTAATTATCCCCCCTGGCGTGGCGCACACGTTCCATAATCTGGAAAATATTTTCACCCTTAACTCTTATACGCTCTTTCTTCCTGATATTGATACCTTATCACGGGCCGATCTGAACTGGTCTCCGGGTAATGACGTGATTAATATTCCGGAAAATATCTCTCCCGAAGACGTACCGGGTTATATCCCCATGACGGAGGAAGCAGCGGATATTGTTTATCACCGCATTGGAGATTTTCAGCATGAAAATCTCAAAAAGCACAAATTTCAGCACTCTGAAACCAGAGAGTTCACGCTGGAAGATGGGAGTAAAGTCAACCTGCGGATTAGGGAGAAGCTTGCAGACGAAGAGGCGCTGGTTCTGCCTGAATCAGCTATAACGGGCGTAGCGTTTCAGGAAATTCCCTCAGTCAGAACTGGCAAGCACAGCTGCATTGTTCCGCTGACCAGAAAATCACCAATGTATATTGTCGAGCATGGTAACGAACATTACGACTTTGATTCTTACGGCTTGCACCTTGGTCAGGAAGATCATCTTACTTTTCTGGGAAAAAAAGATCACAGGATCACGCTAAAGCTGGTTGATATGCGGGAAGGCTCTGACACGCTGTTTGTGGAAGAAGAGATCACCTTTACCCCTCATCCGAATGTCGAATTGATCATACCCTGCGGCGTCGCGCACGCTTTGATAAACATGGCAGGGGTTATTACGGTTAACAGACCTGTTATTTACCTTAGCGATGAGAAAGAATATATACCCGGTCATGACGTTATAGACTGGCCCATAAAAAACCGGAACTATCTGAGCTACCGGACAAACAGGAAGGAAGCAGATACCGATTACTATGCTTTTCTGGTGGCAAGGCAACAGGAGTTGGTCAGAGAGACTCCTACACATAATACGCCTAAATCCGTAGTTGTATTTGATGAGAGTTCGGGTAAACATGTTAAAGTTCTTCTAAAAGAAAAGGTCTAAAAATTATCTATGAGCACCCTGTTTTTTTTTATGCTGTTCTGCGTTATGACTGCGGACGGACTGATGGTTTTTCTTACGCCGGTTCTGGTTTACCAGCTCACCGGCAGTATTGAATATTCAGGTCTCTCCTATGCGCTATGGTGGCTGCCGAGGATACTGATTATTCCTTTTATAGGAAAATACATTGACCGGCTTGGCGTTCGTCCGATTTCTGTGTCTTCAGACTTAATAAAATCAGCAGGGTGTCTTTTTCTGGCTTTCGGCAGTTTTTCATCCGATTTAAGCGTTGCCGTAGCCTTTGGCATCGTAGGCAGTATCATTTCGATCGGCAACTCTCAGACCGTCATCTCGTATGAAAAGCTCGTTTCGACCTTGAGCAGCACTAAAGAGCATCATGCTAATCTAATATCCCGAATGGATTTCTTTGGGATGGTGGCAGGGCCGCTTATTGGAATAGCGTTAATTGAGTATGGCTACCGGATGCTGCTGATTGTTCCCTGCATTTTATATGCGGCCAATGCGTTATTTTTTATCCTGAGAAAAAAAGACTTACGTGACACGCAGGTTATAAAATCGGATTCACTGGTAAGCAGTACAAACAGAGAGGGCGGTTTTATACAGTACATAAGAATTGTTATTCTGTCGCCGGTGCTATTGTTATGTATCTGTCTTGCCGGAGGAAATAATATGTTTGATGGACTGGTCGAATCGAGCGGCACGGCGCTGATTGACAGAGTCATGGGATTACACATAAAGTATTTTGGCCTGATTGATGTGGCCGCTGGCGTATGTGGCGTGATGGGAACCTATCTGTACGGCTCGCTAAATTCGAGGGTTTCCCGTAAAACTATGCTAATTTTCGCTGTTATCACCATTACGGCAAGTTCACTGCTAATGCTTGCTTATCCTTCACTGTTTTCAGTTTTCGTCGGAGGTTATGCGCTGTCCATTACAGGCAAGGTTTTTACCGGGAATATATGCAGGATGATTCGTATCGAAACGATTAATCCTTCGCACTTTGCCGGCACATCTTCACTAATTGTATTACTTAATCAGTCGGTGCTGCCTGTAATCGGAATGATTATCTATTTCTCAGGCGATTCCACAAAGCCTGTTTATTTTTTCATGCTTGTGTCAGTGGTTATTTCATTTACAGCGGGAATAGTATTGTGTCGACAAAGCCTATCCGAGACTGAAAGGCCTGTCCCATCTAAAGTGGCATAAAGATTTATTATGTTTTTGGAGCGGCGACATTGGTTTTTGTGTGGCGTAGCGCGCTGAACAGTGTCGGACTCGTAAATGATTAAGTACAACGTCCGGTTCTGGCACGAAGCGGACAAGCCAACTGAGCTGAAGGTCTGCTGTGAGCGAGAAGCGGACAGTCACTGATTCATCTGGTGAAAATTAAGTATCTCCGGTGCTCACTGGGCAAAAGTGATGCTTTTTGATATTCCATTAATATCGTTCAGGTTCTCTGGGACAACAGACATAAAGCGAAGAGGAAAGATGTCAGGTCAGAAGTATGCGTAAAGCTATATCTTCGGAATGATGACATGACGGTCCTGGGGTGAGAAGCAGTCTGGTTTACGCTGGCACACGGAAATAATGGTTTCCCGAAGCCAGCGGTGCTCCGGGTTGGTGTGCAGCCGGGGATGCCAGATAGCCGAGATTTTGATGACGGGAGTCATTATTGGCAACTCGAAGTGCGCCAGTCCCGCTCGCTCCGGTCCGCCAGGTATCCAGCCAAGTGCAGATAAAGGTACCAGTCCGATAAGATCTGAATGGCTTACGATATTTATGGCATTGGCGAAAGCGGGAACCACTATCATTATCCGGCGCTTTAATCCCTGTTTTGCCAGGGCAGTATCTACGGGGCCATAAATTTTATTTTTCCTAGAAACCACCACGTGGGGATAATTGGCATAACGCTCAGCCGTTACGCCGGTCGCCTGCAGCACGGGATGACCGCTGCGGCAGATACCGACGAAGTGGTCATTAAACAATGTACGGGTCATCAGTTCAGGGGCTTCAGTGCCGAGTACCCCAATCTCCAGATCAACAGAACCATCACGCAAAGACTGAGCATCTTTATCATTTTTCCCCACAAAGCTCAGGCGCACCAGGGGGGCATTTTTTTGCAATTCAACAACCAGCGATTCAGCAGTCAGATCAATGAATCCCTCGTTGGCCTTGAGAGTAAAGCTGCGCTCAAGCGTCGCAAGATTCAAAACTTGTTGGGCAGGTTGCAGTATGTCATATGCGCTACGGGTGATGTCGTGTACGCGTTCAGTCAGCCCCTGTGCATAAGGGGTTGGCACTAACTGACGACCGGCCTGTACCAACAACCGATCGCCAGTAACCTTGCGCAGCCGTGTCAGGTTGCGACTCATAGCCGATACGCTCAGCCCCAGACGATGTGCTGCTTGTGTGACACTCCGCTCGGCCAGCAAAGCATCCAGCGCCTTAAGTAAATTAAGATCGAGATCGTGCATATTCAGAGATCACACTCGTTTGCATTTTATGCAACCCAGTATTGCATGCGACGCGTCTGGTTCAATCTTTTAATCCCTTATAAGCTCAAAATTCATATATGCCAGACGGAGTTATAAATATGGCTGAATCAACGTTGCAGTCTGCGCCACCGCGTATATTGCTGATAGGTGCATCACGAGGAATCGGTCTTGCGATGGCTGAAGAATTTCTCAGACGTAAATGGCAGGTTACTGCCACCGTTCGGGGCGCAGGGCACGCCGCGCTACACGATTTATCTGTCAGGTATCCGAGCAAGCTGACAACTGAGCAGCTGGACATGACGGATACGTCTCAGCTTAATGATTTACATAAGCGGCTTAATGAACAGCGTTTTAATGCTTTGTTCATCAATGCAGGAATCTCCAACCGCAATCAGGATGAAACTATCGCCGAGGTCAGCACTGAAGAATTTGTCCATCTGATGGTGACTAATGCGTTGTCGCCAATGCGAACTATTGAGGTTTTGCAGGGCTTGGTAGAGGCAGACGGTCTGATTGGCATAATGTCTTCCGGTCAGGGAAGCATTGGCAACAATACCAAAGGCGGTAAAGAGGTTTACCGCGGGTCCAAAGCCGCATTAAACCAGTACATGCGCAGCTATGCCGTACGGGAAGCTCAGGTACATCCTGCACGCTCATTATTGCTTCTTGCTCCGGGATGGATCCGTACTGAGCTGGGAGGGAGTGAGGCAGCTTTTAGTCTTGAAGAAACCATTCCTGACATCGTCAGTATCATAGAGTCAAGCCGAGACAAATCCGGTCTGAAATTTTTAGACCGCTTTGGGAAGGTGGTACCATGGTAAACAGCAGCTCTTTTCTTCCTTTGATTGCAATAGAAGAGCACTTCCTGACTGAGGAAGTACTACGGGCCTGGTATGACAAAGGTTTATCTGTGACAGATCCCAGCCTGGCACATAGCACAGGTTTAATAAGTGAACGTTTGCTTGATCTCGCCCAAGGACGACTTGCATTAATGGATGAAGCGGGAGTAGACGTACAGGTTCTCTCGCTAACCACTCCGGCTTTACATGAGCTGGGGGCTGAAAGTGTAGATATTGCTAGGCGCTGCAACGATGCCATAGCGGAAGCCATTGTTCGCCATCCGGGCCGCTTTCAGGGTTTTGCCACTCTGCCAGTGTCTGATCCCCAGGCGGCAGCTCTGGAACTGGAACGCTGTGTCAAAACGCTGGGATTCAAAGGTACTATGCTGAGTGGACGGGTAGGTAATCGTAATCTGGATCATCCTGACTTTATGCCTGTGTTTGAGTGCGCCAGCATGCTGGGAGCGCCTGTTCTCCTGCATCCCCGTACTCCTCCCTTGGCGGTGCGTGAAGCCTATTATAGCGACCTGAGTCCGGAACTTGATGTTGCTTTAGCGACCTTTGGGCTTGGCTGGCATTATGATGCAGGATTACAGTTTGTAAGGCTGATGGTATCGGGCATTTTTGACCGCCTCCCGGCGTTACAGATAATCCTTGGCCACTGGGGTGAGCTGATACTTTTCTATGCCGAACGTCTGGCTGTAATGGGACGCGTGGGGAACCTGAATAAGCCAGTCAGTGATTATCTAAAAAGTAATTTGTACGTGACGGCCAGCGGCATGTTTTTACCGCATTATTTAGAACGAGCTGCCAATATTGTGGGTAAAGAACGATTGCTGTTTTCTACCGATTTTCCTTATCAGTACAGGCCAGGCCACGAAGCCCAAAAATTTTTAGATACTTGTGGTCTCACTGATGAAGATTTGTCAGGTTTTGCTCATGCTAACTGGGAGCGTCTGACACAGAACTGTGGCAAACAGGAAATGCAGTAATAAACAGCGCCTTTATTATAAGTTGTTGATATTATTTTAATCTTTGACGGAAATTTGCTTTAAAAGGTCCGCTTTTGGCACAAGCGGACTGATGTCAGGGTGATTTCCGCCATGAGCGATAAGCGGATATAGCCTTTAGATGACGAATGATAATGTCGCCACGAAAAGCAGTTATTTATCATGATAGGTTTGGTATGAGTCGTTTTCCGAGTCTCGTCTCATAAGATATTCGTCATGAAAAAGACCGTTAGAGTAAAGCGCAGCAGTATCAGTGGCCCAGTTGGTGAAACCGTACGACTGATAAAGTGCATATGCGGCATGATTCGTTGTGACTACGGAAAGCTTTATAGTTCTTACTGAGCTTGCAGCTTCAAGCACAGCCTCCATTAGCCCTGATGATAGTCCCGATCCCCTCATCCAGGCACGTACATACATCCCCCAGATAGTAGCGACATGACTCAGCTTTGGTGAGGTACTGAAGCTCAAACCAATCAGGCCCTGTAAGGTGTTGTGAAGGTCGAATCCGCCAAAAATATGATTGGTTCGCAATTTTTCAGCAAAGAATGTTGCTGGCTTCTGGCTCCAGTCTTCGTAAGACGCGCCAAAAGCGTCCGGATGAAGGAGCAATGCTTCCAGTCTTACTCTTCTGAAATTTTCCAGATCGCTTTCATTGATGCGACGCACTGTAAATGCTTTCACTTCAGGCTCTCTCCCGTCGTAAATTTTTCACTCCCACTAAAAGCTCAACTTAACATGAGTTTTGCAGCATGTTTTTATAAATGCCTATGGCATTGATGTCCGCTCCTGGCACATAGCTGACCTAACCTCGGGAGACATCCGCTATGAGCGATAACCGGCCAGGGCTGTTTAAGAAACCTGTACTACCGCCATGGGGGTCATTATTTCTGTTAGCTCAGGCTTGCTCCCCCATGGTTAGAATACACAGAAGTTCGTGATTTATTGAAGGCTCAAAACTCAGTAATGTCAGCAATACGTCCAAGAAAAGGGGTAATGTTTAACAGTGCCTCTGATTCTTTTTCTGTCAACGCCTTCCCGATCGCCTGTTCCAGCCAGTCATCTCTTCTTTTCCTGCTCAGCGCCAGCTCTTTTTCTCCGCTTTCTGTTAACCGTACTCTGACTTTTCTGCGGTCGGACAGATCAGACCGTCTTTCTACCAGCCCTTCATTTTCAAGCTGTTTAAGAAGGGCAGCCAGATTCGAGCTGTAAATGTCTTCAGCCCTGGCAAGTTCGGAAGGCGTGACATCATTTCCCATTCTGTCTATCGCACTGATTACGAGCATTCGCGACCAGGTCTGAGGATCATTCTGCGAAATTTGCCTTAACCGCTTTGTCAGCCTTGTCAGCTCAAAACGGAATTCACTTATTTGATCCGGATTAGGCATGTTAATACCTCAAGGTGATTGCTATAGTTTCATAGGTAACAGATTACACGATTGTTTCTGTTCTTCTATCCTGTGACCGGAGAATTTTTATGTCAGACTTTATCTGTGAAAGACTTTTACTGACTAACGATGATGGTATCGATGCCCCCGGCCTCAGCACGCTGGCACGGGTTGCCAGAACTCTGGCCAAAGAAGTCTGGGTAGTAGCACCCTCAGGAGACAGAAGCGGTACTTCTCAGTCACTGTCACTGCATCATCCGGTCAGGTTCTGGCAGAAGGGGGACAGACAGTACAGCATTGAGGGTACGCCAGCGGACTGTGTTGTGCTGGCCATCCGGCACCTTATGTTGTCGACTCCACCTGACTTTATTCTGTCTGGAATAAACAGAGGAGCTAATCTCGGCAATGAGACGGTGTTTTCCGGGACAGTTGGTGCAGCCATGACAGGTATTCTTCTCGGCTTTCGCTCAGTTGCTCTGAGTCAGCATTTTACCAGCGCTGAGAATGTCAGATGGGATACTGCTGAAAAAGCTTCAGAACGTGTACTCAGGCAGGTACTGGCAAAGCCCTGGAAAACTCAGACCTGCTTAAATATCAACCTCCCTGACACCGCACCTGATGAAATCAAAGGAATTATGACTACAACTCAGGGCCGCGGTAACTTAACGGGTACTGGCGTAACGATTCGTCAGGATCCCCGATCTGTACCCTATGCCTGGCTGACGCTGGAAAGGTCGGCGCAGACTGAACCGCCTGACACCGAGAATGCCGCGGTCCGGTCTGGTCACATTTCTGTTACTCCGCTTCACTTTGACAGAACCGATCATGATTTTTCCTGAACATGCACCCGGTCAGCATCGTTAGGCGGGGTTGCGCTTTAACGCCCTGATAAAGGCTGCGGCCACTCAGAGTGCAGGTGTTAATCTCATCATGGTAAGCGCAGCCCTTCTAGTGTCATCTACTGTTCAGCGACAGATAATGGCGCCGGTGGTGCTGAGTATTTTCAATAAGCTGGGTGTGACAAGACTGGTGCGGCTTAGGGTATTACCGGCATCCACGACGCTATACAAATGCATGCTCAGCTACGGACAGGCTGGCAGGAGTGATATAGGAAACTGACATCCTATAATTCCCGGTAAAGAAACCTGGTAAAAAAGGGAGCTCAGATATGAATATACCTGCCATTTATGGCAGGTATATTTTATTCAACGCACAGTATTACGGAATCGATAGCAAACCAAAGGTAAGGTCAGGACTGTTACAGGAGCCTGACCTTTCAGCAGAGCGTATCCAGCATATTTTTAAGCTGCTGGCAGCCCGCGTCACTGAGCGGTCTGACAGGCAGGCGCGGATCTCCAGCGTCAAGACCCTTGAGGCGCAGACCTGCTTTGATTGTGGCCGGCAGGCCACCTTTAAGAATAAAATCAAGCAGCGGCAACTGCTTATAAAAAATGTCGCGTGCTTTATTCAGGTCGTTACTTTTCACAGCATGATACAAATCCAGATTCAGCTGCGGGATGAGGTTGGGAGCGGCAGTACACCATCCTGCGGCGCCAGCTGCCAGTGCTTCAAGCGCCAGAGGATTACAGCCGTTATAGAAAGGTATCTGTCCTTCACTGAGCTGATAAAGTTTATGCATACGCTGAATATCGCCCGTACTCTCTTTTACCATCGTGACGTTTTCAACTGCATCCACAATACGCAAAATGAGCTCAGGGGACATATCAATGCCACTCGTTGCCGGGTTGTTATAAAGCATGACAGGGATACTGATGCTGCTGCCAATAGTCTGATAATGACCGAGGATCTCATCCGCGCTCAGCTTCCAGTAAGAGGCAGGTAAAACCATCACGACGTCTGCGCCTTTCGCTTCTGCATAACGTGCGCGCTGTACAGACTTAGCCGTAGTGAGATCGGAAACGCTGACGATAGTGGGAACGCGTCCGGCAACTTTTTCGATGCTGAACTCACTGACTTCTTCCCATTCAGCGTCGCTGAGATATGCGCCTTCACCGGTGCTTCCCAGCGGAGCGATGGCATGAACGCCGCTGTCAATCATGCGATCGATTGAGGCACCGAGCGCCTCCAGATCCGGTTTTTCCCCATTACTGGTAAAGGGAGTAATGGTGTAACCAATAATGCCGTGAATGAGTGGTGTTGTCATAAATGAACCCTGTATTCAAAATCAGTTTAAACAGTCAGCGTGGTGGCGCAGGATCTGACGGGTAAAATAGTTAAATGCTGCAGAGTAACGCTTCGGTCTTGAAATCCAGTCGTGGGCTTCCCGTCCAAGCTCCGGAATAATGGGCTTGATTTCGCCGCTGCTCATCGCAAGAAGTTGTAGTTTTGCCGCACGCTCAATGAGCTCTGCAATGAAGCAGGCTTCTTCAACCGTCGCGCCGGTTGAAAGCTGACCGTGATGCGAAAGTAATACAGCACGCTTGCTTCCCAGCGCACCTGCGATCAGGTCTCCCTCTTCATTCCCGACAGGCACGCCCGGCCAGCCTTCAAGAAAAGCACAGTCGTCATACAGCGGGCAGAGGTCCATGTGCGATATCTGCAGGGGCACCTCCAGCATAGAAAGTGCAGAAACATGTGTCGGATGCGTATGAATGATACAGTTCACATCAGGACGTGCACGGTATACCCAGCTGTGAAAGCGGTTAGCAGGATTAGGCATACCGCGGCCTTCCAGAACCTCAAGATCCTCGTTAACCAGCAGCAGGTTGCCTGCGGTAATTTCATCAAATCCCAGACCAAGCTGCTGGGTGTAATAAGTCCCTGACTCCGGCCCGCGGGCAGTAATCTGCCCTGCAATACCGGAATCATGACCGTGTTCAAATAAAATCCGGCACGTCAGCGCAAGCTTCTGCCGCAGTGACCAGGCGTTATCAGCCAGATTTTCCTGCATCTTACGAATTGCGTCCCCGACCAGCTGTTCTTTTGGTGTTTCCAGTGTCTGAGCCATCTGATACCTCCGCGTGTAACGCGTTAAAGACAAAAATTCTCTTTGTGCTATTCTTCTGACTAAAAACGCCAGATGACACAAATGACTTTATATGACACAAAGTGTCATTTGCAAGTTAATACATTTAACAAATTAAAAAATGCTGGTAGAAAATGAATATCCGGATGAAATTACTGAGAAAAAAGAAAGGGATAACATTCGACGTGCTGGCAGCCGAAACCGGAATGACCAAGAGTTACCTGTCCAAAGTTGAACGTGAACTGAGCAAGCCTTCAATATCGACTGCGCTGAAGCTTTCTAAGGCCCTGGGGGTTAGCGTGGAAGAACTGTTCAGCGTCGGGTTATCGTCAGACAGTGAGTATCATCTTGAGCGGGCAGAGAATCGCAGACAGCCTGCAGACGGACAGAATGCGCTCAATTATGTCATGCTAACCAGGCAGGCAGCCGAACGAAATCTGCTGGCGTTTATGCTCTGTCCGGACGATGAGTTTTCCGACAGTAATTTTAAGGAGCATTCCGGTGAAGAGTTTATGTTTGTCCACAAAGGCGCAGTTGAAGTCGATCTGATGGACCAGAAGATTATCCTGAATACCGGCGACTCCTTTTCGTTTAACGGGCTGAAGCCGCACAGGATACGCTCACATGGCGGCAGGAATGCTGAGCTGCTCGTCATCATCTCTCCGGCGTCAGATCTGCTGTCGGAATAACCGGGTAGCTGTGATTTTGTTGCACCACTGGCCGGTATTTTTTCCTGAGTCAACGCTCAGAATTCAAAGGTTCTGTGACCGGTAACCTCGCCGGCGGTATTACGCATTTCAGGAAAGTGGAACGGTTCAAGCGCCGTGGTCGATTTTTCATTGCTGAGGCCAAGCGTCGTCAGTAATTCACATATGACCGAATACAGTGCTTCAACGCTGCCGTCTTCAATTTTCACCGCGATGCCGAGTGCCCCTGATGCACCGAGTTTTTGTGTCTGAGCTGATGCTTTCACTGCAATTGCGTAGCATGCATCCGCGCCGAGTTTGCCGACCAGTGCGCCGCTGAATACATCACCCAGTACAGTGCAGAATCGTCCCCGGCCCCCGATAAGCTCTGGATAATCCGCCATCGCTTCATACAGAACGTTCAGTAATGCAGCATGCGGCCATGAGGCGGTTGTGCCGGCAGCAAGCCTGGCATAAGACGAGGCAAGAGTACGCAGCGGAAAGGCCGGCGCCGGCAGGTTACAGCCGTCTGTCGCCCATTGAACTGATTTCTGAGGCAGGCCCGTGATGTCAGAAACCGTTTCCTGAACGAGCTGCTGCATAGGATGGTCCGGATGAGAGTAGCCCTCTGCAGAGCCCGTCAGCATCAGCGCGCCGGCTATCATTCCTGCATGCTTTCCTGAGCAGTTATTACAGATGCCGGTAGGCGTAAAGTCCGTTTTTATCCATTGACGGCTGACCTCCGGTGAAAGGGGCGAATGCCCGCCACAGGCCAGGCAGCGCTCACCGATGCTGATTTTTTCAAGTATCTGACGTGCGCATCTTATGTGAACCGGCTCACTGCTGTGAGAGGCGCACATCAGCGCGAGATGCTGCCTGCCCAGCCCGAAATGCTGCACCGCGCCGGTCCTGAGTATGGCGGCTGCCTGGAAAGGTTTGGCCGTCGACCGGGCAAGAGTGATGCGCTCAGGATCCCCGGATGTAAAAAGCAGGTGCCCCGAGCTATCGGCCACTGCAACGTGAGCAATATGCGAGTTTTCACGCACGCTGCCGCGATAGGTTACTAAGGCTGGTTTGTTTTCGCTAAACACTGTGGTCTCACTTTCTGCAAATATTTTTTATTCCCGGGCACCAAAAGTGCCAGCTGCATCAGGCAGGAGCGAGGCCCGCTTATGAAAAGACAGTCCGATTTTTGGCGGGTCCGCAACAGTGATTTTCCCGTATCATAAAGTCATCTTTTGCCTCTTCTCTGCTGCCTTTAATGTGATGCGATGATGCGGCAAAAAGGCCTGCCGGGGTTGCCTGTTTACCTGTTGTCAGGCATGTCTGACTGCTGATACAGGTTTTCACTGCTTAACAGCCGGATACCCAGACAGCCGGTTATGGCAGCACGCAGCCCGGTATCCAGTCCCCGTCCGCTGACATCTGACAGAGATAACGTCTGACAGGCGCAGACGGGCGTAATAGCGCTCTGTATTCATTGTGCCGGCCAGAAATGGTCATCGGACAGATTCCGGGCCCCGAAGATTGACTGACCGACGCGAACGACAGTAGCCCCTTCCTCAATCGCTATCTCAAAATCGCCGGACATGCCCATTGAAAGCTGCGAGGGGATAATACCCGCAGGTGCACGGTCACAAAGCCGGTCACGTAGCGTGCGCAGACGGATGAAGCATGCACGCACGCGCGCGGCATCCTGCGTGAACTCGGCAAGTGTCATCAGCCCCTTAACCCGAAGAGAGCAGAAGGGCGCCAGCTGTTGCAGGAACACCTCTGCGTCATCAGGATGAAGGCCATATTTGCTGGGTTCATGTGACGTGTTTATCTGAACAAACACATCCAGCGCACGTCCCTCTGCCTGCAGGCGCCGGTCAAGCGCTTCCGCCGTATGCAGGCTGTCAAGCGCCTGAAACTCGGAGGCAAATTTCGCGACCAGTTTTGCCTTATTGGTCTGCAGGTGGCCAATAACGGACCACTTAAGGTCGGTAAGATCGGACATTGCCTGCGATTTAAGCCAGGCCTCCTGCACTTTATTCTCGCCGAGAAAGTCACACCCGGCCTGACAGGCCAGCCGGATATGCGCTTCATCCATCGTTTTACTGACAGGTAAAAGCCGGACGTCACTGGCGACGCGGCCGCTGCGCAGACACGCATTCTGGATGCGCTGGCGCACCGCCTGAAGGTTATTGCGAAAGTCATCGACGCTTTCTGCCCGAGGCCAGCGGTTATGCATGTCATGCCGCGGCTGCGTATTGTCAGCAGAGAAAAGCGTACTGCTGACGGAATTGTGTGCACCCTGTTTCATTGTTATAGACAGCCCGCAGTGAGTGTGATTATTATTGTCCTAGGTTAAATAAAATATTGTCATAGATCAATGAAACTATCAGGTAAGACATCAGGTGAGATTTTTGAGCAGGTCAGGGCACTGGTTCAGTCAGGCGAACTTAAACCAGGGCAGGCGCTGCCGACAGTGCGTGACCTTGCGGTTTCTCTTGAAGTAAACCGCAATACGGTAGCGACAGCATATAAGCGCCTTACCGACGCGGGTTTTGCCGTTTCAAAAGGACGTAATGGCACGGTGATACGGGGATTTGTCATGCCTGCCGTTGCGATGGAAGGAACGTCACCGGACATGGCACTGCGTGATCTGGCGGGCGGAAACCCCTGTACCAGTTTTCTGCCTGAATTGTCACTGGCAGGCACACGTGCCGGACTGTATGGGGAACGCAGCGTCAGCGCTGAACTTGAGGCTATTGGCCGTAGCTGGATGGAGCCTGACATTACCGGAGCTTTTGAACTGAACCTGACCAGCGGAGCGGTTGATGCAGTTGAGCGTCTGCTGAATTGCTATCTGATTTCCGGAGACCGTGTTGCGGTTGAGGATCCCTGCTTTCTCAGCAGCATCAGCACCCTGATGCATAACCGGCTGCAGGCTGCGTGCGTGCCAGTTGATGAAGAGGGCATGCAGCCAGAGCAGTTGGCTGAACAGCTTGAGGCGGGTGTCAAAGCGCTGATCATAACGCCGCGCGCACACAATCCAACCGGATTTGGTCTCAGCCAGCGGCGTGCGGAACATATCCGGACACTTCTCTCTGACTATCCGCAGGTGCTGGTCATTGTTGATGATCATTTTTCACTGCTCTCAACGGAAACCTACCATCACATTATTCCTGAAACATCGCGACACTGGGCATTGATTCGTTCCACATCAAAGTTTCTTGGCCCGGATCTGCGTCTCGCCTTTGTTGCAAGCGATGGTGAAACGTCAATACGCCTGCAGCAGAGGCTGAACGCCGGTACGAACTGGGTCAGTCACATCATTCAGAAAGTTGCAGCCAGTGCGATGACGTCACCGGGTTTTGATTCGCACCTGTCCCGCGTCAGAGAAACCTATCGTCTGCGTCGTCAGGGACTGACCGATCTGTTGAGGTATCACGATTATCAGGTCTCTGACCGCCACGATGGTCTCAATGTATGGGTACCCCTTATCAGCGACAGCTCGCGACTGGTAATGCATCTGGCGCTTAAAGGATGGCTGATACGCGGAGGGGAAGTATTTGGTTTATCCCGGCCTGCTCATGGCCTGCGTATCACGGTTTCTGATCTTGACGCAGCAGAAGCCGGAAAGTTCGCTCTGGCGCTTACCGGAGCAATGTCTGCAGCTTCACAGTAAATGAATTCACCCGGTCAGGTGTGCTGACTGACTAATCTCACGGAGTTTATATGCGCGTACATTTCATTATTCACGAAAGCTTTGAAGCGCCAGGTGCCTATGAGCAATGGGCAGCCAGCCAGGGGCACGATGTGTCCTTTTCCCGGGTTTACGAAGGCGATGCGCTTCCGGCAAGTGTCGAGGATATTGATTTTCTCATCGTAATGGGCGGACCGCAGGATCCGGCGACTACCACGGCAGAGTGTCCTCACTTTGATGCCCTGGCAGAGCAACGCACCATCGCCGCAGCCGTCAAAGCAGGAAAAGCCGTCATCGGCATCTGCCTGGGCTCGCAGCTGATCGGCGAGGCACTTGGCGCCCGCTTCTCACACAGCCCTGAAAAAGAGATCGGTAAGTTTCCGATTACCCTGACTGAAGAGGGTATGCAGCATGAGCTATTTAATCACTTAGGGCACACACTTGACGTAGGTCACTGGCATAACGACATGCCGGGCCTGACGCCAGAGGCCACCGTTATTGCTCACAGTGAAGGATGCCCGCGTCAGATTGTTGCTTACAGCGACCTGGTTTATGGTTTCCAGTGCCATATGGAACTGACGACTGAGGTGGTTGAACTGTTGATCGCAAATTCTGAGAAAGACCTCAGCCGCGCCGCAGAATACCGCTTTGTAGACACGCCAGCAGAACTGCGGGCCCACGATTACCGGGAGATGAACCAGGCATTGTTTACTTTTCTGGATAAGCTGGCTGACCACTATACCCACACCCACACCCACACCCGTACTTAAGAAGGTTTACGCACCACGCTCCGCGGCGTGGTGCATCACATAGGTCTTATCCAGGGTGATAAATAATGACTGACTCATTTTTAGCTTTGCTGACCACCGGCAGTGCGATCCTGCTGGGTGCAATGAGCCCGGGGCCAAGCTTCATTATGATTGCGCGTACGGCTGTTGTTTCCTCCCGCAGGTGTGCCCTGGCGGCAGCGGCTGGCATGGGAACGGGGTGCATGATTTTTTCGGTTCTGGCTCTGGCCGGCCTTCATTCGCTGCTGGTTCTGGTGCCGTGGCTTTATTCGGCGCTTAAAATTGCCGGGGGAGCCTATCTGTTCTGGCTGGGTATCCGATTGCTGTTCAGCTCTGACAGGAAAGACAACATCCATCAGAATAATACTCAGGCCGTTTATGCGCCTCATGCTTTTCTTAGCGGCATGCTGACTCAGCTGAGCAATCCTAATACCGCGATTGTTTTTGGCAGTATTTTCGCGGCTACCCTGGGATCGCATATTTCGCCGGTGCTGTATGTTGTGCTGCCCCTGATGGCTTTCTGCATAGATACGCTCTGGTATGCACTTGTGGCCTGCCTGCTTTCAGCCGACAGGCCACGTCGTATTTATATCAGTTACAAGCGCTGGCTGGACAGGATAGGCGGCGGCGTAATGTGCCTGCTGGGTATCAGACTTTTTATCCGGTAACTATCAGACTGAACAGGAACAATTCTGTGAAAAATTCTATGCGCTTTTCTGGCTTTTTCGTTTCACTGTTTCTGATTACCTGTGTTGATGAAGCACGGGCCTCAGCAAGCCTTGAATGCACAGCTAATCATGATCTCCAGGGATGTGTGGAATCGGCTGCCAGGGCAGGCGGTGGGATCGTACATCTGACTCCTCAGACCTATTTTCTTGAAAAGTCACTGGAGCTTGCCAGCAACGTCGCGCTTGAAGGCACCGGACCACAGTCAGTCATTACCTGGAGTCCGTCAGTCGCCAGCAGGATAAATGCGCCGCTTTTGCACGCAACCGCGGTCACCCATGTTGCAATAAAGGACGTAAAACTGGTTGGTACGATTGACCAGCGTCCTGAAAGTCAGGATTTAAGGAATGACCAGATAGGGCTGTTTTTTGACTGCAGTGGTGATCCTACAGCGGGTGAAAAAACCAGCTGCAGCGATATCACTTTGCAGAACGTTGAAGTTGAAGACAGCAGCCATGGGATCCACATTAAAGGCGCGGAGCATGTAACGGCCACAGACCTGAAGCTCCATAACAACGGTAACACCCTGAAAGACTATTTCCATAATATTTATCTTCGCCGGGTGGCCGATGTACGACTGATTCAGACCAGTAAAAACAGCGGCGGCTTTTACGGTAGTCCACGAGGACACGGTGTTCGCGGCTCTCATATGACCAACGTGTACATGAGTAATCTTGAGGTTTATGACAATGCTGATTACGGCATACACATGGACACTGTATTCAATGTCAGGCTTCACAATATGCATGTTTATCATAACTGCCTTAGCGGGAAATCAGGCTGCCAGCAGATAAAGTGTTTCGGCCCACAGTGCGATGTGCACTTTAATGCCCCGGCTGAAGACGCAGGTAACCCGTGAAAAATGCTCTGAGCCAGCCTTGCTGGGAACCATCATAGTTTTACCGAGGCAAACAGGACCTGTATTAGGTTCTCATGTCAGTAGCCAGCATATCCGGCCCGTTAAAGCTCATAGCATTAGCCTCCCCGATCAGCTACCGGACAGAGATGGCACTGTACAACGGAAATCCGGTCTGCGGCTCATGCCCGCAGAACCTGATTAAGGCGGCCCCCGTGCTGAGAAAAATACGGTAATTCACAGAAATGATAATCCGCATTACATCAGCCATTAGTACCGACGCTTCCTCGCGCTGTGTGCTCGTCAAAAAAGCTGCTTTTTGTCCATGCCCCGACTGGAATGCCGATGGCTGGTGTAAGAAGGCGGATACGCGCTCTGCGATAGCTGGATGCTTCAATTAAAAAATTCAGGTACATTTTTCCGGGATATATTATGTTCGATACATTGTCACAATCCGCTTTAATCATACCCGGGGCCGTCATTCTGGTGACGATCACGTTATGGGCAACACGGGTTCTGCCGGAATATCTGGTGGCGCTGATTTTTTTTGCGTCAGCGATGATCCTCAGAATAGCCCCATCCGACACAATTTTTGCAGGTTTTCAGTCAGACGCGTTTTGGCTGGTCCTCAGCGGTTTCATTATCGGAACAGCGATCCGGAAGGTCGGGATCGCTGATTTTATTGCGCGCAGGATTGACCCTCTCGTCAGCGGTTCCTGGCTGAAAATGCTGGCCGGCACCGTAATTCTCACCTACCTCCTGGCGTTCGTTATGCCCTCAAACATGGGGCGCATTACTCTCCTTATGCCAATCGTAATGGCTGTTGCAGACCGCGCGGGTTTTGAGGAAGGCAGTCGTGGACGCATCGCTCTGGCTCTGGCGGTAGGCTTCGGCACCTTCCAGCTCTCGGCCAGTATTCTCCCGGCAAATGTTCCTAATCTCGTTATGACGGGCGCGGCTTTCAGCAGCTATGGGCAACATTTTCAGTACGTGTCTTACCTCGCCCTGCATGCACCTATTCTGGGTATACTGAAGGGAGTGATTCTTACTTTTTGCCTTTATTTCCTTTTCCCGGCAACGCCTGAAATACTGAGTTCTGCTGAGCGAGAAGACCCCCTGTCACCGGCGGCAAAGCGGCTCGCCTTCCTGCTTGCCGCAACTCTTATTCTCTGGTGCACGGACAGCATCCATGGGATCCCAGCCGCATGGGTCGGCCTTGCTGCCGCATGCCTCTGCCTTCTGCCCCGGGTCGGCTTCCTGAGTGGCGACGAATTTGCTAACGGGCTCAACATGCGAGCCTGTATTTATGTGGCCGGAATTCTGGGTCTGGCTACGGTAGTATCGAAATCCGGTATTGGCATGATAATTGGACAAGAACTGGTAAAAATTGCTCCAATCTCTCCGGAATCACCATTAATCAGTTTCGGTACTCTTGCAGGATTCAGTAGTTTGCTGAGTTTTTTTGTCACATCAAATGGGGTACCTGCTCTGTATACGCCGCTTGCGGAAACCTTATCCCATGCCTCCGGCTTTTCACTGCCGGCTGTCATCATGATCCAGGTCATCGGATATTCAACACCCGTTCTTCCCTATCAGGCGTCACCAATTGTTGTGGCCATGGTAATGGCTCGTGTCCCTCTGGCATCCGGTATTCGACTGTGTATTGCTCTGGCGGCCGCTACCTTCATTTTTCTTGTACCGCTGGATTACTTTTGGTTCAGGCTTATGGGGTGGATATGATTTTTTGCCAGCCTCTGAGGAATAAAGCCTGCCAGAGGCTATTTTATTCATGCCCTGAACAATAGTGTTCTGCTTTTCATGCAGTTGTCCGAACCGGAAAACTCAGCGCACTTGCCGGGCAGTTCCATAAGAGCCCTGCAGCAGTCTGTGTTCCTATTCAGCGTCTGGAGGAAGTACGTTGAGGCAGGTCAGACCGTCAGTCTGATTGATCGTGGAAAGGTTTCAGGACTGATGCAGGTTCCCGAATTAATGCCAGTTATTCCGGACCATAACATTCTCTTCATACCCAGCGCCGTATCTTATGAAGATAAATCGACAGAACTACTGGCGCAAACTATGCAGCAGACATTTCGATTTGAAAAGCAGATGTCAGCTGAGAGCAAAATCTCCTGAGCAGGTCTGAGGCTATTACCACGCTGTCATATGACGTTGCAGCTGACATCTGTTGTCCGCAGACAGGAAGCAGACAAACTCACTGAGCAGAAGGTCCACTATAAAAGCAAAATGGACCCTTGCCATGCCGTAACCGCGTGTATCGCAGGTATCGCGGCGGTTAATCATTGGAACAGGTCATTCATCTCTTCTTTACATTCGGATACAAAATGCTACTAATTTAACCATATAATTAGCTTCTGCTATGAAGTATAGCCAGTGCTATATTGTTGTTTCGAGAGACACGTTAAAAGCGAAACAGGGGTAGTAACGTTATGTCTGGATCCAGTCAGCCTACAACCTTAACTGAAAGAACAAATCGTTCGATTACAGAAGTGTTATCAGGGCGTCGTCATCGTCTGACGTCACCATTACTTTTCGCTGGACCTGCTGTCATTGCCTCTATCGCCTATATGGATCCCGGCAACTTTGCGACCAATATACAGGCAGGAGCAAAGTACGGTTATACCCTTCTGTGGGTGGTGGTGATGGCCAACATTATCGCCATGCTTTTCCAGGCACTGTCGGCGAAACTCGGCATCGCCACTAATAAAAATTTAGCTGAAATGTGCCGTGCCCGGTTTTCTCAACCGGTGGTATGGGGCATGTGGGCTGTCAGTGAAATTGCTGCAATGGCAACCGATCTGGCAGAGTTTCTTGGCGGTGCGCTGGCGCTGTCAATTCTTTTCCATATCCCGTTATTACCAGGCATGGCTATCACCGCGCTGATCACTTACATGTTGCTGATGATTGAAAAACGTGGATACCGGCCTTTAGAACTGATGATTGGTGGACTGGTTGCTGTCATTGCACTGTGTTATCTGATTGAGATGTTTATTGCACCGGTTAACTGGGCTGCTGCCGGTTTAGGCATGGTCAATCCGAAACTGCCGGATGCCCAGGCGTTAACTATTGCCGTAGGTATTATCGGGGCAACCGTTATGCCACATGCTATTTATCTCCATTCAGGATTAACCCAGAACCGTAGTCCGGCAAAAAATTCATCTGAACGCCGCAAATTGGTGGCATTCTCAAACATTGAGGTTGTAATAGCACTGACTATCGCAGGGATGGTCAATATTGCGATGGTCATCATGGCTTCGAGTGCATTCCATGCCGGACACAGTAATGTTGCAGAAATTGAGACGGCTTATCACACTCTGACCCCTTTGCTGGGTATTGGTGCTGCGGGGATATTCCTGTTATCTCTGATAGCATCGGGCATTTCCAGCTCTGTGGTGGGAACTATGGCGGGTCAGATGATTATGCAGGGATTTGTGGGGTTCTACATTCCTGTATGGGTACGCCGTCTGGTCACCATGATACCCGCCTTCATAGTGGTTTCACTTGGAGTGAATGCAACAGATGCGCTGGTTTACAGTCAGGTTGTTCTGAGTCTGGCTCTGCCAGCACCGATGATAGCGCTGGTATTGTTTACCTGTCGCCGGGATATTATGGGTGAGTTTGTCAATAATAAATTAACGGTAATGCTGTCGATAATTGGCACAGTGATAATCGTGACGCTGAATATTATTTTGCTATTGCAGGTATTCGGCGTAAATATTCCGGGATTAAACTAATTTAATAAAATCTGATGTGAGGATTGGTCTGGGCGCAGGCGCGTAAAAGGCTCAGTGAGAATAGTTCTAAATTTAACTAAATAATAAAAAGGGCCTGTCGGCCCTCTTTATTATGAATTTTGGCTATCCTTTGGGGGTATTTGTCTTTGCCATGAGAATCTTTTTCACGGATTTGGCCATCCCGTCCATGAATGAGCAATTCACTACCTTGGTTTCTTGCAATCGAACGAGCTGCATCGATAGCTTGCTGCTGTGTGTCATGTACAGAGGTCGCTTTTATATTGCCTGCCCCTTTTACTGCCCACTCACCGTTATGAGGAACCACGTGCTGGTTTTTACCCATATAATGCCCTCCAGAAATGTCAGGTTGTAATTTATACTGATTCTGGCTCTAAAAACGCAACATGTAGTATTTTAATTGATCAGAATCACAATATATATGCACTCAGAGCTGTTCAGCTCATCATGTTCCTCTTAGCGCGGTATAGGCTATGTCAGCTTCTGGCACAAAGCAGCCGTTCTGGCGGCGATTTATTTAAACAACACGGGGAACAGTTTCTTCCCCGTGTCTGGCAGGAATAATACCCGCCGCGCGTTCATCATGATTACGGTTACTTGCTGTTACCCAGCACTTTGTTAATCGCTTCGGTCCCACATTGATCGTCGGATTCCGCGCCGCCGGTGCCCGCCATGCCGATAGCGCCGATCCACTGGCCGCGATACTGCACCGGCACGCCGCCGCCAAGCAGCAATAGCTCATTTACCGTATTCAGGTTGACGCTTTCCGGTGAGGATTGCGCCTTTATGGTCAGTTGTCTGGTCGGCGTTTTGGTGGAGAGCGCAGTAAACGCTTTACGCCATGCCGCCTGGGTGTTGTGCGGCCCCACGTTGTCATCCCGCATCAGTGTGACCAGATTTCCACCCCGATCCACCACGGCGACTACGCCCTGACGATTCATGTTGTGGCAGGCGGACAAAGCCTCCGTCGCCAGTTGATTACTCAGCGCCTGCGTCATGTCATAGACGGAGGCTGGCTCAGCAGCGAGCGCCACGGCAGGTCCGGTTGTCAGCATCAATGCCAGCAGTAAACGTTTCATTTATTTCAGCTCCCGCGATAGGTGGAATAACCGTACTGGCTCAGCAGCAACGGAATGTGATAGGTAGTCGTGGTATTGGTGATATGGAACTCCACCGGGATTTCGGGGAAGAAACTCTGCTGTTGGTGTGCCGCAAAATAGTGACCGGTTTTAAAAATCACCCGATAGTCTCCCGGCTCAAAGGGCTTTGCTGGCCAAAGGGCATCAATCCGCCCCTGCTGGTTAGTATTGGCGGTATTCAGTACTTTCCAGCTTTCTCCCTGTTTCTGCTCAAGCATCACCTCAACCTCTGAGGCCGGCAGCCCGGTTTGCTGGTTCAGCACGTGAACGCTCAGCGGATTTTTACTGGCCGCGAAGGTGACCGCGGGAACGGCAATCAGCGTGGCGAGGGTAAGGGCAGTGAGGCTCTTTTTCATTTTTTAATACTCCGGTGTTAATCACCCCGCTGTTATACCTGTTCGGTTGTTCGTTCTGCCTGTCAGAAAGATGACCATATTGTCATCTGGCGCTGAAACGCTGGGGCGGTCAGAAATTTCATGGCACACTGCGCCGATGAAACTATTACTGATTGAAGATAACCAGAAGGCCAGCGCCTGGGTACGTAAGGGGCTGGAAGAAGCGGGCTATATCGTGGATTACGCCGCAGACGGACGGGATGGCCTGCAGCTGGCGCTGTCGCATCCCTACAGCCTGGTGATACTGGATATTATGCTGCCGGGAATGGATGGGTGGCAGGTGCTGAAAACCCTGCGTACCGCCAGTCAGATTCCGGTGATTTGCCTGACCGCCAGAGACTCGGTGGATGATCGGGTGAAAGGGCTGGAACTGGGGGCCAATGATTACCTGGTTAAGCCGTTTTCTTTTGCAGAACTTCTGGCTCGGGTCAGGAATCAGCTCCGGCAGCAGCAGCCGCACAGTAGTGTACTGCGGGTAGGCGATCTGGTATTGGACTCAGCACGCTTTCAGGTTATGCGTGACGGTGTCACTCTGACGCTGACGCGCAAAGAGTTCATGCTGTTATGGCTGCTCGCCAGCCGTCACGGTGAGATTCTGCCGCGGACGCTGCTGGCCAGCGAAATCTGGGGCGTTAACTTTGACAGTGAAACCAACATCGTCGATGTGGCTATCCGTCGCCTGCGCCGTAAAGTCGACGATCCCTTTCCTCAAAAGCTCATCACTACGGTAAGGGGCATGGGATATTGCCTGTCAGAAAAAGAAGGCGAGGGTGACTAGCCCTTCTCTGACGCTGCGGCTGACGGCGATTTTTACGCTAATCATGGCGATGGCCTGTGGCGGCATCAGCCTGATTCTGTATAAAGCGTTACGCAGCGAACTGGTCTGGCGGGACGATCAAACGCTGATTAACCGGGCGGCGCAGTTAAGACAACTGCTTGAAGATGGTGCCCATCCCAGCTCGCTGCCGCTCTATTTCAATCGGATGGTCGATATCCATCAGGACATTCTCAGCATCCGCTCGCAGCATGAGCAAAACGTCAGTATTAATCATACCGGGATAACAGTGCCCGCCATCCCGCCTACGCCGGTCAGCACGCCACCCAGTGAGAAACAGCTGCACCGCTGGATCAATGCGGACAAGAGCGAAGCGTCGGCGTTAAGCCTGCAGGCAAATTCCTCGCTCGGGCCGGTAACCATTACGCTTGCCAGAGTCGCGCGGGAGCGGGCATTGATGCTGGAGCGTTATCGCCAGCAAAGCATTCTGGTTTCACTGGCGGCCATATTGCTGTGCGCCGCTGTCAGTCCGCTGTTGATTCGCAGAGGGCTTAGGGCGATCGGCCGGTTAAGTAAGATCGTGGCAGAAACGGCCAGTGACCGGTTAAATCAGCCCGTGCCGCTTCAGGCTATCCCGCAGGAGCTGCTACCGATTGGCAATGCGCTTAACGCTATGCGTCAGCGCTTATCCACGGACTTTATCCGTCTGACCCAGTTTGCCGACGATCTGGCGCACGAAATCCGCACGCCCATAAATGTGTTACTGGGCCAGAACCAGGTCGCGCTGGGTCATGAACGCTCAGCCGCTGAATATCAGACGCTGCTCGAAGGCAACATTGAAGAGCTGGAGAGCCTGTCGCGTCTGACCGAAAACATTCTCTTTCTGGCTCGCGCCACGCACCACAATATCAGACTCAATAAACAGGACTTCCTGCTGCAGGATGCGCTGGAAGCGCTGATCGACTTTCTTGAACCGGTTGCGGAAGAGCAGGAGAAGGTCATTGAGCTGAGCGCCGAAGGCAGCCTCAACGCGGATAAGATGCTGTTCCAGCGTGCGATGACTAATCTGCTGATCAACGCCATTCGTTACTCGCCTGAAAAAGGGACGATTCAGGTCAGCACGTTTCATCACGCTGACTACGTTGAGATTAAGGTGTCGAGCGCGGGTGAAGCGCTGGAGGAGCCTGAAAAATTATTTGAACGTTTCTGGCGGGGCGATAGCGTCCGGCATACGGCGGGAAGCGGGCTGGGACTGTCGCTGGTGCGCGCAATCGCTGTGTTACATGGCGGGAGTGCTTATTACCGCTATGAGGAAGGGAAGAATATTTTTGCCCTGCGAATAAAGGCCTGATTGATAATCATTTTATGGGCTAATGACGTTCTCGCCGGACAGACAAATCCGCAATGGCCTGACCGCCGGAAGCTGGTCAGGCCATGCACCTTTCATTAAGGATAACTCACCGGTTATGCGATCCGGTCATAAACCGTCAGGAGCAGTATTACTCAATCGTTACCACGATTTTGCCTACCTGACCATTGGATTCCATATAACGATGCGCTTCAGCGATATCCTCAAGCCTGAAGGTTTTATCTATGATCGGTTTAAGTTTTCCGGAACGCAGACCTTCTGTGACGAACGATTTTGCCCGCGCCATTTTTTGCGGGTCGGTAGTGATTTCGAACAGCTCATAGCCACGTAGTGTGAGATGTTTACCGAGAATGTCGAACACCGGCACCTGCATGTCACGGCTATCAAGCGCACCATACTGAAAGAACATGCCCTGGGGTGCCATTATCTGCGTCAGCTTTGCCACGTCCGGGCCACCGACAGGATCAAAAACAATATGGGCACCTTCATCATTCGTCACGCGATTAATTTCAGCGACCATATCCTGTTCTGCCGTGGCGATCACGGCGGCAGCCCCGGCTTTAATCAGCATGTCACGTTTTTCGCTGGTGCGGGTTAATGCCACAGGTCTGGCGCCCAGCATATTCGTTATCTGAATAGCTGCCAGCCCTACGCTGCTCGATGCTGCGCGTATAATGACATTCTGGTCAGCCTGCAGATTACCGTACTCAACCAGCGCGCCGTAAGCGGTAACGTACATCATCCAGCTCGCTGCAGCTTCTTCAAAGCTCAGGTTAACCGGATGTTTCACCACCGCATGCACAGGTGCATTAACCCGCTCACCATACATACCGTATTCACTGAACATAAAAGAAGGGATCACGCTGACTACATCTCCGCGCGTAAAACCCTCGACATTTTCACCAACGTCCTCCACTACGCCAGCTGCTTCATAACCCAGGCGTGCCGGGAATTCGGGTTCAATCACATACTGGCCAGTACGGTACATAATTTCCGCCCGGTTGAGACCCAACGCCTTTACGCGTATCTGGACTTCTCCTGCAGCGGGTGCGGGCACCTCCAGCTCAACCACTTCCAGAACGTCAGGACCACCGGTACGGTTAAACGTTACAACTTTAGACATTTTCAGACCTCGTCAGTTAGCGGAATACCTTATGAAGAGCGCGGAAGGCATACCCGATTTATCTGCGGTTAATCTACGCGGTTGTCATCGGTGGAAAAATAGTCGCGCCGGAACTTCACTGTTATTGATCGGGTAACAATCCGCGACCTCAGCTCATCTGCCGGGCAAAAACCTCGCTAAACCAGTCAATAAAGGCGCGTACCTGAGGCGGGAGATAACGCTTATCCGGGTACATCACCGACACAGGTTTTGAAACGGACGGATACTGAGTCAGGATTTCTTCAAGCTCGCCGGAAGCGATATAGGGGGCAAGAGCGTTTCTGGAGGCCTGGATAATACCCAGACCTGCCAGGCCGCAGGACAACAGGATATCGGAGTTATCGACCAGAATACTGCTGGCCGGGCGGCGCGAAACAACGACACCCTTTTCTATAAATTTCCATTCCATCACGTTCCGGCTGTTATCGCTGAAGAAATTAACTGCCCGGTGCTGCTCAAGTTCTGCCAGTGTTTTCGGCCTGCCGTGGCGTTGCAGATAGAGAGGGGCAGCACAGGTAGCCATCCTGATATCTCCCAGGCGGCGGGAAACAAAGCTGGAATCCTGTAGTTCACCCAGACGCACCACACAGTCCACGCCCTCGGTGATCAGATCGGTTTTTTTATCCGATGAAACCAGCACCACGTCAATAGCGGGATAGCGCGACTGAAACTCCGTCAGGTGAGGAATCAGAATGGAATGCGCCAGCGCCAGCGGGACATCCAGCCTGAGCCGTCCACGCGGCGGAAGGGTGGGTGAAAAAATGGCCAGCATCTGATCTACTTCAGCCAGAACATTTCGGGCACGCTGATAAAGCTCGTCTCCCTCCGGGGTGATGCTCAGCTTGCGGGTGGTGCGGTGGATGAGTTTTACGCCAAGATCGTCCTCAAGTTGCTGTATCGCCTTACTTACAGCCGGGCGGTGCAACTGCAGAATATCCGCGGCTTTTGTGAAACTACCTTGTTCCACTACCTGAATAAAAATACTAATAAACTCGATCATGTTTGAACGCATATCAACCCCTGAACCCCTTTATATGCCTGCCGTGCTGCTCGCTTTACAATTCCATTTGCCGCGGCATCTGGAAGTTTAAGCAGGCAGGAAATCCGGCGTTGCTTATCCTGCGCGATTCCTTGCCTGATTGATTCAGAAGGATACAGAAAACGGCGTCTTTTTTGGCTTGCACAAGCTATTTTCCTGCTATCTCTCCTTTTGCCCTGAACAAGGCTTCATTCCCGGAAACAAAGTGAGCAGGTCATCACTCGCTGTCCAGGCTGATTATCAGCGGACGCATCCTCAGCAAAACCGACGGCCATTGCCTGCTACCCATCGTCGGCCCATTGCTCATCATCGCCGTCGTGGCGCTGATCGCGACCATAACCATGATGTCGCTATGCTGGGCGCTTCGGTTGTTTTTACTGTGGCGTAAAGGAGGCTGGGGAGGGGAAACAAACAGGAATACTGACCGGCCAGGCCCGCAGTGAAGCAGCACTTTATCGGTGAAGCGGTTTTCTTCGATCGATGCCCGCGGTTAGACGTCCGGTTGATCGGCAGCCCTCCTGGTGAGGTGTAAAAAATAATGGCCTGCGTCAGAGAGCGGGTCTTCAGGTTGTTGCTGCGGATGGATGGAAAAGCCGCTTATCAGGTTGAACAGGGCTTGAGGAAATGCACGGCGGAGCCCGCCGTGCAGCGTTTCTGTCAGCGATAAAACGCCGGTCTTGCTGGCATACTGACCGGCACAATTTCACCGGAATTTTGTGCTGCGACACAGGCATCAGCGGCCACCGCAGCGGCGTAGCCATCCCATGCTGAGGGACCGGTCATCTCACCGCTGATGACGTTATTGATAAATGCCTGTAACTCCACGTCATAGGCATCGATAAAACGCTTTTTCCAGTCAGTCAGAATGGTGGTGGAGAGCTTAGCCGCGCTGCGTAGCTGCACAGAGACCGGTTCCGGCAGGCGGGCAATGCCACTTTCACCCACCACTTCACACTGAATGTCGTAACCATATTCACAGTTCACGAAGATTTCGACATCAATGCGCGCCCCTTTGGTGGTCTCAAGCAGCACGATTTGCGGATCGCGCAGATGTGACGACGCCTTACGGGTTTTACGCGGGAAGATCACCTGCACGCTGGCATAGTCATCATCCAGCAGCCAGCGCAGCACATCAAGTTCGTGGATTAGCGTGTCGGTGATCGCCATGTCGGTGGTGTAGCTGTCGCCCACTTCCGGGTTGCGGTGCGCGCAGTGCAGCATTAAAGGCTCGCCAATCTCGCCGCTGTAGATCACCGCTTTCAGTGCACGGTAGCCGCTGTCATAAGGGCGCATAAAGCCAACCTGTACCAGCTGACGCCCTGCCTTAATTTCTGCTTCCACAATGTTCATGCAGCCCTGCGCGGTGACCGCCAGTGGTTTTTCGCAGAACACCGCTTTACCCGCCTCAATGCAGGCCAGCACAAAGGCTTCATGCGTCGGGCCCCAGGAGGTGACCAGCACCGCATTAACCTGCGGATCGTTAATCAGATCAATCGCATTGTCATAAATGCGCGCTTCCGGCGTCAGCTCGTTAACGATTTGCTGGCAGTTGTCACGGTTAATATCGTTAAGCGCCACCACGCGCGCATTCTGTAAAACGGTGCTGCAACGGCGGATATGTTCGCGACCGATTGCGCCGGTGCCGATGACGCCAATATTAATAGTCATGATAATTCCTTAAGCTGAGTGGTTTAACAGCTGGATGCTGTCGCGAATTTCGCGGGCAATGTCCGCTTCCTGCCAGCTGTTCATCACTGAGGAGAACGGCTCAAAGGCGTAAAGGCCGGTGTAACCCATCTTCTCCAGTCGCGCGACCTGCTGCTTGCTGCGCAAGCGGTCGTCCGCGCTGAGCATGATGCGTTCTTCGTCGGTAAGCTGGTTAACCGGGCGCGGGTCGGTGACGCCGGAAAGGTGAACCAGACCGATCTGCTGAATATCGATCTCCTGTTCGAAAGTCTGTTCCGCATCTTCAAACAGATGATGATGGAAGGTATCGATCAACAATCTGAACGGCACACCCGCGTCATGAATCAGCGTCTGAGCCTGCGTCGCCGAACGCAGCGAGCTTTGCGGGAAGCCCAGCGGTTCCACCAGCCCCTGAATACCTGCCTCTGCGAACAGCGGGGCCAGGGTTTTCAGCGCGCTTACGGTGTCGGCAGCGCTAATCGGCGTGCCGTCATTCAGCGGGCAGAGTACCAGCGATTCAGCGCCGACCGCCTGTGCATCACTTAACAGCTGGCGGGTGCGTTGCAGCACCTCTTCATTCAGCTGATTAAAGGGATAGAGCGCATTGATGGTCACAATCCGGATGCCTGACTCACGCGCCAGAGCTTTTACCTCGTCGCCGGTGAGATCGTCGGTGACGCGGCCGCTGGGCATATCATTACGCAGTTCGACATTATGAATACCGAGCTGGCTGACCAGTTTAAAAAACTGCGGAAGGGTGAGGCTGGGCGCAATTTTACGGTTGATGCAAAAGCGCGCGTTGGGAATATTCAGGCTCATAACAATTTCCTTGAATGTAGGGTGTACGGTGTTAATCGCAATCGGGTCGTCAGCGTGATGACGCGGGCCGTTTTTTTTCTCTTTGCAGCGTGCAGGCACTATTTCCTGCCGTTATAAAGCGCATAGAAATAGTGCTCGACCTGCTCAAGACTTCTTCCCCGGGTCTCGGGAATAAACTTCACAACAAAAACAGAACCGCCGATGCCGATAGCCGCGAATATAAAGAAGGCGCCGGCCAGACCAAATGCGGCTAATAACAGCGGGAAGGCCATAGAGATGGCGAAGTTGGCGATCCACAGTGAGAAGACAGCGCCCCCCATACAGATGCCACGCATCCGGGCGGGGAAGATTTCCGACAGCAGCAGCCAGGTAACGGGTGACAATGCGCCCTGCTGGAAGCAGAGAAACATCAGCATGCCCGCCAGCACCAGATAAGCCCGCAGCAGGTTGACCGTGCCGTTGAGATATTCCGGCATCAGCCAGCAGACCAGCCCGATAAAGAACAGGCAGCAGGTGCAGCCCATCTGCCCGATTAACACCAGCGGGCGGCGTCCTACTTTGCCGATTAACCAGATGCCTGCCAGCGTCATCACCACTGAAATCACACCATTGGCGATGGTGGCGAACAGCGCGGCATCGTTGCTCAGTCCGGCGGCGGTCAGCATGGTGGGGGCGTAATACATAATGGTGTTCACCCCGGTCAGCTGCTGGATGGCGGCAATACCCACGCCCAGCAGGAAGATTTTCATCAGCCAGGGTGTGGCGAGATCGCGCAGGCGGCCTTTGCCACGCTGACGGTTCTCTTCGATGGTTTCCTCAATCTCTTCCAGTTCCCACTCGACATCGTCGGCGGCACGGGTTTTTTCCAGGACCTCACGCGCTGCCTGACTGCGGCCTTTCATTACGTGCCAGCGCGGGGTTTCAGGCATAAAAATCATGCCGATCCAGAGCAGAACAGCGGGGACAATTGACAGTGCCAGCATCCAGCGCCAGGTATTTTCGCCGCCCCAGATATCGTTAAAGGTGGCGTTGGAGATGTACGCCAGCAGCTGACCGCTGACGATCATCAGCTCCTGCAGGGTGACCAGCTGACCACGTTTATTGGCCGGGGCGATTTCTGCGATGTAGACCGGTACGGTCGCGGCAGCACCCCCTACGGCAAAGCCCAGAAACAGGCGAGAAGCGATCATCCAGGTGACATCTGGCGCCAGGGCCGAGCCGACAGCGCCAAAAGCGAAGATAAGCGCCAGCGCAATGATAATGCGTCGTCTGCCGAGGCCATCCGCCAGATGACCGGCTGCCAGCGCGCCGAAGGCTGCACCAAACAGCAGGGAACTGGTGACAAGTCCGGTGGTAAATGGGGTGAGATGCAGATCGCCGCGCATAAACAGTAACGCGCCCGAGACCACACCGGTGTCATAACCAAACAGCAATCCACCCAGGGTGGCGACCAGCGCAATAATCTTCACAAAAGGCTCGGTGCGGGTGGTGCTATTTGGACCGGATGCCGGGTTCGACGAAATATAAAGTTCTTTTTCCATGAATACTCCTGGTAATAACGGCAAAGACAAAACGTCAGAACATGAAGAAGACATCACCCTACTGATATTTTTATTTCGGGTTAAATTATATTTGAAACTTAGTTTTCATTATGTGAGCTCAACCCTTCCGCCCTTTTTATTTTGATGGGATTCCATCAGAGCGGAAATAAAGCCATTAAATTTAAGCGGGTTATAAGGGATATTGATAAGTTACCGGCGGTTCAGGCAGGGCAGAGCAGGGGGAAATCAGCGTCTGGAAAGAGTAAATGAACGTGGTCAGGATGAAACATCCCAACCGCGATAAACCGATAACAGGGCGGGTTAGCGGATTTTTAGTGCGCTGAGCGCTGATAACAGCGCATCGACTTTAGGCAGGAACTGTTTGCGGCGTGGCCACACCACACTCAGCGTCAGGCCGTCGGGCTGCAACTGTGGCAAGATAATGTCCAGGTCGCCCTGTTTCACGGCGCGCTGAATCAGCCATGAGGGCATCTGTGCCACACCCAGTCCGGCGATGACCGCCTGCAACTGGGCATCAACGTCGCCCAGGGCCAGCCGGAAAGGCACCTCGCGCCAGTGCGGCTGACCATCTTCCGTGGTGAACAGCCAGGGTTTGGTGCTGCCATCCACCCGCTCATAAAGGATGGCGCGGTGGTTCAGCAGCGCTGCCTCATCTTCAGGTCGTCCCTCGCGTGCCAGATAAGCAGGTGAGGCACAGAACTGCATCTGCTCGCGTCCCATATTACGCCAGCCCAGCGAAGCGGGCAGGTCGGGCGCACCGCCGATCCGTACTGCCACATCCACACCCTCTTCAAACAGGTCAACAAAACGGTCAGAGAAACTCAGGCTCAGTGCCAGTTCCGGGTGTTGCTGGCAAAAGGGCATCAGCAGCGGCATCACATTGAGGCGGCCATAGGTGGTAGGTACCGCCAGGCGCAGGCGACCGGAGGGAATGGTGCGCTGCGCCGCCAGCACGGCTTCTGTTTCAGCCAGGTCCTCCAGAACGCGCAGGCAGGTCTGGTAATAGGCGCTGCCCGCGTCGGTGAGGTGCAGGCTCCGCGTGGTGCGCTCCAGCAGACGCGAACCTAATCGCGTCTCCAGGCGGCTAACGCTTTTACTGATCGCCGACCCGGTCACGTGCAGACGCTCTGCAGCGGCGGTAAAACTGCCACACTCTACGCTGGCAACAAACGGCAGAATATCTTTGAGGCGATGATCGTGCATCGATTAATGAACTCAGGTTGAGAATGCTGTGAATAAATGCCAGAGATAAGAACTGAATTCTCTATTAGGCTTAGCATTACGCAAAACGAGGAGAAATCAAATGAAAAAGCACGCTTTGATTGTGGGCATCAGCGGCGTTATTGGTCGCGCACTGGCAGATAAATTACAGCAGGAAGGCTGGCAGGTCAGCGGTCTGTCACGCGGACGTGGCGCGGTACCTGAAGGTGTTACCAGCCTGACGGCCGATCTGACCGATGCAGATGCCGTCCGTGAGGCGCTGAAAACAGTGAAACCGGATGCGCTGTTCTTTAGCGTCTGGGCGCGTCAGGAAAATGAAAAAGAGAATATTCGCGTTAACGGCGGCATGGTGCGCAATGTGATTGAAGCACTCGGCGACCGTTTACAGGGTTCGCATGTGGCGCTGGTTACCGGACTGAAGCACTACCTGGGTCCGTTTGAAGCATACGGTAAAGGCGCTGTACCGGTCACGCCGTTCCGTGAAGAGCAGGGCCGTCAGCCGGTCGATAACTTCTATTACGCGCAGGAAGATGAAGTGTTTGCTGGCGCAGAGAAGTATGACTACCGCTGGAGCGTGCATCGCCCGCACACCATTATCGGTTATGCCGTGGGCAATGCGATGAACATGGGTCAGACACTGGCAGTCTATGCGACGCTGTGTAAAGAGAAGGGCTGGCCGTTTATCTTCCCTGGCTCACCCGAGCAGTGGAACGGTGTGGCTGACATGACCGATGCAGGACTGCTGGCTGAGCAGTTGCACTGGGCGGCGACCTCACCTAACGCTGCTAATCAGGATTTCAATGCGGTAAACGGCGATGTGTTCCGCTGGAACTGGATGTGGCCAAAACTGGCTGACTATTTCGGCATTGAAGCAGCGGAATACCCGGCGCAGATGATGCCGCTGGAAGATCGCATGCAGGAAGCCGCCAGTGCGTGGCAGGCGATTGCAGAGCAGCATCAGTTGCGTGAATCGGATGTGACCAGACTGGCTTCCTGGTGGCACACCGATGCCGACCTGGGACGTCCGATGGAAGCCTTTACCGATATGAGTAAGAGCCGCAAAGCGGGCTTCACGGGTTATCGCAGCACGCTCGACGCCTTTATCCAGCTGTTTGATAAGCTGAAAGCGGAAAAAGTGATTCCGCAATAGCCCAGCAGGCGCCGCATCCGGCGCCTGTTTTGTTTCTGGCTGCTAGCTATACTCTGGCACTCAAGCAGTAAATGGAGGATTGGATCCTATGGCGAGATGTTTCATTATCGGCGCAGCGGGCAAAGTGGGCCTAAAGCTGGCCCGTCAGCTGAGCAGTAAAGGCCATACGGTAACGGCGCTGCACCGCAAACCGGAACAGGCCGAGACGCTGCAGGCCGCCGGTGCTAAACCGGTGGCTGGCGATATTCAGCAGCTTAACGTTATGGCACTGGCAGATCTGATGACCGGTCACGATGTGGCTGTCTTCACGGCGGGTGCGGGTGGGGCCGGGATCGAGCTGACCAATGCCATCGACGGAGAAGGATTGAAGCTGGCGGTTGCCGCAGCAGAGCAGGCGGGGGTATCACGCTTTATGCTGGTTTCCGCTTTCCCGGATGCCGGTCGCGGTAAAACTCCCTCAGAGGGATTTGAGAATTACATGCGCGTGAAACGTCTGGCGGATACGGAGCTGGTGGCGAGTAAGCTGGAGTGGGTGATCCTGCGGCCGGGTACGCTGACCGATGAAGCCGGTACCGGTCGGGTTCATGCCGATCTGGCGATCCCGTATGGTGAGATCCCGCGCGAAGATGTGGCGGCGACACTGGTCGGCCTGATCGAAAATCCGGCGATTAAGTATCAGATCATCGAACTCACCAAAGGTGAAGTGCAGATTGATGTGGCGTTGCAGCGGTTGCAGCGGGGCTAAAAAACCCGTTCGGGTTTTTAATCTATAGTGAAAGTCGGGCTCGTATCGCTTCAGGATTGAGCCGTGCTCAGGGAACACGGTCAGATCGGAAAGACGCAAAAGCCGTCATCCATGACACGCTCGGCCCGCGCCGTCCCTGGCGCGGGACGCTTTCCTCCTCTGACCGTGTTCCCTGTGCGTTAAGCTTATGAGTTGCTGCCGGATTAACTCCGCTTTGGTTTATGAACGTGTTTACGACTCAGGCACAGTCTGGCAACGAAACGATCCCGATTTTTCCAAGAAAAAAGCCCCGAATTCGGGGCTTTTTTCTTTCTTAACGCATGTGCTATTTAACGCATTTCGCGCAGTGCGCGCGCTCAATGTGCTGGAAGAAGTCGTTACCTTTGTCATCGACCAGGATAAAGGCAGGGAAGTTCTCCACTTCGATTTTCCAGATCGCTTCCATTCCCAGTTCAGGATACTCCACGCATTCCAGACTTTTAATGCTCTGCTGCGCCAGCACCGCTGCCGGACCACCAATGCTGCCGAGATAGAAGCCGCCATGTTTATGACAGGCATCTGTCACCTGCTGACTGCGATTGCCCTTGGCCAGCATGATCTTACTTCCGCCGTGCGCCTGCAGCAGATCGACGTAGGAATCCATACGACCTGCAGTGGTCGGGCCGAGTGAACCAGAAGCATAGCCTTCAGGCGTCTTCGCCGGGCCAGCGTAATAGACCGGGTGATCTTTGATGTACTGCGGTAATCCTTCGCCGTTATCGATGCGCTCTTTAAGTTTTGCATGCGCAATATCGCGCGCCACGATAATGGTGCCGGTCAGGGACAGGCGGGTTGAAACCGGATAAGCGGACAGTTGCGCCAGAATCTCTTCCATTGGGCGGTTAAGATCAACCTGCAACGCTTCACCTTCACCCTGCTGACGCAGTGCTTCCGGGATCAGACGGCCTGGGTTGGCTTCCAGTCTCTCAATCCAGATACCTTCACGGTTAATCTTCGCTTTGATGTTACGGTCAGCCGAGCAGGAGACGCCCATGCCGATCGGGCAGGAGGCGCCGTGACGTGGCAGACGCACGACGCGGATGTCGTGAGCGAAATATTTGCCGCCAAACTGCGCACCGAGGCCGAGCTGCTGCGCCGCTTCCAGCAGTTCCTGCTCCATCTGAACGTCGCGGAACGCCTGACCGTGCTCGTTGCCTTCAGTGGGCAGCCCGTCGTAATAGTGCGTTGAGGCGAGCTTCACGGTTTTCAGGGTGCTTTCTGCTGAGGTGCCGCCGATGACAAACGCAATATGGTAGGGCGGACAGGCCGCGGTGCCGAGGGTACGCATCTTATCCACCAGGTAATTTTTCAGCTTGCCCGGACTCAGCAGCGCTTTGGTTTCCTGATAGAGATAGGTTTTATTGGCGGAGCCGCCACCTTTGGCGATACAGAGGAACTTGTACTCATCGCCATCCACGCTGTAGAGGTCGATTTGCGCTGGCAGGTTAGTGCCGGTATTCACCTCTTTATACATATCCAGGGCGGCATTTTGCGAATAGCGCAGGTTATCTTCGATATAGGTGTTGTAGATACCCTGTGACAGCGCGGCCTCATCACCGCCGCCGGTCCAGACGCGCTGGCCCTTTTTGCCCATGATGATCGCGGTGCCGGTATCCTGACAGGTTGGCAGCACGCCTTTGGCCGCAATTTCTGAGTTTCTTAAAAACTGCAGGGCGACATATTTATCATTGTCGCTGGCTTCCGGGTCATCAAGGATGGAGGCAACCTGCTGCTGGTGGGCCGGACGCAGCATAAAAGAGGCGTCGTGGAACGCCTGCTGGCTCAGTAACGTTAGTGCCTGCGGATCGACTTTAAGGATCTCCTGACCTTCAAACTCGGAGACGGAGACATGCTCACGACTCAGCAGATAGTATTCAGTATCTTCGTGGGACAGCGGGAAAGGGTTCTGATAGACAAAAGGCTTGTTCGACATTTTTTCTCACTTAATGACCAGCTGAACCTCCGCGGACAGGCAGCGGGGCGCAACATCATAGGCGAATTAATCGTTTATTATGCTTCCCCACCGCGGGTGCGGTGGGGAAGTGCAGGAATGGTATCTTATAACGCGTTGATCTGCATGTTGTATCCGTCAGAACAACCACACCATCCACGGATAGGCAATCAGCATCATGGAGCCTAAGAAGATGGCACCGAAGATGGTTCCCAGACGCCAGTAGTCTTTGGTAGGCAGATAACCGCTGCCGTAGTAAATCGGGCTTGGACCGGTACCGTATGGCGTGATGATGCCCATCACACCCAGAGAGGTACACAACATCAGGCAGAAGACCGGCATATTGATGCCCGGAATGGAGGCTGCAATGGTCAGCATGGCCGGTAACAGCGCGGTGGTATGTGCGGTGGTACTGGCAAACAGGTAGTGCAGCAGGAAGAAGGCGATTAACAGCACCACGGCCGAAACCTGCGGGTCATAACCCTGCAGCAGCATGCCACCCTCTTTACCTAACCAGGTAATAAAGCCGACGCGGGCCAGACCATCGGCCAGTGCCACCAGCGTGGCGAACCAGGCAAAGGTGTTCCAGGCCGGTTTATTACTGGTGATGTCATTCCAGGTCAGTACGCCGGTCCACAACATCAGTACTACTACCAGCAGCGCAGCCATGGCAGGTTCGATCCACGAGGTGGCGAAAATCCACATCAGCAGGGCGCAGACCACGAACACCAGTAGCAGGATTTCATTGCGGGTCAGTCTGCCCAGTTTTTCCAGCTCCGCGATGGCCCATTTTGGCACTTCATCATTGATTTTGACTTCAGGCGGGTAGAACCAGTAAGCCAGCAGCGGCATGGTCAGAATCAGCAGCACGCCCAGCGGCAGGAAAGCCAGGAACCACATGCCCCAGGAAATATCAAAACCGACGATGCTTTTTACCAGTGCCAGTGCCAGCAGGTTTGGTGCCAGCGCAGAGAGGAACATGGAGCTGGTAATACAGGCCGCGGTAATCGCTACCCACATCAGATAGGAACCAATTTTTCGGGCGCTTGGGTCGTTAGGTTTAGAGCCGTAAAGCGGCGGCAGGTTGGCGATAATCGGGTAGATGGTTCCGCCACTGCGCGCGGTGTTTGACGGCGTAAAGGGCGCAAGAAGCAGGTCAGCAAAGGTAATGGCATAACCCAGCGTCAGACTGCGGCGACCCAGATACTTCACCAGAATCAGAGCCAGGCGGCGACCAAACTGTGTTTTGTCATAACCCGCGGCGAACATAAAGGCACCGAAGATCAGCCAGACCGTGGAGTTGCCGAACCCGCTGACCGCCCATTTGAACGACTCACTGGCGACTTTGAATTTCGGGTTAGCCAGTTCAGCCGGGCTGAAGAGCAGAAACTGGCTGAACAGCGCGATGACCACCACGCCGGTCAGGCCGATCACCGCCCCTGGCAGGGGTTCAAAGATTAACCCGACAATCACGCCGACGAAGATGGCGAAAAAGTGCCAGGCGTAGGGTTCGAGTCCGGCTGGTGTGGGCACCAGCAACAGCAACACGGCAACGAGTACCGGCAGAGCAAGCATGATAGCTTTCTTTTTACCCGGCGCCGCAGGTGCGGCTTTTGGGGGTTCAGTTACAGCTGAGAGTGGTTTCATAGTATTTTATCTGCAAGTTAAGAAGAATGCGATTTGCGCCCCGGACCTTCACTGATGACTTTCTTTCTTATTCTTAATAGTGTGAATAAACCGCGATGCACTGATTTTTTTAATCTGCTGCTTAGCTATTGAGCTGCATTTTTAAATCCATGTAAATATGATGCGATTTTTGCAAATATAGATTTTGATCCAGATCAAAGAAATTAATTCATTATTCTCCATTTTTAACATTTATTTTTAATTTATATTTCCGGCATCGACATTCGGACATTTTTGTGAAGCTGGTCAACAAATCACCTCTTCAGGCAAACACAACTTATCGGATTAAGCCTATGATGATAAACGATTTATTTTTTATGTAAATGAATAGTTGATTTTTAGTTACCCATGGTTAACAATTAATATAACTTTACTTCATGCATTCGGCAAATAAAAACTCTGATTCGTTTAAAAGTTAAAAAAGTAAATTTATCGCTTATGAAAGCAAGGAAAGGGGTATATTAGACGCATGACATCGGACCACTTAATTAAGCGATAATTTACGTCCGCTAAAAAATTTCCAGACTTTTAAATCTTGGAGTTTATCGCAATGAAATCTCTCACTCCCATCCTTAATCCACTTACCCTGCCTAACGGTGCTGTGTTAAAAAACCGACTGGTGATGGCACCAATGACCACCTGCACCGGTTTTTATGACGGTACGGTCACCAGTGAGCTGGTCGAGTACTATCGCGCACGTGCAGGCAGCATCGGAACCGTGATCGTTGAATGCTGCTTTATTGACAACCGTGGCCCGGCATTTCCGGGTGCCATTGCTATCGACAGCGACAACAAAATTCCAGGTCTGAAACGCATAGCGGACGCGATTAAATCTGAAGGCTCTACGGCCATTTTGCAGATCTATCACGGCGGCCGTATGGTCGAGCCGGAACTGATTGGCGGGAAAACGCCGGTTGCACCCAGCGCCATCGCGGCACCGCGTGAAGGGGCAACCCAACCCCTGGCGCTGAGCGCCGAAGAAGTCGAAACCATGATCACCAAATTTGGTGATGCGGTGAACCGCGCTATCAAGGCGGGTTTCGATGGCGTCGAAATTCACGGTGCTAACACCTATCTGATTCAGCAGTTCTATTCGCCGAACTCTAACCAGCGCGATGACAAGTGGGGCGGCAGCCGCGATAACCGCGCACGCTTCCCGCTGGAAGTGCTGGAAATCACCCACAAAATGGCCGAGCGCTTCGCCCATAACTCTTTCATCATCGGCTATCGCTTCTCGCCGGAAGAGATCGAAGTACCTGGCATTCGCTTTGACGACACGCTCTATCTGCTGGAAAAACTGGCGGCGCGCGGACTCGATTACGTCCATTTCTCTGTAGGCCAGCTGCTGCGTCCGTCAATTGTCGATACCCAGGATCCGACGCCGCTGATTGAAAAATTCGTCGCGATGCGTTCGCCTGTACTGGCAAAAGTGCCGGTAATTGGTGTTGGCGGCGTCGTCAATAAAGCCGATGCCGAGCTGGCGCTGGAAAAAGGCTACGATCTGGTGGCGATTGGTAAAGCCTGCATCGCCTACCCGAACTGGGCTGACCGCATCATCAATAACGAACACCTCGATCTCTACATCGACAGCAACAAACGTGAAGAGCTGCAGATCCCGGAACCGCTGTGGCGCTTCTCCCTGGTCGATGCGATGATCCGCGACATGAGTGAATCGGGCCGTAAATATAAAGCGGGCGTCTATCAGGAAAAAGTCGAAGCCGAAGCGCTGAAACTGAAAATCAACGTCACGCTGGATACTGACCGTATCACCGACATCTCGCTGGTGCCGGATGACACTCTGGATGTGGACTTCACCACCACCTTTGAAAGCCTGCGTAGCCGCATCCTGGTGGCCAACAGCCCGCACGTCGATGCGATTACCGGTGCAACTACCCAGAGTGAGGCGCTGAAAAAAGCGGTTTCACGCGCGCTGACCACCTCCAGCAAAGAGCATGTGATTGAAGAGGGCGGCAACCCTAACGCACCGCAGAATTACGATGTGGTGATTGTGGGCAGCGGCGGCGCCGGTCTTGCGGCGGCGATTCAGGCGCACGACGAAGGGGCGCGCGTGGTCATCATCGAGAAGATGCCGACCATCGGCGGTAACACCATTAAAGCCTCAGTGGGCATGAACGCCGCTGAAACCCGTTTCCAGAAACTCAAAGGCATCGAAGACAGCAAAGAGTTGTTCTACGAGGAAACGCTGAAAGGCGGTCAGTTTAAAAATAATCCGGTGCTGCTGCGTGAGTTTGTCGAGCTGGCGCCGGAGGCGATTGAGTGGCTGGCGAATCACGGCATTGAGCTGAACGACATCACCATTACCGGCGGGATGAGCATCGATCGTACCCACCGTCCGGCGGATCGTTCAGCGGTGGGTGGCTTCCTGATCAGCGGTCTGGTTAAAAACATCAACAGCCGCAACATCGAAGTCCTGCTGGAAACCTCAGTCTCAGAAATCCTCTATGAGAACGGCGCGGTAGCGGGGGTGAGAGTGGTCGATGAGTACAACGACAGCCGTATCCTGAACGCGAAAAGCGTGATTGTGGCGACGGGCGGATTCAGTGCGAACCGTGAACTGGTGGTGAAATATCGCCCTGAACTCGATGGCTTTGTCACTACCAACCACAAAGGTGCCACCGGCAGCGGTATTGCCATGCTGCAAAAAATTGGTGCCGGAACCGTGGATATGGGCGAAATCCAGATTCACCCTACGGTTGAACAGACCACCTCTTATCTGGTCTCCGAATCTATTCGTGGCGGCGGTGCTATCCTGGTCAGTCAGGCGGGTGAGCGCTTCTACAACGAAATGGAAACCCGCGACAAAGTCTCGGCGCAGATTATCGCCTTGCCAGAGAAGAGTGCCTGGATTGTGTTTGACGAGCAGGTGCGGATGAATAACAAAGCGGCTGACGAATATATCGCCAAAGGCTTTGTGGTCAGCGCGCCCACCGTGGCGGAACTGGCGGTGAAACTCAACATGAGTGAGCATCATACGCTGGAAGCCACGCTGGCCCGTTACAACAACTTCGTTATTATGCAGAAAGATGAAGACTTCGGTCGTCAGACCGCGCTGCGTCATCCTCTGAGTGAAGCGCCGTTTTACGCGATTCGTGTTGCTCCGGGCGTACACCATACCATGGGCGGCGTCACCATCGACACCACCACCGCGGTGCTGGACAGCCAGAAACAGGTGATTAACGGCGCATGGGCCTGTGGCGAGGTGGTTGGTGGCATCCACGGCGCGAACCGTATCGGCGGTAACGCAGTCGCCGATATCATTATCTTCGGCATTCTGGCCGGTGGTAACGCCGCCGCTTACGCCCGACGTTAAGGGTCGTCTCCGGCATCCGCGCTCTGCGGATGCCGTTCTTTTCTCTTTAAAGCAGAGTCGCCTATGTTAACTGATGCGCGTGTCTATGCTTACTCCGCTGTCTTAATGGGTTCACCTATCCTGCTCAAACTCTTCGACGATAATCAGACTCTGGCCGGACAGGTCTTCCGCCTGATTAAACAGCAGGAGAATCTCTTCACGGTTAACCGCGTGGCGTCGGAAGTGATGGCGATTAATCACGCGGCAGGGCAGCATCCGGTGGTCGTCAGTCAGCCGGTGTTTGACCTGATCGCCTGCGCGCATGCGGTGAGCCTGCTGCCCGATAGCCTGTTTAATCTGGCTATCGGCCCACTGGTGAAGTGCTGGAAAATCGGCTTTCAGGGCCACCGTGTTCCATCAGAAACAGAACTTCAGGCGCGCATGGCGCTGACGAATCCGCATGACGTTATTCTTGATGATGCAAACCGCAGTGTCATGCTGGCCCGGCCCGGGATGGAGATTGATCTGGGCGCTATCGCCAAAGGCTATATCGCCGATGTTGTGCAGGCTTTTTTGCGCCAGCAGCAGGTCAGCAGTGCGCTGATTAATCTGGGCGGAAATGTGCAGACGGTGGGTGCGCCGCCAGAAGAGGCGGGCTGGGCAATCGGCCTGAAAAAACCCTTTGGCGAGGCCGATGAGCTGATCGGGGTGATCGGCGTGAATAATCGCTCGGTGGTGACATCCGGTATCTATGAGCGTTATTTCGAGCTGGATGGCGTCTGTTATCACCACATACTCGACCCGCGTAGCGGTTATCCGCTGGATAACGACCTGCTGAGCGTCACTGTGATCTCAGACCGTTCACTGGATGGCGACATCTACACCACGCTACTTTACGGCCTCGGCGTTGAACAGGGCATTGGCTGCCTGGCGGAGCAACCGGGCATTGAAGCGATATTTGTGACCCGTGACAGGCAGGTGATCTGCTCGTCACAACGTCACTTTTCTTTTCAGTTACTGGACGCCGATTTTCGGCAGGTTCACTGACAATATTGTTTGAGTAAGGTGTGATACTCCGGCTGCAGGCGATAGCGATAAACCGGACGGCCCGTAACCCCATAATGAATGCTGGTGAACAGGATATTAATCTGCGCCAGCCAGATCAGGTACTTGCGGCAGGAGACGCGGGAGATATTCACCTCGGTTGCCAGTTCGTCGGTGGAGAACTCGGTACCCGGATGGGCGTCGATCCACAGACACAGGGTGCGCAGCGTTTGCGGCGTTAATCCTTTCGGTAGTCGCTTCTGCTCGCTGGCCCCCGGCGGATTGCCATGCAACAGCTGATCAACGTCCGACTGCTGATAGAACTGATGATTATCCATCAGCGATTTTTTCTGTCGCCAGCCAGTCAGCGCCTCTTCAAAGCGGGCAAACTGGAAAGGCTTGATCAGATAATCCACCACACCATAGTTGAGTGAGGTTTTAATGGTGGCGGCATCTGCTGCTGACGAGATAATAATCACGTCAACCGGACGTCCAGCGCTGCGCAGTTCCGGTAACAGGTCGAGACCGTTCTCCTGCTGCATATAGATATCCAGCAGGATGAGGTCAACCTGGGGCTCAGCCTGCGCCAGCCGCTCTTTGGCCTGCTGTAAGGTTGAGGCGGTGCCGCAGCAGGTGAAGCCTGGGATCTGCCCGATATAGCAGCGATTCAGCTCGGCTACCATGGCGTCATCATCGACAACTAACACATTGATCATTGGGTAATCATTCCTCTCTCCCACGGAAGTTGCACAAAGAATTGGGTAAATACTCCCGGTTCCGACTCGACACTGACACTGCCGCCCAGGCTTTCGGTCTGCTGCTTAACCAGAAATAATCCAACACCACGATCGTCGCCTTTTGACGAAACGCCACGCTCAAAAATGGCGCTGAGTTGCGTGCCGTCGATCCCGGGCCCGTCATCACTCACTTCACAGGCTAACCAGCCATTCTGATAATGCAGCATGAGGTGGATCTCACCTTCGGTTTCCGGGTCCAGCGCCTCAAGGGCATTTTCAATTAAATTGCCCAGCACCGTAATTAATACCGCGCTCTGCTCCTCGCTGCCGCAGTCGGGCAAAAAACTCGCCTCATCGATAATCAGCTGATGGCCTTCATCGGTCACCCGGTTGATTTTACTGAGCAGGAAACCCGCAATGATGGGCGATTTGATCTTTTGCAGCAGCGAACCAATCTCCGTCTGATAGGCGTTGGCGGTTTTCAGGATGTACTCTTCCATCTGCGCATAGTTTTTCATATGCAGCAGGCCCAGAATGACATGCAGCTTATTCATGAACTCATGGGACCGTTCACGTAACGCGTCGACATAGTTTACCATGCCGTCCAGACGCTGCATCAGCTGGCTGATCTCGGTCTTGTCCCTGAAGGTGGTCACCGCGCCGATAATGCGGTCACGACTGCGAACCGGCACGGTATTGCTGATCAGGATGCGATTACCCAGCGTCAGCTCCTGATCGTGCCAGGCTTTGCCCGCATGCAGCGCATCCTGCTGATGGCGGTGCATCACACTCTCCTCAGCAATCAGATCGCCGCTTAATGGCATCTTGCGGGTGGTCTCATGCAGTAGCTGCTGCGCCGCGTGGTTAATCAGGCTGACGCGTGACTCATCATCTACCGCAATCACTCCCTCCTTAATAGAATTGAGGATCGCCTGACGCTGCTCGAACAGGCTGGAGATTTCATGCGGCTCCAGCCCCAGCAAGATGCTCTTCAGGCGTCTGACCAGAATAAGAATTCCCAGCAGGCCAACCAGGCCGCCAAATAAGACAGTCCAGACAATGTTCCAGCGGCTTTTGGCAATCTGCGCCGCCACATCATTCAGCGCGATGCCGATCGCCACCACACCAATCTGCTGATGCTCTGCGTTATACACTGGCGTAAATACCCGCAATGCCTCTACCAGGACGCCGTGATTTACCGCCACATTTTCCCGCCCGCTGAGCGCCGGATAGATATCGTTGCCGACAAAATGTTTGCCAATCACCGCCGCATTCGGATGTGAAAAGCGAATGCCACGCATATCCGTCACCACCACAAACAGCAGGCCGTTGCGTTTGCGCGCGGCTTCAGCCAGTGGCTGAATCTGGCTGCTGCCATCCGGTAACAGTAACCCACGCTGGACTTCAGGGCTGTCTGCCAGAGTGCGCGCCACCGCCATCGCCTTATCTTTAAGGTGCGACTGAGCAAAGTTATCAATCTGCACAAAATAGAGCAGATGGACAGCGAGCAGCACGGTGACGATAACCGCAGTCATCATCAGGGTGGTCAGGGTACTGAGTTTCATGGGTCGTTTAGTCACGGCATGTCGGTTCTGTGGTTGGCTTGTCATTGGCGTTCAGCACGGGTGGGCGATCGCCCGGAAACATACGCTAACTGACCGCATCAGTACAGTTTTAGCGGTCTGCGCCCGGGCAATCGCCGGAGAACAATATTTGTGTTAGGGGATTGTATAATTCAAAGGACACCCTTAATGTGTGGTTAAAATATGTGAGCAATTCCGTAAGCCTTTTGTAATTAAATTAAGGCTAAATTGCTATTTTTAATTTTATAACTATTTTCACATTAACTCACAAATAACATTATTTTAAACTTTAAGGACTTTTTTTAACCAGTACCGTCTGAGCTGTAGATTAAAATGATGAATTCAAAGAACGTTATTCCCACTCTTTCCCTCGCGGCCTTGTTAGTTTCTTCAGCACTGCATGCTGAAACTTCACCAGAAAAAACCGACGTCCTGTTAATTGGTGGCGGCATCATGAGCGCCTCAATGGGCACCATGCTGGAAGAGCTGCAGCCTGGCTGGAAACAGATCATGGTTGAGAAGCTGGATGGTGTGGCACTGGAATCCTCTAACGGCTGGAACAACGCCGGTACCGGTCACTCTGCCAATATGGAGCTGAACTATACGCCAGAGCGTAAAGACGGCTCGATCGACGTGACGAAAGCGCTGGAAATCAACGAAGCCTTTATGGTTTCACGCCAGTTCTGGAGTTCGCAGGTCAAAGAGGGTGTGATGCACGATCCGCGCTCTTTCATCAACTCAACCCCACACATGAGCTTCGTCTGGGGCGACAACGTCGACTTCCTGACTAAACGCTATGCGGCGTTACAGAAAACCGCGCTGTTCCAGGGCATGAAGTTCTCTACCGATCACAAGCAGATCGAGCAGTGGGCACCGCTGGTGATGGAAGGTCGTGATCCCCAGCAGAAAGTGGCCGCAACCTGGACGCCAGTCGGCACCGACGTAAACTACGGCGAAATTACCCGTCAGCTCATCGGCAGCCTGAAGAAGAATGACAACTTCCGTCTGGAAACCTCCTCTGAAGTCACCGATTTCAAACGTAACGGTGATAACTCGTGGCACGTCACCATTAAAGATGCCAAAAACGGCAACGAGCGTGCGGTTGACGCGAAATATGTCTTTATTGGTGCTGGCGGCGGCGCGCTGAAATTACTGCAGAAAACCGGCATCCCGGAAGCGGAAAACTATGCAGGCTTCCCGGTCGGCGGTTCATTCCTGGTAACGGAAAACAAGGCGATTGCCGCTCGTCACCTGGCGAAAGTCTACGGTCAGGCGTCTACCGGTGCACCACCGATGTCCGTTCCGCATCTGGATACCCGTTATCTGGATGGCAAACGCGTCGTGCTGTTTGGACCGTTCGCGACCTTCTCAACCAAGTTCCTGAAAAACGGTTCACTGTTTGACCTGCTGAGCACCACCACTACCTATAACATCGTACCGATGGCCGATGTGGGTATGGATAACTTCGACCTGGTGAAATACCTGGTAGGACAGGTGATGCTGACAGAAGAAGATCGCTTCGAAGCGCTGAAAGAGTACTACCCGGACGCGAAGAAAGAGGACTGGAAACTGATTCAGGCTGGTCAGCGCGTACAGATCATCAAGAAAGATGCTGACAAAGGTGGCGTGCTGAAACTGGGTACAGAAATTGTGACCGATCAGCAGAAAACCGTTGCAGCACTGCTGGGTGCTTCTCCTGGTGCATCGACCGCCGCGCCGATCTCCCTGAGCGTGATGCAGAAACTGTTCCCGGAAGAGTTTAAGTCAGCGGAATGGCAGGCCAGGATCCACAAGATGATCCCAGGCTACGGTCAGAAACTGAATGACAACGTGCCGTTGCTGCAGCAGGTCTGGAATGAGACCGCTGCGACTCTGCAACTGACCACCCCGCCGGTTATCAACATGGATGGTAAAGCAGCCGAGGCGCCAGCAGCACAGCCAGAGCAGGCAGCGCCTTCAGCGAAGCACGACATGGCGCTGTAACCGCGACCTGATATAAAAAAAGCCCGCACAGGTTATCCTGCGCGGGCTTTTTTATTGCCGCGTTGTCTGCCCGTTACTCCGGCTGGTTACCGCGCCAGTTGCTCCAGGGATCTTCTGCGGGTGTTTGATCCGCCTCTTCAGACGGTTCTTCGCGGGAGGGCGTCTTGTCTTTTAACGAGGCGAGATAAAGCGCTTCGACTTCAGCCCGCGCCCAGGGCGTACGCCGCAAAAACTTCAGGCTCGATTTAACACTCGGATCGCTTTTAAAGCAGTTAATGTTGATCCGTTTTCCCAGTTCCACCCAGCCATATTGCGCGACTAAACTGTTTATCTGCATCTCCAGCGTTACGCCATGCAGAGGATCTTTTGAGGTTTGTGCGTTCATCATCTATCCGCCTGATTCATTCAATGCCGCACATCCTGACAATCGTAAAGCCGTTGTGCAAGGCGTGATGGTGAAAAAGGGCGTGCCGTGGCGCGTTAAGCGCAGATTTCTGTGTCTGAGTTAACGTGACAGGCAGAAGAGTGCGCAGGCGTGCGGCGATTGTGCTAATCATAAGCGACTGATGATGCTCAAAAAGGATCCCCTGCCATGTCTGTGCCCGTCGATAATCTGCTTAGCTCCGCCAGCCGTAAACGTGCTCTGATTGCTGGTTCGGTAGGTAATTTCATTGAATGGTATGAGTTTGCCGTCTATGGCTTTCTTGCCACCGTGATAGCGCAGAACTTTTTCCGTCTGGAAGGGGAGTCAGCACTGACCGGGCTTCTGCTGACCTATGCGTCATTCGCCATCGCCTTTTTCTTTCGTCCACTCGGCGCAATCATTTTCGGCCGGATGGGTGACCGCATCGGGCGCAAACCCACGCTGATTTTTGTGTTGATCATGATGACACTGGCGACGGCGGCTATCGGCCTGGTACCCACCTACGCCCAGCTGGGCGTGCTGGCGCCACTGATCGTGACCGGTCTGCGTATTCTGCAGGGGCTGTTCGCAGGGGGTGAGTATGGCGGGGCGGTATCGCTGATGACCGAATTTGCGCCACGCGGTAAGCGGGGCCTCTATGGTGCATGGCAATCCTTTACTGTGGCGTTGGGGTTGCTGGCAGGCGCGGGCATCGTGGCGCTGCTCTCACTGCTGCTGTCGCCGGAGCAGATGCTGAGCTGGGGCTGGCGCATCCCGTTCTTCATTGCTCTGCCGCTGGGTGTTATCGCGCTCTGGCTGCGGGTTCAGATGGAGGAGACCCCGGCGTTTATTAAGCAGCAGGCAAAACCCGTTGAAAAAGTTGACGCCAGCCTGGGCGATACGCTGAAAACGATCCTGCTCGGTATCTGCCGCTTGATGGTCTGGTCGGCGGCCGGTTACACCTGGCTGGTGATTATGCCGACGTACCTGCAGGCATCGCTGCACACTGGCTTTAACCAGGCGTTACTGATTGCGGTGATATCAAACCTGGGCTTTGCCGCCACCATCATCCCGGCCGGGATGCTCAGCGACAGCATTGGCCGCCGTGCGGTGATGGTGACGGCAGCGGTATTACTGCTGCTGCTCTCTCTGCCGCTGCTTAACATACTCCAGGCAGAGAGCGCCGGACTGCTGCTGAAAGCGCTGGTGGTGTTTATCGCGGGCGGGGTGGTCGGATTGCTGGCCGGTCCGGGGCCTGCGATGCTGGCAGAGATGTTCCCGACGCGGGTGCGTTATACCGGACTGGGTCTGGCCTATTCGCTTTCAAACGCGGTGTTTTCCGGCTGTGCCGGATTGATTATCACCGGGCTGATTAAACAGACCGGTAATCCTGATATTCCCGCCTGGTATGTGATGGCGACTGCGCTGGTCAGTATTGTTGCTCTGATGACTCTGAACAAAGATGACCATCTGCGGCTGCTGGATGAGCCACCGTCGCGCAAAACTGAGTAAGCCAGCTAAGCGGGAAATTCAGGCTGTATACGTTTCATGCAGCCTTTTTTATTGGCAGGGTCTGTCGCGAATGGCAATAAATTAGCCTGCTTATCAGAAGTGCTGTTGATAATATCACCGGCGTAACGTACCGCGCTGTTCGGGCAGATGTGCTGGGATTGTTATCCCTCAGATAAAGCCTCTGACCTTCACGCTTCAACAACACCGTTAACCACCCTGAAAACCGGTATGTTGCCAGCGGGAATGAATCAGAGAACGTCAGCCACTTTGCGATGATGAGAAACTGAAAATCTGGTCGCGGCAATGAACTTTATGTGCATGGTTGTCGGCAATGATGATGACAGCAGCGATAATCAGACCGAGAAGGATGATAACTATTTTACGCAGGAGCATAGGCGTTAATTCCAGTGGGATGAAATTATGCTGATCGACAAGGTGTTATCTGTTGTTAATCAATGATTTAATAAGCATTTTTATTATGACTCAAATGCAGTTTTTTTTATTGATCGCGATGCGGTTTATCAAACTCTGCTGAAATAAAAGAGTCATGCCAGTTCTGAAACAAATCTGAGCGTAATAAGAGAATTAAACCTGATATGAATAACGGGATGCGGATGCGACGGTGCTCTGCTTGTCTGACTTTCTTTTCACCCTTGCATCTGGTCTGGGTCTGACACCAACATTTTTCAGCCATCATTCTGGCGTATCTGGATTGTTGTGCCGAATAGGTGAGGAAATATACGATCTGACATCAGTCCAAAAAGCGCAGATGTTCAGCGAACAGGCTTACAGGTGAGGTGGCTTTACCGATACCAATGAAAGATCACGGATAAAGACAGAAAAAGAAAAGGCGCCGGAAGGCGCCTCTGATAGTGGCCTTAACGCCACTCTTTACACCAGCTGCTGTGCCGTGGTTTCCACCAATGTCAGCAACACTTTGATATCTTCCAGCGTCACTGTCGGGTTCAGCAGGGTCATCTTCAGACAGGTCACGCCATCATGCTCGGTCACGCCGACGTTGGCGCGGCCCGATTCCAGCAGGGCATCACCGATACGCTGATTCAGCAGTGCAATATCCGCACTACTGAAGTGTGCCAGATGCGCCGGACGATAGCGGAACAGCACGCTGGCCAGCTGCGGTTTCATCACCAGCTCCAGCGCAGGCTGCTCATCAACGTACTGTGCAACCTGCTGCGCCAGTGTCACACCGTGATCGATAATTTCGGCATACTGTTTCTGGCCCAGCGCTTCCAGACCCATCCACAGTTTCAGAGCATCAAAACGGCGGGTGGTCTGAAGCGATTTGGACACCAGGTTTGGTACGCCCTGCGCTTCATCAAACTCAGAGTTCAGATAGGCCGCCTGATAGCGCATCAGTTCATAGTGACGCGCTTCCTTCAGCAGGAAAGCACCACAGCTAATGGTCTGGAAGAACTGCTTGTGGAAGTCCAGGGTAATGGAATCGACCAGCTCAATGCCATCCAGATAGTCACGATACTTTTCTGAAAGCAGCAGCGCGCCGCCCCAGGCCGCATCGACGTGCACCCAGATGTTCTCTTCGGCTGCCAGCGCCGCGATTTCCCGCAGGGGATCGATCGCACCGGCATCAGTAGTACCCGCCGTGGCAACAATCGCCAGAATGTTTTCACCGTTGGCTTTGGAGGCTGCCAGCTTGTGGCGCAGGTCATCCATATCCATGCGGGCAAAGCGATCGCATTTAACCTGCGTGACTGACTGATAGCCCAGACCCAGCAGCGCCATGTTCTTCTGAACCGAGAAGTGCGCATTCTCTGAACAGAAGACTTTAATCTTCTTCAGATCGCCGGTTAAGCCATCCTGCTGAACAGAATGTCCCTGACGGGCAAACCAGGCGTCACGCGCCAGCATCAGACCCATCAGGTTGCTCTGGGTGCCGCCGCTGGTGAACACACCCGCGTCGCCGGGCTGATAACCCACCTGGGTGCGCAGCCACTCGATCAGCTTCATCTCAATCAGGGTGGCTGAAGGTGCCTGGTCCCACGAATCCATGCTCTGGTTGGTGGCGTTAATCAGCACTTCCGCCGCCTGGCTGATGACCAGGCTCGGACAGTGCAGGTGCGCCACACACTGCGGGTGATGCACCGACAGGCTGTCTTTGAGGAAGTACTCAATCGCGCGTTCAATCGCGGCCTGGTTGCCCAGGCCCTGAGGATTGAAGTCCAGCTTAATGCGCTCGCGCAGCTCTGCGACGGTTTTTCCCTGATACATCTCAGGTTGTTCCAGCCACTTCACGACGGCCGCGCTACTCTGGGCAATCGCCTGCTGGTAGGCCTCGGTACTCTGTGCTGAGGCCGCCAGAATCGGGTTTAACCGGGACATTGCATTCACTCCACTCAAACTGGTTTCACGCCAGCTGACAGCAGGGCGTTTTCAAATTTATCCATAAACACGTCCAGTTCTGCATCTGTGATCAGCAGGGAAGGCAGCAGACGTAATACGCTGCCGTGACGTCCGCCACGCTCCAGAATCAGGCCGTTCTCAAAACATTTTTTCTGTACCAGCGCGGAGAGCTCGCCGTCTGCCGGGAAGCTGCCCATGTGATCAGCGGCTTCGTCAGGTTTCACCAGCTCAATGCCGATCATCAGACCCAGACCACGCACGTTGCCGATCACCGGGTAGCGCTGCTGCAGCTCGCCCAGTTTGCCTTTCAGCCATTCGCCCTGTGCAGCCACTTTGTCAGCGATGTTGTTATCTTTCAGCAGTTTCAGCGTGGTCAGGCCGGTCGCCATTGCGAGCTGGTTGCCACGGAAGGTGCCGGTGTGGTGGCCAGGAGACCAGGCATCGAACTCTTTCTTAATGCCCAGTACCGCCAGTGGCAGACCGCCGCCGACCGCTTTTGACATCACGATGATGTCTGGCTCAATACCGGCGTGCTCAAAGGCGAAGAATTTACCGGTACGGGCAATGCCCGCCTGAACTTCGTCGATGATCAGCAGAATGCCATGCTCTTTGGTCACTTTACGGATGCGCTGCAGCCACTCAGCCGGAGCCGGGTTAACACCGCCTTCGCCCTGAACCGCTTCCAGAATGACCGCTGCCGGTTTGCGAACGCCACTCTCAACGTCGTTGATCAGGTTTTCGAAGTAGTAGGTCAGCGCTTTCACGCCCGCTTCACCGCCAATGCCCAGTGGGCAGCGGTAGAGGTGCGGATAAGGCATGAACTGCACTTCCGGCATCATGCCATCGACGGCTTCTTTCGGTGACAGGTTGCCGGTGACCGACAGCGCGCCGTGGGTCATGCCGTGATACGCACCAGAGAAGCTGATGATGCCCGAACGACCGGTGTGTTTTTTCGCCAGTTTCAGCGCCGCTTCAACGGCATCCGCGCCCGATGGGCCGGTAAACTGCAGGCAGTACTCTTTGCCCTGGCCCGGTAATAACGAGAGCAGGTACTCAGAGAACGCATCTTTTAACGGCGTGGTTAAATCAAGAGTATGTAACGGCAAGCCGCTTGTAATGACATTTTGAATGCTCTGCAGAACGTCTGGATGGTTATGACCCAATGCCAGCGTTCCGGCCCCTGCAAGACAGTCGAGATACTGATTATTCTCGACGTCTGTGATCCAGACACCCTGTGCTTTTGCAATCGCGAACGGCAATTTGCGAGGATAACTTCGAACGTTTGATTCAAATTCAGCCTGACGGGCTAAATAGGTTTCATTGGTTGCGTTTAAGTTCTGTGCATTCAAACTATCAATACGGACTTTATCCGTCATCATATCTCTCCTACAACCGGGACGGGTGTAGCGTCGCAGTTGAATAAATGTATTTAAATGGGGGTATGTGTTTTAAGCGCGGCCAATATAGGTGTTTTTAAGGTCCGACTCAATGTTTAATTTTATCAGCAGGGAGCAGATTCTTTGCTATAGGAATCAAACAGTTGGTGGGTTTGTGAACGTATACATTATTGCCGCTTCGCTAATCCGTTGTTAATAAGTGGCGTAAAAACACCAGCTTAACTGGTGCGGGGTGCACTAACACAATGATAATAATCTGTGTAAACAGCTGTTTCCGGGGCAAAACGCTATCAAAAAGGGGACTTTTCAGATGGAAAAAGCATAAGTCAGTCTGGCTGAAGAAGCTGCATTTATACCGGGTTAAAAGCGCAGACTAATTAAAATAATAAACCTTTCATTAACAATTATTTAAAAATTGGCATTAATAAGACCGATATAACGCGTCAAACCTACGTCAGGACATCGTTAATAAATTGCGTTAAGTCAGCCATTCCTTCATTTGCCTTTTTCTCTGACGGATTGATGGTGAGCAAATCGGCATAACCGTTAAGCATCGCGCTGATTTGCCGGGCGGTGCGTGGAATATCGGTGCAACGCCATGTTTCGTCAGTGACACCGTCACGAATTATTCCCTCCACCAGCGCCTGCCATGCTGCCGTCATCTCTTCTGCCAGCGCGGCAAAGGCTGCTTGATGCGCAGCCATCTGCCAGAATGAAGCATAAAGTTGCCAGGTTGCATCTGGTGCGCTCGGCAGATGACTTTCGAACAGCGTCAGCAACCTCTGGCGGGGAGTGAGTAAAGTCAGAGAGTGAGCAAAATTGTCAAAATCCACGTGCATAAAGCGTTCCAGCGCTGCCAGGCAGAGCGACTGCCAGTTGCTGAAATAGTGATAAATATGACTGCGTGAAATGCCCACCGACTCAGTGAGTTCTCGTGTGGTCACTTTCTCGATCCCTTTCTCGATAAATAACACTATCGCGACATCCAGGATTTTGGTTCTCAGTGCTTCAGCTGACTCTTTCATCTCTTTCTCAATAAGTGTCACGTTGACTTTGAGCAACCGCTCAAATAGACTGCTTTTCGTACTTGAGCAACCGCTCAAGACTCATGATATCAGAAACAGAAACTATGCATTCCTCAAAAACGATCCTGCCGGTAGCAAAATCCCGCAGTGCTATTCTGACATTAAAAATGCTCGGCCGTCGCCATAGCCGCAAGCTGTTCCTCACGCTGCTGCTGGTGGTGGCGGAAAATGTCATGTATCTCCTCTATCCGCTACTGGCGGGCTTCGCTATCAATGCGATTCTTTCTGGCAGAACCTGGCATGCGGTGCTCTATGCGGCGATGGTGTTTATCATGTGGGCCATCGGGGCGGCACGACGCAGTGTGGATACCCGCACCTTTGCTCGTATTTATGCCGGGCTGGCCGTGCCGGTGATTGTGGCACAGCGCAGCGAAAACCAAAGCGCGTCCACCATTGCCGCGCGGGTGGCCTTGTCACGGGAGTTTGTCGACTTTTTCGAGAAACATCTGCCGGTGCTGATAACTTCGCTGGCGTCCATGACTGGTGCCGCGGTGATGCTGCTGGCTATCGAGTTCTGGACCGGCGCGGGTTGTCTGGCGATCCTGCTGTTCTTCGCCTGTTTCCTGCCAGGGTTTACCCGCAAGAACGACGCGTTATTTAGTCGTCTGAATAATCGGCTGGAGAAAGAGGTGAGCTTTGTCAGCAACGCTAACGCTGCGTCACTGGACCGTCACTATGGCGTGCTGGCCAGTCTGCGGATCCGTCTCTCCGATCGGGAAGCCTGGGGTTATCTGGCCATCGGTAGCGTGGCAGCGCTGCTATTTGCTGTCACCATTGCGGTAATGTCGAACCGTGGCGGGACCAATCCGGGTCACATCTATTCGGTGATGACCTATATGTGGATGTTTGCCATGAGCCTGGATGATGGCCCACAGCTACTGGAGAAATATTCCCAGCTGAAAGACATCGGTCGCCGGGTGAATACCGGCGCGCACTGATTTGGCCCGTTCAGCCGCTGCCTTCTTTTGGGCGTTGTCTCAGTTGAGAGCTGAAGCCGCCGCCGGACAGGCCGGCGGCAACGAAGGTGAAGAATAACGCCCCGACTCCAGACCGATAGCGGCGCAGGGGACGGGCTAATAATCCAGTTCCCCCGGCGCAAATGCCCTGAATGCGTTATCAGACGGCGTATAGCCCAGCACCTCTCGCGTCTGTGTCAGATCAAAGCGTTTGAAACGGTTATCAGAAATGCCGTAGCCAATAAAGAAGGTGATCTTCTCTGCCTCGACCGCACCGGTCAGCAATCTGACGGCATCTTCCGGACTCAGCCAGGCGCTGTAATCCCGTGCATTATGCAGGCTGTTATCCAGTTCAGGTTCAAACGCCCCGATTCTCAGCGCCACACAACTCAACCCGTGCTGGCTGGCATAGAAGGCGCAAAGTGCTTCACCATAACATTTGGTGACGCCATACAGATTCGCGGGAGAGACGGCCATGCCAGGATGTATCTGCACATCTTTCGGGTAGCCCTCAATGGTCTGCGCACTGCTGGCAAAGATCAGACGACGACAGTGGTGCTCAGCTGCTGACTTGAGTATCCAGGTGGTAGAGAGAATATTGGCGGGCAGCAGATCGTCGAAACTGGCCTGCGCATCGGGGATACCGGCGAGATGGATGACGGTATCGACAGGTTGTTCAGCCAGTAATTTTTCCGCCGCACCAGGTTGTGACAGATCCGCCGTGATAAAGCGGTGGGGAGCGGGGATCGCGTAGTCCGGCTCGCGCAAATCGGTCAGGATAAAACGGTAGTTGTTCTGGCTGGCCGCAAAGAAAGTGCGCCCGATGCGCCCGCTTGCACCGGTAAGAAGGATTACTCTGGTCGTCATCTGCTGATTCCTGTCAGGCAAAAGAAACGCTGAGAGGTCAGTAAAACAGAGATTCCCGATTCAGACCTGCGTGGCCTTTCCGGGTTGTGATCTTGCACAGGTCGCTCCGTGGCAGAGCTGCACAGATAAAGCCTCACGTTACCGCAGCCTTCACTGTGCGCCAGATCACATAAATGGGTTGCTATGCGCAGCCTGACTTTTTATAGTCTGCCCGCTTCACCCGGACGGGAACACGCTCTGCTTTCTCTCTCCGGCTCACTTCAGTTTTTTCAGTTCTGGCCATTGGGAATCAATTTTGTTAAGAAAAAATCATAGAACCGACGATGCCGGTTTTGTCCGCTGGGCATTACTGGCCCTCGCGCTGGGCGGCTTTGGCATCGGAACCGGTGAGTTCATCATGATGGGCCTGCTGCCAGATGTCTCACGCTCCCTGGCGATTACCGAGCCGCAGGCAGGTAACGCCATCGCCAGTTACGCGCTGGGCGTGGTGGTCGGCGCGCCGTTTATAGCGGTGCTGGCGGCGCGAATGGCACGTAAATCGCTGCTGCTGATCCTGATGGCGCTGTTCAGCATCGGTAATGTTGCCAGCGCGATGGCCGACGGTTATCACGGCCTGCTCGTGGCGCGTTTTCTGACCGGCCTGCCTCATGGTGCCTACTTTGGTGTGGCGTCGCTGGTAGCCGCCTCGCTGGTGCCGGTTGAACGTCGTGGCCGCGCGCTGGCGTCACTGATGCTGGGACTGACGGTGGCGACCCTGATTGGTGTGCCGCTGGGCTCCTGGATAGGGCAGTTATTTAGCTGGCACGTGGTGTTCACCTTTGTGGGCGCAATTGGTCTGCTGACCTGCCTGCTGATTGGCCGCTATGTCCCTTACACGCCAGGCGATGTGGATGCGCATCCGCTGCGGGAACTGGGCGCGCTGAAAAACGCGCAGGTGCTGCTGACCCTGCTGGTGGGGGCGGTAGGCTTTGGCGGGATGTTCGCTATTTTCAGTTATATCGCGCCGACGCTGATTAACATTGCTGGCATCTCCCCCTCGCTGATCCCCTGGGCGATGGTGGCGTTTGGGCTGGGAATGATCATCGGCAATCTGGTGGGTGGCCGTCTGGCTGATGGCCCGGTGCTGAATATTATTGGCTGGACGCTGTTATGGAACGTGCTGGTAATGCTGGCCTTCCCGGTGCTGGTTCAGCATGTGGCAACCGGCCTGCTGGCCACGTTCCTGATCGGCACCTGCTCAGTGCTGCTGCCGTCGTTGCAGATTCGCCTGATGGATGTCGCCAATGAATCGCAAACTCTGGCGGCTGCGATGAATCACTCGGCGCTGAACATTGCCAATGCGATGGGCGCGTATCTGGGGGGCCTGACGGTGTCGCTGGGCTATGGCTGGATCTCCACCGCCTGGGTGGGCGTTGCGCTGGGCGTGGCCGGTCTGATGGTCTTTGTGCTCACGGCGCGACATGCTGCCCGCCAGCAGACTCAACTGGCCTGAGTTCTATAAAGCAGGGCGCAGCGATACTGTTTGTCGTTGCGCTTTATTGCTACAGGGCCACCGCATAATTTTCCAGCAATGATTAACCGCACTATTATTTACTCTCTGACCGTTCAGTGAAAATTATCATTCTGCCAGCCCTGATATTTCAAAATGCTCGGAAAATCAACAAGGGCGCTCCGGACGTCTGGATGTTAAAAGTAAATTAAAATAATGTTTGCTAATGTCGGTGTGGCGTGGCTTAATAGCGTCATCGGTTTGGAACACAGACCTTATCAAAGCAGTTTTAGTAAAGCAGTCCTCAGTGCAAGCGATATCACAAGATACCCTTATTCATGAGTCTCCTCCTAAAAGCCTGGTAAGTTACCTTCTGAAAGACAGGCCATCTCCGCCACTTAGTGGCTCATAAATTAAGGAATTATCGATGTCTAATAAAATGACTGGTTTAGTAAAATGGTTTGACGCTGGTAAAGGTTTCGGTTTTATCTCTCCTCAGGATGGCAGCAAAGATGTATTCGTACATTTCTCTGCAATTCAGAGCAACGATTATAAAACTCTGGACGAAGGTCAGCAGGTCGAATTCACTATTGAAAACGGCGCTAAAGGTCCTTCAGCGGCAAACGTTGTCCCTATGTAAGCCTTAATTATCAATAGCGCTTATCATCGCGTGACGGCAATAGCCTCAGCAGATAAGCCTGATATTGATAATTAATTAAAACCCGCCTTGTGCGGGTTTTTTGCGTTTATGATTTGCCGGATTTTTACGCGATGTTTTTTGCCCGCGCCAGATATCCGCGTGGGCCAGTAAAAAATGTTCAGCGCACGCTGGCGATCAGCCACTGCTGCAATTCTGTCAGCTCCGCACGTTGCTCCGGGAAATCCGCAATAAGCTGAATCAGCACCGGTTCAAGGGCATCGGGCCGATAGGTCACACCCTGTAACCGCTGCGCCAGCGCTTCCAGAGGCGCGGGGTTGAGGCTGTCGCTGAAAATCTGACAGCGGCTGATCACGCCGCGTTCTACATCGAAATGAATCTCCACACCGCCCCAGACAAAACGCTGGTCCAGCAGGTGCGAGAAATCGGGTGCCTGACCGAAATTCCACTCCCAGCTACTCTGCTTTGCGAACTGCTCTGTGAAACCCGGCAGATCGGGCAGGGCGTCGGGAGAGATCCTCTCCGGTTCACAGCGTTCACCGTAATAGTTGAAAAATGCGTCCGTCACCGCGGAGCAGATCGCCTGATAGCTGATGCCCGGCGTTAACTCCGCCAGGTTGGTGACTCTGGCACGCACTGAGGTTATCCCTTTCGCCTGCAATTTTTTCACATCCGGATTGAGGTAATCCGCCAGGCGGGAGAGGTCGGCATCCATCAGAATAGTGCCGTGATGGAAACCGCGATCCGGCGTTTCGCGGTAGGCGGAACCGGAAATTTTGCGTAGCCCCTCAGCCGTGTTCACCACTAAATCATTACGACCGGACGCTTCCGCAGGGACACCCAGCGCGTTCAGCGCACGCAGGATGATCTCAGTCGAGACGCTTTTATCATACTCCGGCTTGCCGGCCATAAAGGTAAAACAGCAATTGCCGAGATCGTGAAACACCGCACCACCGCCGCTGCTGCGACGCGCCAGGCGGATGCCATCTTCTGCCATGCGTCGGGTGTTGCACTCTTTCCACGGATTCTGTGCCCGCCCGATCACCACCGTCTCCGCATTACGCCACAAAAACAGCACCCGCTGGGTGGCCGGCATCTGGCGGAAAATGCACTCTTCTACCGCCAGGTTAAACCAGGGATCGTTGGATTCAGATAACAGTAAACGCAGCGTGGACATCGGTGACTCCCGTTCCTTAAGAGAAGAGGCCCATAAAGCAGGGCAGAAGGCAGAGTGTACCAGTCGGGGCGCAGGCCAGCATGCCTCTTCATGCCGTGATGCCGCGGCAAAAAAAGATAAAATGCTGTCTGCAGGGTAATCGCGGCAGATTGGAGTAGGACATTATGACAATATGGATAAGGAGTGTGCTGATTCCCCTGCTTATTTTCCCTTTTGAGAGATCAAAAACCGTATGAACGCTTCCGCTGGCATAGCGATGAAGATCACCGCTGCATTGAGTAGTACGCTGATGCTGGCCTGTGTAAAAGAACTCGATGGGGCAATACCGGTCGGCGAAGTGATATTTTTTCGCTCGCTGCTGGCACTGGTGCCGCTGTTAATCTGGCTGCGCGTGCAGGGCAGCGTGCTGGATGGCATTCGCACCCGCAATATCCGTGGGCATTTTGTGCGCGGCCTGGCCGGAACCGGCGGTCTCTATTTCAGTTATCTGTCGCTGCTCTATATTTCTTTAACCGACGCCACGGCTATCAACTATGCCGCGCCGCTGTTTACCGTGCTGCTGGCGGCGCTGCTGCTGCGGGAAAAAGTGCGTCACCATCGCTGGGTCGCGGTCTTTACCGGTTTCAGCGGCATCCTAGTGATGTTCTCCGGGCATCTTACACTGACGCGCCAGGCGACATTCTCACTCTCTGCATCGGCCGGCATTCTGCTGGCGTTGATGGCGGCCTTCTGTACCGCCTGTGCGCTCGTGCAGATCCGCTTTCTTAACGGCAAAGAGAAACCGGGCGCCATCGCTTTCTGGTTCGCTATCACCACGGCCCTGACGTCGCTGGTTACGCTGCCAGGCGGCTGGAAAGTGCCGCATGGCAATCAGCTGGCGTTACTGGTTGGGTGTGGGCTGCTGGGCGGTATCACTCAGATTCTGATGACCCTGAGCCTGCGCTATGCCGAAGCGTCGTTGCTGGCCCCGTTCGACTACACCACCTTAATCTGGTCAGTGGCGGTGGGGTATCTGCTGCTCGGCAATCTGCCAGCCTCCATTACGGTGATGGGTGCGATTCTGGTGGTGGCTGGCGGCCTTTATTCGCTGCTGTATGAGCGTTACCGCTTCCGTAAAGCGCGGGTAGTTAATGCCAGTCGCTAACCGGCCCGCCTGACATCGCCTTATGACTGCCAGAGTGATAACGCAGAGTTAATAATTTGTGATCGCGGCGCAGGAACCGACGGCTGCATTCGTATAGTTTATGAACAATCAGAATGTAATCGATTACTTATTCGTGAGGTTCCCATGATCGCAACAGTGCAGGAGAGAGCAGGCCAGCAGGTGCAGCATAAGCTGCTGGTGCCGCGCCTCTCTCTGATGATGTTTATGCAGTTCTTTATCTGGGGCAGCTGGTCGGTGACGCTGGGACTGGTAATGACACGCCACAATATGCCGTTGCTGATTGGGGATGCGTTTTCGGCCGGGCCTATCGCCTCGATTCTCTCGCCGTTTGTGCTCGGCATGCTGGTGGATCGCTTTTTTTCCTCGCAGAAAGTGATGGCTGTGATGAACCTGGCGGGCGCTGCGATTCTCTGGTTCGTGCCCCAGGCGCTAATTGCGGAGAACGGAGCGCAACTGATCGCACTGCTATTTGGCTATACGCTCTGCTTTATGCCGACGCTGGCGCTTTCAAATAACATCGCGTTTCACAGCCTCGCCAGCAGCGAGAAAAGCTTTCCCATCGTCAGAGTCTTCGGCACCATCGGCTGGATCGTGGCGGGGATCTTTATCGGCGTAACGGGCATTGCTGATAGCGTGGCAGTGTTCCAGCTGGCGGCGCTCTGTTCGGTATTGCTGGCAATCTACAGCCTGACGCTGCCACATACGCCCGCGCCGGCCAAAGGATTGCCGTTAAAAGTCCGCGATCTCTTCTGCGCCGATGCCTTCGCACTGCTGCGACTGCGTCATTTTCTGGTCTTTGCGCTGTGTGCCACCCTGATCTCTATTCCGCTCGGCACCTACTACGCCTTTACCGCCTCCTGGCTGGCGGATGCCGGCATCCGGGAAGTCAGCACCCTGATGTCACTGGGTCAGATGTCTGAAATTGTTTTCATGCTGATCATTCCGTTGCTGTTCCGACGTCTTGGCGTGAAAGCCATGCTGCTGATTGGCATGACTGCGTGGTTTGTCCGCTATGCACTGTTTGCGCTGGGCATGAGTGATGAGACGCGCACGCTGATTTATCTGGGCATTCTGCTGCATGGCGTCTGCTATGACTTCTTCTTTGTGGTGGGATTCATCTACACCGATCGGATCGCCGGTGAAAAGGTCAAGGGGCAGGCGCAGAGCATGGTGGTGATGTTCACCTATGGCATCGGCATGCTGCTGGGGTCGCAAATCTCCGGGGCGCTTTACAATCAGCTGGTGGCGGGTAACGCCAGCGCAGAGAGCTGGGCGATATTCTGGTGGATCCCTGCCGTGGCTGCTGCGGTGATTGCGATTATTTTCTTCTTCTCATTCAAATACCGTGACTGAGCGGTCACTGAACTCAGGAGTCACAGATGAAAACAGTTAAGGGGCCGGGCATCTTCCTTTCACAATTTATCACCACGCAGCCACCTTTTAACTCGCTGGAAGGTCTGGCGGCGTGGGCTGCGGGGCTGGGTTACCGGGCGCTGCAGATCCCCTGCCATCAGCCGGCTATTTTCGACCTTGAAAAGGCAGCGGTCAGCCAGACTTACTGCGATGAGGTGCGAGGGATTCTGTCCGGTTTCGGGCTGGAAATCAGCGAGCTTTCCACCCATCTTGAAGGGCAACTGGTTGCCGTTAACCCCGCATACGATCTCGCTTTTGATAATTTTGCGCCTGCCGCGCTGCGAGGCGATACTGCCAGGCGTACCGACTGGGCCATCGCTACGCTGAAACGTGCGGCCGCAGCCTCTGAAAACCTCGGCCTGCACGCCCATGCCACCTTTTCCGGCTCGCTTGCCTGGCCCTGGTTTTATCCCTGGCCGCCGCATCATGAAGCGCTGTTTGATGAGGCGTTTGCTGAGCTGGCGCGCCGCTGGCTGCCGGTGCTGGATACCTTTGACCATCATGGCGTTGACCTCTGTTATGAGATTCATCCCGGCGAAGATCTGCATGACGGTGTCACGTTTGAGCGATTTTTATCGGAGGTGAATCACCACCCGCGCTGCAATATCCTGTTCGACCCCAGCCATCTTCTGCTGCAACACATCGACTATCTGCAGTTCATCGACCTTTATCATCCGCGTATCAAAGCCTTTCACGTTAAGGATGCGGAGTACCAGCTCAACGGACGCAGTGGGGTTTATGGCGGTTATCAGCCATGGCTGGCGCGTGCCGGACGTTTTCGCTCGCCAGGCGACGGCCAGATCGACTTCAGCCGCATTTTCAGTAAGCTGGCACAGTACGACTATGACGGCTGGGCGGTGCTGGAGTGGGAATGCTGTCTGAAGGATGGCGAGACCGGGGCGCGGGAAGGGGCGGCGTTTATCCGTCGGCATATCATCCCGGTGGCTGACCGCGCTTTTGATGATTTCGCTTTAGCAAAGAACGGCCCATCGATACGCCAGCAGCTGGGCCTGGATCGCGACACCTGAGGCGGCATGGTTTCAGCCGGTTTAATTTGGGTGCGTTTTAAAACAGAAGGATCGCAATGTCTATCCAGAAAATTGCCCGGATGGCGGGTGTTTCAGTCGCCACGGTTTCCCGGGTATTAAATAACAGCGACAGCGTAAAACAGGCTAATCGGCAGAAAGTCCTTGAGGCGATTAAAGAGAGCAACTACCAGCCCAACCTGCTGGCGCGCCAGTTGCGTACGGCGCGCAGCTCAATGATTCTGGTACTGGTTTCAGATATCTCCAACCCGTTCTGCGCGGAGGTGGTCAAAGGTATTGAGGAGCAGGCGGAGAAAAATGGCTATCGCATCCTGTTGTGTAACTCGGGCGCGGATATTGCCCGTTCACGATCCAGCCTGCAACTGCTCTCCGGCAAGATGGTGGATGGGATTATCACCATGGATGCATTCAGCAAACTGCCGGAGCTGAGCCAGCTGATAGGCGATGCGCCCTGGGTTCAGTGCGCCGAATATGATGATAACGGTCAAATCTCCTGCGTCGGCATTGATGATGAAATCGCTGCGCAGTCAGTGGTGCACTATCTGGCCGGGCAGGGACGTCAACGGATTGCGCTGATCAATCACGACCTCAGTTATAGATATGCCCGCCTGCGTCAGCAGGGCTACACCGACCAGCTTGATACACAGCAGCTGAGCTGGCAGGCCATCGCTTACGCCAGTGAGTTAAGCTTCAGCGCCGGTAAAGCCGCGATGAACCAGCTGCTGGCGGGCGAGACACGACCTGACGCCGTGTTTGCGGTGTCGGATACGCTGGCAGCCGGTGCCATGGCGGCAATTCAGCATGCGGGCCTGCGGATACCTCAGGACATTGCTGTTGTGGGGTTTGACGGCAGCGAACTGGCCGACATGGTTTCGCCGCCGCTGACGACCCTGGCTCAGCCCTCCAGGGCGATTGGCCGTCGTGCCTGTGAGCTGGTGCTGCAAAAAATCACCCGACCCGACTCTCCGCCACAATGCGTGATTATGCAGGGGGAACTGGTGGTGCGAGCCAGCAGCTGAAGCGTTAATCCGAATAGTCTGTCACCCGTCTTAACTTTGTCTTAATTGTCTACTAAAACGTGACAGTGATTGCCAGTTAACGCCATTGTCTGACAGTCTTGTTTACTTATATGCTGTTTCCATCGAAGGGCATTCGCACTTCCCGAATCAACGAAGGGGCAGAATATGATTGAGCAAAGATTGTCAGAGCAACGCGGCGTGGGCGATCACGGCTGGCTGAATTCACGTCACACCTTCTCTTTTGCAAACTACTGGGATCCAAAACAGGCAGGCTTTTCCGATCTGCTGGTGATCAACGATGACCGGGTAGCCAAAGGCCGCGGTTTTGGTGCCCATCCTCACAGCAATATGGAGATTATCTCCTATGTCCTTGAGGGCGCGCTGGAGCATAAAGATTCCATGGGCACCGGCTCTGTGATTGTTCCCGGCGATGTGCAACTGATGAGTGCCGGTAGCGGTGTGACGCACAGTGAGTTCAACCACTCGGGCACCGAGGGTGTTCACTTTCTGCAAATCTGGGTGGTGCCGGCAGAGAAGAACAGCCCGCCAGGCTACCAGCAGGTCTCCGTCAGCGAAGCGGATAAGCGCGGTAATCTGCGACTGATTATTTCGCCGGAAGGTGAAAACGGGGCGTTGCGGGTGCGCCAGGATATTCGCATCTATGCCGGACTGTTCCAGGGGGATGAGCAGCAGACCATCACCCTGCCGGATAACCGCTATGCGTACATTCATGTGGCGCGCGGCAGTGTCAGGGTAAATGGGCTGCAATTTAATGCCGGAGACGGTGCGCGTGTTCGCAATGAGAAAACGCTGTCGTTCAGTCACGGTGAAGGAGCGGAGGTGTTGTTATTCGATCTGCGTCCGAATGAAGTGAATCATCCAACCCGTTAAAATGAAAACTGCGCGGCTTTCACCGCGCAGTATTTTTTACATCACTGCGCGTTAAGAAACGCCAGCAGATCCTGGTTCAGTTGATCCTGATGCGTCACCGCAAAACCGTGCGGCGCATTGTCATAAACCTTGAGTTCAGCTCCCTCAATCATCTCCGCCGCTACTTTGCCGGTGGATTCAAACGGCACGATCTGGTCGTTGCTGCCGTGGATCACCAGCGTCGGCACATTGACTTTCGCCACGTCAGCGCGGAAATCGGTCTCAGCAAAGGCGGTGACACAATCCACAGTACTTTTGAGCGAGGCCATCAGCGCGATATTCAGCGTCTGCGTCATGACGCCATCAGAAACGGTCTGTCCGGCATTGGTCCCATAAAACGGCGTCGCGAACTCTTTGATAAACTGCGCGCGATCCTTAAGCAGGCCATCACGAATCCCTTCAAACACCGACATATCGACACCCTGCGGGTAATCTGCCGTTTTGCCAAAGATTGGCGTGACGGCACCGAGCAGCACCAGTGCCGCGACGCGATCGCTGCCATAGCTGCCGATATAGCGCGTGACGTCGCCGCCACCCATTGAGAAACCCACCAGCGTCACATTCTGCAGGTCAAGATGGGTGATCAAATCGTTGATGTCAGAAGCGAAGGTATCGTAATTATTACCGGTCCAGGTCTGATCAGAACGACCAAAACCACGACGGTCAAACGCAATAACCCGATAACCACGCTCCGCCAGGAAGTTCATCTGGCTGTCCCACATATCGGCATCCAGCGGCCAGCCGTGACTGAACAGAACCGGCTTACCGGTGCCCCAGTCTTTGAAGTAGATCTGTGTGCCGTCGGTCGTTTTAAAGGTGCTCATGGTATTGCCCTCTGTATGGCGTGATGGATGAAATGAGGGTGACGCCAGTCATGCTGGCGCCACCAGATAGCGAACCTCGGGTGAACGTTCACCCTGATGAAAAGCGAAAACCCGCCGCTCTATCTTTTTATCGTTGATGGTGTAGCGTTCTTTCTGACGCAGATGCTCGACCCAGGAGCCGACGACAAACGTCTCAACGAAAATGCCGGGCTGCAGAATATCTTCATACAGTGACCAGTTGATGGCGCCACCGCGACGTCTGACCCGCCGCATATCCTGCATGCAGACGGTAAAGGGATGTGCATCATCAATAGTAATCCGGTATTCATAATTCACCATCACCGGCCCGCGTTCATGCCGAATATCCAGTGCGGGCGCGTTGACGCCATCACCAATCATATCGAGATTGAGGTCGGGATCCTGGTCGAGCCGCCAGCGCCAGACGGTACTGCTGGCCAGCACCATGCCCAGGGCGGCGATGCAGAGCGACAGCGGAATGCTGAAGTGTGAGGCGAGCTGTCCCCAGAGTGCGCTGCCGGCGGTCATGGAGCCGAAGAACACCGTCAGATAGACCGCCAGCGCGCGTGCTTTCACCCATTTCGCGGCGCTGCGCTGTGCGCCGAGATTCAGCGTCGAGAGCACGGCAATCCAGGCAAATCCGGTAAAAAATTCAAACGCATTCAGTAGCCAGAAGTGCCGCACAAAAGCCAGCGCCAGCATGGTCAGGGCGAAAACAAGACTGGCGAGTACCATCAGGCGATCGGAGCTCAGGCGACGACGCAGGCTTGGCAGCAGTACCGCGCCGGTAATCGCGCCGACACCGATGCAGGCCAGCATGATGCCGTAGCCGCCAGGGCCAAGGCCGAGCTCACGACGCGCCACCAGCGGCAGCAATGCCCAGCCGGCGCTGCCAAACAGGAAGAAGGCAAAGGTCCGCACCAGCACATTACGCAATACCGGTGCTGCGTGAACGTAGCGCAGTCCGGCACGCACCGCCGGAAAGAAGTGCTCGGGCGGGAGACGCTGTACGCTCGGCTCAGCCTTCCAGCGCCAGAGCACCCACGTGACGCCCAGCACGGAGAGCGCATTGAGCAGGAAGACCATCCAGGGACCGGTGAACGAGAGGATCAGGCCACCCAGCGCCGGCCCGATGGCCCGACTGATATTAATGCCGAGGGAGTTAAGCGCGATAGCAGATCCCAGCTCCGGTTTCGTCACCAGATCCGGTACGATCGCCTGAAAGGGCGGCGAACTCATGGCGGCACCGGCGCTCAACAAGAAGGCGGCTGCCAGCAGCACTTCGGGAGTGACATGGCCGGTCCAGGCGAGCACCGTCAGCCCGCAGGCGGCGATAAAGGTCCAAAGCTGGGAAAACAGCAGATATTTGCGTCGGTCAACGATATCCGCCATCACGCCTGATGGAAGCGCGAACAGGAACATCGGCAGGCTGCTGGCCGCCTGCACCAGCGCCACGGCCAGCGGATCGGCACTCAGCGTCAGCATGCTCCAGTTCACACCCACATCATTCATCCATGAACCGATATTGGAGACGACGGTGGCGATCCACAGCATGCGAAACACCGGCCTGCGTAGCGGTTGTAATGGCGACATCTCGCCAGCGGGCTGCACCTCGGGCTGCTCCTGCTCCAGCTGGTGGATATCATTAACCTGTGCCATGACGAACCCCCTGAGGTTTTACCGCGCCGATTCGCCAGCCGCCAGGCCCGGTCAGCGCCAGCGTGGTAAAGATAATCAGCAGCAGCCAGCCGAACTGGCCTTCCGCCAGTGACCAGCCAGGGTGTACCACCAGCATTGCGACCAGCAGCACCGCGATGATCGGCAGGCAGGCAATCCGGGTACCCCAGCCGAGAATAATAAAGATCGGGCAGATGACTTCTGCCACTATCGCCGGCAGCAGGCTCATCATCGGTCCCAGACCAAACGGGTCTTCTATACGCGTCAGTTCTTCGCTGAAATGCAGAATTTTCGGCAGTCCATGCACCTGTAACAGCAGCAGACTGCCGGTCAGGCGCAGGAAGAACAGCCCCGCGTTGATGCGGGGCGATTGAGTGATAGCGTTATTCATAATTAAAACGCGAAGCAGCTGCAGCCGAGCGCGCCCCAGAAGGCGTTATCTTCGGCGACCGGCACGCTGGAACCACGGGCTATCTCATGCGAGTGGCGATGAACACCGCAGGGGCCGCTGCAGTGGTGCACGGCGGGCATCATACCCGCACGGCTCTGCGCAACCGGCGGGGCGCTGCGATAGTGACCGGGCACATTCACCACCGGTGACCACTCAGGCAGAACCGGAAAAGCGGGCGGCGCATCCGCGCTGAACGATCCGGCGGCATAGACAATATTCCCATCCACCACCGTCAGTACTGACTCAATGCCTTTAATTTCCTCTTCCGGCACGCTGAAGAAGTCTTTACTGAGCACGGCCAGATCCGCCAGAAGACCTACCTGAATCCGACCTTTTTTATTTTGTTCGCTGGAGAACCAGGCGCTGCCCTGTGTCCAGAGCATCAGCGCCGTTTCACGGTCAAGGCGGGCATTCACGTCATACATCTGCATGCCGCCCACGGTGCGACCGGAAACCAGCCAGTAGAGCGCGGTCCAGGGGTTATAACTGGCGACGCGGGTGGCATCGGTGCCGAGTCCGACCGGGACGCCGGTTTCCAGCATTTTCTGAACCGGTGGGGTATGGCGGGTGGCTTCAATACCGTAGCGTTCAGCAAAGTATTCGCCCTGGAATGCCATGCGATGCTGCACTGCAATGCCACCGCCCAGCTCTTTGATACGATCGATATTACGCTGAGTGACGGTTTCCGCGTGGTCAAAGAACCAGTGCAGACCATTAAACGGAATATCGCGGTTGACCTTCTCAAAGACATCCAGCATCCGGCTGATCGACTCGTCATAGGTTGCATGCAGACGGAAAGGCCAGCGATGTTCCACCAGATGACGCACCACACGCTCCAGCTCATCCTCCATGCCAGGCGCTAAGTCCGGACGTGGCTCCAGGAAATCTTCGAAGTCGGCAGCCGAGAACACCAGCATTTCACCTGCGCCGTTGTGACGGAAATAGTCGCTGCCCTGACCTGGCGTCAGCATGTCCGTCCACTTCTCAAAATCTTCCAGTTCATGACCCGGACGCTGAGTGAAGAGGTTGTAGGCGATACGCAGCGTCATCTGCTTTTTCTGATGCAGTTCAGCGATCACTTCGTAATCTTCGGGATAGTTCTGGAAGCCGCCGCCCGCATCAATGGCGCTGGTCAGACCCAGTCGATTCAGCTCGCGCATAAACTGACGGGTCGAGTTGACCTGCTGTTCCAGCGGCAGTTTCGGTCCTTTGGCCAGGGTGGCGTAGAGGATCATGGCATTGGGACGGGCGATCAGCAGGCCGGTGGGATTGCCGTTGCTGTCGCGCTGGATTTCGCCTCCCGGCGGGTTCGGTGTCTCTTTGGTGTAACCGATAACTTTCAGCGCTGCGCGATTGAGCAGGGCGCGGTCATAAAGATGCAGCACGAAGACTGGCGTATCGGGCGCCGCCTCGTTGATCTCATCCAGCGTCGGCATCCGCCGCTCGGCAAACTGGAACTCGGTCCAGCCGCCTACCACACGCACCCACTGCGGTGACGGCGTGCGCAGCGCCTGCTCTTTCAGCATCCGCAGCGCATCGGCAACCGACGGAACCCCTTCCCAGCGCAGCTCAAGGTTGTAGTTCAGCCCCCCACGAATCAGGTGAAGGTGGGAATCGTTCAGGCCCGGCACGGCGGTGTGACCTTTCAGATCGATCACTTTAGTGCCGTCGCAGTGATACTCCATCGCCTCTGCCAGTGTGCCTACCGCAACGAATTTGCCATCACGAATTGCAACGGCTTCTGCCACCGGATTGCTGCGGTCAACAGTATGAAATTTGCCATGGGTCAGTATCAGTTCTGCTTTACCCAGCGTAACCATAGATCCTCCTCAACGGGGTTGTCCGACATAGCGCGGGACAGGAAGTGCCGCAGATAACAGGGCACGAATAAGCCGGATTATGGTGAGCGGGCTAATGCGTCGTCTAGTTATACAGAGGGATACCTATACCTTCGTATAGTTATACGCAGAGATAATAGTTTGCCGCGGCACGTCACCCTACACTGCGACCAGACAGCCAGCAGCAGGACGTTAAACCTGCACTGACCGTCCTTTTGCTCCGCGCCAATTGGCGAAAATTCCGTTACATAACCTCTATGGGTGAACGCATGTCCAACGCTAAGCTTGAAGTCCTCACGCCACATAACAGCCAGATTATTTTCATCGACCAGCAGCCGCAGATGGCCTTTGGCGTGCAGTCTATTGACCGCCAGGTGCTGAAAAACAACACCGTTGCGCTGGCGAAGGCGGCGAAAGTCTTCAATATCCCCACCATCATTACCACCGTCGAAACCGAAAGCTTCTCGGGCCACACCTATCCTGAACTGCTGGATGTGTTTCCGGGTCAGGACATTCTGGAGCGCAGCTCAATGAACTCCTGGGATGACCAGAAAGTGCGTGATGCGCTGGCCGCGAACGGCAAGAAAAAAGTGGTGGTGTCCGGTCTCTGGACGGAAGTGTGTAACAACAGTTTTGCGCTGTGCGCAATGCTGGAAGGGGATTATGAGATCTATATGGTGGCGGATGCGTCAGGCGGCACCACCAAAGAAGCGCACGACTACGCGATGCAGCGCATGATTCAGGCGGGTGTGGTGCCGGTCACCTGGCAGCAGGTAATGCTGGAGTGGCAGCGTGACTGGGCCAACCGTGACACTTACGATGCGGTGATGAACATCGCCAAAGAGCATTCAGGTGCCTATGGCATTGGTGTGGATTACGCCTACACCATGGTACACAAAGCGCCGTCACGTCAGAAAAGTGAACACCGCACCCTGGCGCCGGTGCACGCACCGCTCCGCTAAGGGGCGCCCTGGTGATCGGCAGTTCTGTCGGTCATCAGGTATAACAGGAGTCCGGTCATGAATCCTTTACTTCTTTCTCTGGCTGCAGGGGTTTTGATTGGCCTGCTTTACGGCCTGCTTAAGGTGCGTTCACCGGCCCCGCCCGCGATTGCGCTGGTGGGGTTGCTGGGGATGTTGCTGGGTGGGGCGCTGGTGCACGCGGTCTTGCCCGCAGAGCATGCGACCACCCTGCAGCGATCCGATGCGCCGTTTGTCACACCTGTTTCGCGGGTAAGCTGAACATGTTGAAATCCTACATTATTTCTCTCACGGTGGGGCTGCTTGCCGGGGTAATCTATGCCCTGATCAACGTGAACGCTCCGGCACCTCCGGTTATTGCTTTAGTGGGGCTGTTTGGCATGCTGGTGGGCGAGCAGTTGATTCCGCTGGGTACGCGTCTGTTCCGCCGGCAGCCGGTGACGCTGAAGTGGTTTCGCCATGAGTGTGTGCCAAAAATCAGTGGGACACCGCCACCCGATGGTGATAACCACCCTTAAGTCCTCGCGTGCCGTACGATGAGGCGTTTCAGAGGATAACTGCATGGCGCTGTCACAGCGTATTGTCATTGTTGATGATGAACGCGCGGTCCGCAGTGGACTCAGCAATCTGTTGCATTCAGACGGCTATTCGACCCGATTATTTGAGTCAGGTGAGGCGCTGCTGAGCGATGACGATGCGCTTTCAGAGGTGGGCATGCTGATCATCGATGTCGGACTCAAGGGCATGTCCGGATTTGAGCTGTTTACTATTTTGAAACAGCGGGCTGGTCTGCCACCGGTGATTTTTATCTCGGCAGATCCGGAAGAAAACACCCTGTGGTATGCCATTGCTTTAGGTGCCGTGACTTTTTTGCGAAAGCCGATTGATGTTGATACGCTGCTGACACTGATCCGTTGCGAGTTATCTCAGGGAAAGGTGCGCTGATGAGCATGCTTTCAGTTAATTTTCAGGAGAGTGACGACGCAGGGATCGCAATTGAAGACTTTGACACGCTGACGCCGCTGGCGCAGGATGGCTGTCTGCTCTGGATGCTGGCGCGCCGCCACTCAGGTGAGTCGCTGATTATCGCCACCGGGCAGAGTGACGACGTCACGTTTCAGGCGACGCAGCGGCTGAAAAATGAGCGCGCGCTGGCCGCTTATCTTTCTCCCCGCTGGGCCATCACCGCGACGGGCACCACCCGCTATCTCAACCGCTATGCGCTGATCTACCCGACGTTTCCGTTTCGCACCCTGGCGAATAATCTCGCGACCCCTCCCGATAAAATCGCAGACTTCCTGCAGGTTGCTCTGCAGCTTTGCTACACGCTCGGCCAGGTGCATCATCAGGGCATCGTGCATGGGGATATCAAGCCAGGCCATTTCTTCATCACTGACGATGGCCGGTTCCGGCTGGGCGGGTTTGGTCTCGCCTCACTGACGGCGCAGTCGGCGGAAAAAAACAGCCTGCGCGTCTCAGGCGGCACGCTGGCCTATATGTCGCCTGAACATACCGGCCGCACGCCGCATCCGGTCAGCAGCCTCAGCGATCTCTACAGCCTGGGTGTCGTGTTGTATGAATATCTCACCGGTAAGCTGCCCTTTGGCTCACCGGACGCGGGGGAGGCGGAGTGGATTCATCATCACATCGCCAGCGCACCCCGGCCAGCCGTCCAGGTCAGAGAGGATGTGCCGCCGATGCTCTCTGTGATTCTGCTGCGTCTGCTGGCAAAGTCACCTGCTGACGGGTATCAGACCGTGCAGGGACTGATGGCTGATTTACGCCGCTGTCAGGCGACGCTGACCGCAGAAAACACTATTGCGCCGTTCACGCCCGGTCTGCAGGAGCGGTTCAGCACCAGTTTCCGGCCCGAGACGCTGTTTACTCAACATCCGCAGGCCGGTATGTTGCTGACAGCGCTGGATGCGGTCAACCGCACCGGCACGCAGAGTCTGGTGATGCTGAGCGGTGCGCCCGGCTCGGGTAAGTCCGCCATCATCGCTTCCGCCCTGAAAACCCTGCAGCACCGACAGATTCTGCTGGCCGCCAGCAAGGCCGATCAACATTCGCCGGCCGCACCTTATGCCGCTGTCGCCTCAGCGTTTCGCACGGTCACGCTTTATCTGCTGGGACTGTCAGCCCTGGAGCTAAGCAAATGGCGGGTTCGCCTGTTGCGGCTGCTGGGCGGTTATACCGATTTAGCCATTGAACTGGTGCCTGAACTAAAACAGCTGCTGAATATCCGGACGATGCAGCCGGTGGTGCGCCATGCTACGGACGCCCGCGAGCAGTTTAATCAGATGGCGTCTGCGCTTATCCAGGCTTTTGCTACGCCGGGCCGTCCGCTGGTGATGCTGATTGATGATGTTCACTGGGCAGACAATGCCACCCTGCAACTGCTGGAAAATCTGATTACCCGTAATGAGCATCTGCCCTTTATGCTGGTGCTCGCCTTCCGGGAGGGTGAATCGATGCCCTGTCTGATGATTGCCGGGTTTCTGCTGAGGCTCAGAGCGTCAGCGGCGCGAGTCGTGGCGCTGACGCCGCAGCCGCTCAGCGTTAAGAGTATCACCCGCTGGCTGGCGGGGATGCTGCATACCCGGCCCGGCGGTAATCGAGAGCTGGCACAGATTATCTTTGAGAAAACCGGCGGTAATCCGCTCTCTATGCAGGAGTTCTTCCGTCAGGCGGTGGATGATGGGGTGATTGTCTATCGTCAGAACCCGCTGAGGTGGCATTACGACAGCCAGGCGCTAAGTGCCCGTCAGTACAGCGATAATGTGGCTGTACTGGTGCTAAATCAGCTGGCGCGGATGCCGGAGGCAACACGTCAGTTGCTGGGTTCGCTGGCCTGTCTGGGGGCCAGCGGCGAGCTGTCGCTGTTAAGTCATATCACCGCGACATCCGTATCGCGCATTCTGCAGCAGCTTGAGCCTGCCGTCAGCGGACGTTTTATAACTCTGACTGGCGGGAATTATGCCTTTACCCACGACCGGGTGCATAACGCGGCGTTTTTACTGCCCGACCTTCGGCAGCAACAGTCTCTTCATCAACAGGCGGCGGCATGGTTTTCGAGCGCGGTGGTGAATGCCGATCACAGTGAGACGCTGTTCCGCGCGGCTTATCACATCGGCATGATTGCTGAACTGCCGCTCAGCGTCGCAGATCGTGAACGCTATTATCCCCTCTGTTTACGCGCAGCACAGAGTGCGAAGCGTGCCGGAGACTATCTCTCGGCACTGCGTTATCTGCGCAGCGCCCAGCAACTCAGCCAGCGGATGGTGACCGGCAATGACTTTATGCTCGGCATCGATGAGGCGGAGTGCGAGTTTCTGCACGGTAATCTCACAACCGCGCAAAGGCTCTGTACCCGACTACTGAGTGAGCCGGGGACGCTCAGTGAAAAATCGATGGCAGCCTGCCTCTCTGCAGAAATTCATATGCGGCAGTCCGACAACCATCTGGCGCTGGAAACTGCGCTTGCCTGGCTGGCGGTGTTTGGTGTGCATCTCAGGCGTGATCCGGACGACGCGGAGATTGATGCCGCCTGGCAGGCAATCAGGGCGCGGATCGGCGATTCCCCGCAAGACGCTTTCTCCCGTCTGCCGCTTAACAGCGATCCTGAAACTGAGTCGGTGCTGAACCTGATGGCCAGTACGATTTTTGTTTCTGCCTACGACTGCCCGCAGCTGCATCTGATCCTGGTCTGCCGGATGCTGGAGCTGACGCTTGATCACGGCGTGACCGGTGCCTCTGCGTTTGGTCTCGCCTGGTTCAGCGTGCTGATTAGCGAACGCTATCAGGCCTGGCATTTTGGCTATGCCTGCGGCCGGGTGGCCCGTGAGCTGGTGGAGCGGCATGACTTTACCCGCTACAAAGCCCGCACGCTGCTGCCATTAGATCAACTGGGGATCTGGACGCAGCCGCTGGATGTCGCCGTGGAGAGTGCCCGTGAAAGTTTTCGCGTCGCGGTAATGCACGGTGACCGTTCCTTTGCCTGCCTCTCGTTGCGTCATCAGATCATGAACACACTGACTCGCGGCGATCATCTGGAGTCGGTCATGACCTCCATTGAGCGCGGACTGGCCTTTACACGCAAAACCTTTTATCCCGATGTTGAGAACGTGCTGGTCATGCAGAAGCAGCTGGTGATGCAACTGCGAAACAGCAACGGGTTCAGGGCAGGCGATCGCGATGGGGCTTTGCCGATGGTGGCGGGCAGCGAGCCGGGCGTGATCTCTGGCCCAAAAGCGATGGTGCTGTTCTGGGCGGGGTTGTATCGGGGAATGGCGCATTTCTTTGCGGCTGAATACCGTGATGCGCTGCGCTGTTTTGCAGACATTCGCCCGCTGATTAGCGCCGTACCCGCTTATATCTACCTGATGGATATGCATTTCTACAGCGCACTTTCACTGAGCCTGCAGCCCGGGGCGGCTGACAGCGATACGCTGCGCTGCGATCTGGACAAATTTGCGGGCTGGGCTGACCTCAATCCCGGACTGTTTGCTGATAAATATGCCCTGCTCAGCGCAGAGTCTGCCCGTCTTGAGGGCAACACGGTTGAGGCGCTAAAGCAGTATGAAAATGCGATCAGTCTCTCCCGCCAGGGGGGATATCTGCACATCCATGCGCTGGCGAATCAGCTGGCTGGTCGCTACTGCAAAGCATTACAGCTCGATACCGCCGCCGATGCTTACATTAAAGCGTCGATGAGAAGCTGGGAAAGCTGGGGCGCACTGGCGATGGTACGTCAGCTTGAGCAGCACTATCCGCATCTGACCGCGCCGGCGCAAAACAGCGCGGTGTCGACCATACCCTTTACGCAGGATGCCTCTTTTTACGATCTGGAGAGCGTACTGACTGCTGTACGCGCTCTGACGGAGGAGATCAACCTTGATCGGTTGATTCATACCCTGATGCGCATGCTGCTGGAGCGGGCCGGTGCCCAGCGCTGTCGGCTCATCCGGATTCTGGATGGCAATCTGCCCGAGACGCAGGCCTGGGCTGAAAGCACGGCTGATGGTGTGCGGGTACAGATTGTCAAGGAACGCCCCGTCGCGACCGATCTGCCGCTATCGGTACTGGCTGCGGTGATCCGTACCGGCCAGGAGATACGCACCGGAAAACCGGAAGAGTTCAGTCCGTTCAGTCAGGATCCCTATCTGGTGGCTTCGGGCGCTGCGGTGTTATGTGTTCCGATGTTCAGACAGGCCAATATGGTTGGGGTGCTCTATCTGGAGAATCGCCTTATGCCCGATGCGTTCACGGCTGAGCACTCCCACATCGTGAAAACGTTGAGTGCTCAGGCGGCAGTTTCACTGGAGACGGCACGACTCTACGCTGAGCTGCTGGAGGAGAACAACCATCGGCGACGGGTTGAGAAGCAGCTGCGCGCCAGCAAAACCTCGCTGATGCTCGGCGAGAAGATCAGTCATACCGGCACCTGGCGCTGGGAAGTGGCAGAGGACATGATGATGGTGTCTGATGAGTATGGTCGTATTCTGGGCCTGCCAGCCCATCAAAAAGGGTTATCGATGGCAGACTTTCTGACCCGCGTTCATCCCGATGATTATGCGTGCATCAGTGAACTGGTGACGCACAGCGTCAGTCAGGGGCGCAGTATGCAGGCTGAGTTCCGTGTGCTCAGGCCGGATGGTGAATGCCGCTATATCAAAGGCATCGGAGAGCCGGTAGAAAATTTCCCCGAGGTCAAAGAGTACTTCGGCACCATTTCCGATATCACCTCGCAGCGCCAGGCAGAAGATGCCGCGCGCATGGCCCAGGCGGATCTGGCCCGTGTAACCCGCGCTACTACAGTCGGGCAACTGACTGCCTCAATCGCGCACGAAATTAACCAGCCACTGATGTCGATCGTGGCCAATGCCGGGGCCAGCCTGCGCTGGTTGAAGCGTGAACCGGTGATGCTGGAGAATGCCAGCAGCAGTCTGGATGAAATTATCAAAGAGGGTAAACGTGCCGGAGAGATCATTCGTGGCCTGCAGGCGCTGACCCGCAATCATGAATCAAGCTTTGCCTCGGAAAACCTGCATCTGATCGCCCGCGATATTCTGGCGCTCTCCCGGGTTGAGCTGGAGCGACGCGGAATTTCGCTGGAGCTGAAACTGAGGGCCGGAAAGGCGGATATCTATTGTGACCGCGTTCAGATTCAGCAGGTGCTCCTGAATCTGGTGATCAATGCCATCGATGCCATGTCCGACGATTTACCTCGCACGGCGCTCTTGCGGCTGACGTCAGAGAACCCGACGCCGGACACGTTGCGTTTTGAAGTACTGGATAGCGGCTGCGGCTTGCCGGATGGCGTGCGTGAACGGATTTTTGAGTCGTTCTACACCACGAAGAAAAGTGGCATGGGCATGGGGTTAACCATCAGCAAAGGGATCATCAAAAAGCATTGTGGTGAGTTAGGCGCAGAGAATCGGGCGGAAGGCGGCAGCCGTTTCTGGTTCACTCTGCCACTGGGATAAACGTATTAAGGCCAGGTGTCTGCCTGGCCTTAGCGGCGTCGGGTATGATCAATATTGAGCCGCTCTGCCGCCCGCACCAGATCGGTTAGTGACCGCGCCTTCATCTTCTCCATCACCCGCCGCTTGTGAACTTTAGCCGTGATCTCACTGACGCCCATTTCAGCAGCGATCTGCTTATTCAGCAGGCCGCTAATCGCCAGCAGCATGACCTCACTTTCACGCGGTGTCAGGGTCTGATGTCGCTCAAGTATCTCCCTTCGTTCCTCGGAAGAGGCCATATTCTGCCCGGCGATGTGTAAGGCTTCTGAAACTGCCTGCAAAATACGGTCGGGATCGACAGGTTTAGTCAGAAACTCATAAGCACCGGTTTTCATCGCCCGCACCGTGACCGGAATCGTCCCGAAGCCGGTTAAGAAGATAGTGGGAATGGCGTAGCCACGATCGATCAACGCCTGTGCGACATCAAATCCATCTGCGCCCGGCAGATTAATATCCAGAATCAGGCAACAGGGAAGGGGAGTAAAAGTGTGAGCCAGGAAATCATCAGCCGAAGAAAATGAGATAACCGTGTAATCGTCGGCGGTGAGCAGATTATGCAGTGCAGCAGTCACAGCAGCGTCGTCGTCAACGATATAAACGATGGGATTCATAGGGACCTCATTTCAGCCAGGTATTTACTGATAATCTAATTAAGCATGACGCGGAAAAAGGCCCTGATGAGAAAGTGTCGGGCAGGGTTAACAGGATATTACCATAATAGTTATCATTATCATCTTATAATTATCAGCTTGTTAAAATTTAGATAAATGGCTGATAGATATGACTAAAATGTGAACGCCAGCCTCGGTGAAGTGTGCCGTTATTCTGGTCATCACTGCTTTTAACTGTCATTTGATCGACACAGCTATGCCATAAATTGTTCGCTCACTTACGGGCAGGAGAATAGTCCCGTTCAATAACTGAAATAATCCATAAATCCGTTATCCAGATTAGATCGTTTCAGCCTGATGTATAGCGTAATAAGTTAGTGGCGGTTCGTAATTAATTCGGGAGTGATCTGATAACTTACGGCGGACCTGATCATTAATTTTCCTGAGGGCACAACGATGTATTGATAAGTAAGCCGACGCTTGCCCTGTACCTTGAAGCAGAATAAGAGGTCGGGATATATAGTTACAACATACATAGTGACCAATCTTTATTCCTCGGCATCACCATTGTGCGGCCAATGCTGAGCAACGCAAAGCCTCTCTGCCAGATTCTCACTATCAGCCGGGTAATACCTGACCCGTTTTTATCCGGTAAAAAGTCATTACATTTAAAAAAGCCTTGTCTGTCAGCAAGTAACCTTAATAAGCGTAGCGGTATTCATGGCGCGGCTGACAATCCTCACTAAGCTTGTGAGGCAACCCCTTAAATAGAGGGATATTTTCCAGTCGGAAGCTCGTCGCAATATCGTCATGAGGCTTATATGAGTGAAAATTACTGCACCATTCTCTTTAATGGTGAACGGTTAAAAGGGTTAGCTGATCAACCACTAATCGATTTTCTGGATGCTCACGGGAAAAAGCTACCTCATGTCTGTTACCACCCGGCGTTGCCGCCACTGCAAAGTTGTGATGTCTGCTGGGTAGATGCCAACGGCGAGCGGGTTCGCGGCTGCACGCTCCGCACTGAAGAGGGGATGACAGTGCAGAGTGAAGGCAGTGCGCTTAAGGCCGCGCAGCAGGAGGGAATGGATCGCTTACTCAACCGGCATGAGCTTTACTGTACCGTCTGTGAGCACAATACCGGTGACTGCACGCTGCATAATGCTGTGGCCGATATGCACATTCCGATTCAGTACTATCCTCATCAGCCCAAGCCCTACGCTAAAGATCATTCCAATCCGTTTTACACCTACGATCCTGACCAGTGCATTTTATGCGGTCGCTGTGTCGAGGCATGCCAGAATGTTGAGGTCAATGAGACGCTGTCTATTGACTACACCCAGGCGCATCCGCGCGTGCTCTGGGATGGCGGAATGGAAATCGCCGGTTCAAGCTGCGTCAGCTGTGGGCACTGCGTCACTGTTTGCCCGTGCAATGCGCTGCTGGAAAAAACCATGCAGCCCGATGCGGGCCCCTTTACCGCGATGGATGAGGGGCTGAAGCGTCCGTTGATCGACTTTGTTAAAACGCTGGAAAACAGCATCGGCATGGAGCCGATTACCGGCGTTTCAAAAATCGATGTGGCGCTGCGCCAGTCTGAAATCAAACGCACCAAAACGGTCTGCACTTATTGCGGCGTGGGCTGCAGCTTTGAGATCTGGACCCGTGACCGCCATATCCTGAAAGTTCAGCCGGTTGCCGAAGCGCCGGCCAACGGCATCTCGACCTGCGTTAAAGGTAAATTCGGCTGGGATTTCGTCAACAGCCCGGAGCGCCTGACAACCCCATTGATCCGCGAAAATGGTCGTTTCCGGCCCGCCAGTTGGGATGAAGCTTTGCAGCGGGTAGCCGAAGGATTACAGGGCGTTGCACAGAAGTATGGTGGCGATGCGATTGGCTTTATCGGCTCCAGCAAGGCCAGTAATGAAGAGGCCTATCTTACGCAGAAAATCGCCCGTTTAATCTTTGGCACCAACAACGTTGATAACTCCTCGCGCTATTGCCAGAACCCAGCCACAGAAGGGCTGTTCCGCACGGTAGGTTACGGCGGCGATGCCGGGACGATAGCGGATCTGCAACAGACCGATTTGATTGTCCTGGTCGGCAGCAATCTGGCTGAGAACCATCCGGTGATTGCTTCCCACATCAAACAGAGCCACAAACATCGCGGTCAGAAACTGCTGGTCGTTGATCCGCGCCGCCATGAAATGGCGGAACGGGCTGACTGCTATCTGCGCATCCGACCCGGCACTGACCTGGTCTGGGCTTCGGCGATGGCTAAATATATGTTCGATCACGGTTATGCCGATGACGCTTTTCTGGCGCAGCGCGTCAACCAGGTCGATGAGTACCGCGCCTCACTTGCTCCCTTTACGCTGGCCTTTGCCAGTGAGATCTGTGGACTGAGCGAATCAGAACTGATTGAAGCTGCAGATATGATCGGCCAGGCGGGCAGCGCCTGTGTGTTGTGGGCGATGGGGATTACCCAGCACAGCCATGGCGCTGACACCAGTACGGCGCTGTCGAATCTGCTGCTGGTCACCGGCAACTATGGCCGGTCAGGCACCGGCGGCTTTCCAATGCGCGGACACAACAATGTGCAGGGCGCCAGCGACTTTGGCTGCCTGAGCAATGTTTATCCGGGTTATGAAAAGGTCACTGACGCCGTAGTTCGGGAAAAATGGGCGCGTGCCTGGGGCGTCTCTCCGGAAGCGCTTTCTGATCAGCCCGGCGCAGATAACTTCAAAATGGTGCAGCAGGCCGGTGAAGGTAAAATCCGCGCCATGTACATCACCGGTGAAGAGACGGCGTTTGCAGATGCAGATTCAAACTCTGTTCACCCTGCCTTCAGCAAGCTGGAATTTATGGTGGTACAGGACATTTTCATGTCACGCACAGCCGAGTTTGCCGATGTGGTGCTGCCCGGTGCGCCCAGCGTGGAGAAAGAGGGCACGTTCGTGAACACCGAGCGGCGGATCCAGCACTTTTCACCCGCCATGAAGCCGCTGGGCGATTGCCGTCCCGACTGGCAGATTTTTACCGATCTCGCCGCCCGGCTTGGTCATCCCTGGTATTATCCAAATCCGGGCGCAATTATGGCAGAAGCCGCTGGCATCGCAGAGATTTTCGCGGGTGTCAGCTATGAGCAACTGGTCGGCTGGCAGTCCCAGCTCTGGCCGGTCAGCGCCGCTGGCGAAAGTACGCCGCTTCTGTATACAGAACGATTTAACTTCCCCGATGGTAAAGCGCGACTCTATCCGCTGAGCTGGCAGCCGCCCGCCGAGCAGGAGGATTCACAGTATAATCTGCTGCTGAATAATGGCCGGATGCTGGAGCATTTCCAGTCGATGAATCAGACCGGGCAGGGTGGCCGCATGATGTCACTGTCGCCCAATGCCTTTGTTGAGGTCTCACCGGAACTGGCCGCCGAGCGCGCGCTTAACGAAGGAGAGTGGGTGCGCATTACCTCGCGGCGCGGATCGCTGGATGTGCCCGTTGTAATCACTGATCGCGTGTCAGGCAATGTGCTGTTTATGCCGATTCATCATGGCAAAGATGGCGTCAACACGCTGACCGGTGAGCATCACGATCCTGATGTTAATACACCAGCTTACAAAGAGGTCGCCGTAAATATGAAGCGTATCGATCGCCGGTCACAGCCGAATCCGATGCCGCTACACAACTTCCGTCATGGCAGTCGTACGCCACTGGATCACCTGCCGATTGAGCAAAAATGGCAGCAGACAGGCTATCGTGAACCGCCTGAACATGTCGAAAAACCGGAGAAATTCTAATGGCAGAACGGATGAAATATCAGGTCACGCCTGCACGTACCGAGCCAACCGCGCGGGAGGCGATGGATGAGCTAATTGAAAATCTTCACCAGCACGGCTTTCTGAGGCTGGCGAACGATCTGGTTAAATCAAACAGCGAGGTGGGAAAAATTCTGGTCTCGGGCCTTAATCAGCCAGGCACCCAGAGTGCTCTGCAGAACCTTTCGTTGCTGATGATGACACTGGGCAGCGTGCCGCCAGAACGGTTTAATCATCTGCTGCTGGCGATTCGCGATGCCGCGATGGCCGTTAAACCGGCGCGCGATGAGGCCCGGCAAGAAAAAGCCGCGCCGGGCATCCGCGGCATTATCCGATTACTCAATGATGAAGATCTGTGGCGCGGACTGCGCCCAATCTTCGCGGCGCTTGAAGTCTTCTCACACCAGATCGATCGAGAAGAGCAGAAGCCGATTACCCGCTTCAGTGGCAAGTCCACACGGGAGTAGCTCGGCCTGCGATCGTTCAGGATTGCGTGGGGGTGTAGATCAGATGACCGGCTACACCGCCCGCGCCGCCATCTTTTGGATGATTGATGCCATCGGAGACCGGAACATCGGTGAAATCAAACGGCGAAATCGCCTCAAGGCAGGCGACATTCACCCCGAACTGATCGGGCTGTGAGCGACTCTGATGAAAGGTATAAATGCCGCAAACGGAACAGAAGTAGTGACCCACCTCTTTGCTGTTGAATCGATATTCGGTGAGCTGCGCTTCGCCCCGGGTCAGCTCCACTTTTGTCGCAAACACCACTACCGCGCCGCGCATCCGACAAAACGAGCAGTTGCAGCGGCGCACCGTATTAAATCCATCCTTCAGCGTCACCCGGTACGCCACTGCGCCACAGTGGCATTGTGCTGTCATTTCATTTTGCATCGTGATCTCCTGTGTCGTGAAACCCGCCAGATTTGAGCCTACGCCAAAGCCTGGGATTTGGCAGCATCGCGTGCTAATTTGTCCACTATTCGGACATTAAGTATTACCCGTCTGATCTGGATCGAAGTAAAAACCGTTACGTTGTGAAAGGGTACGTTCTGGCTTTTCGTAACCTGAACGCTTAACCAGGAGCATGACTCACGATGGAATTATCAACCCATACATTGCCTGAAGGCATCGTACTGACACTGCGTCAGCCCACTGCGGCTTCTAAATCCCCGGTGATTATTCTTTGCCACGGCTTTTGCGGGATCCGGGAGATTTTACTGCCTGCGTTCGCGGAGGCATTTACGCACGCAGGTTTTGCCACCGTGACCTTTGACTATCGCGGATTTGGTGACAGTGAAGGGGAAAGAGGCCGTCTGGTTCCTGCAATGCAGATTGCTGACATACTCTCAGTCATCGCGTGGGCAAAACAAAACCCAGCGCTGGATCCGGACAGAATCGGATTATGGGGCACCTCATTTGGCGGTTGTCACATCTTTGGTGCGGCAGCGAACAACCCGGATGTGAAATGTGTTGTCAGTCAGCTGGCCTTTGCGGACGGTGAAGAGATTGTCACCGGACAAATGGATGCGGCAGAAAAGAGAGGCTTTATCGCCACGCTGGAGAAAATGGATCAAAAGCGCCAGAACAGTGGCAAGGAGATGTTTGTTGCCATCACCCGCGTGCTGAACGATGACGAGTCAAAAGCGTTCTTCGAGCAGAACCGGCATCAGTACCCAAAAATGGATGTCAAAATCCCGTTTTTAACCGTCATAGAAACGCTGCGCTACAAACCCGCCGTGAATGCTGAAAAAGTGACTTGTCCGACACTGGTCGTGGTTGCCGGGCAGGATAGCGTGAACCCACCTGAGCAAGGACGTGCGCTGTTTGATGCCGTTGCCGCGGCTGACAAACAGTTGTTTGTGGCCCAGGAGGCCCGCCATTACGATATCTACAGCGGTCAACATTTTGCGTCGGTGATTAAGGTGCAGACTGCATGGTTCGCAACGCATCTGTAATCTGAAGCAGGCTCGCTTTTCGTGGTCATCAATGACGAGAGGAGCGGGCCGGGCAAGAACGCGCGTATTTGCTGCGACCGCGAACGTGACACGATATTTCGCTGGCTCAGACCGTGATAAGCGTCATCTCTTCCGCTTCAAACGCCTCAAGCAGTTCTTTATCGAGCTTCTCTTCCACGACGAGCGTTGAAATTTCACGGCATTTCGCCACGCTGAACCGCGCCACGGCAGGGATTTTATCCGCGGTCAGCCCGACAATGACCTGATTGCTTTGCGCCATGGCGACTTTCTTGAATTCGCAATCCGCATAGTTAAAACCGGTCAGACCGGCCTCCGGGCTCATGGCGCAGCCGCCAATAAACGCCTGATCAAACAGAATGCCCTGGATCTGGTTGATCGCGGTTTGCCCCACCGCGCCGCCGGTGCTTTTCTGTATCTGCCCGCCCAGCATAATCACCTCCGCGACAGGATGGTTGATCAGTAGCGCAGCAATATCGGGCGCATTAGTGACGACGGTGATATTTAAATCTGGTGAGAGCGCCTGTGCCAGCGCCAGATTGGTGGTGCCGGCATCAATAAAGATGCAGCTATTGGCTTTCACCAGGCTGGCACAGCCCTGCGCGATCAGGGCTTTTGCTGCGTGATCGTGAGCTTTCCGGCTGACAAAGCTGCCCGCTTCCTGCAGCTGTAATACCGCACCGCCATAGACCTTTTTACATAAACCCTCTTTACTGAGCTCATGGAGATCGCGGCGGATCGTGTGTTCTGATACGGCCATTTGCCGTGCCAGGTCAGCGCAGACCACCCGTCCTTTGTCCTGCAATATCTCGCGAATCAGCGCTTGTCGCTGCTGTGGGAAAGCTGCATAATCGAGCATATAAACCTCAAAAAATTCACAATCGAGCTATAGTGAGCATAATCGTTCACTGCCGGGCAGGCAGTCAATAGCGATCTCTCTGTCCTGTCTGCTCCCCCTGATATCCCTCAAAGGAATGCAATGGCTAATAACGTCTCTTCCACGCTGGCAACACGCATCATCTTTTTTATAGCCGGATTTATCACCGCGACCTGGGCGGTGATTGTGCCTTTCGCCCGCGGCAATACCGGGGTTGATGAGGCGCAACTGGGTACCTTGCTGCTTTGTCTTGGCGTCGGCGCACTGATTGCGATGCCGGTAACGGGCTGGCTGACCAGCCGCTTTGGCTGCCGGCGGGTGATTCTGGTCGCTGTCGCGCTGGTCATCATCAGTACGCCATGGCTGTCGGTGCTGAGCGACCCGCTGTTGCTGGCGCTGGCGTTGCTGGTTTTTGGCGTCGGCATTGGAGTAACAGACTGCGCCATGAACATCCAGGCGATTCTGGTGGAGAAGCAGGCGGCGAAGCCAGTCATGTCAGGCTTTCACGGCATGTACAGTGTGGGCGGCATTGCCGGGGCGGGCTTTATGACGCTGCTGCTGGCGATGGGTTTTAGCGTACTGACCGGCTGTTTTCTGGCAGTTGTGGCGGTGATTATCATGACGCTGGTCAGCGCACCGGGCTTACTGACCTACGCGAACCCCGCTGAAGGCCCTGTGTTTGCTGTTCCGCGCGGCAGCGTACTGATTATCGGCATCATCTGCTTTGCCGTCTTCCTGACCGAAGGCACCGTGCTGGACTGGAGTGCTGTCTATCTGACCGACGTCCGGGCCATTCCGGCGTCACTGGGCGGGCTGGGATATACCTGCTTTGCCATTGCGATGACCGCGGCACGTCTGACCGGCGATCGGATTATCTCATCGCTGGGACGTTTACCGGTTGTGCTGGGCGGCGCACTGGTTGCCGCGGCTGGCATGGCGATGGTGACCTTTATCGCCTCATGGCCGCTGGCGTTGCTGGGTTACGCCCTGGTCGGCGCAGGCTGCGCCAATATCGTGCCGGTGATGTTTTCTGCCGCCGGACGTCAGACGGTGATGCCGCAGGCAGTCGCCGTGCCTGCCATTACTACTCTGGGCTATCTGGGTGTCCTGAGCGGGCCAGCCGTGATTGGCTACGTGGCGCATTACACGCATCTCGCTTTCTCATTTTCACTGATTATGGCGCTGATGCTGATCGTCGGTGCGGTCTCTCTGACCCTGGATCTGGGCCGTAGTCGCTCGGGAGAGAACGCATAAATCACCCAGCTCGCGCTCCTGACAGAATTTGATTGAACGGGGCGCGGAGTCATCTTCAGGAGGAACGGAAGCGACCTGCCATTACTTTCCCAGCCTGACCCAGCGGCGGCCTGCCAGCACCGTCAGCGCCACGATGGTGATGCCCGCAGCCAGATGCATAGAAAAATCGAGGGCGTGCAGATGGGTATCGTGGCACAGCGACAGCAGCATCGATGAAGTAAACGCACTGCCACAGCCGCTCAGCGCCAGACTGCGCGCAGGATAAAGAGATCGGGTGCGCTGCAGGGTGAACACGGACATCAGCATCATCGGCACGCTGGCCGAGAGCATAAACAGATAGCAGTGCATCCCTTCACCCAACCGGTTTGCGTCCGATGGCGGTGCGGAAGATGACATATTGATCAGATTCAGCATCAGCCACATCACCGCCATCAGCAGCGGCCAGCGCAGGCCGATCGGTTTTCTGCCTGCAATACTCAACGTAAACGCAGCAGCCAGCGTGCTGCCCGCGATGATCAGTGACAGCAGCAGGGCAACCAGCGCAAAAAACGCGCCAGGCTGAGACCAGTCAGTGAAACGGCTGTGAAATGCCCAGCTGGTCAGCGCGCCACAGGGCAGGGCAAGCGCAATCCAGCCCGCGACCCGCCAGGCAGTGGGCCAGACACGCTGCACCGGCTGCGCAGACGCGCTGAGCTGATTAATTAACTGGTCATGATTTCTCATGATGACCCCGTCCATATTTACGAAGGTTGACCATTGCGCGATGCAACAGAGATTTAACCGCAGAGAGCGACTGATTGGTTTCAGCTGCTGCCTGCGCCAGGCTCTGCTCGCGCAGATGCACGGATTCAACGATCTCCCGCTGGCGCTGCGGAAGGTTATCCAGATAACCGGAGAGGATATCCGTATCGACCGAGGCCTCTGCACTTGTAGCGGGTTGCCGTTGCAGCTCTTCCTCATCCTGTACTTCCTGGCGACGGCCGCGATGGCGCAGCGCATCAATGGCGCGGGCAGAGGCGATGGCAGCAACCCAGGGGAGTATCGGACGCTGCGGATCGTAGGTATGCCGCACCCGATGAATTGCCAGCAATGTCTCCTGAATGACATCCTCAACCAGTCCCTCGTCACGGATTTTTTTGCATACCAGTGCCCGGATGGCCGGAACCATCGCTTTCAGTAACTGGTTATAGGCAGCTCTGTCGCCCGCTTGCGCCCGGGCCATTAATGCTGGCCACTGCTGTGCGCGTTGATCAGTTTCTGACATCGATCATCAGCAGTTCAGCACGCTATTGCCGTGCCCTGATAACGCGCAAGGCAATCGTTTCATCAGTAATCTCAGGATTTATTTCCTTTTTGTGTCGCCTGATCCAGCGCTGAAATCACAATGCCAGGCGTCAGCACCTGCGGCAGCACCTCAGGTTTACCGCCGTCAGCCGGGTAGACCACGTAGAGCGGTAATCCACCGCGTCCGAAATCGCTCAGCGCCTGTTCAACATCGGGATTGTATTTGGTGGAATCCGCGACCATATAAATGGTGTTGGTACGCGCCATCGCCGCTTTTACCGCCTGCGTCGAAAGCGAAGTGCGATCGTTAACCTGGCAGGTAATACACCATGATGCGGTAAAGTTCACCAGTATTGGCTTGCCCTGACCTTTGATGGCATCAACGTTCTGGGGCGACCACGCCACAGCGGCGGCAGCCTGTGAGGCGGTTGCCGTTTCAGCCGGAGCCTCGGCAAACCTGTTCAGGTTCAGTAACGGTACTACGACCAGCGCCAGGAAGAATGCGGTCGCCACATGCAGCACCCAGTGGCGCTGTCCCATCATACGGCGTTTCTGCGCCATGCCATACAGCCAGGCAGCGAAACTAAACAGTAAACAGCAGGCCAGAATGGCAGCCAGCGCCGCCGATCCCGCCTGACGTTCGAGTACCCAGATCAGCCAGCCCACCGCGCCCAGCATGGGAAACGCCAGCCCCTGCTTTAACGTGATCATCCAGGCTCCCGGTTTTGGCAAAATTCGCGCCAGCACCGGGAAGAATGAGATGAGAGTGAAGGGCGCAGCAAAGCCCAGCGCCAGTGAAATAAAGATCACCAGACTGATCAGTGGAGGCTGGGTAAGGGCATAGCCTACCGCGCTGGCCATAAAGGGCGCGCTGCAGGGAGTCGCGACAATGATGGCCAGCGCGCCAGTCAGTGCTGAACCGACTAAACCACCGCGATCGCCTCCCACTTCGCCAACCCGCTGTACCGATAATCCCACTTCAAACAGACCGAGCAGGTTCAGTGCCGACCCAAGCATCACCAGAATCAGCGCGGCGATGACCAGCGGCGATTGCAGCTGGAATCCCCAGCCCACCGATGCACCGCCCGCCCTGGCCAGCAACAGAACCGCGGTCAGAGCCACCATCGTCACGACGACGCCCAGCAGAAAGGCCAGGCCTTCGGCTCTGGCGTGGGACGGTGATTCGTGATGGCGGATCAGGCTCAGTGCTTTCAGCGAGATCACCGGAAACACGCAGGGCATGAGGTTCAGAATAATGCCGCCCAGGAAGGCGGCTGCAATCGCAGTCAGCATGATGTACCTGCTCTGAAGATGAAGTTATGCCGGATTGGCCTGACGGTATTTTTTAACGGCATCCATCGCTTTCTGGATATGCGTATCAGGATTTTTATCGGTGAAGCTCAGCAGGATTTTGCCATCGGGCGCAATCACGTAAGAGGTACGGTCTGAGAGTTTCTGACCTTTCATCTCCATGGTGCTCTTATATTCTGCCGCAACTTTGGCACCGGGATCGGCTGCGACGGTAAATTTGTCACGGCATTCAAGCTGCGAGAATTTCGCAATCTGATCGGTATTGCCCGCCGTCACGCCAATGACGGTCGCACCCTGCTTTTTAAATTCATCGGTCGCTTCAGCAAAATCGTGTGCTTCCAGCGTACAGCCTGCACTGAAAGCAGCAGGGAAGAAGTAGAGGACAACCGGACCTTTCTGCAGCGCCTGTTGCAATGAGAAGGTGGTCGATTTACCGGCCAGTGCGGCTTCCAGTTTAAAGTCCGGCGCTTTTTCACCGACCTGTAACGCTGCAAAAGCAGATGTTGCCGGAACACTCAGTGCCAGCAGCGTAGCGACGGCCAGGGTTTTCAGGGTGTTTTTCATTGGCTTTACTCTCTCCATTGACGAACAGACGGAGTTGTCTGACGTCCCTGATTACAGGTTCGTTTAAAAATGGAAAAAGTTGCGCGGTTAAAGATTTTTTTTTCTGTTAATTGGGTCGTTGCGCCTCCTCCGTCATTTATCTGTCGGCTGGTATGCTGCTGAATCGAATAAAGCCAATAACAGTTAACTCCACAAAATTCGTTGTAACGATGCTTTACTGACCGCAATCAGTGTGAGTTGGCCCACAATAATAGGGCTAACTATGCACCTTTTCTCAACAGGTGAGCATCATCACGTTTATCTTCAGTCCCATTAAGTAAATTTCCCTTAAGCAATGAAAAAACGATTCAGCCAATGGGGTTAATGATGAAGATTAAACTGGCGTTAACGGTACTGGCAGTACTGGTTTCAGGTTCCGCAGCGGCGAAAACCTGGGTGCTGACAAGTGCTGAACAGGGCACAGACCAAGGAAACTGGAAGATTTCCAGTAGTGAGCTGAAGTCTCAGGGTAAACCGTTCAGCATCGAGCAAAAAGTCCTGCATGGCGGCAAGCAGGAAGGCAGTAAAATTTTGACGATCCGCAGCGAGGATGGCCTGACCATCACGCTAAGCCCGACACGTGGCATGAATTTACTGCGTGTTGAGGGCTTTGGCACCCGTATGGGCTGGGATTCACCCGTTAAAGAGGTCGTCAATCCTGCCTACATCAATCTTGAGAGCCGCAACGGTCTGGGCTGGCTGGATGGTTTCAACGAGATGATGGTGCGCTGCGGCTACGAATGGACCGGCCATCCGGTCACCGATGAAGGCCGAATCTATACGCTGCACGGTAAAGCGGGGAATACGCCGGTTTCTCAGCTGGAAGTTGAAGTGGCCGATGCGGCACCACACGAAATCCGTATTCGCGGACTGATTAAAGAGAGCACCTTTAAGAAAGCTGATTTGCAGACCATGACCGAGTTGCGTTACGTGCCAGGCAGCAACAGTTTCAGCCTGCATGATGTGTTAACTAACCACGCTGACTATCCGCACGATTACCAGATCATCTACCACAGCAACTTCGGCAAACCGATTCTGGAAGAGGGCGCACGCTTCCTGGCGCCGATGTCCGGCATCAGCCCGTTCAATGACTACGCGAAAGCCGGGTTAAAAGCGTGGCAGACCTATAAAGGTCCGACTAAAGACTTCGATGAGATGGTGTTCAACATCAAGCCGCTTTCAGACAGCAATCATCAGACCGTCGCTGCGGTGATAAATAAAGCGGGCAACAGCGGCGCATCCATTCAGTTCGATACGCGTCAGCTCCCGATGCTTACCCTATGGAAAAATACCGACACCCTGAAACAGGGCTACGTGACCGGCATCGAACCTGGTACCAGTTACGCCTATCCGGTCACCATTGAACGTGAACAAAAACGTGTGAAGCAACTGCAACCGGGTGCGAGCACAACATTTGATCTGACGTACACCTTGCTGCACAGCAGCGAGCAGGTTAATGACGTTGAGAAACGCATTAAGGGCATTCAGGGTGACACGAAGATTGATGTAAGCGAGACGCCGATAGCGAAAGAGTAACTGGAATGAATGAAATCCCGATGACGTGATATCGCGTATCGGGATTTTTGTTTTCAGATTTGAGTACGGATTTTATGACTTACAGGCTGCCGCGCTATGGATACTATTGACTTGCCGCTGGTTGTGAGCGGCACCATGAAACTGAAGCAGACGGATAAATAATCACTGATTTTGCAAATTTGAAGACCTGGATCGTGTAAGAGGACGCATTCGTACGCTGTGGCAGATTACAAACAGGTCTTCAATTATCACAGCAAGGCATCAATGATGTTCAGAACAGTGTTTATTGCAGCATCGGTTTTACTTTTCTGCTGGCAGGTCCAGGCATCTCCGGGTTTTCGCCAGGTGACAGTGTCAGACACCCACGGAGAGCCTCTGAAAGTAGCGGTGTGGTATCCGGCGATTCAGAATGGAGTAAGTGAAACTGTTGGAGAAAATGTCGCTTTTGTCGGCGTGGAGATTATCCGTAACGCCACACCCGTTTCGGGAAAGCATCCACTTGTATTGATTTCACATGGATTTAATGGAAGCTGGAAAAATCTTTCCTGGCTTGCTGCAGCATTGGCCGCTCAGGGGTACATTGTAGCTGCGCCTGATCACCCCGGCACGACGACCTTTAATCATAATCCTGAAGACGCCAGAAAACTATGGCGTCGTCCTGGTGAAATTTCCCGGGTAATTGATTTCGTCGGTCGATCTTCTGACTTATCTGGCACAGTAGATGATAAGCGCATTGCGGCTATTGGGCATTCTCTTGGAGGATGGACAGTCATGTCGCTGGCTGGAGCGCGTTTTGATCCTTCATTGTTCCTGAATGACTGTCAGCAGCATGTCCTTCGCGGTGACTGTAAGCTGACAACCAAACTTGGAATAGATGACGTTACTGCGCATAAAATTTTGTCATCTGACAATCTTGATACAAGAATCAAAGCCGTCGTATCACTTGATGCGGGGTTAGCGCCAGGTTTTACCCCTGATAGCCTGAGCAAAATTAAAATACCCATACTTATTCTCGCGGCCAGTAATGACAAGTTGGGTCAGTTGCCTGCTTCTGAGGAATCTGAGTATCTTGCTGATAAAATGCGCGGATCATTGCGACAATTCAGTATCATCAAGGGGGCGACTCATTTCAGTTTTATGCAGTTATGTAAACCAGGTGCAGAGAAACTTATTGACGATGGAACGCCGGGCGATGGCATTGTTTGTCATGACGACAGGGGGGCTAGTCGATCAGAACTACATCAACTGATAACGACTAAAATCACACTTTTTCTGGATTCTGTACTGAGTTATCACGCCCCTGCTGACGAAATAAACTAGGGGAGAGGCCTGAAAGGCGCTGGAATTCACGATTGAAATTAGACTTAGTCATGAATCCGGACTCCAGCATGATATGAGTAACGGGCAAAGAAGTGTTAAGCAGTAGCTCTTTTGCCCGTTCAACTCTGAAACCATTGATCCACTGAGATACATTACACTGTTTAACCGAGTTAACGGCTGCAGAGAAATTGCGGGCGGGTATGCCGGTTTTCCTTGCGAGTAGAGCAAGCGTCAAATCGGGATTCAGGTAGAGCTCTGTTTCATGGACCTGTTTTTCGAGTATCATATATAACTCAGTCATATCTGCCGCTGGATCATCGATCTTGTCTGCTTTTTGCCCGATAACAGGTTCGAAGCGCTGGGATGAGTTTAAAAAGCCGAAGATAATCGTGCCGACAATGGGCAGGAGCGCAAGTTGAGTGATGAGGATGATCGAAGTGGCATGTTTTCCACCGCTGATACCAAAGTCAGTTGCAATGAGAAGGTCTGTCAGCGCGGAGAGACACAGAAAGCTGCCTGCGAAAAAAGTCAAAGTATGATGCTGAGCTATTGCGCCCAGCGTATTGAGCCTTGTAGGTTTTCCACTAATCACTGCTTTTCTTAGCAGGGCGAATCCATAGCTGAAAAAAAGCAGACTGAGGATGAAGTCTGTAGCAGGCACCCATACCAGCCTGATCAATAGCGATACTGTTGCGGGTACAAGCAAAATCAGTAAGTCATGTTTGCGTCTTTCTTCGCTTAGCGGGACGAAACTGTGCCATGCAATGGCAGGTAAAAACATTGCCAACACACTCTGCACATTTCTCAAAATCTCAGAGTCATACTCCCAGCGGATCGTATTAATCGAAATAAGAACGATACAGGCAGAAAGAAAACGCAGCGTGCCGTTGTTACGTTGTTTTCCGGAGTAGATTGTTGCCATCAGCAACAGCAGAGCAAGAAGTGTAATGACAGGAAAAGGCACTGAGAGCATGGGTGCAGAACCAGAGCAGCAAATTTCCTGAATGATTACACAATTGCCTGCGGGTTGTCTTGTTTGACAGGGGGCGTTAAATGCAGGGCTGGAGCTTCCATAAAGCGAGATTTCGCCACTATTTCAGCATTATCAAACTGATTAGCAGCAGACAGGATAAGAGGGGATGACTACGTTATCGTTAATTTAACATAAGATAGATTATGCGCACTTAAGGCAAAACGGTAATATTAAGGCTAAAGCTCTAATTTAACCTTATTCGGGCGCTTCAGACAACCTGCTGAAGCCCCTTGTATAACGGCCTCTGGTGCGAAATTTGCACGATAAATAAAGCCGTCATCTCACCACCCCTGTTTCTTTCACGGCGATAGGTACGGTATAGATAGTTGCGATCATCGCTGGTTTAAGCGGCGCGGTTCAGCCTGCTCGCTGTTGCTCTCAACCTGTCGCGTCCTGACACACTGTGAATTGACAGCATCTATGGCTTAGGTAATGAAGTCTCGTGCAGATGTCGCCACAAGACCTTGCCAGCATCATTTACCTCGAACACAACCGTAGAAAACCGCAGTGTGGCCTCCTGGCCCGGAAGCTGTTGTAACTCCTTATATACCACCGTGGCGTTTCCTTCACTCTCAGCAATCATCTGCATGTCGCAGATATCAATCGCCAAACCCGGACGTGCACCGCGCTGAGTGCGGAAAAACCCATTTAGTGTCGTGAAATCCAGTAAGGCACCGCCCGGTGTCACCATAGAATATGCAGGACTAAAACGCGCTAAAAGTTCCTCACATACATCATTATGCGCTTCTTTGTTACCCAGCCAGTTGCGAATCAATTCGTGGGCGTCCAGTACTTCCTTAAAATAACGGTTCATTTTTGGTCCCTTTTAAGCATAGAAATAACCTTCTGATTTGAAATACGTAAACAGCACAGAAGCGGAATCACAGCGCTACATGCCGCTATAACAAAACAGAGGTGATAAGCGTGTTCTTTCGGCATGCCGTTATTCGCAATCAGGTTGAACAGCAGGCTGACCAGCGTAACGCCGAGACAAAAACTGAGCTGGCGATTGATATTCCAGAGTGCGCTGGCATCAGCAAGTTCGCTGTCGGTGATGTGAATAAAAGCAGAACTCTGAGCCGTGCTGCTACACAGGCTGCCGCCAAATCCCATCAAGGCGAAAGCAAGTACACAGACTAAGGTGTCCGATGTCTGTCCAGTCAGCGCCAGCAGACCAATTCCCAGCGCCTGAAACAGACAGCCGGTGATAAATAGCGGGCGTGGTCCCCAGAGGTTGAACGTCTTACCTGTCAGACTAATTGCCGCAAAGGAAGCCAGAGACCATGGCAGCATGAGCGCGCCAACAAAGCTGGCACGCATACCCAATTGATTTTGCAGGTATAGCATAGTGATCATACTGACGCCGGTGAACACGCCTGGTATAAACTGATAGATCAGCATTGCGGTTTGTAAGAGCGGATCCTTTATCAGATGCAGGTTAATGAGTGGCTGGCTTTTTCGAAGTGCGTCCCACACATAGCCCGCCAGAGTAAGGATGCCAGCAAGCAGCATCATCGCGCCCTGATAAAGCCTGTCAGCATCGCCGAGGTATGTCAGTCCGAGAAGGATCAGCGTGAGCGCGGTACAACCACTGACTAAACCCACCAGGTCCAGCGGTTCAGATGAGTTCGCCGGTCTGTCTGCTTTGAGCCAGCATCCCGCCAGCAGCAATGCACCAACCGCGAGCGGCAGGCTCGCAAGAAAAACCCAGCGCCAGCTAAAACTCTCAACCACTATTCCACCAACAGCTGGCGACAAGGCGGGTGCCAGCAGTGCAATTAACATCACGACTGACGATAACTTCGCACGTTCATTACTCCTGTATAACGCATAGGTCAGCGTCTGACCGATGGGGATCAACAGTCCGCCGCCGATGCCCTGTATCCCTCGGAAGGCGATGAGCTGAGAAACTGGCGTTGATGCACCTACCCCACAGGTGCCCGCAATGAAAATAAGCAGTGAGAGCATGAACAGACGTTTTGCGCCCATGCGCCTGACCAGCCAGCTACTGAGCGGTATGACCAGCGTCAGGCCTAAGATGTAGCCATTACTGATCCATGCCAGCTGGCTAATGGGGGCATCAAAATGTCTGCCAATCTCAGGATAAGCAACATTGGCGATAAACATGTTGACCAGATCAATAAAAAATCCCAGCAGATAGACACTGGCTACGCGCACACGATAGCTCATTTTTTTCCCAGACAGATCAGCGTAAGGCGCGCAGTATAGGTGCTTAAATTATTGGGATAAATTCACTTGCCGTTGTTACACTGTCAAAAATATTTTGACAATGAGAAGTCGCTAACGGAGTTCAGGATGATCAATATGCAGCGGCTGGGGATCTTTGTCGCGGTAGTCGAGGCAGGCAGTTTTACAGGAGCAGCTCAGACGCTCGGGTTAACCAAAGCCGTTGTGAGTTTCAATATTAAACATCTTGAAGAGGAGCTGGGTGTCTCGTTACTCATCAGGAGCACCAGACGCGTTTCAGCGACGGATACGGGTGAAAGATTTTATCATCGCTGCCTTCAGCTTCTTCAGGATGCGGAAAGCGTATTAGAGGATGTGAGAAGTGATCACGCTGGATTAAGCGGGACACTCCGGATTACAACCACTCTGGAATATGGCGCTCGTGTGATCGTCCCTGCCCTGGCTGACTTTGCAGCCCAACACCCACAGTTACGCATACATCACGTCTCTTCATCAAAAAATGACGACCTGATTGCCGGCCGCTTTGATGTGGCGATAAGACTTGGCCATCTTGTCGATTCCAGTCATCACGCCCGCCTTATCGATCAGTTTGATATCCTGGCGGTCGCTGCACCTTGTTATCTCAACAGCCTGAATGAAGCGTCTATCCGCGATCTTTCACATCTCGTGTCAGCAAAATGGATTGCGCATAGCCGTTTATAGACGCCACTCAGCTGGCAGGTGACCACGCCCGAAGGCGAGTCTGTGCTGATGAGCGCATTTCAGCCTGCCATGATCACGGCTGACAGTGCCTCTTCTTTACTCGCTTTTGCTTTAGCCGGTGCTGGCGTGGCGATTCTGCCCGCCTGGCTGGTGCAGGATGAGATTGATAAAGGTGGATTAGTACGGCTGCTGCCCGATCATCAATTTCCCCGACAGGGAATTTACGCGCTCTACCCTAATACTCGTCATGTGCAAGAAAAAGTACGCGCGTTTATAGATTTCCTGCATGAACGTTTAGCGCAATCCAGCAGAAAATAAGCGCATCCATGACATTATTCTGATGGGTTAGAAATTAATTTATTTGAGCTGACTTTAACCGCTTAAAATTGATTATTTAGCATCGGGGAATCATAAGCATTTAATATCTGATTAAATATCATCCTCTTTAGAATTATAGGAGTTACTTATTCCCCTGCCCTGATAAATACACTGTTTTAATTGGCTTTTATTTTTGAGGTTGTGTTTATATGATATAGTTAGTGTTTTAGCTTTTTAAAAACCCGACATCAGCCGGGCTTACGAAATTTATTATTCCTGGCCGAATCTCGTCAATTTTATCCCGCCTTATCTATCATCTCGATCAGGATGGCGACCGGGCTTTCCACAACCCCTACCGATACTGTTATGTTGGAATCCTGGTCAACCCAGCAATCTCTATTTTTATTGCACATTTCTGTTTTTTTAAACCCGTTCTTTTCCAGATAGGCGTTAATTTTCGACAAATCTGTAGTGCCAAAAAAAATCACTTGATGAATCAGTGCGGGATTGGGTCCGGACACATTGCTATAATGGAAGCTGTAGACGCTACTAACACGAGGCATATTTTTTAGCAATTTCGGAGTATAAAAATTATATTCTCGCTTATCTTTTTCCGTGTAATTAGCACCGTCAGAGAACTCCATGCTGAGATATTGCAAACCATAAAAAAGACCCGTTACACATACTATCAGAACGGCCAGCGTAATTTTTAGTGGCTTTTTCATACCCGTGGTACTCCCCTGCCAAAACGGATAAAACCCCGATTAGGGTCAACAATACCGACATCTTCAGATGTCCACCTGTTATAGGGCGTGACGCTTTTCATGAAGTCTGGCAATTGTCCGAAGTGTGGTCTGCCGTTGGGGGAACGAACCGGATCAGGGAACAGCAGCGGTTTGAATGTTTCATTTTTCCACGAGCCTATTTTTCCATAATGATCCCACCGTTTTAGAGCCTCTTCCTTGCTTATCGGTTTCAGGTAGCTGAACACATTGTTCATACACGACATAACCTGGTAAAAGCCGAGAAGGTCTGATACCAGATCTTCACCGCTGAACCCGCTATCGCTAGCCAAACTGAAAGGAAAAGAAGCCTGAAGCCCTTCAAATCTTCTGGCTACTGTTATCATCATGGCAAGAGCAATGCTTTGTTTTTGATGATATCTCAGGCCTTTTTTGAGGCGTCAGGTGATTGATTTACCGACTGTCAGACGACGTTTTAGGCCAACCATTGACTGTTTATATGTAACATCATAAGTTGGTCCGCTTTGGGACTCACCACGCAGCATTTGCGCCCATAAATGTCGGATATCTGTACCCTGTGCATGTCCGAGGTCTACCCAGCCCAATAGTTCCGTATATATCAATCCGTATGAACTTATTTGTGCAAGGTTACCATCTATAATTTCACTTCTTATACTCATCGTTATCCCCCTTCCCTGTGGTGCAGTCATAAGGTATTTGACCGGTATTTCCTTTAACCCCAAAAATAACAATGCTACTTTAGCATGCATTAAAATTAATTTTTATGATGCCAATACCTTCGGTAAGAAATGCTACCAACTTAATCGGTACGCTTTTTCAGACGAAGGTCGAAGGGTTCTGGCCAGAAGATGCGGACTGGCGTGCTTTGATGGCTTTCCGCACGCAGCAAATCTTTCTGGGCGGCTGGCGTGCCCTTGCAGACACGCCGTGATGTCATAGTCTGCCGTAAAAGGTCATACGCGCGGTTTCTGACAACGCAATATCGGGCTGCGTATTGTAAGCCAGCACGGCCAGCATTCGGGTGACCTCGCCTTCAGTTGGGGTCACGCGATGCAGGGAATTACGGCCACGAAACAGCACCAGATCCCCGGCATCTATCTCCAGCGCGTCAACGGTCTGGCGTTCTTCCAGCACAGCTTCAACGCCTGCGAAGTTCATCTCACCGGCATCGGCATCCCGCAGATCCCTCACATACTGAAACACCCCGCCCGCCAGCGGTTTCTGTACCAGTAAGGTGATCGCAAATGAGGAGTTGTCGAAGTGCCAGCCCAGCTCCTGGCCGTGTGATGCATAGTGCAGGTTGATCGAGGAAAGCGGGTCAGCATAGGGATAGAGCGCTTTTTCACCCAGCACATCGCACAGGAAATGTCTGAACAGCTCATCATTATAAAGCTGACGCAGCGGCGAGTGGGCAGCGATCACATCATCCGTAATACAGCCTTTGGTGCTGAGCACATCCCTGTTACGCGGATGCTCAGCACTGAAAGCGTTATCAGGTTTCATCAGATAGACATTGTGCTTGCTGCGGGTGTGATAAGCCAGGTGACGTTGTGCATTGCCCTCTTCGATGATCGCCTCTAACACGTCTGGTTTTAAAAACTGCCGCAGTACCAGCGCACCGGACTGGTTTAACTGCTCACGACAACGTTGACGCCAGCCATGATCGGCCAGTGGATGAAGATCGAGACGAACAAGGGAACCAGACATAGCAACAATTCTCATGATGAGCAGGTGTGATATTACTCTACCGGTCGCCTGCAACGCTGCGTAACGATAAAAACTTAATGCCCTGATAAGGAAGAGTTAATGCCTGCCCAATTTCCACGGTTGCCAAAGATCAGCGTCATACAGTCATTTAAAGTGGCTGCCGAACTGGGCAGCCTGGCAAAAGCGGCCGCTCAACTGGCCTTAACCCCGGCGGCAGTCAGTCAGCAGATTCGCCAGCTGGAGGAGCAACTCGGCAGCGCCCTGTTTTTACGAACGCAGAGCGGCGTGATGCTGACCGAAACCGGAAAAGAGTATCTGCGCTATGTCACTGAGGCGTTTGATATTCTGCATCTCGGTCAGCAAAACATCCGCCATGCGGCCAGTGCGCCAAAACTCACCGTTTTCACATTACCGGCGCTGGCGTCCAAATGGCTGTTGCCCCAGCTGGCGAGCTGGCGCGACCATTGCCCGAATATCGATCTCTCGTTACACGGTACGCATTCTCAGGTCGATTTCACCGCGATGCCCGCCGATTTCGTGATCTGCTTTGGTGAGGATCGTTACCCGCAGTCAGATAAGCTGAAGTTGTTTCATGATGACGTGCTGCCGGTGGCCAGTCCTGCTCTGTTACATCGCTTTACGACGGAAACGATCTTAAGCCAGGCGCCGCTGATCCATCTCGACTGGGGCAATGAAGGCCGTTTTCTGCCGGACTGGCGAAGCTGGTTTCAGGCTAAAGGCATGGACGAACCTCTGCCTCAGCCCGCATTCAGCTTTAATCTCACCTCGCTGGCAATTGATGCGGCCGTCGCGGGAGCTGGTGTGCTGCTGGGGCAGCGACGTCTTATCGCGGCGGAACTGGCGCGGGGCGATCTGGTGGTAGTGGATGATCTTTACCTGCCGCTGAGCAAACCCTATTACCTTGTCTGGCCGCAACGCACCCTGAGCCAGCCAGGCAGTAAGGCGATGATCAGCTGGTTAAGCCAACTGGGCGCGAGCGGCGGATAGCCCGTCGCCGTGATCGGACTCGCCTGCGCCCGCCAGTCTGGGACCATCAGCGGGCGCAGGGTCAGATTATCACTGCGCCACCAGGTGATCAGTTGTCATCATCCATCCGCATTATCCTCAACAATCACCGCCACGCGTTGCCCTGCGCGTACAGCGCTGCCTGGCTGCACGCTGACCTGCTGAACAATGCCGTCGCACGGTGCCAGAAGCGGAATCTCCATCTTCATCGACTCCAGCACCACCAGGATATCGCCTTCCCGCACCCGGCTGCCCGCCGTCGCCTGCACCTGCCATAAATTGCCGGAAACCGGGCTTTCTACCCCCTGCTCGCCCGGCTGAAGCGGCGCGTCGCCGCCTTCATCGGCCACATTTTCCTGACTGTCAAAATGGGCATGGCCGCTTGCGATCCAGCGGTCACGTTCCGCATGGAACGCGGCTTGCTGGTGATCGCGAAACAGACCGATACTCTCCGCTTCACGGGCGAGGAAATCCTGGTATTCCGCCAGCCGCAGCGTGCTGTGCTCAATGCGCAGCGGGTAGCGACCGAGGGGAAAATCGCGGCGAATCTGCAACAGCTCACTGGCCGGAACCGGATAAAAACGAATCTGATCGAAAAAGCGCAGCAGCCAGGGTTTACCGCCAAAATCAAAGACTTCATGATACCGGTTCCACATCTGCAGCGTGCGGCCGACAAACTGATAGCCGCCTGGCCCCTCCATGCCATACACACACAGGTAGGCACCGCCGATGCCAACCGAGTTTTCCGCTGTCCAGGTGCGGGCCGGGTTATATTTTGTCGTCACCAGGCGATGACGGGGATCGAGCGGCGTGGCGACCGGCGCGCCGAGGTAGACATCGCCCAGCCCCATCACCAGATAGCTGGCTTCAAAGACCGTGTTCCAGACAGCCTGCTCATCCGGCAGATCGTTTATCCGGCGGATAAATTCAAGATTACTCGGGCACCACGGCGCATCCTGCCGCACGGTGGTCATATATTTTTCGATGGCCTTCTGACAGGCCGGATCGTCCCAGGAGAGCGGCAGATGCACCACGCGTGTGGGAACCTGAAGGTCATCACTCATGCAGACCCTCTCCCACTCACCGCGCACCCACGTCAGCAGCACGTCGGGCGTCAGTGTCTCCGGCTGAAAGTGGATTTGCAGCGAGCGGATCCCCGGCGTGATATCAATAATGCCGTTGCGGGATTGCGCCTCCAGCGCCTGCATCAACGTATGAATGCGAAAACGTAACACCAGATCCAGTTCCGGCTCGCCAGCCTCCAGCAGCAGATGCGTATCGCCAGAGAGGCGCGCCACCAGGCGTTTATCCGCTTCGCCGCAGGTCATCACGATGGGCGAAATCAGCGGTGCAGCCTGCCAGTCTGTTTCCTGTGGCTGGAGCGTGGTCAACTCGGTACGTCGGCCCTCTGCCAGTTGGCGGGCTGTGGGGATATCTACCGCGACAAACTTCACTCTGTCACCGGCTTTTAGCTGTCCCAGTTGCCAGAGGTCTGCCTCGATTACCGTCACCGGGCAGACGAACCCGCCAAGGCTCGGGCCATCCGGCCCCAGGATCACCGGCATATCACCGGTAAAATCGACCGCGCCGATCGCGTACGGGTTATCATGAATGTTTGAGGGGTGCAGCCCTGCTTCACCGCCGCTGTCGCGGGTCCAGACTGGTTTTGGCCCGATCAGGCGAACGCCGGTGCGACTGGAGTTAAAATGCACTTCCCATTCTGTGGCAAAGAACGTCTCGATATACTCCGGCGCAAAAAATTCAGGCGCACCGTGCGGACCATAAATGACGCGCAGCGTGCGTACTTTGCCCAGTTCTGTGTGCAGTCCGACGGGCAGTTCCGTTCCGGTTGCGCTCGCAGAATGCGGAGCGAGATGCAGCACGTCACCGCTACGCAGTGCCCGTCCGGCATGTCCGCCAAACTGACCCAGGGTAAAAGTGCTTTTGCTGCCTAAATAGTCCGGCACCTGAATGCCGCCGCTCAGACAGAGATAACTTCTGACGCCCGCGCCACTTATCGCGCCCAGCTTCAGCGTTGCCCCGGCCGGAATGGTAAAAACAGAATTCATTGACTGTCCGACGCCATCCAGCGTGACAGTGAGCGGCGCGCCAGCGATTACCGCCTGAATCTCAGTGTTAAATTTCAGGGTGGGTCCATTCAGGGTGATTTCCAGCGCGGCGTCACCCTCCTCATTGCCCAGCAGACGGTTGCCCAGACGCAGTGCGCGATCATCCATCGGCCCCGACGGCGGCACGCCCACCGCCCAGTATCCCAGACGTCCGGGATAGTCCTGAACGCTGGTCTGGGTTCCGGCACTCAGCACCTCAACGGTGGCCGCCTGATAGGCGAGTTGCTCCAGGCAGCGGGTCCAGGGTTCGCCAGCCGTGAAGGGCGAGAAGGCCAGAATCTGCAATAAATAGCGGCGGTTGGTTTCTACGCCATAGAAACGGGTCTCAGCCAGCGCCTGTGCCAGGGTGGCGATGGCTTCATCACGAGTGGGACGCCAGGCGATAGTTTTTGCCAGCATCGGGTCGAAGAATGGCGGGACTTCACAGCCGGCTTCCACCCAGCGGTCAATGCGCAAGGTTTTACCCTCGGCTGCCGGGAAAATGACTTCGGTTAATAGCCCGGGCGAAGGCTGGAACTGCCGCCCCGGATCTTCCGCGTAAATTCGCGCCTGTACGGCATGGCCCTGTGGATTCAGCGTGGCGGCTAACGCGTGAAGCGGAGGAAGATCGCCTGCGGCCAGCTCAATCATCCACTGCACCAGGTCAACGCCCCACACCTGCTCCGTGACGCCATGTTCAACCTGCAGACGGGTATTCACTTCAAGAAAATAGAACTGCTGCGCCGCGCTGTCATAGACAAACTCAACCGTTCCGGCGCTGCGATAGTTCACCGCTTTTCCCAGCGCGATAGCCGCCGCGCATAAAGCCTCCGCCATACCTGCGGGCAGATTCGGCGCTGGCGTCTCTTCGATCACTTTCTGGTTACGCCGCTGTACCGAGCAGTCGCGTACGCCCAGCGCGATGACCTCGCCCTTTCCGTCACCGAAAATCTGCACTTCAAGATGACGGGCGCGTTCAATATATTTTTCAAGAAATACCCCGGCATCGCTGAAGTTGTTCTGGCCGAGGCGCTGGACCGTTTCAAACGCCTCTGACAGCGCATTCGCATCACGACAGACACGCATACCGATGCCACCGCCGCCCGCGGTACTTTTGAGCATCACCGGATAGCCGACCATTTCAGCCGCGCGGCGGGCTTCGCTGATATCCGCCAGCAGTTCACTGCCTTCCAGCAACGGCACCCCTTCGGCTTTCGCCAGCGCGCGGGCCGTGTGTTTCAGGCCAAAAGTCCGCAACTGCTGCGGTGTGGGGCCGACAAAAATCAGACCAGCAGCCTCGCACGCCTCAGCAAAGGCGGCGTTTTCCGAAAGGAAACCGTAGCCAGGATGAATCGCTTTCGCCCCGCTCTGCTGCGCGGCGGCGATGATCTTTTCCGTCACCAGATAGGTTTGTGCAGCCGGGCCTTCGCCAAGGCTTAGCGCCACATCCGCCTCGCGGATATGTAAACTGCTCAGATCGGCTTCGGAGTAAACGGCGACCCCTTTCACCTGCATGGCACGCAGCGTGCGCAGGATGCGACAGGCGATAGCACCGCGATTAGCAATCAGTAAGGTATCAAACATAAGCGAACTCTCAGGGATGCGGGTCGTCCCGCAAAATTCGATATTCCCTGGGGCCGTCCCCGGGGCTGACCGGCACGTAACAGGCATACGCCGGTGGTGTGTTGAGAGGTCTGACGCAAAAGGCTGAGCAACTCAGTCCCGCTTGTCGCCATGGCAACGCTGACTCAGTTCCACACCAGCACGTCGGCGGGCGTCGGGTTCCAGCCGTTACAGGGATTATTCAGCTGCGGACAGTTGGAGATCAGCACCATCACATTGCATTCGGCTACCAGCTCAACGTATTTGCCGGGTGCCGATAGCCCGTCTTCAAAGGTCAGACCGCCTTCCGGCGTAACCGGAACGTTCATGAAAAAGTTGATGTTGGCACCGATATCGCGTTTGTGAAGGCGGCCATCGTGCAGGCAGGCACAGAGAAAGTTATCCCGACAGCTGTGCATGTAGCGCTTATCCTGGGCATAGCGCACGGTGTTGCTCTCCTGCGAGCAGGCTCCGCCCAGGGTATCGTGACGACCGCAGGTGTCGGCGACGATCGTCAGCAGCGGATTGCCGAGATTCGAATAGAGCACGCTGCCGGTGGTCAGATAGACGTTTCCCTGACGACGCAGCGTGCGCTGAGGATCGTAGCGTTCCCGCGGGTTATCGCTGTTGTAGAACAGGGTATCAATTGCCTGATTCCCTTCGAGGTCGAGCAGGCGCAGCGTCTGCCCTTTTTTCACTTCGAGCAGCCAGGGTTCGCCTGCCGGGATCACGTGGCGATAGACGGCATCTTCAGGACGACGATCAGAGTGGATAAGGGTCATCTCAGCCTCCTTACAGGGCAAAAAGTTGGGTGTTATGAAGCGCGCGCTGGTTTTCACCGCGCGTGACCATCGCTTCACTGACGGCCTGTATATCGTCGGCCTGATACCAGCTCAGCTGAACGGGTCGCGGGAGATAGTCAGTGGCGGGATCCTGTGGATGTGGCAGCGCGGTCAGCACGATCAGCACGTCCATAGGTGCGTAAAGCTCTACGAAATCCCCGGCACGGCTGTTGCACGAACTGAACCGGAAACAGCCCTCCTCATCAACCGTGACCTTGCTGAAAAAGTTGACGACCATCAGCAGATCTTCCAGCCCCAGATCCCATTTGCCCATCTCAACCAGCAGATTATCTGTGCCGTTACGGTAGAAGCCATTGCGCAACTCCTGATAGCGTCCGGCTCCATACTTATCGTGCGTTTCCCCCGCGTTGAGTACACCGCCAAACGGGTCGTGCCAGCCGCAGCTATCCGCCACGATCGCGGCCAGTACGCGTCCCATATCGGAGTAGAAACAGTGCCCGGTGGTCAGGCGAGCCGTATGCTGGCCTTTCAGGGTATCCGGCAGATTCAGGCGTTCACTTTTCTCGTGGGGATTGAGCATCATCATGCTGACGTTAGCGCCGCCCTCGATGTCGGTCAGGCGCAGGATCTGCCCTGTGCGCAGAATCAGCGAGGTGTGCCCTCCGCCGGGCAGCTGCTCTTCGCGCAGGCTCGGGGCTGAATGAAAAAGTGCGGTCATTGAGCGGTCTCCTTGAAGGGATAAATGTTGTTTTTACTGCCGGTTGCCAGCTGTGACAGCCGCGTTTCATTAAGCGGGATGTCGTAAGTGATACGCGCCCCCCAGGCATTGGGGGCCTGAGGATCGATGCGCACTTTGTCGAAAACCAGCAGCCGGGTGCCAAGATTGAAGCCTTCGGCAAGGTCGTGAGTGACCATAAACACCGTCATGCGGGTTTCGCTCCAGAGCTGGAGCAGCAGCGCATGCATATCTTTGCGGATGCCGGGGTCCAGCGCGCCGAAGGGTTCATCCAGCAGCAGCACGCGCGGCTGCATCACAAAAGCCTGCGCAATCGCCAGCCGCTGCTGCATCCCGCCCGAAAGCTGCGCCGGATATTTATCGAGAGAATGGCCCAGCCCGACTTTCTCCAGCATCTGTTTTGCCTGCTCATGGGCATGGCGTTTTCGGGTGCCAAACAGCCGGCCAGTAAACGGTGAAGCCGGCAGCTCAAGGCCGATGGCCACGTTATCCAGCACGTTGAGATGGGGAAAAACCGAATAACGCTGAAACACCACGCCACGGCTGCGATCGGGTTCCGCGCGCAGCTGTTCGCCATCCAGCGTGATCGATCCCCGTGTCGGCTTTTCCTGACCCAGCAGCAGGCGTAAAAACGTCGACTTACCACAGCCGGACGCCCCCACCAGCGAGCAGAACTCGCCCTCTTTCACCTGCAGATTGATGCGTTCCAGCACTACATGGTCGCCATACTCCTGCCAGATATTTTTAAAATCGATAAAACTCATTCCCGGCCTCCTTCCGCCCAGGGGAAACAGGCTTTGTGCAATTGACGTAGCGCGAGATCCATCAGCCACGCCAGCAGCGTTATCCAGATGACATAGGGGATGATCACATCCATTGCCATGTAGCGACGGACCAGGAAAATGCGATAGCCCAGTCCGGCGGTTGCAGAAATGGCTTCGGCGGAGATCAGAAAGAGCCATGCGGATCCCAGCAACAGACGCAGTGAGGTGATCAGCCGCGACAAGAGCTGCGGCAGCACAACCCGCAATACCACCGTCCAGCTGTTTGCCCCCAGGGTTTGTGCTTTGATAAACAGCTCTGCGGGGATTTCCCGCGCCCGATGTTCCAGGTCGCGCGCCAGCATCGGCGTAATCCCGATAACAATCAGCATCACTTTTGACAGCTCATCCAGCCCGAAGACGATAAACAGCATCGGCAGGAGCGCCAGCGGCGGGATCATCGACACCACGGTCATAAAGGGTGACAGCGCCGCGCGGCTCATCGGGAAGACGCCCGCTGCAACACCGATGCAAAGGCCAATCAGTGAAGAGATCGCCAGGCCAGTCAGCAGACGGCTTAAGCTAATCCACGTATCCGCCCACAGCAGATATTCGCCGCTGCGCTTGTCCGGCGTGAAGGCCATCCGGTCGATGGCGGCGATCATCTGTGACAGGCCGGGCAGCAGCTTGTCGTGTGGGTTGGCTTCAAGACGCACCGCCGAACTGATAAACCAGACGGCGATCAGCAATACAAAAGGTAATAGCATCAGCGTCAGGCGCATTCCCTGCCGGGGATAGCGGTTGATGTGGCGCATGGCAAATACTCCTGAGATCGGTGATTACAGCTTGCCCGCAGCGGCCATCTTCAGATAGCTGTCGTCAAAGCGCAGTTTGATGTTCGCTGTATCACCGACGGTGATGTTGCCAGGGAAGCTCATGCCGATAAAGTCAGCGCTTTGTGCACCCTCGCCCAGCAATCCTTTATCAAAGGAGAACGCGGCGACGCGCTGCATGGTTTTCGCCAGATCGGGGGAAGAAACAAATGTCTGGGTTTCGGCTGGGGTCCAGAACAGGTGGGTGGTTTTCAGCTGCGCCTTGTATCCGGCCAGGTCAGTACCGGAATCGGCAGCCATCGCGCTCAGCGCCTGCGCATCACCAGCCTGCATTTTCGCCATCATCTCAAACCAGGCACCGGTCAGCGCCTTGCCCAGCGCGGGGTTATCTTTCAGGGTCTCTGTATTCACCACCATCATGTCAATCAGTTCGCCCGGCACGGCCGAAGAGCTGAACACTTCTGTGGTTTGTGGGGTTTTCTTGATCACTGAAAGCTGCGGATTCCAGGCAACCGCCGCCTGCACGCCGCTGGTACCAAAGGCGGAGACGATATCGGCATCGGAGGTGTTCACGACCTTAACGTCTTTTTCCTGTAAACCGGCCTTCTCCAGACCGCGAACCAGCAGGTAGTGCGAAACCGACAGCGCAGGAAGATAAACAGACATCCCTTTCAGGTCGCTGAGTTTTTTGTTTACGCCTTTCAGCACCACACCGTCATTGCCATCGGAGTAGCTGCCGGTGATCAGCGCCGTGGAATCAATGCCGCCCGCCGCAGGAATGGTCAGCGCATCCATGTTAGTCATGGTGCAGCCGTCGAACTGACCCGCGGTGTACTGGTTGATCGACTCGATATAGTCATTGAGTTGGGTGATATCAATTTTGATACCGTATTTGCTGGCCCATTTATCGATAATTTTCTCGTTGCTGATGGTGCCCCACGGCATCCAGCCCGCATAGATAGTCCAGCAGATATTGAACTCTTTTTTGACCGCGGCGAAAGAGGGTGCGCTGACCAGCAGCGTCAGCGACAGAATAAGCGTCAGGAGGGGTGATTTCTTCATGGTTGACCTCTGGTTAGCACAAAAAAACGGGAGCAGCGCAAGACACCATTTGGTGCCGCTGTCTCCCGGGCTTTTGTCCCGCCGTGTAACCTCGCAGAGGTCGCCAGCTCTCGGACCAGACATTCACCTGCGTGAACCGGAACCCTAGCCAGCTATTTGCTATCAATTGTGTCGAACGCTGCTTACTGTTCAGACTTCAGCAAATGGCGTGCCAGAAATTAAATCGCGATAAATCAGATAAATAGAGGGCTGAAAATCAGGAAGGCACCGGGATGGTGAGTCAGTAACGGGCGTTGCACATAATCAGTGCCGTGCAGGCAAGCGATATCAGAACCCTCGCTCAGTCTCTTTTCGTACTCACATCAATGCCGGAAGGCAGACCCGGACCGTGACGGCTGTCACTTATCGCTATATAATCCACTGCATAACGAATTTTGAGGATAGCTAACGAAGCGCTTCTGGCTGGCATGCACACTCGGTTTACTGATTCTCCCTCCGCTCTCTTCCCAGGCTTCGCGCCAGATAACCGATCAGACAGGCCGCCAGGTCACGATTCCTGATCGTGTTGATCGTATTGTGGTGCTTCAGCATCAGACGCTTAACCTGCTGGTGCAGATGAACGCGACCGATAAAATCGTTGGTGTGATGGCGAACTGGAAGCAGCAACTTGGCGACAGCTATGCCCGTCTGGCTCCTGAGCTGAATCAGAAAGCGACACTGGGGGATCTGACGCATGTTGATCCTGAAAAACTGGTGGCGCTGCATCCGCAGGTAGTGTTTGTGACCAATTATGCGCCGCATGAGATGATCGACAGCATTACCGCGCTGGGCATTCCGGTGGTGGCTATCTCACTGCGTCATGACGAACCGGGTGAAAAGGCAAAGATGAACCCGTCTATCCGCGACGAGGAAATGGCTTATGACAAAGGACTGCGAGAAGGGATTACGCTTATCGGCGAGATCGTCAATAAACCGGCAGAAGCAAAAGCCCTGATTACGGCCACCGATGAGAGCCGCAAAATCGTCAGCGATCGACTGAAGGATGTTCCGGCGGAAAAACGCATTCGCGCCTATATGGCGAACCCGGAACTGACCACCTACGGCTCAGGGAAATATACCGGCCTGATGATGCTGCATGCGGGCGCGGTTAACGTCGCCGCAGCGACGGTAAAAGGCTTCAAAACCGTGTCGATGGAGCAGGTAATCGCCTGGGATCCGCAGGTGATTTTTGTTCAGGATCGCTATCCCTCCGTTGTGAATGAAATCAACAGTTCACCGCAGTGGCAGGCTATCGACGCGGTAAAAAATCATCGTGTCTGGCTGATGCCGGACTACGCCAAAGCCTGGGGTTATCCCATGCCGGAAGCGATGGGGATTGGCGAATTGTGGATGGCGAAAAAACTCTATCCGCAGAAATTTCAGGATGTGGATATGAATAAGCTGGCCAATAAATGGTATCAGCGCTTCTATCGCACCGCTTATCAGGGAACAGAGTGATGCGCGTACGGGCGGCGGGCAGCCTGAAAGCGGTCTGGCCCGCGCTGATGGCGTGCTTTCCTGAGCCAGTTGAAACCCGGTTTGGCCCCGCCGGTCTGCTCCGCGAACGGATTGAAGCCGGTGAGCCCTGCGATCTCTTTGCGTCAGCCAGTGAGGAGCATCCGCAAAAATTGCTGAACGCTGGGCGAGCGCTGGCAGTCATACCGTTCACGACCAATAAACTCTGCATCACCGTTCGCAGCGATCGGCTACAGGCGGGAGACGACTGGTATCAGCTATTGACCCGCGACACACTGCGGATCGCAACCTCTACACCCACAGCCGATCCCTCTGGCGACTACGCGCAGACCCTTTTCACCCGGATGGGCAAAGCCGGTGAAGCGGTGCGCCATCGCGCAAAGGCACTGGTTGGTGGGCGTGACTCTGTACCCATTCCCGCAGGCAGGCTGGCGGCAGAATGGATTATCCTGGAGGATCAGGCGGATCTGTTTATCGGTTATGCCAGCTATCGGGCGGCGCTGAGCCAGATTGCCGGTCTGACAGTCGTTGATATCCCTGCGGCTTTCAATCCTGTTGCGCGCTACGCCTGTGCAGTCATTACGCCAGAGGCGCGTCGGCTGGCGGATTTTTTAAGATCGGAGCAGGCAACAGCGGTGCTGCGGGAAGCGGGGTTTGGCGGGGAGTAAATGCCTTTTCTGTCGCGGATGACGTTGCGCCCTGCCAGCAACCCGCTTTAAGGGCGCGAAACACCGATCATTAAAGCTTAGCGAAATCCACCTTAAGCTTGTGACTGATATGTTCAGCCTGCACGGTGGCGCTACTGTGGTGCATTATGAAGTAAGGATGTTTAAAACTCTTCAGGCTCGCCCGGCAATGGCTCGGTCAGCTCCTGCCCTTTTACACCGGCATAGGTAATCACCAGTTCGGCTGGCTCATCCAGGGTGTAACCCCGATGCGCGCTGTTGACCGTCTCATTGAGGGCCTCACCCGCCTGGAAGGTATGCTGTTTACCGCTCTCTTTATCCTCAACAATCAGGGTGCCGGAAAGAATAAACGCCGCATTCGGCATTGGATGGGTGTGCCAGGGCAATGACGTATGGGCAGGCAGCGAGAGCCGCATAACGGTCAGCTCAGGTTCGCCAGTGGGATAGGCTTCAATCACTTCACCGTTCCAGGCCTGGCCACTGCGCATCACTTCAACCGCGTTAATTTCGTTATCTTGCTTCGACATGCTTAATCCCTGTAAATAATCAATAGAATGCCAGTAGTGACTGATAAGTAAGCTTAGAAGAAAACTGTGTTGATGCCCGCCTGCGTTTTAATAAGCCTGTTATCAGGCATTATCCGCCAGCGAACACAGAGATGAACGCCCGGCATTACCGCACTGGCTGAATTTCTGATTAATTAATGTTCAATATTTGCGTTGTGGTTATAAGATATATTCCTCAGTCAGTACGCAACCTGTGAGTTCTGTATTATCTTTGAAGCCATCAACCACCTGAGGGATTTCTGATAATGAAAGGTCTGTTTACGGCATTACTCGCCAGTTCTGTTCTACTATTATCCGCCTGCTCAAAAGATGACGATAACAAAGTTAAAGTAGCGATTAATACCGGGCCTGATGAAGCAATCTGGCAGGTGGTAAAGCAGGTGGCGAAAGATAAATACAAGCTGGATGTCGAAGTGCTTAACTTCAATGATTATGTGCTGCCAAATGAAGCGCTGAATAACAAAGAAGTGGATGCTAACGCCTTCCAGAGCCTGCCTTATCTGGAATCCCAGTCTAAAGAGCGCGGCTATAAGTTTGCGGTGGTGGGTAAAACGTTCGTCTTCCCGATTGCTGCCTATTCGCACAAAATCAAGAACATCAGTGAGCTGCAGAACGGTGCCACTATCACCATCTCTAACGAAGCCACCACGCTGGGACGCAGCCTGCTGCTGCTGCAGGCGCAGGGTCTGATTAAACTCAAACCGGATGCGGGTTATTTACCGACCTCACTGGATATCATCGAAAATCCAAAAAATCTGAAGCTGGTAGAAGTGGACACGCCACAGCTGACCCGCACCTTAGACGATCCAAACGTCACTCTGTCGATTATCAATACCAACTTCTCAGCCCAGGCGGGATTATCAGCACACCGCGATGGCTTATTTATGGAAAGTGCCTCATCGCCTTACGTCAATGCGCTGGTTTCACGAGAAGATAATAAAGACAGCGATAAAATTCAGAAGCTGAAGTCTGCGCTGCAGTCACCGGAAGTCGCGGCCAAAGCCGAAGAAGTTTACAAGGGTGATGCGATTAAAGGCTGGTAAGTCGCCCGATAATCGATCATTAACGATCTAAAAAGGCCGCACTCTGTTGCGGCCTCTTTTATATCTGCACTTTTACCTGCACACCTGCCAGCACTTATACATCCGCGCCAGCCCGCAAGCTTACATGAACGGTTACGCGGCTGCGCCTTTTGGCTGAGCAGAGAGATGCCCTGCCCACAGACTGGCGACCCATTTCACCCCTTTAGACGTAAAGCGTGCCTGAGAGAAAGCGTGCTGATTTTCGCCTGTACCGGTATGCAGCGTAAAGTAGCCGGCCTGCAGATGGTAATGCTGCGGCGTCAGGGTGCCTTTTGCGCGATACATAATGTTGCGCTCCAGCAGAAACTGGCGGAACTCCGGTTCTTTCACTTTCAGCATTTTGCAGAGTTGCCGAAAGCCCAGCGAGTCGTCAACCTCAACGAAGTTATCAAAGAACGCCGCCTTGGGAGCCGAGAGAGCCAGCTGCTGCTCCGCCGCCTGACGCTGTTCAAACTGCTCAGCCCAGGCGCGAGCGGCTTCAGCCGGATTAGTAAAGTCAGGCAAGTGGGTAGTCCTCTCGCGATCCTGCCAGCGATCCAGCACTTCTGCGGTGAAACCCGGCGACAGCCGTGCCACGGCCAGCAGCGAGTCACGCTTGCACAGACGATACTCCTGACGCACTTCCCCTTCCCGCTCATACTCATTCACGCTGAGCGGCTGGGAGAGACGCTGAGCCGTCTCCAGACTTTTGATTAACCGCTTCACTTCTCCGTGTGTAATACCGGTCATCTGAGCCAGTTCACGACTGCTCATTGTGACCGATTGTTCCAGAGATTTGAGGCTTTCAGTCGAAATCATCATGGGTTCACCCCTCACTAACGCTACTAATACCCGATGGGCAGTCCATTTATTATACAAACACCTGTTCAAATATCCAGTACTTTATTTAAGCAGTAACATAACTGGAAGCTGTTACGCAAACAGCGGGACAAGAGGCGTTTTCCGGGCTGAAGAGCACGTGTTGAATGCCTTGCAGGAGGCGTTGCGGACTTTTGCTGCAGCATAAGTGGATAATCAATCTCTCAGTTATTTACATATAATCACAATGATGGACACAGAATCTTTACATTACAGTATAGTGAAGGCTGTCAGCAGGTTACTGGCCTGCCGGGCTCACTATTTTTGATTCGGGGTGCAGGGACGCAATCTGGCCCGTTACCACTGGATGTCACCTTTTACTGGAGTAAGTCATGCAGCCGTTGAAAGTCGCCTTTATTAAAGCTAACTGGCACAGCGAAATCGTTTCTCAGGTTCTGACAGGATTCGAACAGGAACTGGAAAGCCGCGGTACCTCATATGAGATTAAAACATGGGATGTTCCGGGCGCGTTTGAAATGCCGCTGCTGGCGCAACGCCTGGCGCAGACCGGCAACTACGATGCGATTGTCTGTGCAGCACTGGTGGTGGATGGTGGCATCTATCGCCATGATTTCGTCGCGCAGGCTGTGGTGAGTGGTCTGATGCAGGCGCAGCTGGCAACCAATGTGCCCGTCTTCTCGGTGTCACTTACGCCGCATAATTTCCAGCCATCGGCAGAGTTTATCGACTTCTATACTCAGCATTTCGTGAAAAAAGGTCAGGAAGCGGCGCGTGCCGTCTGTCAGATCCACGCCCTGGAACTCTGATACGACTATCACGAATGCTGACAATGCGTTTGCCTGCGCTGTTAAGGAGAGAAAGTTGGAAAATTCACGTCCGCCTTTACCGCCGTTTACCCGGCCTGAACAGGCGATTGAAAAAGTCCGGCTGGCTGAGGATGGCTGGAACAGCCGGGATGCGGAGCGGGTCGCGCTGGCCTATTCTGCGGATAGCCAGTGGCGTAATCGCGATACCTTCCTGACCGGCCGGACAGATATTATCACTTTCCTGCAGCATAAATGGCAGCGTGAGCAGCAGTATCGGCTGATAAAAGAGTTATGGAGTTTTGATCAGAACCGGATTGCGGTGCGGTTCGCCTATGAGTGGCATGACGAGCAACTGCAGTGGTATCGCTCATATGGCAACGAGAACTGGGCGTTTAATGAGCAGGGTTTAATGCAGCAGCGTTATGCCAGCATTAACGATCTGAAAATCAGTGAAGCACAGCGGCTGTTTCACTGGCCGCAAGGCCGACGTCCTGACGACCATCCTTCACTGAGCGAATTGGGCTTATAGCGCCAGCTCTTCCAGCGGAGAGCATAGCTCTCCGCCGTCATCCACTCAGCCCTGCTCGTCCTTGTTCTCAACAAAGGTCGCTTTGTTGCGTGTGACCGTATAAGCCACTTTTTTGACATCGTCCGGTGACGTGGTCACTTCTACCGGCGCAATGGTCACCCGCCCCATACCAAACAGGGTGGGTACATAGCCGCCGACCTGGTGTTTTCCGGCCGGAACATGCAGCAGCATGCTTTCGCCGTTGGGCAATCTGCCAGCGTCTTTACCATCTACAGTCAGGAACACACTGGAGCCATCATCTGCGCGGGTCTTGATGTGTGAGACATCAATCTGCGTCGGGCCAGCAGCAAATTCATCTGGCGCATCGCTGGCGGCATTTTTCTTCGCGCAGCCGGCCAGCACAGCAGCAACCGTCACAACGGCGAGAGTATAACGATAACGCATTGGGCACTCTTTCTCCTGATCATCAGAACCCGCTATTTTAGCGATTTAGCAGGAGGATGTAAGGGGGAGAAGAGTCGGCATGCTCTTAAAAACCGCTTAAATGTACCGATTTCCAGGTATATTTGCGTAAAGAATATTTACTGAATAAATACACAGTGTTTTTATTGCCTGATCGTAGTGCTTTTAACCTGCTGATCAGCATAAATTTAATCAGAGAATAACAACGAATAAGCGTAGCGTCACAGGCACATAGCGCCAGTTTGCCTTAACTCTGCCTCTGTTAATCGTCTGTTATAAGGTTCATAGTGGTGGTTCATCCCCGGTTAATCCCGGCGGCCTTTCCCTCAACAGAGGGCACGATATGCATTCTTATACCACCGATACTGTTTGCGCCATAACCGGCACCCATCCTGCGAACCTGAAGAGCTGGATGAAGCAGGGATTACTGACGCCGCAGCAGTATCAGGAACGCTGGAGTGAACATCACCTCAGTGAAATCCAGACCCTGGTTGGCTTAACGGCCACTGGCGCGACACTCGACGAAATCTGGCAAGGTCAGCAGGCTGCTTCGACGGTTACCACCTTTGGCTGGGCGGCGCGCAAAGGCGACCTGCTCTGGCAACTTGAATTTGGCACACCGCTGTCGCTTTCACGTCAGATGCACACAATGTCCAGCCACTATAGCGGTGATGATTTCGTCATTAATCTGCTGCGGCCGCTAAGCGCCTGGCTTTACACCGATCTCCGTCGGGGAGCGTCACGGCGTCTCAACCGTTTTGAGCAAACTGTTCAACAGCAGGCGGATAAAGTCATGCGCGCGTCATCGCGCAACGAATCCTCCATTCCCCTGTTTCTGGAAGCGGTGAGCGTACTGGATAAAACTGAAATCTGGCTTGAAGCCATTCGTCTTACTGCGATGGGCTTTAATGTCGAGGTTGACTCGCGTGCTTCTGGTCAGCCAGCCGTTAAAACTGACCTCCATCAGCATCATGTGATGTGGTGTGGCGCTGGCATCAGCCAGCAGATGCAGGACTATTTTGAACAGCAGAGCCAGGATGGTTATCCTGTGATGCTCAGTGGACCTGATTGTAACCTGCAGTTTACCCAATCCAACGCCTCCAGCGCTGCCTGACAGCAGGCAGCACCTTCTTTACCCCCGTTTTTCCGCGCCAGTAAATATTTTTTTTCGTTAAGAATCTCTTAAGGTAGTTCCGTATACTGCTGCCACAACCCTGACTCATTGACGAGACTAAGATGAAAAAGACCTTACTGACCTTCAGCCTTCTCCTGTTACCCCTGACTTTTACTGCTGCGCACGCGGCCTCTGACCTGACCGGTTGTGCAGCCAAAAAGCAGGAGATTGAGACTCAGCTCTCTTTTGCCCGCCAGCACAATAATACCCATCAGGTTGCCGGCCTTAAAAAAGCGCTGAGCGAAGTGAATCAGAACTGTACCGAAAGCAGCCTGCTAAAGCAGCGTCAGGAAAAAGTGACAGAGAAAAAGTTGAAGGTACATGAACGCGAACAGGAACTGGCGAAAGCGAAAGCAGAAGGACGCAGCGCCAGCAAGATCCAGAAGCGCGAAGATAAACTGGCTGACGCTCGCCAGGAACTGAAAGAAGCCGAACAGGCTCTGCATCAGTAAAATTTATTCGGGCCAGCCACTGCGCTGGCCGTTATCATCACTTCCCCAGCTCTGACCCACCCTCCTTTCTAAATACCTGATTAACCTGTGCTATTAACGCCCGATCCATTACTTCAGGTAATGCTTTGATTACTTATTCTCATGCACTTAATTGGTGCAGCAAAGTCAACAGGGTTACGATCAATTATTTAACTTTTTGAACATCCTCAAAGATTTGAAAGATAGCGATATTTCCCGCCTTATGCAGAAAATACGCACTTAAGACGCATCTTTATTCGCCTGCAAGGGGGCGGTAATACTAATCTATTCACTCGCCCTGCCCCAAAACAGGGCATTGCTGCGTTGTGCCATGGCTGATGCCACATCTTATTTGTTTCAGGAGTGTTAGATTATGTCGGCGCAATGCAATGCGCTCTCCATCCACGGCTCCACACAATAAATAACTTCATTAAGAAAGGTTTTTTATGGATAAGTTATCTTATGCGTCTGAAAGCAGCACATCTGCCTGGTCCACCTATTTACAGCAAATCGACCGGGTTGCGCCTTATCTGGGCGATCTTTCACGTTGGATAGATACTTTGCGTCATCCAAAGCGTGCGTTGATTGTTGATATTCCTCTCCAGATGGATGATGGCTCGATTCGCCATTTCGAAGGCTATCGCGTTCAGCACAACCTTTCGCGCGGCCCAGGAAAAGGCGGTATTCGCTACCATCCGGATGTCGACCTTAATGAAGTCATGGCGCTCTCCGCATGGATGACTATCAAATGTGCGGCGGTTAACCTGCCTTATGGCGGCGCTAAGGGCGGCATCCGCGTTGATCCGTTCAAACTGTCCGACGGTGAACTTGAGCGACTGACCCGCCGTTACACCAGCGAGATCGGCATCATCATCGGGCCGCAGAAAGATATTCCTGCGCCAGACGTCGGGACCAACAGCAAAGTGATGGCGTGGATGATGGACACCTACTCCATGAACCACGGCACAACGATTACCGGCGTCGTCACTGGCAAACCGATTCATCTGGGCGGTTCACTGGGGCGTGAAAAAGCCACCGGTCGCGGCGTGTTTATTACCGGACGCGAAGTGGCACGCCGTGCAGGTATTGAGATTGAAGGCGCACGCGTTGCGGTTCAGGGCTTTGGTAATGTGGGTAGCGAAGCGGCACGCCTGTTTGATGAGGCGGGCGCTCGTGTAGTCGTGATTCAGGATCACACCGCGACGCTGTTCAATGCTGATGGCATCAACATGGCTGCCCTGAGCGAATGGCAGATCGCCAATAAGCAGATTGCCGGTTTCCCTGGCGCGCAGAGCATTGATAAAGAGGCGTTCTGGACCACAGGGATGGATATTCTTATTCCGGCGGCGCTGGAAGGTCAGATCACCCGCGAACGTGCCGAAGTCCTGAGCTGCAAAATCGTGCTGGAAGGCGCAAACGGCCCGACCTATCCGGATGCCGATGACATGCTGGCGACCCGCGGCATTATCGTGGTGCCGGACGTGGTCTGTAATGCTGGTGGCGTGACCGTCAGCTACTTCGAGTGGGTTCAGGACATGGCGAGTTTCTTCTGGAGCGAAGATGAGATCAATCGTCGCTCAGATAAGATCATGACGGAAGCGATGGTACACGTCTGGGAAAAGTCGAAGGAGAAAGATTGCTCGCTGCGCACCGCGGCCTATATCGTGGCCTGTGAGCGTATTCTGATGGCGCGTAAAGATCGCGGTATCTACCCGGGTTAATGCCTGTGGCGCTGCTGCCTGCAGCAGCGCCGTTTTCCTTGCCTACTTCATCAGCACCTGAAACTTCGGATTAAATTCATCGAAAATCGGTAAAGCGGCGGCGCCGAGAGCAGCGGTATCGCTGCCGGTCATGCCAATTTTCAGTCGCATATCAAAAAGGTAACGTCCGCGCACCGACTGATAAAGCGGCGGCAATCGCTGCACCATCTGCTCCAGCAGCGGCGCAGGCATCATCCCACCAATAATCACCGCCTCGGCATCAAACACCGACTCCAGAATATTGATCGCCTGACGCAACGGCGTCGTCACACTTTCAATCCATGCGGTAAAACGCGCAGGTTCAATCTGCAACAAATCTTCGGGCAGCGCCCGCATCGGATCGAGACCGCAGAATTCATAGGCGGCCTGCAGCGAGACGTAACGCTCCAGACAGCCCTGATTTCCGCAGTAGCAGTCGCGACCGCCCGGCTCCACCACGATGTGTCCGATTTCGCCCGCGTTATGGGCGTGGCCGGTATAGATATGGCCATCGGTGAAGATCCCCGCGCCCAGGCCGGTGCCAATATAGAGATAGATAAAGGAGTTCAGGTGGCGCGCTGTGCCGTGAAAGCGTTCGCCGATGGCGGCGACCGTGGCATCATTTTCCAGCGTCACCGGCAGCCCGCTAAGGGTGGCGAGTTCAGCCTCGATATCGACCTGCTCCCAGCCGTTCAGCGTGGTCGGCCCCACTGATGAAATCCCCTCCACACCAAAAGGCCCTGGCATCACCACGCCAATCCCTAGCACCTTCTGCCACTGAGTACCCAGGAAGGCGCGCATCTCCTCCAGCACGCTGGCAATGCACGCCAGAGTGGCAGCAGGCTGGGGCTTTTGCACCAGAACGAGGCGGCGGAAATGCACTTCGCCACTGAGATCGACCAGAACCAGCAGCAGCGTCTGGTGATCAAGATGAATGCCGATCGACCAGGCACTGGTGGGATTGAGCGTAACCGGAATTGAGGGCTGACCACGCCCGCTGCGGCGCGGCTGGCGGCTGGTCAGCAGTTCGGCCTGCTCCAGTTCCGCCACGATATTCGAGACGGTCTGCGGCGTCAGCGCCGTCATGCGGGCCAGTTCGGCACGGGTCAGTTCACCGTGCAGGCGAATGGCTTCAATCACCACACGCCGGTTGTGCGCCCGCGCATGTTCAAGGTTGGTACCCGAGGTTTTCATGTTGTTTTCCATTTCAGCGGGACCCGACAGTATTGGTCTCCGAAAGCGTTCGGGCAAACAATATCTTTGATGCTGCACGCACTTCTCGCGCATCAGGATAGGCAATTTTGCCATAAAAGCGCAGTGTGAGTTTCAGCGGTGTTACGGCTTTGTTGCTATGCCCTACGGCATTGTGGCACGCCGTTTGCTTAGATTCACACAGGTCAGTTCACCCACTGACCAAAATTACGCCCCCGATTAAATCAATCAAATTGATTTAATTAACCGACAGCCTGTTGCTGCACAGTGGAGAAGACCATGTCACAGCGTTATACCCCCCAACTCAAAGCCGGTTTTGCCGCCTTACTGATGTTAAGCGCAGGCAGCGCGGCGGCGGCCAGCCAGATCAATGCCCTGTTTATGACCCAGGCGGCTTACAGCGAAAATGATATCCGTGCGATGACGCAAAATTTTCAGAAGCAGCACCCGGATATCAGCGTCAATCTGGAGTTCGTTCCTTATGAGGCGCTGCACGACAAGATTGTGGCGGCGCGTGGCGCGGGCGGCAATGGCTATGATGTGGTGCTGTTCGATGCCATCTGGCCAGCGGAATTCGCCCGTTTCGATCTGCTGCAGGATGTCAGCACACGCATTACGCCAGAAGAAAAAGATAAGGTCTTCCCGGGCGCGATGAACACTGTGGTTTATAAAGGCAAAACCCTGGGCATGCCGTGGATCCTCGACACCAAATACCTCTACTACAACAAAGCAATGCTGGCTAAAGCGGGCATCACCACGCCGCCACAGACCTGGCAGCAGGTGCTGGATGACGCGAAGATCATCAAGAATAAGAAGATTGTCACATGGCCGCTGGTCTGGAGCTGGTCCCAGGCTGAGGCGCTGGTGTGTGACTACACCACGCTGGTGTCAGGCTTTGGTGGACAATTCTATCAGAACGGCAAGCTTAACTTCTCAAGCCCGGCTTCACTCAAGGCGCTTAACCTGATGAAAAGCTCGCTTGATGAGGGTCTGAGTAACCCGGCGTCGCGTGAATATCTGGAAGAGGATGTGCGTAAATCGTTTTCTAATGGCGATGCGGCTTTCGCGCTGAACTGGACCTACATGTACAACATGGCGAACGATCCGAAGCAGAGCAAAGTGGCGGGCGACGTTGGGATCATGCCTGCGCCTGGCGATGCACCCGGTAAAGTCGGTGCGGTGAACGGCTCAATGGGCCTGGGGATCACCAAAGGCAGCACCCATGGCAACGAGGCGTGGCAGTACATTCAGTACATGACCTCACAGCCGGTACAGAATCAGTATGCGAAACTCAGCCTGCCGATCTGGAAATCCTCTTACCAGGATGAGGCGGTGAAAAAGGATCAGGAGAGCCTGATTGCCGCGGCGGATAAATCACTAAACGTGATGCTGTCACGTCCGGAGACCGCTGACTATTCCCGTCTGTCAAACCAGCTGCAGCAGAAGTTACAGCAGGTGTTGCTGGGTAAAACCCCGGCGCAGGACGCGATGGCGACGGTTGATAAAAGCGCCGCCCGGCTGCGTTAAGGAGTCATGATGCTGAGTTTGCGTCAACGCGAACAGCGTCAGGCATGGGTGCTGCTGGCACCCATGTTGCTGGTAATGCTGTTGTTAACCGCCTGGCCTCTGCTGCGTACCATCTGGCTCAGCTTTACCGATGCTGCGCTGATTGGCAGTGGTGAAACGCCTGCCTGGATTGGGCTGGAAAACTATCTCTATGCGCTTAGCGATCCCGACTTTCGGGCGTCGATCTGGCGCACACTCTATTTCACCCTTGTGTCTGTCACCGTTGAAGGGATTATCGGTGTGCTGGTGGCGCTGCTGCTGAATCAGAGATTCATCGGGCGCAACGTTTTGCGTGTACTGGTGATTCTGCCGTGGGCGCTGCCGACCATCGTCAATGCCATGATGTGGCGGCTGAACTTCAACCCTGACTACGGCAGCATCAATGCCCTGCTCAGCCAGCTCGGCATCATTGACGGCTATCGCAGCTGGCTCGGATCGCCGGAGGCAGCGCTCAATGCAGTGATGTTCGCAGATATCTGGAAAAACTATCCGCTGGTCACCCTGCTGGTGCTGGCGGCGCTGCAGTCGATCCCCGAGGATCTGTTTGAAGCGGCGCGACTGGACGGTGCGTCAGCCTGGCGGCGTTTCCGGGCGATTACCTTTCCGGCGATTGTCGCTCCGCTCGGCGTCGCACTGGTGTTACGCACCATTGATGCCTTTAAAATCTTTGACATCATCTATGTGATGACGCGCGGCGGGCCGGTGGACAGCACCAAAACCCTGAGCTTTTTCGTTTATCAGGAGTCGTTCAGCTATCTGCGTGCGGGCAGCGGTGCCGCCTACGCGATACTGATGACCCTGATGTGCGCCCTGCTGATCACGCTCTATCTGCTGATGCTATGGCATCAGCGCCGCCGGAGTACCGCTTATGAAAACTAAACTGCGACGAGTGCTGCGGTACGGCGCTGCGCTGCTGGTCGCCCTCAGCATCCTGGCCCCGATGGGCTGGCTGTTTCTGATGAGCGTCAGTTCTGCCAGCGATCTCTCCCGTGTGCCGCTGGAGTGGCTGCCGCGTCAGTGGGATTTCAGCCGCTATCAGGGGCTGGTTTCGCTGGCACCGAATCAGCCCGGCAACGTTTTTCTGCACGCACTGGGCAACAGCTTGCTGGTGGCGACGGTGGCGACAGCGATTTCACTCTTGCTGGCAATACCTGCGGCGTTCAGCTTTTCACGCTACAGCGGTCGCGATGCCTGGCTGTCCGGCGCTCTGGCGATCTACATGGTGCCGCCCGTGGCGTTTGTGCTGCCGCTCTACTTTCTGCTGCAACAGCTGGGGCTGCTCAACACCCGTCCCGGCCTGGTGATGGTCTACTGTTCGCTGATCCTGCCGTTTCTGACCTGGATGCTGAAGAACCAGTTCGACTCGCTGCCGCGTGATATCGAACAGGCGGCACGGCTGGATGGTCTGCGCTTTTGGCAGGTTCTGCTGCGCATTACGCTGCCGCTGGCGAAACCGGTACTGGGCGCTGCCGCGCTGTTCGGCTGGCTGCTCGCCTGGGATGAGTTTTTCTACGCGCTGCTGTTCACCAGCAATATATCGGCACAGACCCTGCCGGTTGCCATTGCCGGTTTTACCGCCGGACGCGCGACCGATGACGGGCTGATCGCGGCAATCGGCATTCTGGCTTCGGTGCCGCCACTGTTTATTGCCATCTGGTTGCAGAAGACGCTGGTCAGCGGTCTCACCAGCGGCGGAAGTAAGGGATAACTATGGTCACTACCCTCACACCCACCCTCTATGTGGTGGGCAATATCAATGTTGATTTAATCATGAGTACGCTCAGTGACTGGCCACAGCGCGGGACGGAAGTGATGCTGCAGCATAGCGAGTTACGTCCCGGCGGGTCAGCGGGTAACTGCGCGCTGGCGCTGGAGGCGATGCAGGTGCCGCATCGGGCCATTGCCAATCAGGGCGACGATGGCTTCAGTCACTGGCTCGCCAGTCACTTTCCTCATAGCGCTGCACACTGGCCGCGCTATGCCTGTGAGACGTCGCTGACGGTGGGCGTGACCCATCCCGATAACGAACGATCCTTTCTCAGCAATCACGGCCATATTACCGTACTGACCGCTGAAGATGTGCTGGCCCAGTTGCCGTCGCAGGCGACGCCGGGCGACATCGTACTGCTGTGCGGCACTTTTCTCTGTCTGGAACTCTATGGTCACTACCCGGCGCTGCTGGCCGCGTTGCAACAGCGTGGCTTCTGTGTCGCCGTGGATACCGGCTGGCCGCCTGCGGGCTGGAGCGATGGGCTTCGCTTCCAGATTGGCAACTGGTTAGCGGACTGTGACTGGCTGCTGCTGAATGAGGTGGAAGCGCTGGGCTTATCGGACGCAGAACTGCTGGATCAAAGCGGTAAACAGCTAGCAGCCCGGCTGAGTGGTCGCGGCGGCTGTGTGATTAAGTGTGGCGCAGAGGGCGCGCGTCTCTGGTCTGCCGCCTCTGTGCAGTATGCTGCTGCCCAGCCGGTAACGGTAGTGGATACCATTGGTGCCGGTGACAGTTTTAATGCCGGTTTTCTTACTGCACTACTCTATCACCAGCCATCGCACACGGCGCTGCGCTGGGGCATTGAAGTGGCATCACAGGCGATAAGCAGCTCTCCGCGCCGCTATCCCAGCTGGCAACAACTCCAACTTTCCAATGAGGTGCGCTGAACATGGCCAGTGTTGAACTTGTACAGGTGGCGAAGCGCTACGGTAAACAGAGCGTGCTGCACCCGCTGGATTTAACCATCCCTGATGGCAGTTTCACTGTGCTGGTCGGCCCCTCCGGCTGCGGCAAATCAACCCTGCTGCGGCTGCTTGCCGGTCTCGATACCGTCTCTGACGGGGCGATCATGCTGGATAAAAAACAGATTAACGATCTCGATCCTGCTGACCGGGATATCGCCATGGTGTTTCAGAGCTATGCGCTCTATCCGCATCTCACCGTTGCGGAGAATCTGGCGTTTCACATGCAGGTGAAAAAAGTGAAGCGCGAGGAGCAAAAAAGCAAAATCGCCCGTATTGCCGGCATTCTCGGCATCGATCAGCTGCTGCAGCGTTATCCCCGGGCGTTGTCGGGTGGACAGCGGCAGCGCGTGGCGATGGGCCGCGCCATGGTGCGCAATCCGCAGGTGTTTCTGTTTGATGAGCCGCTCTCAAACCTTGATGCGCAGTTACGCATGGAGCTGCGGGCCGAGATTAAGTCGCTGCATCAGCGTTTCAAAACCACCATGGTCTATGTTACCCACGATCAGGTTGAGGCGATGACGCTGGCGGATCAGATTGTGGTGATGAAAGATGGAGTCATTGTGCAACAGGGTGCGCCGCTGGCGATTTACGACCGCCCGGTAAACACATTCGTGGCGCGGTTTATCGGTTCACCACCAATGAATCTGCTGGATGCCCGTTTCCAGACACACGATGGTCTGCCTGGCGTCTGCTGTGGCGAGCAGTGGCTGCCGTTGCCGCGACGCTGGCACAGTGCGGCACAGCAGCAGGCCGATCAGCCGGTCACGCTTGGCGTACGACCCCACGATCTGATTTTTGATGCCAGCGGGCAACCGGCGGCGGTCAACATTGTTGAGATCACCGGCGAATCGACCCTGCTACATCTGAACTGGCAGGGTTTCCCGCTGCATATGCAACTGACTGGCCGCAGCGATGCCGTGCCTGGCGGCACGCTGCCGGTGACCGTTAACCCGGATAAAATGCACTTGTTTGATGCCAGCAGCGGTGTGCGGCTGACGGAACAGTGATAAATCTGACGTCAGCACTGAATGCAGGCGGCAAAACCGCTTTAAGCGATGGGAGCAAACGCCTGTAGCAAAGCTATCGCGGGCCAGGAATGGCCCGCGTTGAGCCGCCACGGATGGCGCTTTTGCGTCTTTGCGTAAGGCGTATGCTCCCTGAGCCGCCTCCTTATGCCAGATGAAACTGCTCCACCGTCTGTGACAGCTGCTGCGCCTGATCCTCCAGCGAACTGGCGGCTGCCGACATCTGCTGCACCAGCGCGGCGTTCTGCTGGGTGACGCCATCCATTTCATTGACGGCAATCGTTACCTGGCTGATGCCACGCGCCTGTTCGCTTGATGCTGTGACAATCTCACCGATTATTCCCTGCACCGAATTCACCGCCTGCATCATCTCCTGCATGGTTTTACCGGCATCGTTCACCAGGCGGACGCCGCTCTCGACCCGCACGCTCGACTCTTCAATCAGTGCGCCGATCTCTTTTACCGCGTTCGCGCTGCGCTGGGCCAGATTACGCACTTCAGAGGCCACCACCGCAAAACCGCGTCCCTGCTCACCGGCACGCGCGGCTTCCACCGCCGCGTTCAGCGCCAGAATATTAGTCTGGAAGGCAATGCTGTTGATCATGGTTGTAATGTCGCCGATCTTTTTCGAACTGTCATCGATCTGCGCCATGGTCTGCACCACCTCACCCACCAGCGAGGCACCACGACTGGCGATGTGAGTGGCGTTTTCAGTCAGGCTGGTCGCCTGCTGCGCGTTATCGGCATTCAGCCGAATCGTGGCGCTGATCTGCTCCATGCTGGCTGCAGTCTGCTCCAGCGCGGCAGCCTGCTCTTCAGTACGTGACGCCAGATTGAGGTTGCCGCTGGCGATTTCTCCCGCACCCTGACGTACTGATTCACTGGAATCTTTAATTTGCCCGACAATCTGCCGGAGCTGGCTTTGCATGGTGTGAAGCGCAAAGAACAGGCTGCTGCTGTCGCCGCTTTTCACCGCGATCCGGTTATCCAGCTTGCCATCGGCAACGGCCAGCGCAATATGCGCCGCTTCAACCGGCTCGCCACCAATCGGACGCAACACTTTACGGCTGAACAGCATGCCCAGCACCGCGCCGACCAGCAGAACGCTCACGACCATCAGGATCACCGCCCACATCAGTTGCCGGTTTGAGGCGGCCATCACCTGACTGACCGGTGCCACCACGCCCAGATACCAGGGTTTGTCGCTATTACCAATCATCACCGGCTGCCAGGTTATTAATGCGTCTTCACCCAGCACGGCATCAAATTGCTGGACGACTTTCGACGTAAAACCCTCTTTTTCGCCTTTCCAGGGCTTCCCGGCTGCATCTTTCACCGGCGAAGAGACCACATTGCCACCGTTAGAAAGCAACAGCGCATAGCCGCTGCCCTGCCAGGGTTTGATCTGATTCACTTTCTGTTGCAGTGATGCCAGTGAAATGTCAGAGGTAACGATCGCCTTTAAAGTGCCCTGATCGATAATCGCGGCGGCGACGGAGGTGAGTAACGTCGGCACGCCGTTATAGGCATAACTGTACGGTTCGGTAAGCGTATCTTTTTGTGTTTTTTGCGGGATCAGATAGTAATCGCCCTGACCCGGAGTCAGAAAGGAGAGCAGCGGATGCATCGCGTATTTTCCTGACGCGTCACGATCCACAAAAAAGGCATAACGACCTTGTGGGGCCTGGCCTGGCTGTGTGGCGAACTCCGCATCGCGGCCATCAAACGCATTCTGTTCAAATATGACTGATATCGACAGATAGTCTGGATTAGCACGCAGCGCATATTCCATCACCTTATCAGCCGCTTTGCGATCGGTAATACCGGCGCGAGGTAACGCGATCAGACTTTGACCGAGAAGACTGGCAACGTCGCGTGCATGGCTCAATTCCTGCTGCACCTGTAAGGCACGGCTCTGCGCAATCTGCTGCAGATATTGTTCTGCCAGCGCTTTCTGCTCTTTACCTGACTGCCAGCTGAGGACGCCAATAGTCACAGTAAATCCCAGTATTATCGTCAACCCCCCATGATTAGCATCTGCGCACGGGTACTCATTCTTTTTTTATGTGTTAACTGACTGACCATAGTGATTCCCCTGAAATTTACCCGGCTCAATACCTCCTTGTGATTACGGTGCTCCTGAGATCATCTATCGGCGGCGTTTTTTTGAACTTTAATGGGCGTGATCCCGCCGTGACGGGGGTCTCAGAGTGCGTCATAGAGGGAAGTTGATCGCAAAGGGAAAATAGCGCTGCGAATGAACGGCCTTTTTTTGATCTGCAACAATATTGCCGGCCGCTATTACTGTCAGTTTATGTCAACAGTTGCTGTAGCCCCCTTATCGCAGTGGAGATAGAACAATGATCGGTAAATCAGGATTAGCTGTTGGGATGGTTGTCTGGCTGGCGTATGTCGCCTGGATCGTTCACTACTATTCAGACACCTTTATGCAGTTCTCCCGCTAAGCAAACAGGACCTTCGGGTCCTTTTTTTTGCCCTCATTTCCGCCAGGTTGGCCTGTGAGCCAAATATTCGCTATTATCGACTCATTCCGTGAGCCGAATAACCCTTTTATTCGGCTCACCCACCCTTAGCGTGAGACGATTATGCGTGTTACCTGGATCTGGCAACAGCCGGACTGGCCCCATTTTCAGTGGCAGGACGCCGTGCTGTTACCGCGCCTGCGTCATCTGCAGCAGCAGCGCGGATTGCTGCTGGGCCGTGCCAGCCTGCATTCAGACAGTGAAACCCAGACGCTGGATACCCTGCTGAGTAATATTTTCTCCTCATCCGCGATTGAAGAGGAACGGGTCAACGTGCAATCGGTCCGCTCATCGCTGGCGCGTCGGTTAGGCGTGACGGAAGAGCAACCCTATCCGGTCTCTGATCGTTCAGAAGGCCTGGCCGCCATGATGCTCGATGCCATCAATAACCGCAGCCAGCCGCTGACGCTGGAACGTCTTTATCAGTGGCACCAGTGGCTCTTCCCGGCCGATGAATGGACGGTGCAGCGCCTGAGCGTCGGCACGCTGCGCGGCAGTGAGCCGATGCAGGTCATCTCAGGTCGCATCGATCGTCCCACGGTGCATTTTGAAGCGCCGCCGAGACAGGGACTGGAACCGCAACTGGACCAGTTTATTGAGTGGTTCAACAGCAGTCAGCATGATGTGATGCTGGACCCCTTACTGCGCGCCGCCATCTGCCATCTCTGGTTTGTTACCCTGCACCCTTTTGATGATGGTAATGGTCGTATCACGCGTGCGTTAACCGATCTGGCGCTGGCGCAGGCCGACAGTCAGAGCATCCGGCTGTATGCCATGTCACCCGCTATTCTGACGCAGCGTGCCGGTTATTACCGCATCCTTGAGCAGACGCAGAAAGGCGGCCTGGATATCACTCACTGGCTGGTGTGGTTTCTTGATATTCTGGATGAGAGTCTGCAACAGGCGATGAATGTCATCGATCGCACTCAGTTGAAAGCGCGTTTCTGGCTGCGGCATCAGGGGATGGGATTGAGTCCGGAACAGGTGAAAGTGCTGAACCGGTTACTGGATGGCGGCGAGCAGGGTTTCGAACTGGGGATCAGCGCCAGCCAGTATCAGAAGGTCGCCAAAGTGAGTAAAGCAACCGCGACCCGTCATCTGGCCGATCTGCTTGAAAAAGGCTGCCTTTACCGGCTCGAAGGCGGAGGCAGGAGCACCCGCTATCAGGTTAACACCCGCGAGATGCCGTGAGCCGGGCTGTGTTGATGGCTGACCGGGAGTACATCACTGTCGCCGCGATGTTCTCCCGGGCGCGGAAATTACCCTTTAAGTGAAGCCCCGTTGGTCGCAATGACCTCTTTATACCAGTAAAAGCTTTTCTTACGGCTGCGGGCCAGCGAACCTTCCCCACTGTCATCGCGGTCAACATAAATAAAACCATAGCGCTTAGACAATTCGGCGTTTGATGCGCTGACAAGATCGATAGGCCCCCAGCTGGTATAACCCATGACTTCCACGCCATCGTCAATGGCCTCACGCACCTGAACCAGATGATCGTTAAGGTAGCTGATGCGATAATCATCCTGCACGACGCCAGTTGCATCCGGTATGTCTTTGGCGCCCAGTCCATTCTCAACAATAAACAGTGGCTTCTGATAACGATCCCACAGCAGATTCAGCAAGGTCCGCAGGCCCACCGGGTCAATCTGCCAGCCCCATTCAGAACTCTGCAGATGAGGATTGGGCACCATGCTCAGAATGTTACCCCGCATCTGCTGATTCAGCGCCTCATCGGCGGTCACGCAGCCGGACATGTAATAGCTGAACGAGATAAAATCGACGGTCGACTGGAGTATCTGGCGATCGGCATCCGTGATATCCAGCTGAATATTATTCTCACGAAAGAACCGCAACATATAGCCCGGATAAATACCACGGCACTGAACATCGCCAAAAAATTGCCATTTCCGGTTCTCCTGTAGCGCTTCCAGCACATCATCAGGCTTACAGCTCAGTGGATAGACCAGACCACCCAGCAACATATTGCCGATGCGGGCGTCCGGGTTAATCTCGCGGCAGGCTTTCACCGCCAGCGCACTGGCGACCAGTTGATGATGAATCGCCTGATACACCTCACCTTTGCTGCTGGTTTCCGGCAGACCCACGCCGGTCATCGGCGCGTGCAGTGACATGTTAATTTCGTTAAAGGTCAGCCAGAGTCTGACTTTCTTCCTGTAGCGGGCAAACACCGTGCGGGCATAATGCTCAAAGAAGCCGATCACCTGGCGGTTACCCCAGCCACCATATTGCTTCACCAGGTTCCAGGGCATCTCATAATGTGACAACGTAACAAGTGGGGTGATGTGATGTGCGGCAAGCTCATCGAATAAGCGGTCATAAAAGGCCAGACCAGCCTCGTTGGGTTGTTGCTCGTCACCGTTCGGGAATATGCGCGTCCAGGCGATTGAAACCCGCAGACAGCTGAACCCCATCTCTGCAAACAGCCTGATATCGTCCGGGTAGCGGTGGTAAAAGTCGATTGCGATATCTTTGAGGCTTTGGCTGCCCTCAACGCGCTCCGATACCGGGCCAAAGATTCCCTGTGGCTGGACGTCAGAGGTTGAGAGGCCTTTGCCCTCTTCACGCCATGCGCCTTCAACCTGATTAGCGGCAACAGCACCGCCCCATAAAAATGAATCCGGGAAAGTTTTCATCCTGTTCTCCTTTTATTGACGAGAGACGCTGAGTAAAGGTGTTCCTGCAGTAACAGCGTTTCCTGCTACTTTCATCACCTCAGAATACTCATCGCTGTTAGTGATAATGATCGGGGTTGTCAGGTCATAGCCGGCATCAAGAATGGCCTGACGATCAAACTCCAGCAGCAGATCGCCGGCACTGAACGTGTCGCCCACTTTTACATGTGCCGTGAAAGGTTTACCGTCGAGCCTGACGGTATCGATACCCACATGGATCAATAACTCAATCCCGCTGTGACTCAGCAGCCCTATGGCATGTCGGGTCTGAAATAGCGAGGCAACCTCACCCGCGAAGGGCGCAATGAGTTTGTTGTCGGAAGGAATGATGGCCGCGCCCTGTCCCAGCAGGCCGCTGGCGAAGGTCGGATCGGGAATCTGATCAAGCGCCAGTACGGTGCCTGTCATCGGTGACAGAATGTCATCTTCGCCAGGAGTCACCGGGCTCGCTGCGTCTGGCATCGTGTTTCGGGGCATGCCCGCCACCAGCGTCATGCCACAACCCAGTATCAGCGCGAGTAGCGTTCCGGCAATACCGCCCCATAATGTGGAATCAACACCGCCAGAGGGGATCATCTGGGCGATGGTAAAAATGTTGGCAAAACCAAATGAATAAACGTGAGTGCTACTGAAGCCAACAATAGCACCGCCGATAGCGCCCGCCATACAGCCAAAGATAAAGGGACGGCGCAGCGGCAGATTAACGCCATACACGGCCGGTTCAGTGATACCAAAAATCCCTGCTGTCACGGATGAACCCGCCAGCATCTTCTGCCGCGCATCCCGACTGCGCAGAAACACCCCCAGCGCCGCGCCAACCTGGCCCATGACAGCAGGCAACAGCATGGGCAGCATTGAGTCATGCCCCAGTACGGCAAGATTGTTGATCATCAGTGGCACCAGTCCCCAGTGCAAACCAAAAATCACACAGACCTGCCACAACGCGCCCAGGGCGGCGCCAGCCAGCCAGGGTGCCAGCGCATAAATCCACTGGTAACCGTTCGCCAGTATCTGACTTAAGCCCGTGGCCAATGGGCCGATCACCAGAAAGGTCAGCGGCACAGTGACGCTCAGGCAGATCAGTGGCGCAAAAAAGTTTTTCATGGAGGCCGGAAGTCGCCGGCTGCTCTGCTTTTCCAGCCAGCAACTCACCCAGGCAGCGAGAATGATGGGGATAACGGACGCACTGTAATTAAACCAGGTCACAGGAATGCCGAGAAACGCGTCCGCCATGGCAACGGATTGCTGGCTGGCATTAAAAGCTGCAATCATCGTCGGGTGGGTCAGCGCCCCGCCAATGACCATGGTAATAAAGGGATTACCGCCAAATTTTTTGCCCGCGGTGTAGCCCAGCACCAATGGAAAGAAGAAAAACAGGGCATCACTTGCCGCAAACCAGATTTTATACGTTCCACTTTCAACAGAAAGCCAGCCGCAGACCACGGCCAGCGCCAGTAAACCCTTAAGAATACCGGAGGCGGCAAGAACGCCAATAAACGGGGTGAAAATGCCAGACACAATGTCGATCAGGCGACTCAAAAGATTACCCGCGACCGCATCCTCTTCTTTCGCTGAAGAGAGTTCGTCAGCCAGACCCGCTTCAGTACGGACCGCCTGCCAGACATCGTGGACGTGGTTGCCAATCACTACCTGAAACTGCCCGCCGCTTTCAACGACCATAATGATACCCGGATTTTTCTTCAGTCCTTCAGCGTCGGCTTTATGGTTGTCTTTCAGTTTGAAGCGCAACCGGGTGGCACAATGAACCAGACTTACGATGTTCTCCCGGCCACCGATATGGCTGAGGATATCCTGCGCCAGCGTGTGATATTCCATCTCGATTTCCTTACAACCGATGCCTGAGGACATCAGTTAACTGAGCCAAAAATGAAAAAACCTGAGAACGTCCTCCTTTCAGAGGCCGCGCTCAGGTTTTGCCTGCGTTAAGCAGTAACAATCCAGTTTATGGAGCTTATTGCCCCTCTTTTCTCACCCGTTCGATGTGAATGGCGAGAAACATGATCTCTTCCGCGGTCAGCTCACGCTGATAGCTTTGTTGCAGATGCTGCGCGATTTTCACCGCACATTTCCAGGCTTTGGGATAGTTATCTTTTACAGCTGCATGCAGCGACACATCGTCATCGTCTACCACGGTACGCGTCAGCATCCGCTGCGCAAAAAACTTCAGATGGGTAACAAAGCGCTGGTAACTCAGTGACGATTCGTTATATTCCAGCTGCAATTGATACTTCACCAGTTGCAGAATCTCCTGCATCACCCGGGTGACATGCATCACTTCCGGCATTTCATTATTGAGTTGCGCCGTCACCAGATGCAGCGCGATAAATCCGGCCTCATCCTCTGCCAGTTCGACATTCAGACGACGGGAAATGATAGCCCTGGCCTCCTGACCCAGTTCGAACTCTTTGGGATAGAGGCGTTTGATATCCCACAGCAACACATTTTTAATCGCCAGACCTTTATTCTGCCGTTCAATGGCAAAGTAGCAGTGGTCGGTCAACGTGATATACAGGCTCTCCTGCAATTTCCCCAGGCGTTGTGTTGCAAGATCAATAATGCGGTCGCAGGTGGTCATCACTTCAGGCGGAATTTGGTGTAACAACTCCTCCAGCCGACGTACCAGCAGATCACTTTGCAGCGCGAACACCTTCTCAATGTGCGCCGCGTTGAGACTGTCACCGATGCGCTTCTGGAAGGCCAGTCCACGCCCCATCACGACCTGCTCGCGTCCCTGCTCATCCTGAACCATCACCACGTTGTTATTAAGAATTTTGGCGATTTTCATCGGAACCCCAGAAACAAAAAAACCTGACATCCGGCAGAGGCCAGAAATCAGGTTTTGCCTGCCTAAGCAGTAACAATCCAGTTCGGGCACTCTATCAGTTTTCGTCGTGACCTCAATCTGTCAGGGCAAAAAGCGTGACAGCGATCGAAATCCTCTTATTAACTTAAAAAGTGACCACCGTGTTGAGGTCAGTCACCCAGGCATCCTGCGTGTGGGTGATACCCGCTGGACGAAGCCAGTACGGAAGCCCGGGTTGCAGTTCCGGTCAGGAAAAGGGGATTGACGCCCAGTGGAATGAAAACTCACGGTTTGGGAGGAAGATGGTCATGCGAGGAAGGTCGTCTGAAAAATCGACTAATGGACTGCAGTATCTGCTCAATGCCATTTAGCAATTGAAAACATACCGCTTAAACGCTTTTGTCACTGTACACAATGTATTGATTTATCGAACGAAAAATTCTTAACGTGTGAAATAGTTCAACTGAGCGTCAGGCTCCGTTATGCAGGGTAAAAGAATGGAAGGAAGGCTATCAGTAAAGATAGTTAGCAGGAGAACAGCTTGAACCGTTATTCAGAAACAGCAACGCCGGAAGGTTCGCTTCCGGCGTTGGGGCAATTACGCGGCTTTAACGGCGCGTACTTTCTTTGCAGCAGGCTCTTCTGACTGCTCAGCGGTGCCATCGTCTGATACCGCTTCTGGCTGAGAGACGGCTGCTGCCGTTTCCGGCAGCTTGCTGGTGCGCAGAATATGCTGAACCGCATCTTTCTGCTCGGCAATCAGCAGGCCCAGCGTTTCCGCCTGAGATTCTTCCATTGCAGGTTGATGCTGTAACAGCCAGTCGGTGAAGGCTTCGGCCATATCGAGCATTTTGTCGTAGGCATCGGCCTCTTTCTTATTGGCAAACGTCATCTTCTCTTCACCCTTTCTGACTACTACAAATTTTGTTTCAACAGCCATCTTTTCGCCCTCAGGTACTGTGTATACATACAGTATATCATGCCGGTCATGCTTTGCCAGCAGAGAATAGAGTTTATCGGTTGTGCACGGGCTAACCTTATCCTGGCACAGACTTTTTTCATTTTTCCTGACGCATTCTCTGCCGCGAGGTCGGGCGACTACACCAGAAGCTCTTCAAGAAACATCGCCAGCGCCTTGCGCGGATCGTCCTCTTCCGAGACGATCACCTCGATCCCCCACTGCCCCAGCACCTCTTTGGCTACCGGATTATTGCGGTTGGTGAACAGGTACGATTTTGGCCGTGCGGTTGCCAGCCCGGTGCGGCCCCACATCTTGGTCAGACGGTAAAACAGCAGGCGAATATTGAAATCACTGATGCTGTAGCCAACAAAGAGTACTGAGTTGCCCATCACATCGTGAGTCAGTTTGATGTCGAGGGGCGAATCAAAATAGAGGCGTTCAAAATAGCTGCTCTCATCGAGCACGATTGAGGTGTCATCATCGAAATCACCGTGCAGTTTGATGATGTGACGCTTGTCTTCGGTAAGCGAGACCAGGTCCGCGGCGTTGGCCACTTTATAGTAGGGTACGCCGTGCGCTTCATGCGCCGCTTCCAGCCAGCGATCGTAATTGGTGGTGTAGATACGCGAGAAGTTTCCCTGGGTAATCATGGTATGAATTTCAGAAGAGCGGACATCAATATCGGGGCGATGCCATTCGCGATCCATCCAGCTGCGCAGCGGGCCAAGCGAGCCTTTTTTCTGTTTGTAATACTCCGCCAGCGACAGGTGCGTGCCATAGGTATTGAAGATCTTTGGATCGTAACCCAGCTCATTAGCAAGATGCGCAATCAGTTCATGCCACTCGGGCAGGCCAAAATTGCGCGAAATACCGGCACCGGCAAACAGAATCAGTTTGCCGGAATCATAGGCGCGTTTGAGTTCAGGTTTCATGCCATGCCCCGCGAGGTTTTTAAAAAGGTGGCGAAGCGATCCAGCGCGATGCGCCGCATCGAGATCTCATTCTTGAGTTCGCCCATCTCTGCAAACGTCTGCTCATAGCCTTCGGGAATAAAGACGCAGTCCCACTGAAAGCCGCGCGTTCCGGCAGGTTTCGCGGCGATGGTGCCGCGCAGTTCACCCGAAAACTGGTACATTTTGCGGCCATCGCAGTAGCCAAGCACCGTTTTGGCCGTCACGGCCTGGCTGTCGAGCCCCTGCACCAGCGCGGTAAAGCGCTCAGCGTCCAGGCGGTTCCAGAAGATGCGGGTCAGACCGGCGGGCAGACCATTGAGGCCATCCAGATAGAGGCCGGTGTGTTCCACAAACAGCGGTCGCCCAATCAGCGAAAAGGCTTTGGTCAGTTTGTCGCGTACCAGGTCGAGTTCGTTTTCAGTCTGAATTTCTTCGATGCGACGGGCGATGGGCAGAACTTCGACCCCGACAGGTTCGAGTATTTTGCGCACCTCCGCCAGCTTTTGCTCATTGGCAGAAAGGAATCTGATTTTCATGGGGCTTCCAGGTCAATTACTCCGCCACGCAGTGAGGATTTTACGAAAACAGGCGGGCAGGATAAATCACTAACGCTGGAGAGTGTAGTTCAATTCTGTGCTCATCAGGTTGAAGTGCGCAGAACCGGCCGCAGCAGACGAGCCGGTTCTGCAGACTCAGTAAACAATGCCGGGTGGATTCACCGTGGACTGAGTAATGGCTTCATCCTGTTCGCCCCAGCGTGCCAGCACCTGCTGATACTGCCCGCCTGCGATGGTGCCATCCAGCGCAGCCTGCAGCGCGGGTGCCAGGCCATTGCCCTTTTTGGTAGTCACGGCGACCCAGGCACGAAATGGCCCGCTGCCAACAGCTTTGTCTGTCCGCGTGACGCCACTTTCCAGGCCGCCATCGAGTGAGGGCCAAACATCGCATCTGCCCGTCCAGATAGCAGCGTCAGCGTCGCGGAGGCATCATCGGTAAGGTAAACCGGCGTTACCGCAGGCAGACCTTTCGCCCGGTTCTGCTCATCCCAGCTCAGTAAAATACGCTCCTGATTGGTGCCAGAGGCGACGATAATCCGCTTACCGGCAATATCCGCCGGACGATTAATTTTGCTGATATTGCTGTCGCTTTTCACCGCAAAAGCGTGGTTGTCGGCGCGATACGTCGCAAAATCGAACTTCTTCTTACGCTCTTCGGTCACGGCAATATTGAACATCGCAACATCATAGCGCCCGGCGCTGATGCCCAGTGGCCAGTCCTCCCAGGAAGCCGGAACCAGCCTGAGTTTCAGGCCCAGGCTATCAGCAAGGAGTCTGGCGATATCGGGATCGCTGCCGATCCGCGTGACGTTGTCAGACGCCAGCAGCGACAGCGGCGGCGAGTTGGTCGCCGAGGTGGCGACCGTCAGGGTGCCCGGTTCGATAAAGCGGTAATTGGCCGGAATCTTGCTGATTGCCTGCGGATTGGCCGGTGCATGAATCGGCGTCTCGTTGTGCAGGACATCGAGCTTCTCAGCCGCAGAACAGGCCAGCGCCGGAAGCAGCGTCAGAACCGTTAACGTTAATGCCCTCATAACACGCGCGCCAGAAAGCGGCGGGTGCGTTCATGACGCGGATTACTGAGCACCTGAGTGGTGCTGCCCTGCTCCACAATCCGGCCATCCACCATAAAGACCACGTTGTCCGCCACTTCACGGGCAAAGCCGATCTCGTGTGTCACAATCACCAGCGTGGTGCCGGAACGCGCCAGCTTTTTAATCACATCCAGCACTTCGCCCACCAGCTCGGGATCCAGCGCCGAGGTCGGCTCATCGAATAGCATCACCCGTGGATTGAGCATCAGCGCGCGCGCAATCGCGATGCGCTGCTGCTGACCGCCCGACAGGTGACGCGGCCACGCATCGGCTTTATGCCGCAGGCCCACAATATCCAGCAGTTCACCCGCACGCTGTATCGCTTCCGGTTTCGTTAACTGACGATGGGCAATCGGCGCTTCAATCAGGTTATCCAGCACGCTGAGGTGTGGGAACAGATTGAAATTCTGGAACACGTAGCCGACGTTGATGCGCTGTCGCAGGATCGCCTTCTCTTTCAGTTCATACAGCTTGTTGCCGCGCTGCTGATAGCCGATGTAGTTGCCATCAATCTGAATAAATCCTTCGTCGACCCGCTCCAGATGATTGATGGTGCGCAGCAGCGTGGATTTACCGGAGCCGGACGGCCCGAGGATGACCGTAACTGATCCAGGGGCCAGCGATAGCGAGACATCATCCAGCGCTTTATGTTTACCAAATCGTTTACTGACGCCGGTAATGCTGATGGCACCGGTCGTGTGTGAGGTGCGGTAATCAATGGCTTCGGACATGGCTGATCTCCTCGGTCGGATGAAGTGGCGTGACGCGGCTGCGCCATTGTCGCCAGCGCGACGGTTGCGGTTCACGGGTAACACTGCGGGCCATCCAGCGTTCGGCGTTGTACTGAATCACGGACAACACGGTGGTGATAATCAGATACCAGGCGGCACCGACCATCAGCAGCGGGATCACTTCCTGATTGCGGTTGTAGATCATCTGGATGGTGTAGAACAGCTCCGGCATCGCCAGCACATAAACCACGGACGTGCCTTTTGCCAGGCTGATGATCTCGTTGAACGCAGTGGGAATAATGGCGCGCAGCGCCTGCGGCAGAATGATGCGGAAAGTGCGGCGTGTGGCGGAGAGACCCAGCGCGGACGCGGCTTCCACCTGACCGTGATCGACGCCGAGGATCCCGCCACGGATGATTTCCGCGCTGTAGGCCGCCTGCACCAGCGTCAGACCGATAACGGCCGCCTGAAACTGCCCCAGCACGTTAATCGTCTGATACGCCCCCCAGGAGAGGCCGGTAAACGGAATACCGACGGACAGAGTGTCGTAGAGATAGGAGAAGTTATAAAGAATGATCAGCACCACAATCAGCGGCAGTGACCTGAACAGCCAGATATAACCCCATGCCAGCGTGCTCAGCAGCCACGATGAGGAGAGACGTGCCAGCGCCAGCAGACCGCCCAGAAACAGACTAAATACCGTACCCAGCAGCGTCAGCAGCAGCGTCTGACCCAGACCGTGCAGGATCACCGGATCAAAAAACCAGCGGGCAAACACGCTCCATTCCCAGCGCGGATTAAATGCCACTGACTGCACCACGCCTGCCAGAATAAACAGCGCCACGATAGCCCCGGCGGTGCGTGCCGGATAACGCGCCGGCACCACCTGTAACTGTTGATGTTTGCTCATCGTCACTCCTTAACTCGCCGCGGCGACGTTATAGACGCCGATCACTTTAATAAAACGCAGTCGCCCATCGTGCGGCGGCTGGCCGTACCGCTCCAGATCGCCGCTGATATCAAACTGTGGCTGATAACCGTGACCGGTATAGAGCCGCACTGCCTCCGGCTGTCGGAAACCGGTGGTGAGGAACAGGCGCTGATAACCCGCCTGTAAGGCGCGACGCTCCAGCTCCTGTAACACCACCAGCGCCAGCCCCTGACGGCGCAGATCACTGCGTGTCCAGATGCGCTTCAGCTCGGCGGTCTGCGGGTCATAGGGTTTATAGGCGCCCATCGCGATGATCTCGCCATCACGCTCCAGCACGATAAACAGCCCCTGTGGCGGCAGGTACCATTCCGTCAGTTCCTGCTCTTTATGACGGGCAAAGTAGTCGCCATAGCGTGCGGAATATTCACCAAACAGGCCGCCCAGGATCGGTTGTAACTCCGGCGCGTCGGGTGAAACTTCGCGAAAAGTGGATTCACTCATGGTCAGCTCCTTAGTCACCCAGCCCGGCGGGATTGATTTCAGAACGATCGATCTTCTCAACACCTTCACCCCAGCGGTTCAGCACCTTCTGATAATCACCATTGCCGATCACGCCGTTCAGCGCGGTGCTGATCGGTTCCGCCAGGCCGCTGCCTTTCTTCACGGTAACGGCAATGTGCGCCGCTTTAGGCCAGCCGCCATCGACGCTGCCGACCAGACGGGTTTTACCAGTCAGTGCCGCTTTCCAGGCACCAATCACATTGGGACCAAAGTAGGCATCGGCCCGGCCAGCCTGCAGCGCCAGCGTCTGTGCGGCATCATCTTTGGTATAAACCGGCGTAAAGGCTTTCAGGCCTTTAGCCTGATTCTCTTTATCCCACGCCAGCAGGATCGCCTCCTGATTTGTGCCGGATCCGACAATGATCCTCAGCCCGGCAATATCTTCTGCTTTGGTCAGTGACTTTATCGGGCTGCTGGTTTTGACATAAAAGCCCAGTGAATCTTTGCGGTAGGTGGCGAAGTCGAACTTCTCTTTACGATCTTTGGTCACGGTAATATTGGAGATCGCCGCGTCATACTTGCCCGAGGCCACGCCCAGCGGCCAGTCTTCCCAGGACGCTGGCACCACGTTGAGTTTTAATCCCAGGCTGTCAGCCACCAGCCGGGCAATATCCACTTCACTGCCAAGCAGCGTTTTGTTGTCATCGGAAAACACCGTTAACGGCGGGGAATTCAGCGCGGCGACCGCCACGGTAAAGGAACCCGGCACCACAAAATGGTGACCCGCAGGCAGCTGCGCGATCGCCTCCGGATTCTTCACGGTATTGATCGGCGCTTTGTTAGCTTCAAGGCTGACGCGCTGGCCGTTATAGGAGACGCGGGTATCTTCAGCCAGCGCATGGCTACTGGCCGCCAGAATAAGCAGGGCGATAAGACGCGATGTTTTGTTCATGGCTTGTGCTCTTATTGTGAGGTGAACTGATTAACGGGTTGTTTCAGGGCGAAGCTGTCGCGTAGCGTGCTGCCCGGATAGTCGCGGCGCGTCAGGCCGCGCGCCTGCAGAACTGGCACCACGCGGTCGACAAAACGTTCAAAGGTATCGGGCGTGCCGCCGTTAATGATGAAGCCGTCAGTGGCGTGGGTTTCAAACCAGAGCTGCAGGCCATCCGCCACCTCTTCCGGCGTGCCGTGAAACAGCGGGCGTGGCGTTGCCGCTTCCAGTGCGGCCTGGCGCAGGGTATGCCCATGCTGCTGTGCTTTGCGTTTGATCTCGTCGGTGGTGCTGCGGAAGCTGTTCTGACCAATGTCACCGATATCCGGGAACGGCTGATCCAGTGGGTACTGAGAAAAGTCGTGATGGTCGAAGAAACGCCCGAGGTAGTTAAGCGCATCGGTAATCGACACCAGCGCCGCCGTGGTCTGATACTGGCGCTCCACGTCCCCGGCATCATCGCCAACAATCACGCTGACACCCTGGAAAATATGTAAGTCTTCTGGCTGACGGCCATTCGCCACCAGTTGCTGTTTCACATCCTGATAAAATGCCTGCGCCTCTTCACGTGTCGGCTGATGGGTGAAGATGGCGTCAGCATGACGCGCCGCCAGTTTTTTACCGTCGTCGGACGCGCCCGCCTGGAAGATAATCGGACGACCCTGCGGCGTGCGGGCGATGTTCAGCGGCCCCTGCACCTGGAAGAAATCACCGTGATGATCGAGCGTGTGCAGCTTCGCAGGATCGAAAAATTGTCCGCTCGCCTTGTCACGGACAAAAGCATCCTGCTCCCACGAATCCCACAATCCTTTCACCACCTGCAGATACTCATCGGCAATGCGGTAACGCAACGCGTGCTCCGGGTGCTGCTGGCGTGAGAAGTTTTTGGCCGAGCCTTCCAGCGGTGACGTCACCACGTTCCAGCCTGCACGCCCGCCGCTGAGATGATCAAGGCTGGCAAACTGACGCGCCACGGTGAACGGCTCGCTGTAAGAGGTCGATACCGTGCCGACCAGCCCCAGATGTTCAGTGACGCCCGCCAGCGCCGAGAGCAGCGTCAGCGGCTCAAAGCGATTCAGAAAGTGCGGGATCGACTTTTCGTTAATAAACAACCCGTCGGCGACAAACAGAAAATCGAGTTTTCCCTGCTCCGCCTTGCGGGCGATTTTTTTAGCGTAATCCAGATTAATACTGGCATCGGCCTGCGCCGCCGGATGGCGCCAGGCGGACATGTTTCCCGATGCGCCATGCAGAATAGTGCCCAGCCGAAGTTGTCTTGTGGTCATGATGCTCTCTCTTTTTAGTCGTAGCGATGCCCGACGACGGGGGTCAGAACCGTCGTGATTTAGCGGGTTGCAGATGAATTCAGTTCAGAATGGCTTCACGACATCGCGCGTTAAGATGTTGCAGCGCCTGGCGGGCCAGTCGGGCGAAGTAGTCGGCGGCGGGCGCAATCAGCGCTTCATCCGGAGTAAAGCTGGCATGGTGCAGACCAAAGTCACTGGCGCTGCCGATGCTGACAAACGCCCCCGGCACCTGTTGCAGATAAAAGGCAAAATCCTCACCCAGCAGATGGAGATCGGCGGTCTGCACCCGATAGCCCGCCTGCTGCGCCACTTCGCTGCTGAAGGTCGCCCAGTGCGCATCGTTGATCAACACTGGCGGGCCAGGATGCCAGCTCAGGGTTGCCTGCGCGCCATTGGCTGCGGCGAAGTGCTCAACCAGCGTGCGCACCCGTTGTTCCAGTTCGGCGCGCACCTGTAAATCGTGGGTTCGGGCCGTGCCGCCAAACTCAACGCCACCGGGTAATACGTTCCAGCTTTTGCCACCGTCGATGCGGGTAATGCTCAGTACCAGACTGTCCAGGGCATTGAAACTGCGGCTGGTGAGCCCCTGTAACGCCTGGATAATCTGACTGGCCGTCACAATGCTATCGACACCCTGCTCCGGATACGCGGCATGTGCGCCTTTGCCGGTGACGCGGATAACAAATTTGTCAGCGTTAGCGTAGAACGCCCCGCTGCGGGTGGCAAAGGTGCCAACGGGCAGCGACGGCTCGTTGTGCATCCCAAAGATAGCCTGCACCTCATCCAGTACGCCTGCCTCAATAAACTGACCCGCACCGCGCGCTATCTCTTCAGCGGGCTGGAACAGGATGCGCACCCGGCCAGGTAATAGATCGGGCTGTGCGTTGAGCTGTAACGCCGCGCCCAGCATCACCGCACTGTGCAGGTCGTGGCCGCAGGCGTGCATCACGCCAGGATGGCGGGAGTGAAAACGCACCCCGCTCGCCTCATGGATCGGCAGCGCATCGATGTCGGCGCGCAGCGCGATCACCGTCTCTCCGCTGCCAATTTCTGCCACCACGCCGGTTTCCAGGGGATAGTCCAGCAGCCGGATACCCGCCGCCTGCAACCAGCCCCGCAGTCGCGCGGTGGTGGCGAACTCCTGACCCGAAAGCTCCGGCCAGGTGTGCAGTTCGCGTCGCCATTCAATCAGTTGTGACTCAGGGTTCATGATGACTCTCCACTGACGGGGATTCAGGCTGCGACCAGATGATGCGTGGCCAGCAGTTCAAGTGACTGCAGCCGCGCAACCGGCTCGGTAATCGGCGTGTCGATAACGAACTCATCAATGTCAAAATTATGATGCAGCGCGTCCAGCTGGGCATGAACCTGCGCCGCCGTGCCTTTCAGAAGTGACGGCGTGCGCGGCTCAATCTGATAATCGCGGTATCCGCCCTGACGCACATAGCGCTCCGCCTGCTCAAGGCTGGCGACGTTGACGCTCGGGCCATCTTTCACCGCTACATGGTAGTGACGAAGATGAGCAACCAGCAGTTCCGCCCCGGCGGGTGAGTCGGCTACCACCACCTGTACTGCCACCAGTGCGCGCTGACCCTGGCTGAGGCGGGAGTAGGTACTCAGCGCGTGCTCCAGCAACTGGCGGTCACCATTAAGGTGAGCGGCAAAGACAAACTGCCAGCCCAGACTGGCGGCCAGCCGGGCGCTCTCTTCACTGGCACCCAGCAGAAAACGGTTCGCCGGACGTGGCGGCAGTGGCGTGGCGGCTAAGCCCTCGTCGTCGGGATGGGCCTGTGAGGGCTTGAGCCAGCTATCCAGCAGCTGAAGCTGTTCGGCAAAGCTCCCTTTTTTAGCGGCATCAACACCCTGTTGCAGTGCATGGGTGGAGAGTGGAAGTCCGCCAGGCGCTTTACCCACGCCGAGGTCAATGCGGCCCGGTGCCAGCGAAGCGAGCAGATTAAAGTTCTCTGCCACTTTATAAGGGCTGTAGTGCTGCAACATGACCCCGCCCGATCCGACGCGTATATGTCGGGTCTGGGCAATGATCCAGGCGATCAATATTTCCGGTGAAGGACTGGCCAGCTGCGCGGTGTTGTGATGTTCCGCCAGCCAGAAGCGGTGATACCCCCACTCCTCTGCCCGCTGCGCCATCTGCAGCGTACGCTGCAGCGCCGCGGTAGGTGATTCACCCTGCAGCACGGGCGCTTTATCTAACAGACTTAATCGATATGCCATTCACCTGGTCCTTGTTCATTCCGGTTGCAGACCAGTGTGCTGCGCAGTCGATCATTGGTAAAACATCATATTGTTTTATGCATTATTGATTTCGTCATAATGGAGAACAGTGAGAAGTGAAAGGCGGCAAACGGACGCTGAAACAGCGAATCAGGCAGATATTTTGCGTATAACGCTATTCGTTGCCTGATATTCAGGTGAGTAAAATCGGTGAACTGGCAAAGGTTTGCAGAAAATCGTCTTACGAATGAAGCGCTTTATGCGCTGGCGCTCCCGGAATTTAAGACAGTATGAATACAGTACATTGAAGTACCTTCTTCACAGGCTGGAGAAACGCGAGCCGCCAGATGTGCAAATAAGCATATGTAGAATGTAATTGAGTCAGAGATGATTTAATGCAACAGCCAGATGTTTTACAGGGCCTTGCGCATTATCCGGAATTAAGATCCTCTACTGTAATGAGAGATGTAAACCGGGCATGAATCTGTCTCATAGGCCATATCCGGGCACAGCAATAGTATTGAGGCCAGAAACACGATGTTTTTCCTAAGGTCGTTGCGAGTTTTGTTTCAACGGGAAATAGCGGGTGTTGATAATCGCCACATTGACTTCACAGGGAACACCATCATCGAGATAAACGGTCTCGTTAAGCTGAATGACAGCATCCCCTGCCGCTAAATTAAGCAGAATAAGCGGCTGTGTATCCGTAAGATTGACGGCCGTTAAATGCTGGTCCCTTAGCTGCACTTTCTTACCGGTAACTTCTTCTATGTAGGCGTATTTTGACAATTCCAGCTTGCTGAACTCCATGCTGCTAAACATATTGACCGGCAGGTGAATATGTTCCAGCGCCACCGGGATGTCATCGAAACACATCAGGCGTAGAATCTTATAGATCTGATCGCTGTTCTTTATACGCAGCGCCTGGGCTATATCCGCTGAAGGAACCTTGATGATGCTGACCGAAATGATTTTTCTTACACCTTTATGGCCATTCCTTTGAGCCTGATAATCAAAGGGTGAAAGCACATGATATCGGTTCGCCTGGCTACTCATCTCCGTAGAACCGACAAAAATACCCGACCCTTTAACCCGGTAAATTCTTTGTTGCTCCACCAGAATGCGAGTGGCCTCTCGCACCGTTGCGCGAGTAATGCCGATATTTTTGGCAATTGATATTTCGGTATCCAGTTTTTCTCCAGGTCGAAGGCCATCATCCTTAATTTTATTGAGGATGTAATCAACAACCTCTTTTTGCTTTTCAGTAATGCCATCAACCATTGGCTTTCTTCCTGTTTGAGTGAGGGACAGACTCCCTCTAATCCGTGTCAGTACAGTTCTGCCTGACATTGCCGGATGAGTACCACTTCCGCTAGCTGAATATGTGATCAACTTATCAAATTGGCACTGACGTTAAGCCTGATGAGCAATATTTTAACTTTACATGTTGTGTCCGTACACGTCGAAGGACATCATCAGGATGACTAGACATCTTTAACATGTACAGATGTGATGGCGAAGGTGAAATATAACCCCATCTGAACAATGAGAAAGTATTTTTTTAATAACCCAATGAAAATAATGAACTTTAAGGATGTTACGTCTTTTTACTAGATTCGATTTTTGTGTCGATCTGCTGACAGAAAGTTTATCTGGAAAAGTGATAACGGGGGTTTAGAGGGAAACTGACTGTACATACTCAGGAATTTATGAAAATCGGAATGCATAACAGACCCTGTTCCGGTTGAGAAAATTTTATATGAGATGGGTCATGCACAACCGGGAGCGGGCAAGCGCCACACGGTTTATGCGTTCAGTTAAATTTTTATCGCGCATTTAAACAGGAGGAGTAAGACGATGTCACACCTGGCTAAGTGGTTAAATAAAGAGAAAATCCAGTACGTCGAAAGCGTGACTGACTGGCAGGAAGCGTTAGTTATTGCGGGACGTCCTCTGCTCAGTGAGGGCGCAATATCGCAGGATTATATTGATGCGATTATTCAGCAAAAAGAGGAGATCGGTCCCTTTTTTGTTATCGCGCCGCAGATTGCCATGCCTCATGCGCGCCCGGAACAGGGCGCACACAAACTGGGGTTGTCGATTGTGCTGCTGGGTACAGCAGTGAAGTTTGACGCCGAAGAGAACGATCCGGTGAAGGCCATTTTCATGTTTGCGGCACCGGACAGTAATAGCCATATCGAAATGATTTCCCAGCTGGCGGAAGTGCTGTCCGATGAAGAGATCATGACGCGGATATTCAATGCGAGCAGCAAAGAAGCGCTCATGACGATTTTATCAGACGTTTAGTCTGCCCGTTGAAACGCGACTTTTAATCATTAGTTAATGAGGTTTGATATGAAAATTATGGCGGTATGTGGTTCAGGTTTAGGCAGCAGCTTCATGATGGAAATGAACATCAAGAAAGTGCTTAAAACGATCGGTGTTGAAGCTGAAGTGGAACATTCGGATCTCGGCTCTGTCACCCCCGATGTGGCGGATGTTTTTGTTATGGCAAAAGACATTGCCTATAGCGCAAACCTTCCTGAACAGAAGGTCATCATCATCAATAACATCATTGACCTGAAAGAAGTGGAGCAGAAAATACGCGAGTATTTTGAGAAAAACTGACGCTGATAATTAGATAAACACCTTACCCTCGAGGTTAATATGTTTACTCAAAATCTTTTGCAGTTCGTCGTCGACGTGCTGAAAGTGCCCTCTATATTAGTCGGACTGGTGGCATTTTTCGGACTGATTGCGCAGAAGAAGCCGTTTCCTGACGTTATCAAGGGCACGGTAAAAACTATTCTGGGCTTCCTGGTACTGGCAGGTGGCGCGACCGTTCTGGTCGGTTCACTGACGCCACTGGGCGACATTTTCAAACATGCATTTGATGTTCAGGGCATCATTCCTAATAACGAAGCGATGGTCTCTATCGCTCTGGCAAAATATGGCGCGCCTACCACGATGATCATGGCCTTCGGCATGGTCGCCAACATCGTTGTCGCTCGCTTCACCCGACTGAAATATATCTACCTCTCTGGGCATGTGACATTTTATATGGCCTGTATGATCGCGATTATTTTATCGGTTGCCGGTTTTGAAGGTATTCAGCTTATTTACACCGGGTCACTGCTGTTGGGCATTCTGATGGCCACCTTTCCGGCGATCGCCCAGCCCTATATGCGTAAGATCATTGGTGGCGACCATGTCGCGCTGGCGCATACCGGGACAATTGGCTATGTCTTATCAGGCTGGATCGGCTCTTTAGTAGGCAAAGGATCTCAATCCACCGAAGAGATGAACATGCCAAAAAACCTCAGTTTTTTGCGCGACAGTACCATCTCGATCTCTCTGACGATGATGATTATCTACTTAATCCTGTCGGTGTCTGCCGGTAAAGAATATGTAGAGGCTAATTTCAGCAATGGTCAGAACTACCTGGTTTACTCCTTTATCCAGGCCATTACCTTTGCGGCGGGCGTCTTTATCATTCTGCAGGGTGTGCGCTTAATCCTGGCTGAAATTGTCCCTGCCTTTACCGGCTTTTCAGAAAAACTGGTGCCGGAAGCCAGACCGGCGCTGGATTGCCCGATTGTCTTCCCCTACGCCCCGAATGCGGTGCTGGTGGGCTTTATCTCCAGCTTTGTCGGTGGCCTGGTGGGGCTGTTTGTTCTCGGTCAGCTGCATTGGGTATTAATTCTGCCGGGTGTGGTTCCTCACTTCTTCTGTGGCGCTACGGCGGGCGTGTTTGGTAATGCGACCGGCGGCAAGCGTGGGGCGATTTGCGGTGCCTTTGCTCATGGCCTGTTAATCACCTTCCTGCCTGTCGCCCTGCTGCCGGTACTCGGACAGATAGGGCTGACCAACACCACCTTCTCGGATACCGACTTCGGCGTCACCGGCATCCTGTTGGGTCATATGGCTCACTTTATGGATAAGGGAACCATCACCATGATTATCACCGGCATTTTTGGCTTGTTAGTGATTTATAACTTTACGGCTAAAAAGAAGGCGCCTGTAGAAACGAATGCAGGGTGTGGTAATTAAGGCGTAAAAAGGATCTCAGGAAGATCCTTTTTATTAGCATTGAACGGGGCCATACCCCACTAGTACGGAAAAATGCTCTTTGCACTCTAGTTATGAGAGTTCATATCATCACCCCTGTCCACTTCACATCCGGTATGAAGTAATGGTGTGAACTGGTTTTTCTTGAAGTTGTAGGTAATGATGGAGCATTCATCATTACCACTTCCTTTAGCAGGCACATTAGTGCCTGCGATCCATAACATAGAGCTAACTGGTTATATTGAGGGGAGAACTCATCCGGGCGAGGTGTGCCATTGTCGCTGTACGAGAAGTAAGCCGTGTTGCCATTAAGCTCAGGGAGAGTAGATACGACTTCACCAGTTTTTTTATCTAAAATCCAGCCGCAAACCCACCTATCATCACCACACTCTTTAGGTAACTCACCATTCCATGATAGATATAATCGATAATGCCTTGAGAAATTCACAGGTTTAGAAAGCTCATGTTGCATTATAAGTTGCCATTTATTGGTGAATGCCTTTTGATTATTCGTCAGAAATAGTACTTTTGTAAATTGTTCATTTTTTTCTACTTTAAAATCCGAAAACTGTGGAGAGCCAACTTCGGTGTTTTTAACCAAGAAAACTTGAGGAATAATTCTCAATTTACCTGTCTGCATTTTTGGACGCCTACAGTATTTTAATCATTACATCAGGCATAATATGAGCTTTGTTTAATCCATCGCCTGAGTAGTTAGATACGCCATTCTCCTGCGCCCAACGTGGTTTATGAATTTTCCTGTTACGATCATCAAGCTTTATATTTCCGTCAGCATCTCTCTAATATTCATTGGGATCGCGGCTAATCTCCCTGCCTTTTTGTAAACCTGCTGATGCAAATTTTAGCGCCCAAGCATAAGCAGCATCTTCAACGCTCCTATTCCTTTCCAGGTAATTGATAATTGGTTTTCGCTTTATGTTAATACGATATTCTTCAAAAACTCGGACCTGCATCTCATTGTCGTATAAAGCATTTACATCCAGATTAAGCGATCTAACAGCCACTTTTAGAGTATTCGGGATAATCTGGAATCGACCATTGGCAAACATATCGTGTGTCTTTTGGGCTGCCATAACCTGACTTAGAGTCATCGAAGTCAGGTTCGTATTGTAATAAGCCTGGGAATATGTAGGTTTAGGATGCGGCCAGGTTCGGTTGTAGGCTGTGTAATCATTTTTTGACTTAACGCTCCTCAACAACTCAGTAAAGGGGCTATGTGCCCATCCCTGTTTTATCTTCTCTCTAAGTGCGTCAAGAATAACTGAGGATACATATGCCATGGATTTTCCACCATTCCTGCCACACGGTGCATCCAGCGCGTGTCCGTCAGAATCTTCACGCTGTAGGAGTACCACTCCGGCGATTCCTTCTTCATCGTAGTTGATTAAAAATGATTTCCATATCGGATCTTCCGACGAGTAGTACCACTCACTGAGATGTTTCACGCACAGACGGTACAGGCGATCGCGCATTGACGGGTTCTGTACCGCCCGACGGTACTGCTCCGGGTAATATCAGCTGGATTTAGCGCCGTCAATCTTGTCCAGCAACTGCCGATAATTGAACGCTACCGCCTTGCTGTAGGGTTTGCCCACTAGTTTCGTTATTTACATTCATTCGATCTCAAGAATTTTATTTCCTCAGGGATATGCATATTGAAATCGTCGAAAGGTGTAGAATCAATCATTTTCAATGTTAAATCATCATGATTATAAATCAGTTTACCTTCACCACTTCCGCCAAACGATATAGTTCCGAATCCATTATCAACAGATCCGTTGATTATGGAGTTGTTTTTATCACAATCAATCCTGTTTCCATTTTCGTTAATGAAACAATAAGTTCCTGATAATTTCCCCTTATCATCATGGATAATAAAATCATACATAGATGAATTGCCTTCGTTTTTCCAACACCCGGAGACATCCTGAGAAAAAGAATTAGTACAAAAAATCAAAAACCCCATGCATATATATTTCATACTGAAACCCTCAAACAATCATCAACGCGAGCCTGCCAGCCTTTAAGGTATTTTATCTGGTTGTTTTGTTGACCATTGGTCATGGTTAATGACTTATAATAGTCTTTCCTATATTGGGCTAATTTGTTAAGGAACGTATCCTGCTGCTCAATAGCATTGATACAATGAATCATATCATCATCCATTATATTTGATATGGACAGTTTTTTATTATACTCATTGTGCAATAATGAACGAACTTCTCTGACAGCCCAGCGAGAAGTCACCGTCCAGTCATATATCATTAGAGCCAACTTTGTGTTTTCTATTTTACAAAAACCTTTTGGTTCCCAGAAATTATTATAATATATAATTTCAGCTTGTTCTTTCGTCATGGCTTTCAGAGTGCCGGATGATGCAGGTATTCCAAGATCTTTCATAGAGAAACGATTCCATGTCCCTATAGTGATCCCCATGTTTGTTTCGCCGCCTTTATCATCAGGATCATTAACATATCCACCTTCATGACGAAGGATGACTCCCGATATTTTACTAAATAATTGTTTGCATTGATCTTTTGTAACACTTATCGCATCCAGAAAAACCAGCGGGTGCATATGCCAAGGATTTTCCACCATCCCTGCCACACGGTGCATCCAGCGCGTGTCCGTCAGAATCTTCACGCTGTAGGCGTACCATTCCGGCGATTCCTTCTTCATCGTGGTTGATAAAAAAGATTTCCATATCGGATCTTCTGACGAGTAGTACCACTCACTGGGATGTTTCACACACGTACGGTACAGGTGATCGCGCATTGACGGATTCTGTACCGCCCGCCGGTACTGCTCCGGGTAATACCAGCTGGATTTAGCGCCGTCAATCTTGTCCAGCAACTGCCGGTAATTGAACGCTACCGCCTTGCTGTAGGGCTTCCCGTCATTGTCCACCACGCTGAAAAACCGCTCAAAAATCGTTTTCACCAACCCTTTCGGTTGCGTCTTCCCGTCGAGATGGTCAAAGCTCGATGGGCTGTCTTCTGTCGTCTCAAAACCCCGACCGGCTAGATCATACCGGGACAGCAGCTGCATATCCGACTCCGCCAGTAACCCGCGCGACGACCTGCTCTTCCAGTAACGTTTACCTCCTTTGTCAGTCAACGCCTGCCCGGACAGCGCCATCACCGTTTGGGACTGCGTGGTTATCAGGCCCTTCTGTATTTCATCACCGCTGAATTGCAGGTACACCGGAATGTCCTTCGGACAGCGGGCAAATATGGGAGTGTCGCGCCCCACGTTTTCCGGGTTGCTCAGGAAGTGCGGCAGATCATCAGTCGTCAGGCATTCGATATGCACCTGATAGCGTTTTTTATGCCCGTCCTCACCGGGCACCTGAAAATATCCCAGATGACCCACCGGGTCCCCGGCCTTAATCGGGTAACGGGTTGGGCACACTACCTTATCAAACTGCACTGTTTCACGTGACGGCGGTAGGAACGGAGACCACCATGCTGGACGGGTGGCTCTGTCACGGGCCGAAACCAGATTACCTTTATCACACAAAGTCCACACACGGTCGCCGGGTTTCAGGCTCATACTGCCAGTAACCGGCTCCGCCAGCGTGACATGCGCATACTGCCGCCCGTTGCTTCCGGTCATTGTGTCGGCGCTTACCGCTTTATCCCATGTCACCCGTGTCCCGGACGGCAGTACTGCCGCCACCCACTGCCGTGACGTGTCGATATATGCACTCAGGTGCTGGCCGTCTGCCACCTTAAACGCTGTACTGTCCTGCTCCGGGTATGCCAGCCATGGCGCGAGATGCATGTACAGGGTGTAAAAGGTCAGCCCGCTCTCTGCTGTTTTCCCTGGCTGAACACGGTGGCGAATAAGCACAAAAGACCCGGAGTAACGTAAATCCCCCCAGTGCCACGGCACGCTGAGGTAATCCCGGTTTATCCGGTACGCCATCACCTCACCGTCCGCCATGCATCGCACGGCCTGCTCCCCCTTAAACGGTACCGGGAAATCCACCCCCTCATTCATCGCCTGACCGCTGAGCGCACACCACGGTGTGGTGTTATCACTGATGTGGATACCGCCGTGCCACATACCATTGCGGCCAATCAGCCAGTGCCCGGCAGCCTCGCCTTCCAGATGCGCCAGCATTTCCTCAAGATTGCTGAACTCTCCGCCCCGGTTATTTTTCGGCACCGGCCAGCGGATGGCCGGGAGCTGCGGGCTATTTTCCATTTGTGACATAGAAAATCCTTTTAGTTTATGTGGTCTAATACCGTCCATCTTACACCTGACGTGGCTTAACCTAAATTTGCCATTTGTGATTGCCGGTATGGTGCCTGAACGCGGTATATCTGGGAGGGGCTGTATCCTGTCGCGCCTGCCGTTTCACGGATGCTCAGTTTCTTGACCTGCCGGTAGTACAGAACTTTCTGATGCCGTTCATGATCGACCTGATTTCCCCGGTATTAACCCAGCCTATGGGCCCTTTCAATTCCCTGATTTTGGCGCTGGCGGCGGCTCAGCCAGCCCTTTTATCTCGCTATGGAATACCGTCTATATGGAAAGAGCGGTCAATGCCCGGAAGCGTAAAAGGCTGAAAATCAACGATCAACAGATGTCGCATTTGTCGCCGTTAGGCTGGAAGCACATCAATCTGGCAGGGAATTATATCTGGAATAACAACCTGATATCGGCTTCCGGAAAGTTTCGTCGGCTGAGACCAGCTAAAGTAGAAAGGTCTAAAAACAACCTTAACGTACAATAATTTTCGATATTCAAACTGACCCCTGTTAGCCCTTTCTGGGTATTTGCCGGAGGCCTTCGTCATTATTGTCGCTCGCAAAGATGTCATAAGGAAGGTGCTAATTCAGGAATGAGTGCAGGAGTGATTTACCCTTCCAGCCAGATTTGAGCCCTAATCGTTATTCAATTTCCAGAAAAAAAACCGCACTCATATAAGTTCAGGCTCAGTTATTCAGCGAACACTTCAAACGGCAGGTTAAAACGCGCTGCCAGTCGGGCTTTATGTTTATCCGTCAGGGGGCGATCACCACGCAGGATACGACTGACATAAGAGCGCTGCCCTATTTCATCCGCAAAAGAGCATTGAGTCAGGCCGTGCTGATCCATGATGACCCGCAAAAGTGCCACTCCGCGCGGCATAGCATCAGTACGCGCGTTAAACGCAGCAAACTCAGGGGCGCTGTTTTCGTATCGAGCGACCTTATCAGACAGTATCTCTACTAACGGGCTGTCCGGCTGGTGCTCAACCAGATATTCAACCAGTTCCAGCGCCTGCTCGTAGTCCCTTTTATCGGTACTGCCTCCCAGAAAGGGAACAATTCTGACCAGGTCATTGGTCGCCTGGATTGCTTCGGTAATCATTCTTTACTCTCCCGGTACTTCTTCACCAGTTTGTCATATTCCGCATGCGTCACGATGTGCTTGATAAAAATTTTGCCTCGATCAAAGTCAGCATAGAACATGATCCTCAGGCTGTTTCCGCCCACATCGATTACCCACCACTTTTCCCGGTACTTCATGCGGTCAAGGCTCTGAAAGCGAATTTTCAGCGCATCTGGCGTGGCAAAGTTTTCATCCCTGAGGACCAGATAAGCCGCATCCAGTGCGGAAGCATGATTTGGATAAATTATTGCCGCTTCCCTGAACGGCCCTCTTGAGATGATATGCATTTTTCTCTCAAACTTTCCATGTTGGAAACATTCTAACCCACGAAGCTAATGTTTCCAACTTGGAACACACGCAGATGAGTCCTTAATGAATTGCTGGCGCTAAACCGCGTAAAAAAAGGACTATTCCGATCGAGAAAAGTGATCAACATCACACTTACAACATTAGACATACTAATAAATAAAATTTAACAACAAAACAATTGAATGATAATGATTAACATTTACACTCTCATCCGCATATAACAAAGCGTTTAACGCTGCCTTATCCACAAATAATATGCGGCATTTACTCTTTTTAAGGTGAAAACTCTAATCCACTTAATGGTCAGGGTTTTTATCTGGTTAGTTAGTTTTATGTTTACTGGAGTTGTTGAGCGGACATCCAACACTGCTGACATTGCGTCGGCAGGGTCACTGGTATTAACGCACAGGAACTGAACATGCTTTTACGCTCATCCACTCAGGCGGCACAGGATCTCGCGCCAGCATCCAACGCCAGCGGTGCCGAAACGGCTATTTTTAACGATCAGCAACTGGCGGCCTGGTCGCAGCAGACTCAGGAAGTGCTGGCGCTGATGACCCGTACCGTTACCGACGTTGAGAAACCTTTCAGCGGTATCCTGCCCCATGAACTGGCGGCGGAATTCAGTGAGGTCGATCTCGATCGTCCGCTGGGCAATAACGATGACGCCCTGACAGAGCTGAGCCAGCTCTATCTTCGTGACGCCGTCTGGTTTCACCACCCTAAATACCTGGCGCACCTGAACTGTCCGGTCGTGCTGCCCTCTCTGATGGCTGAGCAGATTATGGCGGCGGTGAATAGCTCGGTCGACACCTGGGATCAGAGCGCAGGCGGTACGCTGATTGAGCAGAAGGTGATCGACTGGACGCTTGGCCGCATCGGTCTGCCTGCCGGATCTGATGGGATCTTCACCAGTGGCGGCACCCAATCCAACCTGATGGCAATGCTGCTGGCGCGTGATAGCTGGTGCGCAGCGCATCATCCGGGGCATCTGATTAAGCATCGCGGCCTGCCTGAGACCGCGTCGAAATGGCGGGTGTTTACCTCAAAACTCAGCCACTTCAGCATCCAGAAATCGATGGCGATTTTAGGGCTGGGCTATGACGCAGTTATCGCCGTTGATCACGATGCCCACTACCGTATGGACGCAGCGTGCCTGGCTAAGGAGATCGAAAAATGTCGCAGTGAAGGGCTGATCCCGATTGCTGTGGTTGCCACCAGCGGCACCACGGACTTTGGCAGCATCGATCCGCTGCCGGAGATTGCCCGTCTCTGTGACGATTATGGTTTGTGGATGCATGTTGATGCCGCCTACGGCTGTGGGCTGCTAGTCTCAGAGAATCATCGCTCACGCCTGAATGGCATTGAACGGGCTGATTCCGTGACCGTCGATTATCACAAATCTTTCTTCCAGACCGTCAGCTGCGGTGCATTCTTCGTGCGGGACAGCCACAACCTGAAGCATGTCACACACCATGCGGATTACCTGAATCCGCTCAGCGCCCAGCAGGAAGGCACACCGAATCTGGTCAACAAAAGCATTCAGACCACCCGCCGATTTGATGCGCTGAAAATGTGGCTGACACTGCGCGTGATGGGTCCGGCGGCGCTGGGTGACGCTTTCGATACGCTGATAGAGCTGACACAGGCGGCTCATGAGCGGTTAACTGCGCATCCTGCTATCGAAGTGCTGCACGCGCCTGAGCTGACCACCCAGATTTTCCGCTACGTGCCCGGCAAAAACGCCAGCGACGCACAGATCGACGAAATCAACGCCGCTATCCGTAAAGCGCTCTTCCGCTCCGGCAACGCAGTGATTGCCGGAACCAAAGTCGATGGGCGTCAGTACCTGAAATTCACCCTGTTAAATCCCACCACGACCATCGCCGACATCGAAGATGTGCTGAGCCTGATCGCGCACTATGGCCGCGAGCAGGTACGTGCGTCTGCGCTGAACGCGGCGAAACAGTGAGAGCTCTGAAATGAATAATTCCGTTTACGATTTTATTGGTATCGGTATCGGTCCTTTTAACCTGAGCCTGGCCTGTCTGAGTGAGCCGGTTGAGGGGCTGAACGGTCTTTTCCTGGATGAGAACCCGGGCTTTGACTGGCACACCGGCATGATGCTGGAAAATGCCCATCTGCAGACGCCGTTTATGGCCGATCTGGTGACGCTCGCCGATCCGACCAGCCCTTACAGCCTGCTTAACTACATGAAGGAAAAGGGGAAATTATACTCTTTTTATATCCGCGAAGACTTCTTCCTGATGCGCAAAGAGTATAATCAGTACTGCCAGTGGGCCAGTTCACGGCTCTCTAATCTGCGCTGGAACAGCCACGTTGAGTATGTCAGCTACGATGAGACGGCTGGCGTCTATCAACTCCAGGTGACCGACACCCGGAATGGCCAGAAACAGAACTATCTGGCACGACATCTGATCCTCGGCACCGGGCCTAAAGCCTGGATGCCGGAGTGCAGCCAGCCGCACCGCCAGCGCCTTACGCACTCAAGCCACTATCTGGTCAACAAAGCCGAACTGCAGCAGAAGCGTTCCATCACCGTGCTGGGCAGCGGCCAGAGCGCGGCAGAAATCTACTACGACCTGCTGACCGATATCGACCGCTTTGGCTATCAGCTCAACTGGATCACCCGCGCGCCGCGCTTCTATCCGCTGGAGTACACCAAGCTCACGCTGGAGATGACCTCGCCGGAATGGGTCGACTATTTCCACGCCCTGCCCGCCAGCACCCGTGACGAACTGAATGCGCGCCACAAGAATCTCTACAAAGGCATCAACAGCAGCCTGATTAACGATATTTATGACCTGATGTATGTCAAACAGCTCGACGGCGATCTCAACGTTAACCTGTTTACTCACTCGGCACTAACCGCTATGCGCTGGCTGCCGCAGGGAGAGTTCGAACTGACGCTGCATCAGGAGGAGCAGGATTGCAGCTTCACCCGTCGCACCGAAGGACTGGTGATGGCGACCGGCTATCACTACCAGCCACCGATGTTTTTAGAGGGTATCAGCGCCCGCCTGCGCTGGGATGACAAAGGCCGCTACGACGTACAGCGCAACTACAGCATCGATTATCACAATCAGATCTTCGTGCAGAACGCCGAACTGCACACCCACGGCTTTGTTACGCCGGATCTCGGTATGGCCTGCTACCGCAACTCGGTGCTGCTGCGCGAACTGACCGGACGCGAGGTCTACCCGATCGAGCGTCAGATTGCCTTCCAGACCTTCCCGGCTAAATCGGAGCACTGAGATGAGTTCACAAACACTGTTCAGCGCCGCCCGCCCCGCAGGCCAGTTCACCCTGAGGCCCATGCTCGCCAGCGATGCGCCCTTGATCCACAACTGGGTCACCCACGATTACGCCCGCTTCTGGGGCATGCAGCAGCAGAGCCTGAACCAGGTCGCTGCGTTTTATCAGACGCTGACCGCAGCCGATCCTCATGCTGCGCTGATTGGCTGCTGCAACGACCAGCCGGTCTGCCTGATTGAGTGCTATCGCGCCTGCGACGATGAGGTCGGCAAATTTTATCCTGCCGCACCCGATGATTACGGCATGCATATTCTGATTGCCCCCGCCAGCCAGCCAATCAGAGCCTTCAGCTGGCAGGTCTTCACGCTGGTGATGGACTACATGTTCAGCCGCCCCGAAGTGCGCCGCGTGGTGGTAGAGCCGGATGTGCGCAATGAGAAGATTCATGTGCTGAATAAGCGTGCCGGGTTCCGCTATCAGCACACCATCAACATGGGTCATAAAACCGCCTGGCTGGCCTTTTGCCAGCGGGAAGATTATCAACACGCGTTACTGCAGGAGTCGCAGACTATGAACATCCCCTCTTCGCTAATGAACGGTACACATCTGACGGGCGACCACTGGGCGCAGGCAAACCGCATGCTGATCCGTAAAGCGATTGCCGAGTTCGCGCATGAAAAAATCATTACGCCACAGGCGTCGGGCAACGGCAGCTATCAGCTTGCGGTGCCAGGCGGTGAAGCGAGCTACCATTTCCGGGCGTCGCGGCTGGCGCTGGATCACTGGGAAATCGACGCCGGCTCACTGCGCAAGCAGGAGAACGGTCGTGATCTGCCGCTGGATGCGCTGAAGTTTATCGTGGAGTTTAACGGCGAGATCGGTATTACACAGGCGCTGCTGGCGACCTACATGGAAGAGATCAGCAGCACCCTGTGCAGCAGCGTTTATAAGCTGCAAAAGAATAATCCTGACAGCCAGGCGCTGGTCTCAGCCGATTTCCAGACGGTGGAAGCGGCGATGACCGAAGGCCATCCCTGCTTTGTTGCCAACAACGGGCGTATTGGCTTCGATGCCCATGATTATCTGGCGTATGCGCCCGAGGCCGCCGCGCCCGTTCACCTCATCTGGGTCGCGGTTCATCGCCGCAACGCCCATTTCTCCAGCCTCAGTGAGCTGAGCTATGAGCAGCTGATGCGTGATGAACTGGGCGACACCATCCTGGAGCAGTTTACTGCGCAGCTGGTGAATAAAGGGCTGACGGTTGAGGAGTATATCCTGATGCCGGTGCATCCGTGGCAGTGGCAGAACAAGCTGCTGACCGTGTTTGCGGCGGACATCGCCAGTCACGATATTGTTTATCTTGGCACCGGAGACGATGCTTACCAGGCGCAGCAGTCGATCCGCACCTTCTTTAACCGCAGCCAGCCCGCGAAGCGCTACGTGAAAACCGCCCTGTCGGTGCTGAACATGGGCTTTATGCGCGGTCTGTCGCCCTACTATATGGCGACAACGCCCGCGATAAACGGCTGGCTGGAACAACTGGTTGCTGGCGATGCGTGGCTGAATCGCTGTGATTTCCGCATCCTGCGCGAAGTCGCGGCGGTCGGCTATCATAACCGCTACTATGAGCAGGCGATCAAAGGCGACTCCGCCTATAAAAAGATGTTTGCTGCCCTCTGGCGGGATAATCCTGCGGCCAGCCTGCAACCCGGTCAGCGTCTGATGACCATGGCCTCTTTCCTGCACGTCGACCACCATCAGCAGGCACTGCTGCCTGCGCTGATAGCGGATTCTGGTTTGCCCGCGAAGCAGTGGATAGAACACTACCTGACCTGCTATCTCAGCCCGCTGCTGCACTGCTTCTATCAGCATGACCTGGTGTTTATGCCGCACGGTGAAAACCTCATTATGCTGCTGGAGAACAACGTGCCGGTCAGTGCATACATGAAGGATATCGGCGAAGAGATCGCCGTGATGAATCCTGATGCGGTGCTGCCGGAAGGCGTGCAGCGTCTGGCGGTGGATGTGCCAGAGAACCTGAAGCTGCTCTCAATCTTCACCGATGTGTTTGACTGCATCTTCCGCTTTATCAGCGCGATCCTGCATCAGTCAGGAACGCTGCCGGAGGAAGCGTTCTGGCAGGCGGTAGCGCAGTGCGTGAAGGATTACCAGCAGGCGCACCCGGAGCATGCCACAAAGTTCGCGCGCTATGACATGTTCGCGCCGGAGTTTACCCGCTCCTGCCTGAACCGCCTGCAGCTGGCGAATAACCAGCAGATGATAAACCTCGCCGATCCCGCTGAAAACCTCAAGTTTGCCGGAACGCTGATCAACCCGATCGCCCGCTGGCGATAAGCGTTACACCGTCACGCTGAAATTATGCTGTCACCCTGGTGGCCGCTTTTTTTAATGGCTTTATCGCAGGTATCTGTAATGGCTTTTTTCGAACCGGTCGCGCAACTGACCCGACGACATCTGATCTTTCCGCTGTCGCTGGTGTTGTTTGAGTTCGCCACCTATATCGCTCACGACATGATCCAGCCGGGCATGCTGCTGGTGACTCAGGAATTTAAGGTCGGGCCGGAGTGGGTCTCCACTTCGCTTACCGCCTATCTGGCCGGTGGCATTATGCTGCAATGGCTGCTTGGCCCCCTCTCTGACCGCATCGGGCGGCGTCCGGTGCTGCTCAGCGGCGTGGCCTTTTTTATGCTCTCGTGTGTGGCGACGTACTGGGTGCAAAGCATTGAGCAGTTCGTCCTGCTGCGTTTTCTGCAGGGCGTCAGCCTCTGTTTTATTGGCGCGGTAGGCTACGCGGCGGTGCAGGAGGCCTTTATGGAATCGCTCAGCATCAAAATAATGGCGCTGATGGCCAACGTCGCCCTGCTGGCCCCGCTGGCCGGTCCGCTGGCGGGCGCGGCTTTCCTTACCGTGGGTGAATGGCGCACCCTGTTCTGGCTGATTGGCGCTGTTGCGGCGCTGGCACTGGCGGGTCTGTGGTATGCGATGCCCGAAACCGCAGGTGACCGGCAGAAACCGCTGTCGCTGCGATCAATCATCAGCGGTTACGCGGCATTGCTGAAGGATCGTCAGGTGATGCGCGGCTCGCTGGCCATCGGGCTGGTCACCGTGCCCTGCATCGCCTGGGTCGCGTTGTCGCCGGTGATTTTAATTCACGATGCGGGACTCAGCCGCATCAACTATGCGTTATTACAGCTGCCGGTCTTCGCCGCCATGATTGCGGGCAACCTGACGCTGGGACGCTTATCCAGCCGTCTGCCCATTGAACAGCCGTTACGGCTCGGTGCCTGGCCGGTGGTCTGCGGGCTGGCAATCGCAGTCACCGCTACCGTGCTACATCCGCAAAGCTATCTGTGGCTGACTGCCGGAATTAGCCTCTACGGCTTCGGCGCCGGGCTGGTCAGTGCCGGACTCTATCGCATGACGCTTTTTTCCAGCAGCGCCGGAAAAGGCAGCGTGGCAGCGATGCTCGGCATGGTGAGTATTCTGATTATTGCCCTGGGCATTGAAGCAGCCAAAACCGCCTATTTTAGTTACGGCACCGGCGGCTTCAGTGTGGTGAACCTGATCTGCGGTCTGCTGTGGCTGGTTCTGGTCGGCGCTTTTCTGCGTGCAGGCCAGCGGAAATTGTGCGCGGAATAATCGAATATATTTAGCAGTGCGATACAGTGCTTGCCCGCACTGCTAACCATAAAGAATCCGATTACGGCATCATTAAAGCGTGATCGCCGCACCATACCCTTACAACATCCATGGTTATAATCTTTCTGATTTGAGAATTCTTAAGAGTGCTTCCTGGTTTTTTATAACAGGGATGCCACTTTTGTGACATCGGTGTCAAAAACATTGTCTCGCTAAGCTGTTGAGCGGTAAGTATGACCAGAAAAATGACAAAACAACTATCGGCCTTCTGAACCGCCCATTTCAGATCTGGAATTTTTAACATCAATAAGGAGAAGTAATGCGACAGAGAGTCATTGTGTGCCCAGTCATTCAAAATGAGGGTAAATATTTGCTATGTAAAATGGCATCTGACAGGGGTGTTTTTCCTGGACAGTGGGCTTTGCCAGGCGGCGGAATGGAGCCAGGTGAAACAATCGAAGAAGCATTAAAGCGGGAAATCAGGGAAGAATTAGGCGAGGCGCTCAAGATAACAAATATCACACCCTGGACGTTTCGGGATGATGTCAGAATAAAAACCTATTCTGATGGAATGACTGAAGAAATTTATATGATCTATCTTATCTTTGATTGTCTGAGCGCAAACCGAACAATAACCTTCAATGAAGAGTTTCAGGAGATTATCTGGGTAGAACCTGAGGCTTTAAAAAACATTGATCTGAATGAAGCCACCCGGATTACGTTTAGCCAAAAAGGACTTATCTGAATATGCATTGCAGGATCTCCTTAAAAGTCTATCGATAATTTAAGTACGATTTTAGCTAAACGGGGCAGTGCTGATGCAATGGAAAACTTCAGCGTTTTCTGGCATGTCCATTGTTTCAACACTGCCTCATCTTACACTCTATTCATGGGCTCCCTGCTCTGGCAATGGATGCCGATTTATACTTTGAACGTTTATCTTAGGTCATCCCATTCAGACAAATATCAACCACTCAATCCCGCATTTATTTTTTTCAGATAAGCTTTGACCAAATCGTTACTTTATCTGTGTGTTACGTCATTCGATGATGATTCCGCCTGCTGAGGCAATTGATAACAAAGGAATTCACCATGAAGACGTTATTTCCCCTTAAACCACGCGCACAAACGCTGGTTTTTACTTTACTTGCCGGGACGCTGACCTTTAACGCGGTGGCTGCACCGGTCAAAGGCGGTACGCTGATTTATCTTGAACAGCAGGCACATACCAACCTCTATCCCCCTGCCGGTGGCTTTTACCCGAATGGCGGCATTCTCAATCAGATCACCGATAAATTAACCTGGCAGAATCCCGAAACGCTGCAGGTTGAACCCTGGATTGCGGAAAGCTGGACTACCAACGCCGACAAAACTGAATACACCTTTAAATTACGGCCTGGCGTGACTTTTTCCGATGGCACACCATTAGATGCGAACGCGGTAGCGAAAAACTTTGATACCTACGGGCTGGGAAATAAAGCGCTGCGCCTGCCGGTATCGGAAGTGATTAATAACTATGAACGCAGCGAAGTGATCGACCCGCTGACGGTGAAATTCTATTTTAAAAAGCCCTCGCCCGGATTTTTACAGGGCACTGCCACCATTGGCTCTGGCCTGGTTTCGCTGAGTACCCTGGCGCGCAGTTTCGATCAGCTGGGCGATGCGCGTCATATCATCGGCTCCGGCCCGTTTGTGGTCAGTGATGAGAAGCTCGGTCGGGAAGTGGATCTAGAAGCACGTAAAGATTATCAGTGGGGACCGAAAAACATTCAGCAGCAAGGTCCGGCCAATCTGGATGCGATAAAAGTGATCGTGACGCCGGAAGACAGCGTGCGCATCGGTGCACTGCTGGCGGGTCAGGCAGGCCTGATCCGTCAGGTGCAGGCCTACGATGAGAAGCAGGCTAAAGATCAGAACTTCCCGGTTTATGCCGCGCCGACCCGTGGCGTAAACGACAGCCTCAGCTTCCGTCCGGATAATCCGCTGGTCAGCGATATCCGGGTGCGTCAGGCGCTGCTGCACGCCACCAATGCGAAACAGGTGGTTGAGACGCTCTTCTCGCCGAACTATCCGCAGGCAACCTCGGTCGTGGCGACCACCGCCGCCGGCTACGTCAATCTGGCGGACAAACTCACTTTTGATCTGACGAAAGCGAAGACATTGCTGGACCAGGCGGGCTGGCAACCCGGTGCCGATGGCATCCGTGAAAAAGCAGGCCAGCGACTGGCACTAACCGTCTATGAATCACTGCCGCAGCCGCAAAACAAAGAGGTGCTGCAACTGGTGGCACAGCAGTGGCGCCAGGCGGGCGTCGCCCTCAGCGTGAAAGCGGGCGATGCCGGCAGCAAAACGCTGGATAACCTCGATCCTCTTAAGACCCCGCTGAACGTCACCGAAGTCGGCCGTGCCGATCCCGACGTGATCAAAAGCAGCTTCTACCCGGCTAACCGCGACAACCTGCTGCAGAAAGGCGGCTCCAGCGACAAAGTGAAAAATTTCCGCGATGACAAACTGAACCAGTTGCTGGTCGCGATCTCCGCTGAAGTTGACCCCGCAAAACGGTTACAGCTGACCGGTGACGTTCAGCGCTACCTGCTGGACCAGGCCTATGTGATTCCGATCTTCGAAGAGCCGCAGGTCTATGCCGGTGCGCCCTGGCTGAAAGGGGTCAGTTTTGAAGCGGTGGGCCGTCCGGCGCTCTATGGCGTCTGGCTGGACAAACAGTAACCGGAGGTGAGGATGCGTCATTATCTGCTGCAACGCGCTGGTCTGGGCGTGCTGGTACTGTGGGCCGCGTTTACCCTGTCGTTTGTGCTGCTACAGGTGCTGCCAGGCGATGCGGTGCTGATCAAGTTTCAGAACCCGGATCTCGGCCTGAGTCCGCAACAGATTGCTGAGCTGCGTCAGGCCTATGGCGCGGACAGCCCGCTGTGGCAGCAATATCTGCACGCGCTGGCGGCGATGCTGCACGGCGACTTCGGCTATTCGGTGCAGGCAGGCGTGCCGGTCAGTGAGCTGCTGACCAGCAATCTGCCTGGCACGCTGCGACTGGCCCTGTGCGGCTTTTTGCTGGCGACACTGCTGGCATTCGTACTGGCGACACTGTCGCGGCTGCCTGCCCTGCGCGGCCTGCGTAATCTGCTTCAGTCACTGCCCGCGCTGTTTATCTCAGTGCCAACCTTCTGGCTCGGCATAGCCCTGATTCAGCTCTTCTCGTTCCAGCTGCGCTGGATCCCGGTGATCAATCCCTCACCGTGGCAGGGGCTGATTCTGCCCATCATTACGGTCGCCGTTCCGATCTCTGCGCCGCTGGCACAGATTCTGTTGCGCAGCATCGATGAAGTTGCAACCCGGCCTTTTGTGGCGGTGGCACGCGCCAAAGGGGCCAGCGAGCACTCTGTGCTGTGGCGGCACATCCTGCGCAACGCCATGCTGCCGGTGCTCACCGTGGCGGGCCTGCTGCTGGGAGAACTGATTGCCGGTGCGCTGATTACCGAAACGGTGTTTGGCCTGGGCGGTCTGGGACAGCTGACGCAGCAGGCGGTGAACAATCAGGATGTGGCGGTGTTGCAGGCGGTGGTGATGATCTCCGCACTGGGTTTTGTGGTGATCAACCTGCTGGTGGATCTGCTGATGCCGCTGTTTGACCCGCGCTTACAGCTGTTACGAGGTGCAACATGAGTCTGGTTGATTACGCTGCCGCGCGGCAACCCGTGGCGGCAAAGAGGCGCACTCTACAGTTCTCGCCGGGCCTGTGGCTGGCCGTTTCAGTCATGCTGCTGGCCGTACTGGCGGCCCTGTTCCCGGCCCTCTTTACCCAGGCCAGCCCGATTGAAGGCATTGCGGGTGCACAGCGACTCGCTCCACAGGCCGGACACTGGCTCGGCACCGATCAGCTCGGCCGCGATCTCTTTGCCCGCATCATTTACGGCGCGTCCCATTCACTCTCCGCCGCCGTCATGGCGGTGGTGATCGGACTGCTGGCAGGTACCGCGCTGGGTCTGGTGGCAGGGGCTATCGGCGGCAAAACTGAAGCAATTGTGATGCGCGCAGTGGATGTCCTGCTGGCGATTCCGGCGCTGCTGCTCTCTCTGAGCGTGCTGATTTTACTCGGCTTCGGCACCCTGAATGCCGCATTAGCGGTGGGCATTGCCTCCATCGCCAGCTTCGCCCGACTGGCACGCGCCGAAGTGGTGCGCATCCGTCACAGTGAGTATGTCGAAGCGGCTTACGGCAGCGGCGGCCGCTTTTTCAGCGTGCTGTGGCGTCACATTCTGCCCAATGCGCTGACGCCGGTGATCGCCTATGCCGCCCTGCAATTTGGTCAGGCGATTCTGGCGCTGTCGACTCTGAGCTTCCTCGGCTACGGCACTCCGCCGCCGGTGCCGGAATGGGGTCTGTTAATCGCTGAAGGGCGTAATTACCTGGCTACCGCCTGGTGGCTGACTACTTTTCCTGGTGTGGTGGTGGTCGCTGTGGTGCTCGCAGCCAACCGCATCAGCCAGCAACTTTCCGGAGGACGCCGATGAGCACTCAGCCGTTACTCGCGGTCAACGATCTGACGCTTAGCTATCGCAGCGGCAACCGTTGGCAGCCGGTGGTACATAACGTCAGCTTCGAGCTGAACGCCGGGGAGATGGTGGCGCTGGTCGGGGAGTCCGGCTCCGGTAAAACCACCACCGCACAGGCGATAATGGGTCTGATGGCGGAAAATGGCCGCCGCGAAGGGGGCGAGATTCTGCTCAACGGCGTGGATATCAGTCAGTGGTCGCAAAAGCGCTTCGATACGCTGCGCGGTGCGCGCATCAGTCTGGTGCCCCAGGATCCCGGTAATTCCCTGAATCCGGTGAAAACGGTCGGCGAACAGGTGGAAGAGATCCTGCGACTGCACCTGAAATTACCGTCAGCGCAGCGCCAGCAGCGGGTGATTGACCTGCTGACGCGCGTCGGCCTCAGCCATCCGGAACAGCGGGTTAAGCAGTATCCGCATCAGCTGTCGGGCGGCATGAAGCAGCGGGTATTGATCGCCATTGCCCTCGCCCTGCAGCCGGAGATCATCATTGCGGATGAGCCGACCAGTGCGCTGGATGTCACGATGCAAAAGCGCATTCTCGATTTGCTGGACAACCTGCGGCAGGAATCCCGCACCGCCGTGCTGTTTGTCACCCACAACCTGGCGCTGGCGGCGCAACGCGCAGACCGTATTATCGTGTTTCGTCACGGCGAGATTCAGGAATCGGGCCGCACTGCTCAGGTTATCAGCGCGCCTGCTCATCCTTATACCCGTCAGTTACTGAATGATGCGGCACCGCAGCGACCCGCCAGAGTTAAATCTGCAACCGCCCGTTTTTCTGCCCCCGCCATCCGGGCAACCGGCGTGATGAAAAGCTTTTCGCTGGGCAAACAGCAGCGTCTGCAGGCACTGAACCAGGTGAGCTTCCAGGTAGCGCGCGGCACTACGCATGCCCTGGTAGGCGAATCCGGCTCCGGCAAAACCACGCTGGCGCGTATCGTTATGGGTTTTGAACCCGCCGACAGCGGCGAGGTGACGCTGGATGGCATCGTAGTCAACGGATTACGCGGCGAGGCGCTGCGTCAGCTGCGGCGTAAGATCCAGTTTGTCTATCAGAACCCGTTTGCCTCGCTCGATCCCCGTCAGACGCTGTATGCCATTATCGAAGAGCCACTGCGTAATTTTGAGCGGCTGAGCCGCAGTCAGCGCCGTGAGCGTGTAGAAGCGATAACCACGCGGGTGGCGCTGCCGCTCTCACTGCTGTCACGTCAGCCTCACGAACTCTCCGGCGGTCAGCGGCAGCGTGTGGCGCTTGCGCGGGCGCTAATCTGCAAGCCGGAGATTCTGGTACTGGATGAGGCAACCTCGGCGCTGGATGTCACGGTGCAGGCGCAAATACTCGACCTGTTGCAGCAGCTCCAGGCCGAACTGGGTCTGACTTATCTGTTTATCACGCACGACCTGGCGACGGTGCGGCAGATTGCCGACAGCGTCACGGTGTTACAAGCGGGCGACGTCGCAGAGCAAGGTGACGTTGTCACTATTTTCAGTGCGCCACAGCATCCTTATACCCGGGAATTAATGGCTGCCATCCCTCCGCTTGTTCCCTTAACCCACAAGGAGTCAGCATGAGCCGACGTCTCGGATTTTTTACCCGGCTGCTGGATAAGGTGCCGGCGAAACAGCGCTATCAGCTGGCCACCGAACAGATTCAGCATGCCGAACGCTGCGGATTTGATAATGCGTGGATTGCTCAGCACCATTTTCATCAGGATGAGGGAGGTCTGCCGTCGCCGCTGCTCTTCCTGGCGCATGTCGCCGCGCAGACCCACACCATCCGGCTCGGCACCGCCATCATCACTCTGCCAATGGAAAATGCGCTGCGGGTGGCTGAAGATGCCGCGGTACTGGATCTGCTGGCAGATGGGCGGCTGGAGATCGGGCTGGGCTCCGGGGGCACGCCGGATTCATTTTTGCCGTTTGGTCTGACCTTTGCCGAGCGTGGTGCCGCCTTTGCTGACCATCTGCATACGCTGCTCAGCGCCTGGCGCGGGGATTCACTGGGGCATCCTGATAATCATCTCTATCCCGCCGCGCCGCAGCTTGCCGGACGGGTGTGGATCGCCACCTTCTCGGTTGAGGGCGCAATCCGTGCCGCTCAGGGCGGCCATGGCCTGATGCTGTCCCGCACCCAACCGCGCCCGGCGGGCCAGCCTGAGCTGCCGCTGGATGCATTGCAGAATCCGCTGATCGATGCCTATCTTGCGGCACTTCCTGCGGGAACCCCTCCGCGCATCCTCGCCTCCCGTACCGCATTCGTGGCCGATTCTGACCGCTATGCCCGTCAGGTGGCTGAACCGGGAATTCGTCAGCAGGCTGCGCAGTATCGTGGCGAATTACGCGGTGACCGCTTTGATGACCTGCTGGCGCAGTTTGATGCCCATGTTGGCGGCATCGATCAGGTGCAGCACTCGCTGGCGCAGGACAGCGCACTGGCGCGCGTCACCGACATCTCATTTCAGGTGCATTCGGTTGAGCCTTCGCATGCCGACACACTGCGCTCGATTGAACTGATTGCCCAACATCTTGCGCCCGCGCTTCGTGCCGCTGGCGAACCTCACAGGAGAATCTCATGAATCAACCTGACGATTTGATCGCCACACTGGCAGATATCGATCCTGATTCCGAACTGGCCCGTGCGCGCCAGACACGTCACGCCGCTACACAACATGCTCAGGGTAGCTACACCCTGTTGTTTAGCCAGGGTGATGAGGATTTTCCGCTGGCGGAGCGCCGTCTGCTGGCCGCACAGGTTGCCGGCTGGCATGCACAACCCGGCCTGCAGGCGCACTACCCGCTACAGGAGAGTCTGGCCGGGAGTGATCGGATCAACGCGGCACTGGCTTTTGCCCATCGCCTGACCTTTGAGCCGGTTGCCGCTGCCCCCGCACATCTGGAGGCGTTGAAACAGGCGGGCTGGAGCCTGCGCGGCATTGTCACACTGGCACAGCTTGTGGCTTTTGTCAGTTTTCAGAGCAGGTTGCTGGCGGGTCTGCGCAGCTTACAGGGCGATGAGGCACCGGGTGAGGTAGCCCCGGTAGTCGCCGGTCACTGGCACGAGGCACGACTAACAGCCAGCGGCAAAACTGCCCTGACCGCGTTTACGCAACAGGAACTCGGCTGGGAGCCCTGGCTGCCGGCAAAACCGCTGACGGAATTCAGCGAGGAAGAGCAGGCGACACTGGCAAAATTCGGTCACACCGACTCCGACTATTTTCGCCTGCTGGCGCGTAATCTGCCGTTGCTGGAGCAGCGTACCCTGACCGATAAAGGCATTTTTTATACCGCAGGAGGGCTGCCACGCGCTGAGCGCGAACTGGCTGCCACCGTGGTGAGTAAGGTTAACGGCTGCATCTACTGCGCCTCAGTTCATGCGCGTAAAGCCAGCCAGCTATCAAAGCAGGATGAAGCGGTACAGAAGCTGCTGAACGTCGCACCCGGCGCGGTGTTATCTCACGGACATGCCGCGCGCTGGCAGGCGATCATCGCATTTTCAGCAGCGCTGTCGCTGACCCCTGCTCAGCCGACACAGTCGCAGCTCTCTGCACTGCGCGAACAGGGTCTGGATACGCTCGCCCTGCTCGACCTGATTCAATCAACCGCCTTTTTTGCCTGGGCTAATCGCCTGATGCTGACGCTGGGCGAACCTTTTCTGCCAGAACAACAGGGATAACCATGACTTTGCCTTTAACCAACCAACTGGTGCAGTGGCGTCGCGAACTGCATCAGCATCCGGAACTTTCGAATCATGAGTTTGCCACCACGGAACGCATAAGCCGCTGGCTGGAGCAGGCCGGGATCCGGCTGTTGCCGCTGGGGCTGAAAACCGGCGTCGTGGCAGAAATCGGTCATGGCGAACCCCTGATCGCCCTGCGCGCGGATATTGATGCGTTACCGATTGAAGAAACCACCGATCGCCCATGGCGATCACAGCAGCCGGGCGTGATGCACGCCTGTGGTCACGACGTTCACAGCGCCGTGATGCTCGGCGTGGCTTTGCAGCTGAAACAGCAGGAAGACACGCTACAAGGCCGGGTACGGATTCTGTTTCAGCCCGCTGAAGAGAGCTTTAATGGCGCACGTCAGCTGATTGATGCCGGTGCGCTGGAAGGCGTTCAGGCGATATTTGGCCTGCACAACGCGCCCGACCTGCCGCTGGGCACGCTGCGCAGCCGGGCGGGCGCATTTTATGCCAACGTCGACCGCTTTGTGATCCGCATTGAGGGCAAAGGCGCCCATGCCGCGCGACCGCAGGAGGGCATCGATTCGATTGTAATTGCCAGCCATATCGTAACGGCTCTGCAGACCCTGCCGAGCCGGGTGTTCAGCTCGCTGGAAACGGTGGTGCTGAGCGTGACGCGCTTTACCGCCGGTAATACCTGGAACGTGCTGCCGCAAAGCGTTGAGCTGGAGGGCACCGTACGCACCCACAACGGCGAAATCCGGGCGCAGATCCCGCACCGCATGCGAGCCCTGATTCAGGGTATTGCCGCCGGATTTGGTGCGACCGCCGAACTGGAGTGGACTGAAGGACCGCCGGCCCTGATTAACACGCCAGGCTGGGTGGATGTTGCGCTGGACGTTGCCCAACAGAGTGGCTATCTCGCGGAGCACGCTGAGTCGCCGCAGATGGGCGGAGAAGATTTTGCCTTCTATCTGCAGCAGGTGCCGGGGGCATTTGTCAGCATCGGCAGTGCCAGCGAATTTGGTCTGCATCACGCCGCCTTCGATCCTGATGAAGCGTTGATTGGCCCGGCGGTGGACTACTTCACGCAGCTGGTGCCGCGCGCGTTGCAGATTGTGGCGGCGCAATGACGAAAAAAAGGAGTGCTGCTATGTCAGTTCAGGTTCCACACCCGATTCTTGATCATGCGGTGATTAACGTGGCCGACCAGCTCGACAGCGCCAGCGCGCGCTTCCGAAGGCTCGGCTTTCAGCTCACTGAACGGGGTCATCACTCGCTGGGATCGAGTAATCATCTGGCGATTTTTGGTGAGAATTACCTGGAACTGCTGGGCTATGAGACGGGCAAAGGGAGCCAGCGCGCCGATCTCTGGCAGTCGCCACTGGGATTGAGCGGTCTGGTGTGGAAAAGCCGCGATACAGAGAGTGAATTTCAGCATCTGCAACGGCAGGATCTGGATGGCGATCCGCCAGCGGCCTTTCATCGTCCGGTCACCCTGCCCGACGGTTCGGTGAGTGAAGCGCATTTTCGGACTGTGCGGATTCGCCCTTCACTGGTGTCTAATGGCCGCTGCTTTTTTTGCCAGCATCTGACGCCCGAAGCGGTATGGCAGCCGGCATGGCAGCGTCACCCCAATGGCGTGCGTAATATCAGTGAGTTTGTGATTGTCGCGCAGGATCCGGCGCTTTCAGCCCTGGTCTATAGCCGCCTGTTTGGGGCCGCTAAGGTGCTCGCCTGTCCCGAAGGGGCCTTTGTCCTGCGCGCCGGTGCCGCCACGGTACGGTTTGCTTCGGCAGACTATGCGCAGCAGCGGTTTGGCCCGCTGCCGGAAGACTATGATGGCAGCGCCCGGATGGTCGCGCTGGGTTTTGAGACGGACGATCTCGCCCTGGTGAAACGCGCGCTGGTGACGGGTGACATTGCTTTTCAGGAGCAGCCCGAGGCGATTGTGGTGGAGTCGGCAGAAGGTTTTAACCTGGCACTGCGTTTTACCTGAGTACAGATTCAGGATTTGATGAAAAACGCCTCAACTGAGGCGTTTGTCACAGGCTTTACAACGACACAAATCAGAAGGTGTAGCTGGCGGTCACGGAGAAATTACGCGGTTCGCCGTAGACCACAGAGCTGGCCACGTTGGTGTCATACTCTTTGTCGAACAGGTTGTTGAGGTTGCCCTGCAGTGACAGATTTTTGTTCACCTGATAACGGGCGAAGAGATCAACCAGCGCATAGCTGCCCTGACGGGCACGCCAGGTGCCATTGCCTTCCGGGCCACCGACATCATTCCAGATATGGGTCTGCCAGTTCACGCCGCCGCCCAGCGTCAGTTGCTGCATTGTTGGCAGGCGATAGCTGCTGAACAGGTTAAAGCTGGTCTGCGGCAGTTGCGGGTTAAAGGTGCTGCCATCGCGGTTTTCCGCAATGTAGCGCGTGCCGCCCAGGGTCATCTGCCAGTTGTCGGTTAATGCGCCGTTGACTTCAAACTCCACGCCACGACTCACCACACCTTTACGGCCAATGTAGGCGACATCACCTGAACCCTGAATCGTCTGAGTGGTTGCTTCACCGACATTATTCAGCTCGGTGCGGAACACCGAAATCGAGGTGGTGAAGCGACTGTCCATCCAGTCAGATTTCAGGCCTGCCTCGTAGTTTTTGCCGATAACAGGCGACAGGAAAGCGCCGCTGGCATCGCGATAATCCTGTGGCTGGAACACCGAGGTATAGCTGGCGTAAGCCGACCAGTTTTCCGCGAAGTCATAAATCAATCCGCCGTAAGGGGTGGTGTTATTTTCTTCCATTTCACCACCCGGCGTTTCACGGTTCCAGTTGGTGTAGCGGGCACCGATAATCAGGTGCAGCGGATCGGCGAGTGACAGGCGGGTCGCCATATACGTCGATTTCTGGCGAACCAGCTGGGTGTCGCTGGCTGGCAGACGCGGCGTCCAGGCCGATTCCGGATACTGACCGTTAAACGCGTTGTAGTTGCCCAGCGACGCCGATGAGATATTCTCAAAGGTACTGAAGTACTTGTTATCCTGGCGAGTGTAATTGACGCCCACCATCAACTCATGCTGACGACCCAGCAGTTCATACGGGCCACTGGCAAAGGCATCAACGGCATCGACCTTGCGTTTACCGGTGTTATAACCGGTTCCGCCCACCACCGGATAGTTGGCATAGGAAGAGACGCCCGCCCCGGTGTTGCGATCGAAATAGCCATCAAGATAGATCTGCTTACTGTCCAGGCGCATCTCGTTATGCGCACCGTTCAGCGTGATGTTCCAGCCGTTGTCAAAGTCCTGTTTCAGATTCACAAAGACTTTACGGTTCTCTTTATCGTTGTAGGCCCAGTCAGGTGCGGTGTTGTAGCCGCGTCGGGTATGAATCTGCGTGCCATCGGTGTACCAGCGCGGTGCGCCACCCCACATGGTAGAGTCCGTATTGACCTGGCTGAACTCATAGCCGACCGACAACGTGGCAGAGTCGGTCAGGTCAGCGTCAACCACGCCATAGATGAACTGTTTTTTGGCGCCGTAACGCTCTATGAAGCTGTTGTTATCCTGCCAGCCCGCGATCAGCCGGCCACGTACATTGCCAGAGTCACTGAGCGGAGCCGAGAGATCGGCCACATAACGCTGCTTATTCCAGCTGCCGTAGCTGGCGGAGACGGTGCCGCCGAACGCTTTGCTGTCGGCATGTTTGCGCACCATATTGATGGCGGCTGAAGGATTACCCGGTCCGGTTAACAGACCGGTCGCTCCGCGCACCACTTCAACGCGCTCATACATTGCCATATCGGTCTGCGCATCGCCCAGGTTCCAGCGAGCGGCAAAGGCAGTAGGGATACCATCGACCATGTAGTTGTCGATCATAAAGCCGCGCGCATAGTAGTTGGTGCGATCCATATCACCACTGATACCGCGGATGCCGGTGGTATTGGCAAGCACATCATTCAGCGACTGGAGTTGCTGATCGGCCATACGCTGTTTACTGACAATGCTGACTGACTGTGGCACATCACGCACGGTGCCCAGCATTTTAGTGCCTGCACGGGTGACCGGCACGCTGTAATCGGTGGCGGGCGAAGCGGCTACGGCATCATCGGCTGACGCGCTGACCGTCATCGTCTGGTTATCGCTGGCCGCGGGTGCGGCGGTCTCTGCAGCATGAGCCGCGTTATGCGCCAGCGACGAGGCGACGATGGCAGCCAGCAAGGAGAAGCGGAGTAGACGTTGCGGAGCAGAGGTGCCCGTCGCCCCGGGGTGTTGAAGATCGAAAGCGTTCATTAATTCCTCAATTATCTTTATGTTTTTATGCTGCCACTGTCACGACCGTGCTTCCTGCGGACATCGCTGCCCTGCTAATGGTTTGAGGAACCAGAAACCTTTCCCTGAGCGCCTGCGCGCGGGTGTGATGAACTTCTAAAACAAATGAGAAATATACGCATTGCGATTATCATTGCAAGATTTTGTTAACAAATAATGCGAATTTTTTCAGGGAATTGTCTGCGCGTGAAAGGCTGCTGGAAGGTGATAAAGGTAAGGGGCGTTAATTACGTCAGTGCGTCTGCAGATTTCTCAGAAAAGCAGGGCTGCAGCGTCAATTACATTAATTATAAAATCCTGTAATAGCCGTTCATTGACCTGAAGTTGCTTCTCTTCATGCCACAATACTCCTCTTGAAACATTTTTTTCCTTATTTAACACCAGATATTGCAGGAGTTCGTGCATGCGCAAAACGTTACCTATTAAAGCGCTGATGATGACAACCGTTTTCAGTGTTTTCTCAGCCCATTCTGCCTCACTTATGCAAAATGTGAGTGCAGGCTGGGAAAATTTCAGTGATAAAGTTGCCACAACCTGGCAGCAGCCGGAAGGCGTGGACTTTTATCTGCCCGCGATTACCTGGCACAACCGGGCCACCTACGATCGTGAACACATCAATAAATATAATGAAAGACCCTGGGGCGCGGGTGGCGGGATCTCCCGCTACGATGAAAAAGGGAACTGGAACGGCATCTACTTAATGGCGTTTAAAGACTCTTTTAATAAATGGGAGCCGTTTGGTGGCTATGGCTGGGTGGCAACATGGCGTCCGCTGGCCGACCAGAATTTTCACTGGGGTGCAGGTTACACGGCGGGCTTTACCGCACGACATAACTGGGATTATATTCCGGTGCCTGCGCTACTGCCGCTTGCCTCTGTCGGCTATGGCGATCTCGATTTCCAGATGACCTATATTCCCGGCACCCATAACAACGGCAACGTTTATTTTGCCTGGCTGCGCTACCACTTCTGATAGTTGCCGATATAAGCGTTAGCGTGACATCGCCATGACCGAGAGATCGTCCAGCGTGAGGATCTCGCCATCATAGCGATGACGCAGCAGATGGTAACTTTCGCATTCTATAATCGTCTCAACCGCGTCCGAAAAGATAGTCATGGCGCTGCGCATCTGGCTCAGATAGTCATGAGTGTCGTAAACCCGATCGATTCCTTCCAGCGCATGGTTCATAATTTTTCGGGCGACGTCATTAGGCGTGTCGAGCGCTGAGAGCTTTGAACGCGCGGTGCGGCGCAGATCGCGCGGGGTAAACGCCTCCAGTCCCAGTCCACGTGGAGCGCGGATCATCCGGCGAAGTGCCTGATTCAGCGCGCCTTTTGACAGCGGCTGTTGCGGATCGCGTGGCGCGGGCACCAGCCAGGGTGAGTCCGGATCGGCGGCGCGGAGCAATGCTTCGATGCACTGACGCATCAGCGGTGAAATGGGCAGCACATGCTCCCGCTGCGATTTATTGCGCGTGCCCTGCTTCCACAATCCTAATTGCAGATCGAACTCCGCTTTCTGCGCCTGCACAATTTCATCCGGCCGCCGGGCGCTGACCAGACATAAACGCAGCGCCCAGCGCGCCTGTTCCGAGAGCGCCCAGTTATCCAGACCGTGCCAGAACACCCAGATCTCGGCATCGGTGAGTTGCCGACTGCGCGGCGGCGTAGCACGACCCGCGACATCACGCTTTTTCATTGAAGCGATGGGTGAATGATCGAGATAGCCCTGCATCTCGGCCCAGGCGAGAAATTGTTTGGTCAGCGCGAACACCCGCCGCGCCTCCTCTTTTTTACCGTCGGCGATCAGAATGTTATAGAGCCGGTTAAGGCGTAAGCGGTTCAGCGTTTTAAGTGGCTGCAAACCGATATTCGGCAGGACATGTTTCAGCAGCGAGGAGATGGCGATTTCAGGACGCCGCCGGCTGATCAGCAGCGAGAGTTTTACCCAGACCTTCATCACCTGCTCCACCGTGCCTTCATCGCCAAAATTATCCAGCTCACTGAGTGAAGCCTTTTTAACCTGCTCCAGCCAGATCAATACATGGCGGCCTACATGGGCTGAACGCGCAGGGATCTGTGTCAGATCTGGGGTCACATTTATACCTGTTAATCACTGAAGAGCGGGCCATTCTATCCATTATTTATCCATGACTCCAGACCTAATAAGTCTGGAGTCATAAAGACGCGTTATCACGAAATCTGAGGAAGTTTTCGGGTGATGACCAACAAGTAAAACTACCGTTACTTCCCCCTCCTGGCTCACCGCTATGGCGAATAAATAGCCCATTGTTATGGAATGTAAAGGTGGATTACCGCGATATACAATGATAACTATTATCATTATCATACGCATTTGCTTACATGCCTTAATACTTCATGGAGATTTTCTAAGTGAATGTAACCATGCGTGTCCATAAGCGCCCTGTTGCGCTACTGCTGGCTGGGTTGTTGAGTACTTCTGCTAACGGCGCTAATCAGGAAGAGACAGAAAAACTGGCGGATGATGAGACGATGCTGGTCACCGCTGAACAGGAGCTGAAACAGCAGCCTGGCGTTTCGGTGATCACTTCGCAGGACATTAAGAAAAACCCGCCGGTCAACGACCTTTCCGACATTATCCGTAAAATGCCAGGCGTAAACCTTACCGGCAACAGCGCCAACGGCGTACGCGGCAACAATCGTCAGATCGATATTCGCGGCATGGGGCCGGAAAATACGCTGATTCTGATCGATGGTGTGCCGACCACCTCGCGTAATTCGGTGCGTTATAGCTGGCGCGGCGAGCGCGATTCCCGCGGTGACTCAAACTGGGTACCACCAGAAATGGTTGAACGGATTGAAGTGATTCGTGGACCGGCGGCAGCCCGTTACGGTTCCGGCGCGGCCGGTGGCGTGGTTAATATTATTACCAAACGCCCGACCAATGACTGGAGCGGATCGCTGTCGCTTTATACCAACCAGCCCGAAGACGATAAAGAAGGCGCAACCCGCCGCGCTAACTTTAACCTGAGTGGTCCGCTGGCAGGCGATGCCCTGACCATGCGGCTCTATGGCAACATCAATAAAACCGACAGCGATGCTTTCGACATTAACCAGTCGCACAATGGTTCTGCCGCCGCCGGTCGCGAAGGTGTTCGCAATAAAGACATCAACAGCGTGCTGTCGTGGAAGATCACGCCATTACAGGTACTGGATTTCAGCTACGGATACAGCCGTCAGGGCAACATCTACGCTGGTGATACCCAGTACAGCAACGGTGCCGGTAATGCCTTGATCGAATCACTCGATGGTTCTGAAACCAACCGTCTGTATCGTCAGACCTGGGGCCTTGCTCATAATGGCATCTGGGACTGGGGACAATCTAAACTCACCTTTAACTATGAAAAAACCAATAACACCCGCCTGAATGAAGGCACGGCGGGTGCGGGTGAAGGCCGGATCAACAGCAACACGTTCTCAACCAGTCGCTTTGAAAGTTACCGGGCCGGAGGTGAAGTCAGCTTCCCGCTGGAACTGCTGCGTGAACAGACCGTTACGCTGGGAGCCGAGTGGAACCGTGATGAGCTGAACGATCCAAATTCAATGAACGGCACCAGTGCGCCTGGCGTATCCATCGACGGTGTCAGTGGTGATGCGGGTAGCCGCAACAGTAAAAACAGCGCAACGCTGAGCTCACTCTATTTTGAAGATAATATTGCTGCAACCGATAGCACTGAAGTGATCCCCGGTCTGCGCTTTGATTATCACGACACCTTTGGTGCGAACTGGAGTCCGTCGCTCAATATTTCTCAGGCTCTGGGTGAAAGTTTTACCCTGAAGGCGGGTATCGCCCGTGCATTTAAAGCCCCTAACCTTTATCAGTCCAGCGAAGGCTATTTGCTGGCGACGCGGGGAAATGGCTGTCCGATCAACGTTACCCGTGGCAGTTGCTATCTGCTGGGCAATGAAAATCTCGATCCTGAAGTCAGCGTAAATAAAGAGCTGGGTATCGAGTTCAGTCAGGATGGCTATATTGCGGGCATCACCTGGTTCCGCAATGACTATAAAAACAAAATCGTCTCCGGGACGGAAGTGTTGGGTTACGCCTCTAATGGCAACAATATTCTGCAATGGAGTAACGGCGGCAAAGCGGTAGTCGAAGGTCTGGAAGGCAATTTCACTATCCCGCTGGTCAGTGACGAGCTGGAGTGGCGGACTAACGCGACTTACATGATCGAGTCGAAGGATAAAAAGACCGGCAATCCGCTGTCGATCATTCCTGAATACACGATCAATACAATGCTGGACTGGCAGGTGACGCAGGATTTCTCCACTAATCTGAACTGGACAATGTATGGTCGTCAGAAACCACGCCAGTATGCGGAATCCCGCACAGAAAGCAATTCTATGTCGAATCGCGAAGTCGGCGCTTATTCAGTATTTGGGGTCAATTTCAATTATGACATCACCAAAAATCTGCGTGCCAATGCGGGTATTAATAACCTGCTGGATAAACAGCTATATCGCGAAGCTGATGGTGCATCAACCTATAACGAGCCGGGACGCGCATATTACGCGGGTCTGACAATGTCCTTCTGATCTGCAACAGCGCTTCCCGGTGGAAGCGCTGTTTTATCGTCGTCGTCGAATAACCTCCTGTTTACACTCTCCCCGGTTTAACTTCTCAATGCCAATCTCTGGCTGCCGCTTAACGAGCCGGAAAGCATCTGACTCACGGGTATGGCATGAAATACTCTCATGCCGTCTGGAAAGCGTAACGACAGGTAACTAATGTCGTGATTCCTGTATCCCGGTCAGCGAAAGGCCCCAGAGTGCGGCTATGCTCTGCTGAGTTCAACCTGCAACTATGACTACCAGGATATTAAGTGATGAAAAAATTATCAGTTATCGTTATTGCTACCGGGCTGTTTTTGTCGGTGAATTTACAGGCTAATGCCCAGGGATGTCTGAAGGGAGCCGCAGTAGGCGGCGTCGCAGGTCATGTTGCTCATCATGGTGTGGCCGGTGCCGCAGCAGGCTGCGCAGTCGGTCATCATATGGCGAAGAAAAAACAGAAAGAGGCTGAGCAAAATCAGCAATCTCAAAAATAAGCTGAGATAGTAGCACCGATGTAAATCAGCTGATTACCGGGCAATGATGATGCCCGGTGATCGCTGGGTGATAACCATCCTGAGTCTGTTGACTCACAAAAGTACGGCGAATTTAGGGCAGCCGGTTACGGTAATTATGTTTATTCTAACCCGATGTTTTTAAAGGTGCAGTGATTTAAGTGAGTGACCAGTAATCTGAATAAGGTATGCCTATTTTTAATTCAGATAGTGGAAAACGCCTTTTAAAAAAACGTCCTTTATCGAACCAGCCGCATAATGCCATGCCATCTGCATATTCAATTACCACCATTATTCTCCTTCTTTTTCTTCTCCGAACGATGGTGCCCACTTCTATCATGCGGATGCCTTAACCGCACTACTGCCGGTTACGTCATGGTTGTCTGAAAGTATCGTTCTGACAATGAAGTCATTACTTTTTCTCAGATCTCCAATCTCTGGCTGGAGTTTTCCATATATCCGCATACCTTCCAGCATCATGAAAATGCTTTGAGCCATGACTCGCGCATCTTCATCCTGGCGAAATACCCGCTGAACCTGGCCTCTTTTTAAGATATTCTCTAACTCGCTAATTAAACGGTTAAATTTACAGGAAACTTTGCCTTTAACCTCTTCGTCTCCGGGTAAAAGCTCGCTGGCTGCCGCAATAGTAAAGCACCCTTTCTCTCCGGCAGGAGCAGATGATAACTGAGCCACAAATTCCAGCGTTTCTCGCAAGGCAGCTTCTGGCGACATTTCTGCATTTCGTTTCACTGTCCTAGAAATGCCTTCATCCATGTATCGCTGCAAAGCAGCCAGGTAGATAGCGCGCTTATCGGGATAAAGTTTATAGATGCTGGCACTTGCCAGACCCGATGCTTTTTTAAGGTCTGCCATGGATGTTGCCTGGTATCCGTTCTGCCAGAAACAATCAAGTGCAGTGCCGAGGAACGCCTCGGGATCGAATTCTCTGGGTCTGCCTGCTGATGCTTTCATAAGGTTCTCCTGTGCTGACGATTGATTGTAGATCGACCAATCTACAATTAAAAGGCTTTATCTAAACCTTGTGTTAAAAGTCATGCTTTTCGCCTGGTAAAATTTAAAGCTGAGTCAGTGGACAAACACAGGTGAGTGATTGGCCGCCTTCTGGCGGCGGCAGGCAAATACTTATAATGGCATTACAGTCTGGACCTGATGCTGAAAAACGTAGGGATCTGATAACAACTCATAATGTTCATCATCCGGATAGGTGACGGCAATCTGATACTGGTCGCCTGCAAAGGCTTTGATAGCGTCTAAATCTTCCCAGTACGTCGCAAGGAAGAAATGCTCCCACTCACCCTGCGTTTCTCTGCGTACATAGGCTCCCAGATTCCCTGGCGTCACTGATGAATGTTCAACACCGGTCTTCTGCAAGTGAGTTGCAAAACCTTCGGCATGCCTGACCGGTACGCATCCGTGCCATGTTCTGACAATCATATTGCTATCCTCATGTTGTGGAAGAGTTTTAACCATAACATGACAATGCAGGAACTCGATTCGTTCTCTGGGGTGTAAGATGGAATTTTAATAAATTGCGTACCGGCTAGATGATCATAAACAGAGCGTCGGGCATACAAACAATCGCCCATTTTGACCATCATAAAGCTCATGCTTTTTGTCTTAAGAAAGACCGACGTGATAACCTTCGAAGATACGACAATTACGCCTGACGTTTGGTTTACCATGAGAACTAACCGGTTCAGGGAACTGCCGCTCATCAGCGCCACATACTTAAGACTCAGGGAGAGAGTTGCCAATGGATACCTATTCAACCCGCCGTTTCGTGCTGATAATTACCGGAGTGCTGGGCTGCATATTTACTTTTTTTGTGTGGCGCAATGAAATTGACCGCAATACATTTCTTACTCAATCCACTCTTGATGCACTATGGAGTGCCGTCCTGCCTCTGGGACTGTCTATTTTTTTAATTATTAAAAAATGGGGTAAAGGTGAGGCTGTCAACGGCATAAAGAATAACATCAAACTTTTCGCAGGGTCAGTTCTGTTGGTTACCTTTTTTAGCTATATGCTGCTGACCACGGTTATCTGGCTACTTCCGGGCACCCTCAGCAACTATACCGCTTATAGCGAGTTTTCGGGCGGCGGGCGTCACGACTGTTCGGGTGTTGAGGTTAACGACCCGGACCTGCAAAGACGGATAAAAGTCTGTGAACCCGTGGGCAATTATTTTGCCGGCGGAACGGTTCGCGTGACTAAACGAAGCAATGCGGCAGGCATGAGCATTGTTAACGCTAAAATCAAAGAGTAAACGTCATTACGCAGCTCAGGGCCTGAGTAACTTCAGGCCCACACATAAACCGCATGATTTCTTTAAACAACAGCCGTCATTCTTTTGTTAAAACTCAGAACTCCACATCTTCAAGGCTGAAGATTTCAGTCTGATCATTGTAGGAAAAGATTATGCCAGAAACACAATCACCATCGTGAGCAACACCCAGCCTATGGCGTGAATATCTTTATGCATGATAGCCTGAGCCAGATAGCCGCCTACGCCGGGCAGCGTATAAGCGTTATTACTCACGGTGATCGCTTCGGAGGCCACGAAAAAGAACCAGCCACCAGACATTGACATCATCATGTTCCAGATCAGCCCGGAACGGCAAAAGGCACGTCCAGTTTCCAGAAACATTGCCATGCTGTCAGATGGAAACTGCGGGAAACCTCCACCAAATCCGCAGATACGGTGCGTAACGATTGATAGAAGCTAAAGGGCATGTTCCATGTCTGGCTGGTGAACAATGCGAAGATCGCCGCCAGCTCTACGCCCAGTACCTGTCCAGGAAACAGCGCAATGAAGAACGTCACGGTAAAAGAGATTTAGCCTAGCACCGGAACGGATTGCAGAATATCGAGTGTGTATGAGTAAATCCCTCAAACATTTTTTGATACCCGCGCCATGAATTTATAAAAATTATAGGCTGATGTCAGCTGATGTATCTTTCTTGCAACGGCTGAATACTGTGAAGACTGAATCAATTCACCCAACTCAGAGATACTCGTTTGTGTTAAAACAATGTTTCGAGGCAACCAGGCCTGAAACATGACGGAGCAGAAATGAGAACGCAGAAGCGATGTATGGGATATGTGGCTATCGTGGTTGATGACTATGATCGGGCAATTGAGTATTACACCGAAAAGCTGGGTTTTACCCTTGTTGAGGATACACCGCAGCCAGGTAAACGCTGGGTTGTAGTTACACCTGACCCTGAAAGCGACTGCAATCTTCTTCTGGCTCGCGCTTCAAATGACAAACAGGAAGGTTTTATCGGCAATCAGTGCGGCGGAAGAGTATTCCTTTTTCTGCAGACGGATGACTTCTGGCGAGACTACAAAGCCATGAAATCGAAAGGCGTTACATTCTGCCAGGAGCCTCGTGAAGAGGAGTACGGAACCGTGGTGGTATTTGAAGATCTGTACGGCAACCGTTGGGACCTTTATCAGAACAGGCAGAATTAAAAACCAAAGCCAGTTGTGTATCAGGCATCCAGATGAACAATAAATCACGAACCCTGCCGGGATACTTCAGATCAGCGGGAAGTGTTTTTGAAGCATCCTCTGAGCACTCTGCTATCAGTTAAGCGCTCGCAAACAACCGAGCGCCGTCTGATAGCAGACTTACTTTACTCACAAGCTATAACGTTCAGATCCGCCAATCAGTTTCATTAATCCAGCGATCTATCCGATATTTTTAGCTGCGCCCTGGCATTATAAAAACGACGATAGGATAAATAGACCGCAATGATCGTTGACAGACTGGCGGTCCCTATCAGCATAAACGTCACCATAATCTGATACTTAATCGCCTTGAGTGGATCTATTCCGGCGAAAATCAGTCCGGACATCATCCCTGGCAGGCTGACCAGTCCGACAGTTTTGGCAGCGTCCACCGTCGGCATCATGGCTGTACGAATGCTGTCGGCAATGATGCGGCCCGATGCCAGCTTCACCGATGCGCCAAGGCTCAGCATCTCCATAATTTTCTGCTGGTTGTCGCTGAAGCGCTGGTTCAGGTTGCTGTAACAGAGCCCTACTGCGACCATGGCATTACCGGCGATCATGCCCGTGATGGGAATAACCTGCATCGGAACAAACGCTATCGCTCCGCTCAGCACCAGAATCGTAAGCGTGATGACGGTGCCACTAACAATAGCAACAAACGATATCGTAAAGGCGTTATCAATATTTCGACCACGTTTACGGGCGTTGATCGCGGCATTAACGCAGATAAACAGCACCATCAGTACCGTCAGCCAGCTGTTATTAACATCGAAAATCGACTTCAATACAAAGCCGACAATCACCAGCTGAATTATCGCCCGGGATACACTCCAGAGAATATCTTTGCTCATGCCGAGCTTTTCTTTCTGGCTGATAAGCAGCGCTATAACCACCAGCGTCAGTGACAGCAATAGCGAGGTGTTACTGATATTATGCTGATTCACGCTTGTTCTCCTTTTGTGGCGGCTCAAGGCGAAGCACCTGCTGAGCCTGCTGAATGTCGTTAACATCATGGCTGATCCGCACTACGGCCACCTTTTCTTCAGCTGAGATCCGGTTAATCAATGAAAGTACGGTCAGTCTGTTCTCTTCATCAAGGGCGCTGGTGACTTCATCCAGTAACAGCACCTGGGGCATAAACTGCAGATTGCGAAGTAGTCCGATACGCTGCTTTTCTCCGCCTGAAAGTTGTTCAATAGGTTTATTCAGCATATCCGGAGAGAGATTCACACTTTGCAGCGCAGCAACAAGTCTATCCCGTTGGGGCATCTTACGGCGAATCTGCCATGGCAGCGCCAGGTTGTCATATACCGTCTGACCAAACAGTTGAGGCGTTTGAAAACAGTAAGAAACCTGCTGGCGGTAGGTCTCCGCTTTCAGGGTGGTGATCTCACTGTTCCTGAAAAAGAGTTGCCCGGAGGTGGGGGTAATCAGTGAAGAAAGGATTTTGAGGAAGGTACTTTTTCCGCTCCCGGATGGGCCGGTCAGCAAGAGGCTGTCACCCTGATATAACTGCAGGGAGACCGGTTTAAGTAGCTGGCGATCCCCGATGGATAAAGCGATGTCCTGCACATCCAGCAGGGGTGAAACTCTGTCCATATTTATGCCTCAGGACCTGAAAAATTGCGTGTTGTCAGTATCAAAAAAAGCAGGAGTTACCCTTCACAGGCAGATTACCGGTACTGCACGTTGCAGCCCGCACACACTGCTGGCTTGGGCGCGGCAGGGCAAATGCACATCAGGCTATGAAATATAAGGCATTTAATTGCGGCTATGTATCTTCTGACAAAAAATGAGTGGATGAAAGTGACCGTCGGTTAAAACCTGTAAGAGCCTGCGAGAGAAATCTGACAGGCTCTGCGTTTAAATCAGGATGGCATACCCGCTGTCATCCGATAATTATTTGTTTTTCCAGCGGGTGGAGACCGGGTTGGTTACGGTGTTTTTTTCCTGAGTATAGGTGCCGTTCTGCTGCGCAATGGCTTCACCGGTATCCACAATTGCATTCTGAATAAAGATGTTCTGCTTGTCACTCCTGATAAAGGTTAACTGATGAAAAGCCGTTTTATTGCCCCAGTCAGCAGAAGGCAGAGAGATAAATCGCACGGTGAAAGTTTCATCATCAAACTTGCCCTGCATAACGTAAACGCCGTAGTGATTTTCGCCCTGAGAAATGATTTTATAGGTACCATTGTCGTAATAATAAATCTCAGCATCCGGAAACGGCTTTTTGTCATACATTTTTCGGTAGTGCAGCACCTGTTTAATGGTGGGCTGGCCGAAGCTGACGGCGAGGTTTTTACCATCTGCCGACGTCGTCAGACCTTCAGCGTGAACACTGCTCATCAGCATTAACAGACTTGTAGCGGCCATTGCGGTTGCTTTCACTCTCTTTCTCCTCAGCGGATTACGGGACAACAAGCGTATGAGACCCAGAACTTACACGGTGGTGAGTGTCTGTTGAAGAGGCTGATAACACATTATTACACAATGTTATAATCACATAAGGTGACCGAACGCGGTGAGTCGCTGCTGACCAGGCGGCAACGTATTGAAGCCCCGGGATGCAGACGACATCGATCATCTCCCGGGAATCTAATGAAAAATAGCTTCGGGCAGGCGCGTCTCGTTTGCTAATGACGCTTAACACGGTAACGCCCTGGAAAAATAGTCAATCGGTTAAACGATTACCGACCTGGTGCCACTTGTTATAACAAAACGGCTAAGACCGACCCTTCCAGGGTAAATCCGGGCTGTATCCTGCTCTTCTACAGAAAGTCAGGTATTTAGCAGATACAGCCCAGGGTAAGGGGAAGGTTTATTTCAGCGGTTCCGGCAGCGTTACGATCCACAACTCGCTGTCCGACTCCGGTTTCTTCAGCGGCTTTACCCCGATCGTCGTTGCGACCGGCTTACCCTCTACAGTAAGTTCCCCCTTTTCGTTCAGCCGATAATCCTTGCGCTTCTTACCTTCCACCGGATTTTGCATGACAGTTTTCACGCCGAAGTCATTGTCGTTGGCGACCGCCAGCGTTTTACTGTCGATCAGCGCCAGTCCTTCGGCCTTCTCCTGCTGCCAGCCGAGTTGACGTAAATCGACAACCCGCGTTTTAGCGGCGAGCTTAATGCCTCGCTGCGCCAGCGCTTTCTCGTCGTCAGACTCCGGATACTTACCAGGCTTATCGAATGCGGCAAGATCGGTAGCCGCACTGAGATCTACCTTATAGATAAGGTTGCGCATCGCATCGTCTTTATCGCTGCCTTGTTCAATCAGGAGGATATGCTGATTATCGAGCGCCACGATATCGCCAATTTTGGCGTCGCTGCTTTTACTATAAGCCTGGCTGTCGATAGGATATCCATACATCGCGGTTTTCCCGGTCGCCGGATCGAAGCTCACCAGGCGGGTAAAGCGCGCCTGCTTTTTACTTTTACCATTGATATCGAGCGTGCTCTGCACCGCGGCGATAATGCGCCCGTCCGGCATACGCGTCAGCCCTTCAAAACCACGATTTGGCTGACGCCACTTAAGAATGTTTGGCAGTCCACCCGCAATGGATTTTTCCCCTTCCATGGCCTGTGGCCCGTGAATCGCCAGAATATTACCGCGCTGATCAACGTTAATCAGAAATGGGCCATATTCGTCGCACAACCAATACCCGCCCTTCCCGTCCGTCGTAATACCTTCTGTATCCAGACCACGGTTATCGCCCTGCAAAACTTGCAGCGTATCGCTTAGCGCAATTTCATTGGTTGACCCGATCACGCCGTCCTGTAGCGGCAATCCGTTAATATCGCCCTTGTCGTCATGCAACGGTCGGGCGTCCGTGGCCTCCGCTTTACCATTCTGCACCCGAATTTTCATCAGCAGCGGAGCGAAGTCTGGCGTGACGAAAATTTTTGACTCATGTTTGCCCACATCGGGTGAGTCGGCATTCGGCCCGCGATCGGTGACGGTCGCGAAGGTGAGCGCATCCCCCTGCTTACCGGTAAACAGCAAACCGGAGCCGATTCCCACCGGCAAACCATCCGGAAACGCACTGGCGAATGCGCCGCTGTAGCTCACGCGCGTAACTTCCGGAAAACTGACGATATAGTGCTCAGCCTGAGGTTGCGCCGCAAGACCAGAAAATGAGAGCGCACAACTGATAACCAAAGAAATTGTTTTTATTTTCATAATATTAAAATCCATGAGGGAAAGCTGACAGCGTAAAGAATATAAATGACAAGAAAATGATATTTGCGGTAAAAACGGACTGCTAACAGGTTGATTTCCCCACCGTTACGGCGCCGGCTGGTGAGGTGGTGAGGTGGTGAGGTGGTGAGGTGGTGAACGTAGAGTGAACGTTGATTTGTGCGCAACGCTGCCTGCTCAGTGCCAGGAGCTGACATTCACAGAAAAATGATTGTTATTCATCACTCTGTTGCTATCGTTATGCACTTCCGGATGTGAAACACAGATGAGAAAGTTTGCGGGCTACTCACTTTTCAGATATCTGCTCTGAGGTGCTGTGTAACCCCCAGAGCAGGTTCGCATACTGAAATGTGAACCCACTCCGGGAGGATTTTCATAAGGCAGAGACTGCGAACTGCACTGATGTTCTGATTACAGTAAATCAGAGACGGGCTGTGGGATCCCTTCACCAGAACATCCCTGTTTTTACCTGTGAGAAGTGTTCATCAATGTGTAATGTTTATTATTCAGACGATTTTTCTGTGCCGCTGGCAGAATTACTTATTCGCATCTGAAGACGAGAAATGTGTCCGGTGATATCTGCCGTTCTTTCGGCTAATCCCCGGATGGCACTGGCGATAACAGAAAATCCACGACCATGAACACCCGCTCTTGCGGCTTCGATACTGGCGTTCAGTGAAATAAGTTTGATCTGCGCTGCAATAATTCCGTTTTCAGAGACGAGCTCGGCGATTTCTTTTGCGGTTTCGGCGGTCTGAATGTTTCGTCGTACCTCATTCTCCTCATGTCGCCCGCGATCTTTACGGCCCTGAATATCGATAAGCGCCCCAACCGCACGCAAAGGGGTACCATCAGATGCACGTTTAGTCTGTCCCCGGGCCTGAAACCACCGATATTCACCACTGCGGAGTTTAAGACGATATTCGATATCAAAACCGGTTTTACCACTGAAGTCCATCAGGTGGCTGACGAAAGCATCGAGCGCATTCTGTTTGTCATCCGGGTGAAGGCGTGACGCCCAGCTGTCCATCACATCAGGGAATTCTTCAATGGTTTCAAAACCCAGCAGCTTTCTGAACTGCGGCGACCACCAGAATACGTTATCGGGATTCAGGGGATTTCCGCCAATAATATCCAGATCCCAGAGGCCGTCATTAAGCATTTCGCGCGACAGGTCAAAACGGGTGGAGACAATATCAAACTGGCGGGACTGTGAGGTTTCTTCTTCCGTATTCTCTATAACGGCGATCAGACGCGGCGGCGTAAATTCACGACTGTATGATGCACGGATGCAAAACCACTGAAAGGTGTTTGCGCCAGTTTTTATCAGGCAGCGCAACAGCTTCTCATCACCACTATGTTTAAGAGTCTGACTTATCAAACCTCTGAACGCCTCCCGGAAATCCGCATGGATCATCTGGATCAGCGAAGAGAGCCCGATCTCCTTCTGCAGAGGCAATCCCATAAGCTGGCGTGCTTCAGGTGAAACAAAAGCAGGCGCGTCACTTTTAAGATCGGTCGTCTCTACATACCAGTAGCCTTTCTGGCTGAGGTTCATAATACATTTCAGCAACGTGGTATCACTATGAACCACGTCCCGCGTCTCATCGACACATTTCTCAGCGATATCCATCGTTGTCAGCTCTGTGGCAGACTGTTTCCGGAATAAATTCAGCATTATTTCTCCTGGTGAGCATATACTGGCATTAAAATATGCCATAAAGCGTTATCGGCAGAATTTTGGGGATATTCACTTAATAAACATCGCTGCTTTGAATGATTACTGTAACAGAATGCTATAGATCAGTAGCGTAGTGCAGATACCGGAACAGTGTTGATGACTGAGCCTGATTTCAGTGTGCTGAATTTATTTTTTATAACCCTGCTGGCATAATTTTATCTTTAGTCTATGATCTCTAAAAATGCAATACTTTACAATTTCGTTACTCCAGTTCAGCCTTGAGACGCCCTCTGAGATATGATGACTGGCTTTAGCAAACAAATCATGTCCCCATCCGGCAACGATCATTGATTATAAAAATTGTCTTTTTAGTTGTCAGGCATAACATCCGCTAACGGTGGAATATCCGCACTGACCAAAGTTTGTACGTCGATTATTGATATTCTCTTTACTGGACTTCTTCACCCATAAGGCAGACTTGTTGCTAATCAGCTCACATGCATGAAAAGAATTTAATATTTAACTTAAGGCAGGTTTTCATGGAATTTATTTTAACTTGTCTCTTTATTGCCATCCTGGAAAAATTACGTCCAGTCACACCGGTAAGTTAAATAATTATGGCATTTTATGCACATGAATTTCCTCCTGCTTACTGACATCATAGCGATACGTTTTACAAAATTATGACCATGAATAATTTAAGGCTTTCCGAAAATTGATTCCTGCAATAAATCATTCCCCCCCGGTGTAACAGAGGAATTCCAAAAAGTCAGTTATTCCACTCCCGCTCTGGCCATCACTGCTTTAAGATATAGGTTGCTGGATATTTAAATGAATGAAAAATTGAAAGATGCTGATTCTCGTACAGCTTATCAGCAGTTAATTAAATTGGGCGAATTTAAACCTTTTTTCCAGCCGATAGTCTCACTGGAAGATCAGCGCGTAGTGGGTTTTGAATTACTGGCACGCCGTGTTTTGCCGGAGGGGCTCATCGTGTCTCCCGCTGAGTTCACTCCGGTTATGGAACCTAATGGATTACTTAATGAGCTGATGATAAGTCTGGCTGCTCAGGGATTCATCACAGCGAGCACCTCAGATATCACAGACACGAGTCGTTTTAAGATTACAGCCTGTGGTTCCAGACGTGCTTTTGCCTGCGAAGTCCCTGAATATCCGTAGCGGGGGATAGCGTTCAGCTGCCTCTAGCAGCCTCTGGTTCACCGTCCTGCTCAGCGATAACATCCTGCATGCCTGCGTATGCTCATCGTAAACTGCGTGGTCAGATAGTTGACGAACTCACGCTTTATCGCTGGTTTTAGCGCTTTTTTTCGATGACGTCTTTCAACGCCCGGCATTCCCGACTCAGATCGGCAAACATCTGTCTCAGATGACGATTCCCGCCCTCAACGTCTTTGATTTTTTTTAATATCAGCGGCTTCTGTCCTGCCATATTTCGCTTCCCAGTTGTAGTAGCTGGCTTCGGAGAGGAGAAAGCGGCTTCGTGGCACACATCTTTGACGGTGCGCCCGGCTTCGACAGGCTTCAGAACCGCGATGTTGTGGTGTTCAGTGAAACGGATTTTACGCATGGCGATCTTCTAAGAGGCCATAATCAGTATGCCGGAAGATCTCTAACAGTGAATGGGTGTTTTGCAGGGATACTTGCACTACCTCTCAGAGCGATGGTTGAGTAGCCCAACAGTACCCGCAGCCGTGCGGTAAGTGTCAATAAAGTTGTCACCCCCGGTTGAATTATGCGGCCTGAATTTTCTGCTCCGGATTGAGTGTCACGCTATGCTGCTAATCCTGATCTTCAAAGGTAGAGTCATGGTACCTGCCGGTGATTGTTCCTCAACAGGAAAGCATAAAAAAGCCGCCAGCAGATGCAGGCGGCTTTGAAGAGTAAGTTAGTTCAGATTGTTATCAGAAAGCATAACGTACCTTAGCGACAATGCTCTGACTAACAAAGTCAGAACGCTGTTCAGCATCATACTGAACGGTGCCGTCCAGTTGGTCGGTGAACTTAGCGGTTACACCGACGCCCGCCATCCCAATCCACGGGCTCTGCTTCATGCTCTGATAGGCCACCGGCGTATCCGGGCTGCCGATAAAGGCTACCTGATTAGCGCTGCGGTCATTGATGCTGTCATACCCAATTCCGGCAGTTCCATACAGATTCACAATGTCCGACACCTGTAAGCCCAGCTTCGCTTTGGTGGAGACAATCATCGCTTCCAGCGTCTGGCCACTCACATCCAGACCGAGATCGCTGGCATTTTTCTCGGTATAGCCTTTATCCTTGATGCGATAGTAGTCGCCACGCACGGCTGGCGTCAGGGTTAATTTGTTTGTCAGGCTAAAGGTGCTCTGTAAGCCCAGACCCGCCTGCAGGTTATGGCTGTCATAGCTGGAACGCGCGACGCCACCAAAAGCCAGATCGGAAGAAGACGGGTTAACGATGTTAAGGTAACGGTTACCGTCAACTTTATCGCGTCCGTAACCCGCTTTCCATGTCATGGAAGTTGCCGGCGTGAAGTCAACGCTGCCGTAGAGCAGTGTATTCCAGCTTTCAATCTGCGCATCATGGCGGAAATCATCTGAGGTATCCCGCACATCAGTACGGCTGGTGCCCACTGCCACCCCTACGCGAGCCTGCTCTAATACCGGCACATCACCACCAATGGCGATACCACGGGTATCGGATTTATACCCATCCAGACCGTCACGTTTTTCCTGATTATCCCAGCGACCTACCGGTCTGATCCACAGATACTTCTCGGGGTTGAACTCATCGTACTGACCAAATTCCCGCACGGAATCATGACGAGAGTCCACGATATCGCCAAAGGCACGCACATTATTTAACTCGGCATAAGGGAGCATACCGTCCATCAGCGGACCTAGTTGCACCACATTACGGTAAATTTGTTGTGCATTAGAGGAGGAGGTAATGGCGCAGACCGTAGCCCCTAACGCACCCGAGCAATAGCCACCTGTTACAGCAGAGGCACTGCCGCTGCCCACTGTGCCTGGGTCGATGCCTGGATTAGTCCCTGGGTCGGTACCTGGATTGGTTCCTGGGTTGGTTCCTGGATTGGTTCCTGGATTGGTTCCTGGATTAGTCCCGGGATTGGCACTTGTATTACCAGAATTTTTGTTAACAATAATCTTGTCGATAGCGCCGCCAAGACTGGACGCTACCGAAGAGGTGGATTGGGAAGTGACCGCCGTTTGTACGGAGGTAAGCCCGGTATCCACGATGCGTAATGAGTAGCTGGTGGGCGTCAGTTCTTGCACAAACTGGAAGCGTAAGGAATCATCAACCACCGAGTTTGGTTTACCAACTATATTTGAAGCGGTAACCACATCACTCAGCAGATCGCCATTGCTGAAGTTCATGCTGCCATTGGTCACCACAACAGTGTTACCCCTCAGCGATGCCGTTTCGCCAACCTGCAATTGTCCGTAGTTGCTGGCATTCTCAGCCTGCAGAGCCAGGAAAGCATTAGAAGACTGATTATAGTTGCTGACGCGTGAAGGGGAGTTATTGTTGAGCAAATCAAAAACACCTCTGTTGCTCATCGTGGTGGTTGGGGCATCAACGCGTCCAATAATAATGCCTTCGTTATTGATACCGTTAGCAACGGTACTGGTTGCACTTACACGAATCGCATCTCCTTCGATAGACCCAATGATGCCGCGGTTAAGCAGTAAATTGGTGCCGCTGGTGCCGTCAAAGGTAGTTCCTCCGCGTGTGCCAGCAATTAATCCATCGTTGATAATGCTTGAAACTTGCGCGTTATCCTGCAGCGAAATGCCGCTATTAGCAGCTTCAATTACCCCGGCGTTATCAATCGTGCCAATTGACTCACGGCTAAAATTGATCCCGTCGCTAACCTCAGAGTAGATAACCCCTGACGAACTGTTCACAACAGTAACATCGTCAGCCTGAGTGGTGGCCGTATCAACGTAGATACCGTAACTGTTGGGGCCGCTTACCGAGATATTCCCGCTATTGTTAATTATAATGTTTCGACTTTCGCCTGTTACCGAGATACCGTGGGATTGGGCACCAAGCGTGGCAATAAAGCCACTGTTATTTATGGTGTTATCACGGATGATTTCATCCAGCAGGATCCCAGAACTGACGTTACCGGTTGTGGTCAACAGTTCATTATTGGTGATAGTGCTGTTAAGAACACCAGACAAACGGAGAGCGTTAGAGTTACTGCCCGAAGTGCCTATGGAGGCGGCATTGATTAAAGTGAAGTTGCTAAGCGTATCTAAAGTCACACCATCACTGGTGAGGGCATCAGTGGTGATACTGCCCTGGTTTTCAAATTTACTGTCGGAGGTATTAAAAAAAATTGCGGGCGTGTTCTGCGCGCTGACCGCAACTTGCGTACCGGGCTTGATGTTGGTGGTGATGCGACTAGCATCCGTGAAGGATAGCGGCGTGGTAATGTTTCCCTCACAGTTTATGGTGACACCGTTTTCTGCTTTGAAATCGCAGGCTGCCAGTGCAGTTACAGGGTTTAACACCCCACAACTGCCAGCTAATCCACTGAACAGAAACAACTTCATTTTCTTTTTCAATTTTAATCCTCAACGCGCGCCTCAACGCGCGAAAAAAAATTAATTATAATGAGCAAGAAATAGTCAAATCATAGTCATATAATTATCAGATCTTAAAGCAGGCGAGTAAAAGCTAAATATAATTTTTTTAAAACTTTGACACACCGCTATTTTTATAAATAACTTTGCAAAACTGACCTTACACAGTTGGGGATGTGAAGGCATACCCCCTGAGCCAATGAAATAAAAGACTAACAGACGTTAAGTGTAGTCGTGTACCGGCAAGGCAGCAGCATATGATCTCAGCTGAGGCAAGGTTTGCCGCGAGCAGAATGGGTTATCACTGTTATTCCTCAAGCGACAACCTCGCCTGTTTGGTGTTACAGACAGCTTTGGGTTGGTACGTGAGATGGGGGTTACAAATGTTGCCGCGAAAATAACAACTCTGAAACCCCTGCTCAATAAACGCATAACTGATCGCTGTTTCAACGTTTTCCAGTATTAGTTTTCCCATTCATTTAGTGATATTCCCCCATTATATTCGTGCGGTCTGCGCATACTTCAATATCCCAGGATATAACCTGTGGTTTTCGGTAAGTGTCAATAAAGTTGTCACCCCCGGTTGATATATCCGGTCTGTTTTCCCCACGCCGGATTGAGTGTCACGCTATACTGCCGTTGCCAGTTTCGCATCTGGGTTCGCTGCTTTTGCTGCCTGATATCCAACGCCTGAATAATACGAAGCGCAGGAAAATCCGCGGCTGATTTAAACCGTTAAGGCACTGATAAACGTGCAGGGACCGGGGCTTAAGCAAGAAGGAATATCTCCTCCGGAGGAGTAGCACCAACAGATAAAACACCGTAACAACGTGACTGAGTGCGAACACGGTTGTCATGTTCAATACGGGTGGCTCCGCAGATTACCAGCAGGTACTGTGCATCGCTCTGACGTTAAAGGGGCATGTCCGCCTCTCGCTCATAGCGGACCTTTCAGTACACTGGTCTGTTTCGTGCCACAAGCAGACATTGAGCAAACACACCGTCAATTATCGCTGTAGCTAAACGCCTTTTATAAAGAGGAGCCAGGCTCCTCTTTTACCCCTCATCAATGCATCAGCGAACGATGTGCAGGAAGTGCAGATGCTTCTCATACTGATCGAGAATATCGTTGATAATCTGCTCCTGGTTCCAGCCCATCACATCATAATCCTGCCCCCCCTCTTTAAGGTAGACAACCGCCCGGTAATACTTTTGCTCCTCCGCTTTATCGCTGCCAGACATCCCTGCCAGTGCAAATGCGGGTTGCAGATAGGCACGTGCACGAACTTCATAGACAAAGTTAAGTTCGTCGCCTAAATCCACTTCAAAGCGAACGCGGTCTTCAACATCATCCCGGGTATGCGATACGGAATTTTGCTTCGCCAGTTCCTGCTCCACCATCTCCATCGCCGGATAGATGACCTCGGTCATGAAGCGTTTTACCTGTGAGCGTTTCGGGAAGTAAGCAATGTTACGCAACCGTCGCTGCCACGGAATCGGGTTACGTGCAGCCGTGGGTGCAATGGTCGCAATCTGCTTACTGTCGCGCTTCCAGGCGTCAACGCGTAACGCCTTGAACAAGCCATATATCGACATTAACAGAATAACCGAGAAGGGCAGCGCGCTGGCGATGGTGACTGTTTGCAGCGCCTTCATACCGCCCGCGAGCAGCAGCGTGACCGCCACGACGCCCATCATGGCAGCCCAGAATATGCGCTGCCAGACTGGGGTCTTATCGGTACCGCCAGATGCCAGCGTATCGACCACCATCGCGCCGGAGTCAGCAGAGGTCACAAAGAACACCACGACCATTGCCATGGCGATAAAGGAGAGCACCGAGCTGAAGGGGAAATGCTCAAGAAAGTTGAACAGCGCCAGCGTCTGATCGCTCATGACGGTCTGCGCCAGGTCAGTGGCCCCCTTCTGCATAATCAGCCATATCGCGCTGTTGCCGAAAAAGGTCATCCAGAGCAATGTAAAACCTGCTGGCACAAACAGCACGCCAGTGACAAATTCACGGATGGTACGACCGCGCGAGACGCGGGCGATAAACATGCCCACAAATGGCGACCAGGCCAGCCACCAGCCCCAGTAGAACAGTGTCCAGCCGCCCAGCCACTTACTTGATTTAGGTTCATAGGCGTAAAGGTTGAAGGTTTTGGTTACCAGCTCAGAGAGGTAGCCGCCGGTATTCTCCACAAAGGATTTCAGCAGCAGTACGGTTGGACCCAGTGCGCCCACCATAATGAGCAGCAGTACTGCCAGACCCAGGTTAATTTCCGAAAGAATTCGGATGCCTTTATCAAGTCCTGAGACCACTGAAAGTGTCGCCAGCGCGGTGATGACAACAATCAGAATCACCTGCATGGTCTGGTTGATCGGCAGACCAAACAGGTGATTCAGTCCGGCATTAACCTGCAACACCCCGTAACCCAGCGAGGTCGCCACACCCAGCACCGTACCAATAACCGCAAAAATATCCACGGCATGCCCCATCCAGCCGTAGATGCGGTCACCAATAATTGGATAGAGCGCCGAGCGCAGCGTCAGGGGTAGCCCGTGACGGTAGCTGAAGAACGCCAGAATCAGCGCCACAATGGCATAAATGGCCCAGGCATGCAGACCCCAGTGGAAGAAGGTGATACGTAGCGCTTCCCGTGCGGCCTCCACGGTCTCCGGCTGACCTGTAGGGGGTGCCATGTAGTGCATCACGGGTTCTGCGACGCCGAAGAACATCAGACCAATCCCCATACCGGCCGAAAATAACATGGCAAACCAGGAGTGATAACTGAAATCGGGTTCTGCGTGGTCAGGGCCGAGTTTGATATCGCCATAACGAGAGAAGCCTAAATAGGCTACCGTCAGCAGGATTAATGCCACTGCGAGAATATAAAACCAGCTGGCGTTCGCAAACAGCGAGCTTTGCAGGGCACCGAACTGCACATCAGCCTGTTCAGGAAAAAGTGCAGCAAAGGCCACCAGAATAAAAATAAGGGCGGCAGAGGTGAAAAATACCGGCGGATTAATCTGGCTTCTTTTGTGTGGCGTTTCAGTTTCTGATGAAGACATAAGTATCCTGCTCAATGTGAATGAAGACCAAATGTAACAATCAGTATGGAAGAGTAAAAGCGATACGCTACCGGATGCTTAATATTACAGCAGTTTTTCCGCCGTTAATGACATCAGCGCGGCCAGAGTGTGGCTCGTGCAACAGCAGTCTTGTCCGCTTCACAGGTCATCGCGAGATTGGCGCGCGTCAGCGCGAGCTGCGCGTGGCGCTGTGCCTCTGCGGCATAAAGATGAGGTGAAATCACTGCTAACGCATGCAGCGCTTTTTGCAGGCGCAGTTGCACTTCAACCAGTGCGGCGCCATCGCGCGCAATCCCGGTAAATATATCGTCGAACATATCGCTGATTTGCGCAGGCTGTATAAAGAGCTGTGCATATTGCGCTGTGGCAGAGTCAGCTGGAACGGGCAGACTAAACAATCTGACTGCCCGCCCGATGATATCAATTGCAGTGCCTGGATCGTTAACGGCCGGAGATAAAGCACGAGAGGCGATTTCAGAAAGCACACACAGCCCAAAGCGTGGATCCTGCTCAAAGGAACGCTGTTCACCCAGCGTAAAGGCATTACGTAGTATCTGAATCTCACTATCGGAAAGCGGCTGATTACACCAGAGCAATGGGGCACCACGGTGAACAAAACGGCCCGGTTGCGCAGCAAGATAAAGATTACAGCCCTTTTCCTTTGTAAAGCCGGAAAGATGCTGCAAATCCAGGTGCTGAAGATAGCCTGCCTCCAGCGGGAACACGCTTTGCCAGGCGGCCGTTTCTGGCCGGGTGCCGTTCCAGGGAGAGCAGCCCATACAGGGTTCCTGGAGGCGATGGTGAAGCGCCGCCTTCGTGGCTTCCTCAACGCGACGCGAGGTGTCAGACATGCGGCCAAATTGCGCCAGATGCTGTATCCAGCGCAGGAGGGTAATCACAATCATGGCAATTACCGCCAGGGTAACAAAAAACAGGATAACGCGCCCCTGAGTGCCATAGGCGCCCATGCCAAGCGCGATAATACCCACCAGACTATAAAGAAAAGAGCCGATAAACGTTGCCAGGACATTCTGCGTAGTACCATCTTCCAGCAACAACACAGTGGCGCGTGGCGTCACACTGCTGCTGGCAGAGTTATAAGCAGAGACCATGATATTGAGTGAAAAGGTGGTAACGGCCAGCATACTTGAGGCAAGAATGGCCAGGATTTTATCCACTGCGTCACTGCCCACGATGCCTGACACTGAAACCGGTATGAAGGGTTTAATCGCGATAGCGACCAGGGCAGTAATAATTGCCAGTACAGCGAATAATGAACTGCGAAACCAGAGTTGTCGGGTCAGCCGGTGAATAAGCCATTGCGTTTTAGACATCATGTGCCTGCTGTAATGAGTTTTGATAAGGTTTCCGCTGCGGCGCCACACTATGCTTACGCCAGCAGACACAACGCAGCGTGTCAGCACTGCGGCCATACCGGGCGGAGGACACGGCAAAAGGAGGACTCTCGCAGATGTGAAGAACCGTAGCCTGTAACTGTAGAACACTGTTTTACAGATTGCTGCGCAGCCATCGATCCCATACTGCTATGGGCGCACTCCACTACCGGTTTCAGCATGAGGGCGTTCTGTGCGAAACCAGAATAAGAATAGCCCCGGGATCGACTCTTATCTCAGTGCGATCCGCTGAATATCCAGACATGATCAATACTCAGCTCTCAAAGCGAACGACACCAGCTATGTCTGTATCCTGCCCTTACCTTAATAGTGCAGACCTGTCCGGGCAGAGATTGACCTCATCCCGCTTTGGTTTATAGTGATGAGCCTGTTCTGTTCAGCTTTGCGCTCAGATCACATTTCGCTGCCAGCGTTTATTAACGTGTTTCGCTGGTCGACTTCAGTCCTGAAAGCATCTTTATGCCGTAAAGGAGAAATTTAATATCATGCGTCTTACGCCACCCTGAGTCTTAGCCCTTCTCTGCCGCACTGAGTAATCTCAGTCGCGAACCCTTAAACATCCCGTTTGCGGATGTGCTTTTTTACACCTGAATTTTGCCTTAACGGGCTGACTGTATTCAAAATCTGAGAAATGACTATGCTGCTGTCCTCAACGCGTAAGGACTGGCTGGGTAACGTCCGTGGTGACGTCCTTGCCGGTATTGTTGTCGCGCTCGCGCTGATCCCTGAAGCGATCGCCTTCTCCATCATCGCGGGCGTAGATCCCCAGGTCGGGCTCTATTCCGCATTCTGTATTCCCGTCGTCATGGCCTTCTTTGGCGGCCGCCCGGCGATGATCTCTTCTTCAACCGGCGCGATGGCGCTTCTTATGGTCACGCTGGTTAAGGAACACGGGTTGCAGTATCTGCTTGCTGCCTCTGTGCTGACCGGCCTGTTTCAGCTGATTGCCGGATACCTTAAGCTCGGCAGCCTGATGCGCTTCGTGTCCCGTTCGGTGGTGACCGGGTTCGTGAACGCGCTGGCGATACTGATCTTCATGGCGCAGTTGCCGGAGCTGACAAACGTAACCTGGCACGTGTATGCGCTCACGGCTGCGGGTCTCGGGATCATTTATCTCTTCCCGTACCTGAATAAAACCCTTCCCTCTCCCCTGGTCTGCATTATCGTGCTGACCGCTATTTCTATGTGGCTGCACCTTGACGTGCGCACCGTGGGTGACATGGGCAAACTGCCGGACAGCCTGCCAGTGTTTCTCATTCCGGACATACCCCTTAATCTCAATACCGTGCTGATCATTCTGCCTTACTCGGCGGGGCTTGCCGTGGTAGGGCTGCTGGAGTCAATGATGACCGCCACCATCGTGGATGACATGACCGACACACCGAGCGACAAGAACCGGGAGTGTAAGGCGCAGGGCATTGCCAATATCTGCACCGCATTCATTGGCGGGATGGCGGGCTGTGCCATGATTGGCCAGTCGGTGATTAACGTGAAGTCCGGCGGGCGGGGGCGGCTTTCTACGCTCACGGCGGGCGTGGTGCTGCTGTTGATGGTGGTGTTCCTGCGTGATTGGGTGTCGCAGATCCCCATGGCCGCGCTGGTTGCGGTGATGATTATGGTTTCTGTCAGCACCTTCTCATGGCGCTCGCTTAGGGACCTGCGCACTCATCCGGTTTCAAGCAGCGTCGTGATGCTGGCGACCGTTACCGTTGTGGTGGCAACCCACAATCTGGCGTTTGGCGTGCTGACCGGCGTGCTGATTGCGTCACTGAACTTTGCCACCAAAGTGGCCCGCTTCATGGCGGTCTCCTCTGCGCTCAGGAGCGATACACGCATTTATACCGTAACCGGGCAGGTTTTCTTTGCCTCGGCTGACCGGTTCACGAGCCACTTTGATTTCCGTGAGGCGCTGGAGCGCGTGGTAATCGACGTGACGCACGCCCATTTCTGGGACATTACCTCGGTTAGTGCGCTGGACCGCATCGTGATTAAGTTCCGCCGCGAGGGCACCGAAGTGGAAATCAGGGGCATGAACAACGCGACCCGCACAATCGTTGACCGCTTTGGGGTGCATGACAAACCTGATGAGGTGGAAAAGCTGATGAGCGGCCATTAATTCAACAGGGCTGATGATGCAAAAGAGTGGGATTGCCTGCATTGACGGCTCGCCGTCAACCCGCCCGTTCTCTCATTAAGTGTGCCGTCTGGGCGGCCGGTAAAACGGACGAACCGCTTGCCCTGATGCACGTTCCGGAAAAGCGCCCCTCCGCCGTGAGCGACCTGCCCGGCATCATCGGTATTAACAGCCACGTACCGGTGCTGATGTGGCTGGTGTTGATCCTCACTGCCAGCCTGATCGCAACCCGGAGTAAGGCTGATAGCCCGGAGGGCAACAGGGCTTCTGACAAACCAGAACCGCATCAAAAATGCAAAAGTGTCTCTGTCAAATCAGGTTACTTCAGCCTTTTGATCCCAGGGGATCAACCCTAATTACATCCATTGACCCAATGCCGGCTGAGAAAGAGATCATCCGCCTGGAACAAAAAATAGCCTCTGATTCAGCCAGCCAGCAGTGCGTCCAATTTATGGCGCAATATTTTTATCATTATCGGGCGAAAAAAAGCCGCACAAAACTGTCAGTGCGCCATATTTAATGGCTAATCAATTTCACAAGGGATTTCCTGGTATGTTGCAATCTAAACCCTCTCGCCTGGGCGGCTTACTGCTGCTACTGGCGGCCGTGATTGGTTTCGCGGTGGCTTTGTATGCGTGGCTGACGCCACTTAGTGGTGTCACTGGCACCATCGGCGCACTGGGTGTGGCTATCGCTAACGTGGTGCTGGCATTACTGACCTTTCTTTTACGTGGTGCATCCGGGCGCGGTGCGCGCATTACGTTAATTATTCTGACTTTGGTTGTCTTGTTCGGCATCGGTTTTGCAGCGGCACTACTGCATCAGTACATCATTACAGCAGCGATGGTGGTTGGCCTTATTGGTCTGATTACGTTGAACAATAATTCCGTCCGCCATAACCATCGCGTCAAAGCCTGAGGAACCACTCGTGCATAACACTAAATATTTTCCAGTAATGAAAGTCAGCATGACGGCCCTGGCGCTGCTGCTTACCCCGCTGACACTCCAGGCGCAGGATAAAGCGGCGGAAGCCTCAATGGGCGCGCGGGAAAAAGTCAATGCAGATGCGGCTAATCAACAAGCGCCAGGCACCACAAAAACCACGAATGATGCGTCAACGGGCAAGCAAGACGCAGAGACCGTTGCCTCTGCAACTGATCCATCGACCTCACTGGTGCCCTCTTTAGCTACCTGGGACAGTTTTCATGGCCAGCTGAGCGCGCAGAAATATAGCCCTCTCACGCAGATTAATGCTGACAACGTCAGCAAGTTAACGAAAATCTGGGAATTTCATACCGGCGATGTCTCGGATGGTAAAGGCGACACGCCAGCTACCGTCTGGTCAGCCACCCCTATTTTTGCCAACCAGACACTTTACATTGGCACCCCTTTTGACCGCCTGATTGCACTCGATCCCGGTACAGGTAAAGAGAAATGGCACTATGACACGAAGTCGTCGCGTAAAGCGCTGACACAGCCGGTTCTGAAAAACCGTGGCGTCTCCTACTGGCAGGCTAAAAATCCGGTCGACGGGCAGGCGTGTCAGAAGATCGTTTACATGGGAACCGTGGATGGCAAGCTCTTTGCGCTGGATGCCGACTCAGGTAAACCGTGCAGCGACTTTGCAGACAATGGCATATTAGATCTCAATCAGTGGAACACCATTAACGCCAGGTACCCTCTTTCTGTATTACAGCCGCCAACGGTGGTTGGTAATCACCTGCTGATTGGCTGGGCGGGTAAAGACTGGGCGTATGCTGAAGCGCCTCCGGGGACCGTGTTTGCCGTCAATGCGCAGACCGGCAAGCGGGAATGGACATTTGAAGCCATTCCGGCTGAAGTCCGCAAACGTACCGGTACGGCTAACGTCTGGACACACATGTCTGCCGATGAAGCACATGGACTGGTTTATCTGCCTGTCTCATCCCCTTCTCCTAACTACTGGGGAGGCAACCGCGTCGCGCCTATTCCACTCGGCACCTCTACCACCGCACTGGATATCAATACCGGTAAAGTCGTCTGGTCTCGCCAGTGGGTGCATCACGATGTGTGGGATTACGACATCAATTCTGCGCCGACATTGATGGATATTACCGTAAACGGCAAACAGATCCCGGCACTCATTCAGGCCACTAAGCAGGGCTTTTTGTTTGTGGTGAACCGTCTGACCGGAGAGGATGTCTGGCCGATTGAAGAGCGTCCGGTGCCACAAGGTGATGGCTCCGTTCAGGGTGAAGTTCTTTCGCCAACGCAGCCATTCCCGACCAAACCGGCACCGCTGCTTGACCAGTCGAAAAAGCCAGCGATCTGGAAACTGGCGGATGTGGTGGGCGCAGGCCAGTGTTCAAGGCTATGGGATAAGCTGACCTATGAAGGTATGTACACGCCTCCTACCACCAAAGGCGAAGGCGCGCTGACCTATCCCGACAGCGCGGGGGGCGTTCAGTGGGGAGGCGTCGCGTTCGATCCACAGAAACAGATTGCAATCGTCAACACCTCTCATATTGTGCAGTATGTGAAACTCTACAGCCGCCAGGATTATGAAAAAGCGGATAATGGCTCCGGCAATGAAAGCGGTTTTGCTCCCCAGGAAGGGGCGCCTTACGGCCTGCGCCTGATGGTGGCCAATAACTGGCTGGGCATGCCGTGCTGGCAGCCACCTTTTGGTGAAATCGTGGCGATTGACATGCATACCGGTGACGTAAAATGGCGTCGTCCCGTAGGGGCATCGCAGCAGTATGGCTTCTTTATGCCAGAAAGCTGGGGATCACCCACCATCGGCGGGCCGGCAGTGACTGCAGGCGGCGTGATATTCATTGGTGCGTCAATGGATGCCAAAGTTCGCGCCTATTCCGTAGAGAGTGGTGAAGAGCTGTGGTCCGATCAGGCGGAAGCGCCGGCGGTAGCGAACCCGTCGGTCTATGAGTACAAAGGTCGTCAGTATGTTGCGTTTGTCGCTGGCGGTAATACCATCCTGAAGGATCAGGTGGGCGATCAGGTGGTGGTTTACGCCTTACCTGAATAGCGCCTGAAGCAAATATCAGTGAAAAATAGGGGGCCTTGCGCCCCCTGTTTTTTCCGGGACGCAGTACGGCCCGCGAATCTACCTGCGGAATGTGAGCGAGCCTGTCCTGGATATTAAGGTAGCCCTGCCGACAGGAAAACCGTCAGTCGCTATTGCTAATGGGTCTGTTGCATCGATAACACCTGTCTGTAAGCCACCACCTGATTTCATATTGCTGACTTCCGGTTAAACGTGACGGCAAAAGTGAGAGATAAGTGAATACCGCGAAAAATCTTAAACTTATTCTGATGTTCATCCGGCTAAGTGACTGAAGCACGCAGCTAACACGTAGCGGGTACAGATAAATACATTCCCGACTGGAACGATTAGACGGTCACCTGCGGGCTTTTCGTTACGTCAAATCCGCGCCTCAGCGCAATGACAGGGTTACGCCTCGCTTATTACCAGTACCAGCAAAAACTGGAGTGAAAATAACGCGCGTTATCGTAACCTTAGAACTCTATATTTATCATTCAAAAACAGTAACTTCACCTCTGAATACAGTTCGCCTATGCTGGCAGCTTATTACGTTCCGCATCAGAAGGATCTGTTATGTTTGTTGTGCCCGCATCCTACAGTGCAGAGGCTGTTCAGTGCCTTTATGAAGTCATTGGCATACTCAATCTGAACGGCGTTCGCTGCCACATTATCTTTGACAGTCAGGCCTCCCGCGCCGCGGTGATCGAGGCGGACGCGACAGAGGAACATGGCGAAATGCGCCATCCTGTGCTGGCCGTGCTGGAAATGGAGCGCGTAACGAGTATCAACACCATATTGCGCATCAAATCGTTCTGGACCGATTCAGACGGGGCTCACCCTGAGGTGGAACCCGGCAGCCTGGCGAAAGCACTCTATAAGGCGCTGACCACTAAGAAACATATTACGCTGGTGGGATTGTGATGCATGCTTTAGCCCGCGCAGTGCGGGCTTAAGAGATTAACCGGCATTATCAGCAGAGAACTTTTGGTAATTCTCAGGCGTAATCAGCTTATAAGGCACCCAGTTAAGCGTCTCAACTTTCTTCTTATCCAGCAGCGCGTTGGTCACCTGGACTGCACCGGTGGCCTGGCCTCTGGCATCCTGAAAAATAGTCAGCGCCATCTTGCCGTTTTTAATGAACTGCTGACCGTCCGGTGTTCCGTCGATACCGGCCACAAGAATTTTTTCATTCTTCGCCTGGCTTAACGCCATGATGGCACCGATTGCCATCTCATCGTTATTAGCGGCGATGGCATCAATCGGACGCTGATTCAGCAGCCAGCCTGATACGACATCTACCGCTTCATTGCGCTGCCATTTCGCCGTCTGCTTCTCAATGACTTTCATATTCTTATATTTGCTGATAACGGCTTCCACAGCACGCGTGCGCTCACGTGCCTCTTCATTCGACAGCGCCCCCATCAGAATGGCCACATTGCCTTTATAGTTCATTTTTTTTGCCAGCGCTTCCATCTGCATTTCACCACCCAGCGCCGAATCAGAGCCGACGTACGCCATGTTTTCGGGCAATTTCACTTCCGGTTTCCGGTTCACAAAAACCAGCGGAATACCGGCCTTTTTTGCAGCGTTGATCATCGGCAAGACGCCCTGAGTATCGACCGGATTAAGAATAATGGCGTCTACGCCCTGGTTGATAAAGTCATCTACCTGCTGCACCTGCAGCGCGACATCACCTTTCGCATCGACAAACTGGCTGTTGAGCTGGCTGGCTTTCAGCTCCTGTTGCATGCGGGTGCGAAGAATAGAGACAAAGTTAAGATCGAAGTTAGCCAGCGCGACGCCAACGGTGAGGGTTTTGGCGTTGACACCCACACTAAACAGCAGGGCGCACAGGCAAAGGAAAAGGTTTCTGATAATCATATTGTGTTCCTGTCGGGTTGAGGTTGTTATTGTTTTCTTTATTTTGCGTCGGGCAACAGGCAAATACCCGACGCACTGCGCTTACAACGTAAAGTGATCGCGGAACTGCTGGATAGCCGCTGTGCTATCGCCACTGGCCCAGCCTTCCATGGCCACCGTGCCGCTGTAGTCCATCTCCTGTAGCGTCCGGGCGATTGCACGATAATTGATCTCACCGGTGCCCGGCTGCTGGCGGCCGGGTACATCGGCAACCTGGATCTCTCCGATAGCGGAACCGCAGCGCCGCAGCAGTTCAATCAGATTGCCTTCGCCAATTTGTGCGTGGTAGAGATCCAGATTCATCTTCAGCGCCGGGCTGTTGACCGCTTCGACCAGCGCCAGCGTCTCAGACGCCAGGGCAAAGGGTGTGCCTGGATGATCGACTGGCAGATTAAGGTTTTCGAGGGTGAAAACCCGTCCGGCGCGTTCGCCGAGAAGCGCAACCTGCCGCAACGTATCGGCGGCCTTCAGCCACATTGCGCCCGTGACCGTTGTCACGGGTTTTACCGGCAGACCGCGATCGTCAAGCCCGGTGCCATGCAGATTCAGAACCGGACAGCCGAGACGTGCAGCTACAGCCAGCGACGCTTCAGCACTTTGCAGCAGCTGCTGGATTTCCGTCTCATCCGTCAGATTACCGCTCAGATAACCGGTCATAGAGGTAAAGCGCGCACCGGTCGCGACCAGCGCATCGATATCCTTGCTGGCCCATCCCCAGATTTCGACGCCAAAACCCAGTTCATGAATGCGTTTTACGCGCTCAACAAACGGTAGTTCCAGAAATACCATTTCAGCGCATACGGAAAGTTGATAACCGGCCATCAGCGAACTCCCAGCTTAACGGGCAGGTTGCGCTGCACAGATTCGATACAGGCCAGCGCGATTTCCAGCGCGTTTCGCGCGTCTTCGCCGGTGGCGCGAGGCGTTTCACCGCTGCGGATACAGCGGGCAAACTCACTCATTTCTGCTACGTACGCTTCGCGCAGCAGATCTGAATCCAGTCGTGACGTATCCACTGCAATCCCGCTGGCGGTGTAACGCACGCAGTGATTGGCATTGATGTGGCCCGCCTGAAGCATGCCTTTACTGCCAAAGACCTCGCCACGCACGTCGTAGCCATACACCGCCTGAAAGTTTGCCTCAGCAATCGCGATGGCGCCGTTATCAAAGCGAATAGTGACAACCGAGGTATCCAGCAGACCTTTATCTTTGAAATCTGGCCGCACCAGTGCATCGGCCAGTGCATAGACTTCAACCGGCTTCGCGCCGTGATTGAAGTGCAGCAGGGTGTCAAAATCGTGAATGAGGGTTTCAAGGAAAATTGTCCACTGCGGAATCGGGGCGGGATCGTTCAGGCCTGGGTCACGGGTTACCGATCGGCTGAGCTGCGTCGCCCCATTCTCGCCATTTTTCACCGCCGCAATCGCCGCCGCAAAGCCGGAATCAAAGCGGCGATTAAAGCCTACCTGTAACACAACGCCTGCCTGTTTTGCCGCCGCGATAGCGCGATCGGCCTCCTCCAGCGTCACAGCCATTGGCTTTTCACAGAAGACATGTTTGCCGGCTTTCGCCGCAGCCATCACCCACTCAGCATGCGTCCGGGCAGGAGCCGCAATCGCAATGGCGTCAATTTCATCATCCTGCAACAGCGCATGCAGATCGCTGTACGCTTTGCTGACCCCAAGCCGGCTGGCGAGCTTTTCCGCCGCGCCAGGGAACGGATCGGCCACGGCTGCCAGGGTGGCACCAGGCACGCGCCAGGCGAGATTTTCAGCATGGAAACTGCCCATGCGGCCTGCGCCAATTAAACCCACACGCACTGTTTGATGGTTCATAAAAACTCCTTATTATTTCGCTTTAGCCCAGGCGGGCGAGGACTGGTGTTGATCAGATCGTTGCGCATCAGCGGCGAAACGACGGGATTTGGAGAGCATCAGTGGCTCAATATGCTCAAGTGAAACGCCCCGGGTTTCCGGTAAAAAGCGGCGGACAAACCAGAACGCGATAAGCGATCCCACCGCACACAGCATTAGCGGGAAGGCACCATGGAAGTGTTCCATCAGCACCCGGCTGCGGTTCATCATCGGGAAGCTTTGGGTAACGATAAAATTCGCGACGTACATTGAGGCAAACGCAAAGCCCATCGCCACGGCACGAATACGATTAGGAAAGATTTCAGAGATCAGCAGCCAGGCACCCAGGCTCCAGGAAAGGCCAAATATCAGTACGAAGGCTATCAGCCCAATCACTGGCAGCAATCCACCAGCATCGGCGATAAATGCCCAGGCGGTGAAGACCATAGAGAGCGCACATCCCAGTGCCCCCCAGCGCAGCAGCGTCCGGCCCAGACGATCGATAGTACTCAGACAAACGGCCACGCCAGCCAGCAGCGCAAGGCCAAGGAAAATGCTGTGAAACAGGGAAGACTGGGTACTGCCGGTGATGTTTTGTAAGAGTGAGGGCGCGTAATAGAGCAGGATGTTGATACCGGAGATCTGCTGCAAAATGGCAATGGCACAGCCAACCAGCAGAATATAGCGTGCCCGCGCGTCCCGCAGGATGCCGCGCTGGCTGGTACTGGCATTATCATGCTGACCCGATGTCAGGATCTCCTGTAACAGTCGCTCGGCGTGCTGCGCATTCGAAAGACGGGTCAGCACGTCGAGAGCGCGATCTTTTTTACCGTTCAGCGCCAGCCAGCGCGGCGACTCCGGCATAAATGGCACCAGCAGCAGGAATAGCGCACAGGGTACCACGCCGGAGGCCAGCATCCAGCGCCAGCCTTCACTGACAATCCACTGATGCGGCATACCGCGTGCTATCAGGTAATTCACGATATAAACCGCCACCTGTCCGCCGACCATCAGCATCTGCTGCAGGCCGAGCATGCGGCCCCGCCAGTCTTTCGGTGAAACTTCCGCGATATAAAGCGGCGTAATCGCAGAGGCCATCCCGACCGCCAGTCCGCCGATCAGTCGCCAGATAACAAAATCTGTCAAAGAACTGGCCAGCGCCGCGCCCACGGCAGAGAGCACAAAGAGTATGGCGGTAACGATCAGTGTCGATTTGCGGCCGATACGATCTGAAATGAAGCCAACGCCCCATGCGCCAGCGATGCAGCCGAGAATGACATTTGATACCGCCCAGCCACTTTCCCATGGCGTTAAATTCAGATGTTCTGTCAGCGGATCGATAACGCCGGAAATCACGGAAGCGTCATAACCCAGAATCACGCCACTGAGTGAGGCAATGGCACAGATAAACAGAATCAGGCGTAAATTATGTTTGCGCATAACAACTTATTTCCCCTGGCTTATTTGATTCACATCACGGCATCAACCATTGCAAAGGAGATGCCAACCAAAATCCGGAAAATTTTGTGAGCATGGGCACGGTATCTGATCACAAATCGGCAACAAAGTTTACATGTCAAATTCACATGTCAATAAAATGGACATTTAACCTGGAGGGAGCGGCCGGTGAATCAGCAACGGTTATTAAGAGATGAGAGCGATGCGATTTTCAGCCTGCCGGACAGAGAGGATGCTGACAGCTGGGACGCGCTGTTGTGGCAAAGCTGGCAGAGCTTTACCCAGGGCGAACAGCCACCCGCGCTGCGACAGAGTATTTTGCATTCATGGCAGCGTTCGCAGCAGTACGGTATTGATCCACACCGCTTTATCTATACCGCCCCGCCGGACAGTGAGCTGACTGCGATTCTTGAGAACAATGCTGAACTGATTCTTGTGGCGCGTAGCATTATGGAAAATTTGCTCGCCTATAATCCGGACGGACACATTAACCTTACTGACGCGCAGGGCGTGACACTGCATTTTTGCGGTGCCGACCTGACACCCGTCGGCAGTATTTTGCGTGAAGAGGTACTGGGCACTAACTGTACCGCGCGCTGCCTGATTGAACAGCGGCTGGTTTACGTGCTGAGCGGTGAGAACTGGAAGTTTGATCTGCGCAAGCGCCGCCGACAGTGCGCGGCGGCACCGGTCCGCGATGACAGCGGCCAGTTAGTTGGTGTGCTGACTCTGACCGCCACGCCGGAGAATTTTAATGCCCACACTCTGGGAACGGTCCAGGCGGCGGCAGAAGCTGTCGGGCAACAGCTGACGCTTCGACGCCTGCTGGCTGAACAGCAGTCCATTCTGGAGACGCTGAATGAGGGCGTCATTGTCTGTGATAAGCAGGGTCGCATCAAAACCCTTAACCGCTATGCACGCCAGATTTTCAGCGGGCTGGATCCACACGACACCCCCATTGACGCACTGCTGCAACCGCAGGGCGGATCGCTGCTGACGATGCCTTTCTGTAATGACCTTGAGCTGCAGTTCAGGCCGGAGGGCCTTGATCCCCTCTCCTGCCTGATATCTTTAATGCCCGCACCGGATGGCGGACGTGTGCTGTCACTGCGTGAAAATCAGCGTATCCGCGCCATTACACGGCGGGTAATGGGCGTGAACGCCAGTTACACCTTTGAGATGATCCGCGGCCACTCGCCGCCCCTGCAGCAGTCGATCCATAAGGCACGCGTCAGCAGCCGTACCGACAGCACCGTGTTACTCAGCGGCGAAAGCGGGACCGGCAAAGAGTTGTTTGCTCAGGCCATTCATAATGCCAGTCCCCGCCAGCATGAAGCATTTATCGCTCTGAACTGCGGCGCAATACCGCGCGATCTGGTGCAAAGCGAACTGTTTGGTTATGCCGATGGCGCCTTCACCGGTTCCCGTCGTGGCGGTTCCGCAGGGAAATTTGAACTGGCTGATGGCGGCACCCTGTTCCTTGATGAGATTGGTGAGATGCCGCTCGAAGCGCAAACCAGCTTATTGCGCGTTTTGCAGGAGAGCGAAGTGCTGCGTATCGGCGCAGCGCAGCCCGTTAAAGTGAATGTGCGTATTATTGTGGCTACCCACTGTAATCTGCCTGAAGCCGTTGAGAAAAACGCATTCCGGCGCGATCTCTATTACCGCCTGAATGTGATTTCGCTGGAGATCCCGCCGCTGCGCGATCGTCGCGAAGATATTCCGGAGCTGGTTAACATCTTTATTCAGGCACTCTGCACGCGTCTGAAGCGTATTCCGCCGGTGGTCGCGCCAGACGCAATGGCATGTCTGCAATCCTGGAACTGGCCGGGAAACGTGCGGGAACTGGAAAATGTGATCGAGCGTGTGGTCAATCTGAGTGAAGGGCTAGAGATTACCCGAACCGATTTGCCCGAATCGCTGCAAAAAGTCTCAATTAATGAGGTTGCCGGGGATATGCCATCCTCACTGCACAACCTGGAGCGCATGCATATTTTACAAATTGTCAGTGAACAACAGGGGAATCTGCGGCAGTCAGCGCAACTGCTGGGGATCTCACGAACGGCGTTATACAACAAGCTGAATGCCTGGAAAATCGACTACCGTGCTTTCAGAAAAAATGTGCCTGATTCGCTGCGACGACCTGAATGATTAGCGGCATAACATCAGAACAGCTGACGTCCGGCGATTAGCAGGGAGCGATGATGCCGTTCCGCTTGCCGCTAAATTAAAAAACCTTACTGTCCGAGTTGCGTGGTGTAATTAGCGGGCACCCAGCGATAAGCGTTACCCTCATGACGAACATGGCCCAGGCCCGGGAAGGCAATATGCGCCGCAGCCACCCAGTAGCCCTGATCTGCAGCCTGTTTCAGTATCCTTTCACGTGTAGTGATAGCCTGCTTCTGATTCACATCAAAATGGATGGCTACTTCAGGATCGGGCATTTGCACCGCTTTAGCATGGATGATATCTCCCCACAACACCAGGGTCTGCCCTTCACTCTCTACGCGATAAAGTACGCTGCCCGGCGTGTGTCCGGCTGTCGACTCTGCACGGATTCCCAACGGTAATGTGGCTGGTGCCATAAACGTTTTAAGCAGGCCAGCATTGATGACCGGGCGAAGCGTCCGTTCAGATTCGGCAAAGGTATGAGCCTGACTCGCCTCTACCCTGCTGACGTTAGCCGGATTAAGCCAGAAATCGACATCCCGTTTATCCACGAAGACTTCGGCCTTTGGAAAAGCAGGCTTACCCGCACGCATGACACCACCTGAATGATCGGCATGAATATGGGTTAAGAGTACGGCATCGATCGACTCTGCCGGATAGCCAGCGGCGGCCAGATTGGTCAGCAGATGTCCGCCATTGTGTCCAAAAAGCTCACCGGCCCCGGTATCGACTAAAATGCGCTGTTTACCATTATCAATAACGAAGGCATTGATTGATGTTTCGGCCTGCGGCGTCATCGAATCTCTGGCCATTGCCTGGTTTAGTTTTTCAGGCGAAATGTTAGTCAGTAATTTATTCAGGGGAACGGTCACCGTGCCGTCCGAAACTGCGGTAATGCGTAATTTCCCCAATGTCATCCGGTAATAACCCGGAGCTTGCTGATCCCGTGCAGAGGTCTGTTCGGCAGCATAGACCGGACTGAACGCGATAAGAGGAGCCACCATCATCATTAAAATTTTCATAAATATCTCTCCATAAAGTTTCATCACAACGTGGTGGGCAGTATCCTTACGCAACCTGTATCACTCAAATTGATTAAACTGATGCTCACTATCAGAGAAAATGATTTTCATCGAATCGACCTGAATTTACTGACGGTGCTATTCGTTCTGAAGCGGGAAGGCAGCGTGTCGCGTGCGGCAGTAAAGCTGCATCTGGGTCAGCCAGCAGTCAGTAATGCACTGGCCCGGTTGCGGCTAATGTTCAGTGATCCACTGTTTGTGCGCACGGCGAAAGGCATGGAGCCTACCCCGCGTGCTGAAGCGCTGCTCGCTGAGCTGGGGCCGTTAATGGCACAGATGCAGAACGTATTGTTTCAGCCAGCATCCTTTACGCCTTCAGAGGCGACGCATGTTTTTCGGCTGGGGATGAGCGACTGGGTTGAACGCTGGCTGATGCCGGAACTGTATGCGCGCATCACACACACCGCTCCCGGCGTGACGCTTCAGGTCACGGCCAGCGATCCCTTCCGGGATGCGGAACTGGTCGCACGTGGAGAGATCGATCTTGCCATTTCAGTGGGCGAGAGCACGCCCGCCACGCTCCAGCGCGAGAAGATGGTGTCACACCGCTTTTGTACGTTATGGCACCCGGAACAGCTTTCGTTACATGCACCGCTGACGCTGGAGGATTACGTGGCACATGATCACCTGCTGGTTTCCTATCGTGGGGCGACCTGGAGCGCCATTGATGATGAGCTTGCGACATCAGGAAAGGCACGTTCGATTCGCTACGTGACGCCGCATTTTTCCTCTTTGCCTCCGTTGCTGGCGCGCACACCCGCGTTAGCCACCGTTCCCGCCGGGCTGGCAGATGACTGGATAGCCCATTACGGTTTATGCTGCAGTCCCGTACCAGTAGCGACTCCCGCGATTGGCCTCTCGCTGCTCTGGCATAAACGGTTTGATAACGATTTGCCACTGCGCTGGCTCAGAGAGGAACTGCGTGGCGTGATGACCGAGCTAACCTGAATAGCTGCCCTGACGGACAGCTAAGGCCTGCTTTGCCAATCACCCGCCCTGAACAAAGTCGAAAGCCGCATTTTGCAGAAATTGAATGACTAACAAGAGGATACACTTTTGTCTGACTACCAGCTTGTTGAAACTGTTCCGTCTGTAGAGGATTTTTGCCGCTTACGTATTATCTCAGGACTGACGCCACGTCCCGCCAGGGCCGTCCGTATGGGACTACCTAACAGCTGTTATGGTGTTCATATCCTCTGGAAGGAAACCGTCATCGGAATGGGGCGTATCGTGGGCGACGGCGCGCTGAATATGGACATTGTCGATGTCGCTGTTGATCCCACGCATCAGGGAAAAGGTCTGGGCCGCATGATAATGGAAACGCTGACAAAGTGGCTCGATCAAAATGCCTGTGATGGTGCTTATGTCAAGTTGATGGCAGATGTCCCGGAGTTGTACGAAAAATTTGGTTTCACGCGCGTCAGCCCTGTGAGTGAAGGTATGGCAAAGATCTGGAAAAACCCCACAACGACATCAATCAGTGACACCCTGGTTTGAAAAGGACCCTGACCTCATATTATTGAGTGCAAATTCAAAGCTCGAATGAATAAGCAGTTAAAATTTTTACCTGCTCCACTCTCTATCAGCGTGATGTTGTTTAACGTCCACACCATCCGTTTTAAATCGCCGTTTTGACCTCTGAAACTCAGTACCTCGCCCGGCTACTGCTCAGGTGCGGAAAAAATGCAGGCGACGGCAAGGCTTCCGGGGCAGCTGGCTCAGCGTTCAGTATGCGCAAAAACGACTCAGCCCAGTGATGGCTGTTGTGCATATGCAGTCCCTTCATCAGACGGGCATGCAGACACCGCCGTTCGTGTAACGGCATCTGCAGGGCGCGATGCACCGCACTGGCCATTGCATCTGGATCGTAGGGATTGACGATAATGGCACCCTCCATCTGCTCGGCTGCACCGGCAAACTGCGAGAGGATAAGCACCCCGGGATTTTTCGGGTCCTGCAGGGCGACATACATTTTGGCCATCAGGCTCATGCCCGCCATCAACGGCGTTACCAGCGCGACGCGTTAGGCACGATAGATACCGGCCTGTTCTTCCCGGCTGTAGGCGTGCGTCAGATAGTTCACCGGATACCAGTTCATTGTGCCATGTACGCCATTAAGCTCCCCACACAGTGCTTCCAGAGTGTGACCGAGTTCTGACGCATCATGTGCGTGCCCGGCTGCCGGAGGCGCCAGCTGCAACAGCGTGATATTTTTCTGATAGCAATCATGTCTTCGCAGCAACACTTCCATCGTGCTGATCCGGTAAGGCAGACCTGAACTCTCATCAAGATGGCCACCGCTTAATAACGTATTTTCTGGCAGGCTTTCGCGGCATTGCATCTCCATATAAGCACAGCTGTTGCTCTCACGCAGAGACTGGACATCGTCAAGGTCAATCCCGACAGGAAACACACCCACTCTGATAATCCGGCCATGAACACGAAAGCTTTGTGCCTCCAGCCACTCTATTCGGAATTCACTCTCCAGCCAGACGAGGAAGTTATTCATGTCCTGCACGGTCTGAAAGCCAATCAGGTCACAACACAGTAATGAGTCAGTGAACCAGCGCCATTCGGGAATAGTTTCAAACATTCTGCCGGACGGGAAAGGCTGATGCAGAAAAATACCCACTGAGTTAGTCAGCCCTTCTTCACGAAGATACGTGGCACAGCCAAGCAGGTGATAATCCTGAATCCAGATAACATCGTCGGGTGTGGCATTTTCACAGATGGCACGCGCATAGGCTTTATTGATGTTTTTATATTCCTGATAGCCGCTGGCGGAAAAACGAGCCATGTCCGGACGCTGATGAAAAACAGGCCAGAGCCCTTTGTGAATATAATTGTGGTAACCCTCGTTCAGCTCGCCCGGCGTATAGGGGAAGGTCACGGTTTCATACTGGCCCATCTGCTGCACAGCGTAAGATCTTGACGCATCCTGGGGTATCACTGTGCTTCCACCATCCCAGCTAATCCACACCCCTCCCTGACGGGAAAGCAGTCCGTCATAAACGGCAGTAAGCGTCGATCGTTGACATTGATTATGAGAAACAAGGATAAGGCCTGACATGGTGTGTTCCTTAAGAACCCGCTGCGGAGAGGCACCAGTGCCTGGCAGCGAGCCGCTATTAACAGGAGGTTGGATAATAAACTGGAGAAAACCGCTCATAAGCGTGCACCTGGGTTTAATGCCTGCTGGCGCTTTTTGCGCAAATCGGGTCGTAACCTCCATCGTGCAAGGTCGTCACCCAGACGCCGGGCAGTGAGGGAAAAGCCACAAATCCGTTGCTTTCAAAGAAAACCGGCACGGGCTCACCCATCGCAATAATGCTCCGGCAGCCTCTGGCGCCAGGATGAGACAGACAGCAGTGCAGCAGCCATGAACCCAGGCCGATAAAACGATATTCCGGCGAAATGAACAGATTGCGGATGACCCAGGTCTCCGCCATATCGGTCACAACGCGGGCAAAACCAATCTGCCGGCCATTGCGGTAAAGTCCAAAACAGAGGCTATTGTTCAGCGCCAGAGTCAGAGAGCGGGTATCCGGTATCGATGCGCCCAGCCACTGAGAAATCAGGCGGTAATTCAGCAGTGCCGGATCGGTGCTGGCCTCAATGGCATCTCGGAACCATTTGCGGGGCGACATCAGGCGAAGGCGCTGCTGCTCAGCAAGATCAGCCACTGCAGCATCGCTGCATCCCGGTATGGAATAGGGCTTGTTAATGCATTTCATCCACGACTTCCTTGAACAGAGGCGCATCCGCGCCCGATGCCGTTAATTAAACCGATCGGCCTGTAAAAAAGGCGTAAAAAGAGGCTGATGAAATGTAAAAACGCTGCAAATCACACACCCGATATAGCATCAGCGGGCAGCGATGACGCGAAAAGTCAGTGAGTTGAAGAGAGGAAATCTGCGCGGGTATCAATAAACACGGCGGGCTGGCCCGGATCCATTCGCCCTGAAAGCTGGTTTGATAAGTGAATGGCCGGGTCGATTTATTACAGAAACAGAGAACGTAAAAATCTCTTTTTTAAGTCAGCGCTGAGCGATCATTGTCTGGAATGATACGCCGTTAAAAAATTTGACCTCCCCGACTTTTTTAAATCCCTTTTTCTCATAAAAAGGGACGGCAAAGAGTGAAGACCGTACACTGATTTCTGAACGCAGCACGGGTGTCACCTGCTGCCAGAGTGCCCTCGCTACCCCTTTACGCTGAAATGCCGGATGCACAAAAAGGTATTTCACTAAATTGCCTTCGAAAAGGGTGAGTACGCCTGTCACCTCACCTTTTTCCACGGCAATCAGCCAGAGATAATCATCTGAAACAATCAACGGTTTAAGCGCATCAGGTTTTATGCTCTCGATAAACCATTGCGGACAGGGCTCTATCTCTGAAAAATTACATTGTATCGACACCCTGTGTATCAGCTCACTGATGTTTTCCGTATCAGACGCAGTGGCCTCTCTGATATCCATTTTTTTATCGTTTCCCCCTGATTTAGTGAAGGTAAGAGAAGAGCGGCTTGCCATTCGGATAGCCACACACTCCCCTTTCCCGCTGAATCCCCGCCCCTGAACCTGCGCCATTTAATATCAGAGCAAAGTGACTTTACCCTGGAAAATTACCGGACCGGACGGCCCGCTGAGCGGAGATCCCCCCACCGGCTCCAGACTTACCGCCAGTACCGTCTGATTATCTAACTCGCCAGGCGGTAACCGGAAAACGTTACTGTCGCGATGATTAATCAGTCCCAATGATTGTGGCGGAGCACTGCCCCTGATCAGCCAGAGCTGCAGATTTTTATTCTCTGGTAGCGTGATATTCAGCGCCGAAACCTGAAGGTGTGAAGCTGACTTATCCAGATTCACCACAAACTGTGCATCGGGCTGGGCGCCGCTGAGTACCGCAATCGGCTGCAGGGACGGTGGGGCTTCCGGATTAATCACCTGGTTGTAAATGAGGATGCCCGCCATTGCCGCCGCCAGACCCCAGCCGAGCCAGAAGCCAGGTTGCCTGCGAATTGATGGCGTGCCAGATACGCCAGCGCCAGGGTTAAGATTCTGCTCAATCCGCGGCCAGATCGCAGAAGGCGGGATAACGTTGTGGGTGAGCAGATCAATGCCGCTGAACGCTTTCTGCCAGTTAAGTACCTCCGCGGCAAACACTGAATCGTCATTGAGGCGTTTATCCAGCCGATGACGTGTCGCATCGTCGGTAAGACCAAGCACATATTCCGCCGCGGTGAGATCATGTTGTTCCTGAGCAGTCATAGGCCTATGCACTCCCGAAGATGGATTAACGCGCGACGGATCCAGCTTTTGACCGTACCCTCAGGCTGACTCATGGAGAGCGCAATCTCACTCTGTGACAGGCCACGATAATAGGCGAGCGAAATGCTTTGTCGCTGTTCAGAGGGTAAGTGCGCCATACAGTGCTGAAGGCGACGTGCCTCCGCATGACTCCCATCGGCAGGAAGTGGTGTCTGGAAACCCGCTTCGGCTTCGCTGATATCATCCATGGAACAGCTTCTGTTTTCATGTTTACGCAGGAAATCAATCGCCCGATTTCTGGCGATGTGGCTGAGCCAGATATGCGGTTCACTGCGCTTATCGTCGTAATAATTTGCCGTCTGCCAGATATGGATGAACGTGTCGTGCAGGATCTCTTCCGCCCAGTCCCGGCGTCTGACCATGCGCAGGATGATCCCATAGAGTCGGGGCGACAGGACGCGGTAAAGCTGCTCAAGAGCCGCTTTATCACCGACGGCTATCTGGTTCATTAAGTCGGCCTGAATGTGGGGCACATTTTTTGTCATCGGCTTCCCTGTTAAAGGTGTAGCCACGCATTCAGTGGCCACACTCAGTATAGGTAACGCTTTACGGCATCAGGACGGTATCAATGACGTCAATCACACCGTTGCTCTGGTTCACATCATACGTAGTGATACTGGCAATGTTGCCCTGAGCATCTTTAAGCTGAATGTTGTGCGGGCCGTTCGCCATTACCCACAGTGATTCGCCATTCACCGTTTTCAGCTCGGCTTTGCCGCCACCCGCTTTGATTTTTTTCTCCAGTGCTTTCATGTCCAGTTTTCCTGCGACCACGTGATAGGTCAGGACACTGGTGAGTTTCTGTTTATTTTCTGGTTTCAGCAGGGAGTCGACAGTGCCCTTAGGCAGTTTTTCAAAGGCGGCATTGGTGGGCGCGAAAACGGTAAACGGCCCCTTCCCTTCCAGCGTCGGGACCAGGCCAGCGGCTTTAACGGCAGCCACCAGCGTGGTGTGGTCTTTCGAGTTAACAGCATTCTCAACAATATTTTTCGATGGGTACATGGCGGCTCCGCCGACCATCACCGTGTCGCTGTTCATGGTTGCCGCGTAAGTGGCGCCACTGAAGACTAATGCAGAAAAAATCAGAGTTGGCAGGAATGGTTTCATTTTCACTTCCCTCATTGAGTTAACGGACAGGGCGAGAGCGCCCTTATCTGTTAATACGAATGAGCAGGGAAAACGGATGCAAAAAATTTTAATTTTTTTTAGCTGGGGGATCAGGCTGAGGTGATATGCAATAAGCCCACCGAAGGTGGGCTTAACATAACCAGTCCATACTGCATCAACGTCTGGTTTTCATGCACAGCAGACAGCCATCATTACTGGCAAGCAATAGCTCCCGGCATAGATTTCAATCATTTAAAAAAAACGATGGCCCGCACAGTTCAGATGCTCTCCACCCACGTCTTTCGGCGTGAGCCATGCGCATCAACCTAAATGCGGAAGGCATTCACTGCTTCACGTAAAGAGTTTGCCTGAGCCGAAAGAGACTGCGATGCGGAAGAGGATTCCTCAACCAGCGCAGCGTTATTCTGCGTTACCCCATCCATCTCATTTACCGCAATGCTGACCTGTGAAATGCCCTGCATCTGTTCAGCTGAGGCGAGTGAGATGTTATCCATCGCGACGGCCAGTTTTCCGACCATCGCATTGATATCAAGAATGCTCTTGCCGGTCCCGGTTGCCACGACAACACCACTTTCAACCTGCGCCACAGCCTCTTCAATCAGATGTTTAATATCTCTGGCTGCCGTTGCACTGCGCTGCGCCAGCGTCCTGACTTCACCCGCGACCACGGCGAAACCCCGGCCCTGTTCGCCCGCTCGCGCTGCTTCAACTGCTGCGTTAAGCGCCAGAATGTTGGTCTGAAATGCAATCCCTTCGATAACGGAGGTAATATCCCGGACTTTCACCGCGCTTTTTGAAATATCATTCATCGTCTCTGACATGCGCTGCATATCGTGTTCACCCGAACGCGCCAGCGCAGCGGTTTCGCGGGCCGAATCCGCAGTCTGCTGCGCGCCCGCAGCATTGCTTTTCACTGTAACCGTGAGCTGTTCAATACTGGCGGCGGTTTCCTGCAAAGCGGCGGCCTGCTGCTCTGTACGGGAAGAGAGTTCAGTATTGCCCTGAGAAATTTCATCAGCGGCCATCGCGACCGAAGCGGAAGAGTCTTTGATATGTGAGACCAGGTCACGCAGATTGGACTGCATACTATCCAGCGACGCCATCATGCTGACGGTATCCCCCTGACGAAGGGTGACTTTGGTCGTCAGATCACCCGCCGCAATCGCGGCGGCCAAGCCCTGTGCATGAGAAGGTTCGCCACCCAGCTGAACTTTGAGCCAGCGGGTAATCAGACCACTCATCACAAAGCCCATAACAACGAACAGGGTTGTCAGGCCAGCCAGCGTCATATAGACACCGGAGAGCGCCTGCGTCGACGTTTCCGCCGTTTTACTTGTGACTCTCGCCTGATAATCAACCATCCCATCCACCGCACTGCGGTAAACAGAAAGCGCAGGGATCAGTTCACCACGGAGTTTTTCCGGGAACGGAGTGGCGTTCTGCATAAACAGATTTTTCTCTGCCTGCTGAAGCGGACCCGTTGCGACTTCGATTTTATTTAATTGCGTGGACGCCTCTTCAACTTCAGCGAGATTGATCCCCGGAATATTTTTGGCACCGTTGATCAGTTCCCGGAAATGCGCAGTGGTATTGTCACTGTTGGTCTGCAATGCAAAGAACTGCGTTTTTAGTTTTTCCTCGGCCTGAGGCTGAATGCCTGAAGCCACGGACAGTAAAAGCACCGTTTGTTGAGTTAAGTTGTCTTTGAGCGTCTGAAGAGCCTGAAGATCGCCCAGCCGCGCGCGCGTCAATTCCTGCTGATCGCTGGCCGTATTGAGCTTAAATCCGGCAAAGGCTGTCACAAAAACACCCGTCAAGATGACAGCAAGGAATGATCCAGTGAGCATGACGCTTAATTTCATTTTCTTGTTCCGATACATAGAAGACCTCGACGTCTGATTTATTGGGTTATCACCGACGTTCCGCATCTATGGCTCGCTGGTACTGGATCTGTTATCGGCAGCGGGGGAAAAAAATACAGTAATGAAAGGGGTAAGAAGTGATGACTCCTGGGCGGAGTAAATGGGTAATTCAATGGCGGATGCCATTAAAGCAGAGAGTGTTATTCTCGTGACTTGCCGCCTGAGACAGGGATAAACCCATTCCAGCTTGCGTGAATCGCCATGAGTTTAACAGACCCATCAGCGTCATTTGAGATGACTGACCAGTGAGGTGCCCTCGCGGTGAGAACGGAATCTCAGGCCGCAGATATTTTATTAAGGGTGGCGAACGGCGTAGCCATCAGGTGCATGCGTTTGTATCTGGAGACGAACAGATAATAAGGCCCCTGGCTTTCTGTGATTACCTCAGGGAAAACAGAGATATCGCAGCAACTTATGCTGAGATAAAGCGTGCGGCAGCATCACTCTTTAACAACGATTCTCAACGCTACAGCGCGCTCAAAGCGAACTTTATAGCGCATCATCTACAGCTCGCACTGATTAACCTGGAACGATAGGTGTTTAACAGGACAGGAGATACCCTCCTCACCCCCGTTTTTCGTTCCATTCATCCTGACTCAGGGTAAAGAGCATGCTTGCGGGCGCATTTTCCACATCATAGATATCCCGGATATGCCAGAGGCCGGCATTAATCAGAACCTTTTGTGAAGCCAGATGATTTGCTCTTACGACTGCAGAAATCTCAGCCAGTTTTACTTCTTCGAATCCATAATTCACTGCATAGTTCGCAAATTCCGTCGCCAGTCCTTTCCCCCAGGATTCCGGAGAAAAACGATACCCCAGATTATTGATCGTGATATCGGCAAAGCTTCTGATGCTCAATCCCCCAAAACCGATGATTCTTTCTGGATTATCCCGAAGCGAGATAGCCCAAGTGCCGAAGCCGTTTGATTCCCAGTGACTGACAGAGCGCGATAGCACTTCCCGTGAATGCTGAATATCCGGATGTGGGCCTGCGGGATTAAAGGTGTTCGTCGCAGGATCACCGTAGATCCTGAAAAGATCATCGGCATCGGATGGAGTGACTGGCCGAAGAAACAACCGCATAGTGTCTGGCTGCAAAATAAACGCTCTCAGTTTAAGAAACGAGGGATCCTGTTTTTATATCGGGAACCGGTGCGGGAAACTAGGTAAATTTCTCACCTCATCGGCCTGTTCAGTCAGGCTTGATCTCTTTAATAAGCGCTTCACCCTGATTGTGGATGTTCCCGACTTTGGCTGTAACAGGATGCCAGGTGAAGTCCTTCTCAGGCAGTGCGGCTTCGTATGCAATTTCCTGAGCACGTTCCGGCGTGGTTTCGGCACTGAGCCATTCGCGTACAGCATCCGCACTTAAAACCAGCGGGCGTCGATCATGGATATCAACCATGCCTTTATTGCTCGCTGCCGTTACGATAACAAAACCCTCATGCCCATGATCCTTACCATAAGGCGCTTTGCCGATAGCGGCGAAGAACAGCGGCACTTTCTCTTTGTGGTAGATAAAGTAAGGCTGTTTTTTATCGCCCTCTCGCTTCCATTCATACCAGCCATTGGCAGGAACAATAGCGCGGCCATGCTCCCACAGCGGTTTAAACATGCGTCCTGTCGCCGCCGTTTCACCACGCGCATTGATGAGCGGTTGTTTATCCCACCACTCCGGACCGTAACCCCAGTAAACCGGATCAAAGTGCATTTCATTATCTCGCTCATTGAGCAAGAGCACTTTGGTGCCTGGAGCTACGTTAAAGCGGCCTATGGGCTCCGGGTCATAAGTGATTTCATCGGGCTTCAGCCCCTGGGATTCAAAGTAATCGTCTCTGCTGCTGTACTGCGCAAACCGTCCACACATGGGCACCTCCTCTCATAAGGATAGCGCAGCGTTAAATGAGTTAAATAAATCTAAAAAAATTGTTCTTCTGGCTGAAGATATCGTGATTTTTGACGAGAACATGATTAATGAATATGAAAAAACGGGAGCAGTAATGAAGGGAATTATGTTAAGTCTGGCTATGGCATCACTGATGGCTGCCTCGTTCACAGCTGATGCGCGCGGCCATCGTGGTGGGGGTGGGCATAGAAGCTACAGCCATAATTTTAGTTCAGGTTATTCATCACAAACAACGACACCCAGAATCAAGAAGAGATATTCCAGCGGCAAGCGAACGGCCAGATATGCTACAGCGGGCGCAGCAGGTTACGGCGCATACCAGGCCCATAACTACACGTCATCCTACGTGCGAGAGAAGGCCCGTCAGGCCGTAAGAAAATCCTCAACGAACAACGATGACAGCCAGTATCAAAATCAGTCCCAGGCCCAGCCGGTTAGCCAGAATATGGCGCCGACATGTTCACCCTTATCTATGGCAAGCCAGCCGGGCTATACAAACCTGCCTGTATGCCTGGGCAGTGTTAATTGATTTTCAGGCCTTTTAGCTAAGAAACTACGATGAATTAATATTTTTCAGAAAGATATATTTTACAGAATGCCACTGACCGCACCCCGGAGAGGTCATATTTTAGTGACTTCGTAGCGACACGAACCTTTAATAATATGAGAAATGACTCATGAGCATAGTTTTTATACCTGCCCTCATCCCATTACTGATGAAAATTGAGAATGAGAAAGGAAGCCCGCTTACTGAGCAGGAAGTCAGCAGCATCCGTGATAATGCCACAACTATCGAAGTGCCGCGTGATGTTGCTCTCGCCATGGCTGAATGCCGCGGTTACTTCGATATCAATCCTGAAAATTGCTGGGCTGAATGGAGCTTGTACCGGAGTAAGAGTTTGCTGTCTGTTGCTGACAACGGATAAGTGCATCGCGGTGCACAATTTTAGCAGCCGGTATCTGACGGCATAGCTTCAGAGATCGACATACTGATATCATCAGTTCTGGCTGGCTAATGGGCTACTACACTTAGCCATACCGTGTATAAGCCGGTAGAGTAAAATTTTTTAAATGTGTTGATTATCATGAGCCGCAGAGAGGAAATTCCTGAAGCAGCAGAGCGTTACATGCAACAGAAAGGCTTTTATCAGACATCGGTTAAATGTACTGTCGGCCTGACTTGAAAATATTATAAAAATAAAAAAGCAATTATTCATGCATAATTACATCCCTGATGTTTAACCGTATTTTATGCCATCAATGCTACAGACTTAATATCCATAGCCACCAGAAAAACCCAGTATTTCATCTGCTCAGTCATCAGCTACGTTTTCAGGAAAAAGACAGTGTTTCGGCGCTTTTTCGGCGGGGCTGCCCTACTGTTACCTGGCAATACACACCTTCCTGTTACCTGTAAATTTTTCTGTTCCGATCGAAATGCTTGGCCGTTGGTCATCATTCTGTACCCTGCTTCAGACGCGCAACAATCTCCCCCCTCTTTTCAAATCACGCCGTTGGCGTTAAGCTATATAAAACATATACGTTTCATATAAGGCTAGCATGGGTATCGTAAAAATCTCCGACCTGATGCATGAGAATCTGCGCATTGCCAGTCAGGCGATGAGCCGCTCAATTAATGCACAGGCAGAACACTGGCTAAAACTCGGTATGCTGGCTGAACTCTATCCGCAGCAGACCCAACATCAACTGGCGCAGATGCTAATCCGGCTTGAACTGGAAGGCAGCGCTGATATTCGCAATATGCTCCACAAAGAGAGCCTCACTACACAGGGAGACGTGTCATGAACAGCGTTAAAATTCATACCGCAGCGGAGATTGAGATGGCACGAGCAGCCGGACAGGCTGCGGCTCAGGTGCTGGCGATGATTACACCTCACGTCCGGCCCGGCATCACCACGGAAGAACTGGATGATATCTGTCACGACTTCATTGTGAATGAGCTTAAAGTGACGCCAGCAAACATCGGTTATCACGGTTATACCCGTACTACCTGCACATCGGTCAATCATGTGGTCTGCCACGGCATTCCGGCCAGTAAAAAGCTCAAGGATGGCGATATCGTTAATATCGATGTAGCGATCATCAAAGATGGCTGGTATGGCGATACCAGCCGGATGTACTTTGTCGGCACACCGTCAGTCCGTGCCAAACGTCTGGTGGAGATCACCTATCAGTCGATGGTCGCCGGTATCAAAACCGTCCGTCCTGGCGCGACACTGGGCGATGTAGGCGCGGCTATCCAGCGTGTCGCTGAATCGGCTGGCTTCTCGGTGGTTCGTGAATATTGCGGTCACGGCGTCGGTGAAATTTACCACACCGATCCACAGGTGCTGCACTACGGCACACCGGGCGAAGGGATGCCACTGAAAGCAGGCATGATTTTCACTATCGAACCGATGATTAATGCCGGTAAAGCCGGAACCAGCGTGCTGTCAGATGGCTGGACAGTGGTCACCAAAGATCGCTCGCTCTCGGCGCAATGGGAACATACCGTTGCCGTCACCGATGAGGGTTATGATCTGCTCACGCCCTGGCCTGAAGGCACCGGCGACTACCCGGCGATTTAAACACTCAGCCTGAGACGCCGTCTCAGGCTACCTTCTCTATCGGCCTCTCACTTCACTGAGCGTTTCCAGCGTACCGGCATGCCACACCCGAACATCGTTGCGCCCGGCGCGCTTGACCTGATAAAGCGCCTCATCAGCGCATCTCAGCCATTCATGAATCGACGCCGCATCAGTTGCCGGCGCAATCCCGATACTCACTGAGCACTGAAAGGTGGATGACGCTGGCAGCCGCAACAGGGCAATCCCCTGCCTGATCTGCTCTGCCAGCAGCAGGATGCGGGTTTCATCTGCATCACGCACAATCACACACAATTCATCCCCGCCAAAGCGGGCAGGCACATCTTTCAGACCAACGCTGTCACGCAGCAGTGCCGAAATCTCTGCCAGCAGAAAGTCGCCGGCTTCATGCCCGAAAGTATCGTTAACCTGTTTGAAGTGATCGACATCCAGCAGCATCAGCCAGGCTTTAGCCTCACCTCGTTGCGTACGTAAAAACTCGCTTTCAAGCCGCCGCTCAAACAGACGGCGGTTAGGTATCTTCAGACCGTGATCCATCAGCGCGATGCGTTCCAGCTCCTGGTTCTTCTTTCGCAGACTCAGGGTCAGATTGTGTGATACCACGCTGAGCGCCAGCAGATAAATGCTGGCGAGGGGCAGAGTCAGCCAGACAGTGCGGGTAGAGAAAGTCAGCTGCAAAGGCGCCTTTTCCGCTAACCAGACCATTAAAAAGGTCAAAAGAAAGGCCTGCAGAGCAGACTTCAGCTGAACCCAGCCGCCCGCCGCGTAACGATCGGAGATAAGTACCGCCATGATAATAATCGAGGGAAGCGGACTCAGCGCCATGGTTGCCACCCAGAAGCCGCCGAAAGCGGCATCCAGTGTCAGATTCTTGCGTTCAAAACCCGTGGGGTCGCGCGAACGCACTGCCAGTCGGTAGGCGGCATAGGGCCAGACAAACGCATTCGTAAATAACAGTGCGCAGAGTTCCGGGCTTTTTCCCATTTCCATCAGAACCGACAGAATGGGCAGAAAACAGAGAAAGGTGCCGAGCTGGCGCATCATAAACATGCGGCGCACAAATCGCGTCGAGCGGCGCTTCAGTTGAATATCGTCAGGGGTGTAATAATTCATATGCAGACTGAAGCAGCAACGGGTTATGACAGTTTATCGGCAATTGATAAGTTAATGTAAATTATTTACAGAATATTCTTATTGCTGGTAGTGAATCATAGCTAAAATGGCCGGGGTTGTGCGGACGAGGCGATAACAGTCAGGGGAAAAGATGCCGCGCGCCATGAATACGCGCGGAGGAAGATTATCTGCGACCTTTTACAATTGAGGCCGACCAGTTGAAATCGCTGACTTCACTGGCGGTCAGTGAAGAAGGTTTCTTTTTACGCAGCGGTTTTTTCTTCGCCTTCTCTGCCAGCGCTCTTTCTTTCTCCATTTTAGTGATCATGACGATCTGACGCGCTTCGCTATTGAATTCTTTCTCTTTTTTGCTATCAGGCTCTTTACCGGTTCGTTGACGGTACTTCTCGGCCAGCCCTTTATAGGTTTGCTCGACGGCCAGTCGTTCTTCAGCGTTGAACTGATCAATGGAAATCATCTTTTTATCGTTCATAGCGGCATGTCCTGTGGCGAGTTATTCGGGCAAGTGTACCGCATTTGCGGTTCGTTAACGCAGAGATTGGCATTAATCAGGTGGGCTGCTGAATTCACCCGCTCACGCCGCCCGGTAATTTCTCTGAAACCCGCGCGTTAGCCCTGTAAAAAATAGGGTTATCTCTTAATATAAAACTAATGTTTATCGGGTTTACTGGCAGTGACCACGTACTGCCGAGGGGCTGAAGGAATGATAAAAGAGACCGATCGCCTGTCACAGGCATTATTACGGCGGCATGGGATTGGCGTTAAACAGAAACGTATACACTTTCGTGGCAGGGATCTGCTGTTTCAGCTGCACAATGCCCGCTATGAGGTTTTCAACGGTGATCGCTGCATAGCGACCGTCGATACCAACAATATCCATGAAGCCATCAAACAGTTTAAGGCGCTGGACCATCCTGGGGAGAAATAGCCATGCCAGACTATCGTCTGTTTCAGAAAGCTCAAACAGTCAGAGCCGTGAACACTGAACGGCAGGATCAGCAGGATGCGTTAATGGTCGAAGGCTTTAAGATGGTGTGGGACGTGGTTCATGCCGATAACGCTGATGCCGCCCTGCTGCGCTATCAGCAACTGCGTCATGAAGAGGATAATGCTGCGCAGAATTTCGCAACCGATTCAGTTTTAGGTAGTCTGATAAACCTGATATCCCGCTGAGTCAGTGCGGGGCTGGCGGGATAAAGCCAAAGTTACTGTTAATTCATGCTGTGCTGATTAGAATAAAGAAAATTTCCCGAACACAGGTTTCTGATGAAAATCACCATTCACAAAGAAGATGAGCTGTTTATGCATAACTTCTTTGCTGCACCATGCCACACCCTTGAAACAGACTCACCTCAGGCGCAACAAATTCAGCAATCGCTTCAGCTGGCCATCCAGCAAAAAGGGGCAGAGGCAGATGGCGACTGGAAACGTAGCCTGACTTTTCTGACTCTGTTTCTCTTTTTATATGCTGCGCTGGGTGCCTCGCTGACGCTGGATCTCAGCACCACGGGCACGCCTCATAAGAGTATTGAATATGCGCTGGAAGCGATTCCGGTACTCATTGCCTTCTCCGGCTTCTTCATCTCTATCCTTTATCTGTTCCTGACCCGCGCCAGTGCGCGTAAACAGCGTAACTGGGAAAGAACTATTCTGGTGCTGGAGAAATACTCCATCGGGAATCTGTTTAAAGCGACGCATACCCAGGGTGGTGGGACCAGCAACTACTCCGTACCCAATCTTTCCATTTCGCTCGCGCTGTTTATCTGCCTGACCTGGCTGGTGATTTATAACTATCTGACGTTTACCACCAGCGGGGTGTTTGGCAGTGTCATCTCTCTGTTTATCAGCACCATGGTTTATGTGATTCTGGATATTCAGCTGCTTAAGCCTTTTATCCATGTTGTTGAGAAAGAAGAAGCGGCTAAGAGTGACGCGGATAAAGAGCAGGATTAACTGCACCCCGTAAGCGGCAAAACAGATACCCGGTCAATGAACCGGGTTTTTTTTTGTTTAATCAGAACGATCTTGCTGTAAGACCCCTGCTGCACGGATTTCAATGAGGTGGGTTGTTATGGAAGCCTATTAGTATGTTGTAACTATATGCGGAGCTTTATCCTCTGGGTTCAGCCCGGGTAAAAGTCAGACGGCCCGCTTTGACTGCGGGCCGTATTCATCACCAGTGGGTTTTCTGCATATCGATGACAAAACGATATTTCACATCGCTGGTCAGCATACGTTCAAAGGCAGTTTCGACCTCTTCACCGGTGATCATCTCAACGTCAGCCGTGATGTTGTGCTGACCACAGAAGTCGAGCATCTGCTGCGTCTCCTGAATACTGCCAATCGAGGTGCCACTGATGCTCAGGCGGCGAAACACCATCGGTGTCACATTCGGTGACGGATGGGGTTGATCGGGAATGCCCACCAGCACCAGCTGACCATTGGTTTTCAGCGCACCGAGATAAGGATCGAGGTCGTGTGGTGCAGCGACACAGTCCAGAATGATGTCCAGTGACGCCTGGCAGTCATCCATTTGTGCGGCGTCTCGTGAGATCACCACGTTCTTAGCGCCGAGCCGGCGTGCATCTTCCCCTTTCGCCGGAGAAGTAGTAAACAGGGTAACTTCTGCGCCCAGCGCGCTGGCCAGTTTAACCGCCATATGACCCAGTCCCCCGAGCCCGACCACACCTACACGATCGCCTGCTTTGACGTTAAAATGCTGCAACGGTGACCAGACGGTCACGCCAGCGCATAGCAGCGGTGCCACCGCATTCAGCGCCAGATTGTCGGGCACCGTGACCACAAAGTGCTGGTCGGCGATGACATGCTGGGCATAGCCGCCAAATGTCGTATTGCCGGTGTATTTATCCGTGCCGTTGTAGGTCGGCGTGAAACCCGCCTCACAATATTGCTCTTCCTGCTGCTGACAGAAATGGCATTCACCGCACGAGTCGACCATCACGCCAACGCCAACCGTTTCCCCGGCGGCAAATTTTGTGACGTTGCCCCCCACAGCCACTACGCGTCCGACTATTTCGTGACCGGGAACCAGCGGATAGCGGCTGACGCCCCATTCATTACGGGCCATATGCAGATCGGAGTGACAGACACCGCAGTAAAGAATTTCGATTTTCACATCGTCAGCCTGCAGCTCGCGTAACTCTACCTGGCCTGCCCGCAGCGGCTCGTCAGCCTGGGACGCTATCAGCGCGTTAATTTTCATCTGTTGCCTCTTCTCACCTGGTGGTCGTAAAGAAAGCGGCCCACTATAGACACACGGATCCCCATTTGGTAGTAGTTACCTTTTGGTTACCATCTTGTCTGGGAAGTCACTATGCCGGTCTGGGTTGAAGGAAAACTTTGTTTTTATGCGGATTCACCGCCGCGCCGCCTGCTGGAGCTCTTTTCGGTGAAGTGGAGCACGATGGTGCTGCATGCGCTCTATCACTGGCCGGAAAACCGGGCGCGCACAGGCGAACTGGAGCGCAGCCTGCAGGGTATTTCGAAGAAGATGCTGATTCAGACGCTGCGTGAGCTGGAGCAGCGCGGACTGGTGTCGCGTCAGGTCTGGCAGGTGGTGCCAACAAAAGTGGAATACAGCCTCACCCCGTTGGGACATACCTTCGCCCAGCCAATTGAGCAGATGTATCAGTGGGGTCTGGAGAATCAGGCTGCGCTGGATGAAATGGAGCATCACGCGCGCAGCCATCAGGAGAGTGGCGGATAGGCTTCCGCCAGTTCTCACGCAGTGCAGGCTTAATCGAACGGGAATTCGCGCGCCAGCACGCGGGAAATGACATTCAGCGCGCCTTCATCATTGTTGCTCTGCGTCTGATAGCGCGCCACGGCAGCGACCGAATCAGCAGCATTGGCCATTGAGAAACTGAAGCAGGCCTGACGCAGCATCTCAATATCATTCGCGCTGTCACCCATCGCCAGCACTTCACAATCGCTGATGCCCCATTTTTCCTGCAGCAACGCAATACCATGTGCCTTATGGCAGCCGGGAATAATAAGATCAATAAAGCCAAAACCGCTGGATACCGGATGCATGATGTTTTCCAGCTCACCCAGACTGGAATGCAGTCTTTTCAGCAGTGCATCCACCCCTTCGTGCTCCAGTTTCAGCGAGAATTTGAAAATGGTGTCGTCGATGGCATAGAGGTCATCACGTTTTTCCAGCCGGTGATAGTGGTTTGCAAGCATTGCCATCACTTCGTCAGAGGTGGATGAATGCATATAGGCGCCGTTGCGTCCACAGACCACGACCGCGATGTCAGGTTCATGCGCCAGGATATCGAGGATCTTATGCACTTTCTCCTGCGCTAACTCTCCGCAAAAGATCTCTTCATTACAGTCAGAGACCCATGCGCCATTTTCCGCCACGAAAGCGATCTCATCTTTGATGTCGGGAAAATAGCGCTGCAGCTGGTAATACTGGTTACCACTGGCCACCACAAAACGGATGCCCTTCTGCTTCAGCAGCGCATACTGACGTGAAAACCGCTGAACGTTGTACTGCTTATTGTCGTCCAGAAAGGTGCCGTCCATATCCACCGCAATCATCTTAACCGCCATCTCGCCTGCCCCTCTACGTTCGCCGTTCTGTCCTTTCGGCTGATTGATTTGATTCATAAAGCTTACTCGCTGTGTGGATTAATGAGAATGCAAATAGTGACTTTGCTAACGGCTTTCAGAGCGTTCCGGTTCCGGAGTTGTGTTATCACGCACGTTTTTTTTCGTTAAAAGGATGTTAACCTCAACCACCAATTACGAATGAAGATTATTTTAATTGCACTCGAAACTCAACCCCAGACATTCAGGAGCACAAGATGCGTGAAGAATCCCGATCAACCCCTTTACCTGACGACGTCAATGCCGCTATTCGCGAGATGAAACAGCAGTTACGTCAACAGATTGGTGATGTCGATGCCCTTTTCCGCCAGGTTTGCGACAACATCGATGCTGCAATTGCTGAAGCAAAAGCGGAGGAAAAGCGCACGGGCAGCGCCTGGCCAGTAGTGCCCATGCAGGACATTGCGGCAGGAGAGGTTTCGGATGAAACCCGGGCGCTGATTAAACGACGCGGCTGTGTGGTAATTAAGCAGCACTTCGCGCGTGAACAGGCGCTGGCATGGGATAAGTCGATGCTCGACTATCTGGATCACAACCAGTTTGACGAACACTATCGCGGCCCCGGAGATGACTTTTTTGGATCGCTGGCCGCCTCCCGCCCCGAAATCTATCCTATTTACTGGTCACAGGCGCAAATGCAGGCGCGGCAGAGCGCAGCAATGGCTGACGCGCAATCTTTTCTGAACCGGTTATGGACGTCTGAATCGCAGGGCAGGCAGTGGTTTGACCCGGATGTGAGCGTTATCTATCCCGATCGCATCCGTCGCCGCTTGCCGGGCACCACGTCGAAGGGATTGGGTGCCCATACCGATTCCGGCGCGCTGGAACGCTGGTTACTCCCCGCGTATCAGCAGGTTTTCAGTAAACTGTTTCACGGTGATTTTGCCGCTTACGACCCCTGGGATGCGGCTCATCGCACCGACGTGGATGAGTATGATCTGCCGGGTACCACCAAATGCTCCGTGTTCCGCACCTTTCAGGGCTGGACCGCACTCTCTGACATGATCCCCGGTCAGGGCCTGCTGCACGTGGTGCCGGTGCCGCAGGCGATGGCCTATGTTCTGCTGCGCCCGCTGCTTTCAGATGTGCCTGAAGATGAACTGTGCGGCGTCGCGCCGGGCCGGGTGTTGCCCGTTAATGAACAGTGGCATCCGCACCTGATTGCCGGACTCTGTTCGATACCGGCTTTAGAGGCGGGCGATTCGGTATGGTGGCATTGTGATGTCATCCACGCCGTTGCACCGGTTGAAGATCAGCAGGGCTGGGGCAATGTGATGTATATCCCCGCTGCGCCAATGTGTGACAAAAACCGCGCCTATGCCCGGCGGGTTGCACAGGCGCTGGAGCAGGGACGTTCGCCGGGAGATTTTCCGCCGGAAGATTATGAAACAGAGTGGGACCAGCGTTTTACGCTGCAGGATCTCAATCTTAACGGACGCCGGTCGCTGGATTTGTCCTGACCCGAATCCCGCGTTGTACACCGGCGCGGGATATCCCTGTTACACTGTAGCTCCTTTTTTTCTGCGAAACGCAATTATGAACCCGCGACATCATCAGATTATTCAACTGGTTAATAGCCGGGGCAGCGTAACGGTCAGTGAGCTGGCGCAGCTTACCGGGGTTTCTGAAGTGACGGTGCGTCAGGATCTCACGCTGCTGGAACGCGACCGACTGCTGCGACGGGTTCACGGCTCCGCGCTGGCGCTGGACAGCGATAACGTCGGCACCCGCATGAATACCCGCTATCCCATCAAGCAGGCGCTGGCACGACATGCGGCCAGCCTGGTTCAGGCGGGTGAATCGGTGTTCATCGAAGGCGGCAGTACCAATGCGCTGCTGGCGCGTGCGCTGGCTGACCGCGCCGATCTTACGCTGATTACCGTCAGTCACTATATTGCCCAGCTTCTTCGGGAAGCCGCCTGTGAGGTGATTGTGCTCGGTGGCCTGCTGCAGAAAAGCAGTGAGTCGGTAGTCGGCCCGCTGACGCGGTATTCCATCCAGCAGGTTCATTTTCATCGGGCATTTGTTGGCGTGGATGGCTGGCATCCGGAGACCGGTTTTACCGGCCGCAACATGCTGCGCTGTGATGTGGTGGATGCCGTGCTGGCGAAAGGCGCTGAGAGCTATGCCCTGACCGACGCCTCCAAGTTTGGTCAGATTCACCCCTATCCGCTTTCATCCGGTTATCAGCTCGGGCATGTGATTACCGATGAGACACTGGATGCGGTGACGGTCGCGCAGCTCAGGGAACAGGCGATAGAGGTGATGCAGATCGCCGCAGATTAAGCAGAACGGCCGGGGCCTTTCGTAACGGAGTCCCGCAGCATCAGGCTGGCCATGAAAGGTGCCTGAGTATGCCAGTCTCCGCCATCCAGCATGGTCAGCAGGCGGTTAATCGTCTCATCGATCATCTCGGTGACCGGCAGTTTCATGCTGGATAACGACGGCGAGATATAGGGCGCCAGCGGAATATCATCGAAGCCAATCACCGAAACCTGCCCGGGCACTGCGATGTTGCATTCAGTCAGACGCTTGATGGCGCCAATCGCCATCTCATCATTACTCGCCACCAGCGCGCTGAATGTCACCCTGCGTTCCATCAGCGTGTCCACGGCCGCCATACCGCTCTGCGCCGTCCATTTACCGGTCACGATTCGCCGGGAGTCGGCTTCAATGCCCTGTGCGGCGAGTGCAGCGTGATAGCCGGAAAGCCGCTCGACGCCGGTCGGCGAATCGAGCGAACCGGTGATAAACGCGATTTCGCGATGCCCCTGATTCAGCAGATGGCTCACCGCTGTGGCGCTGCTGGCGTGCTGATCGCTGTAAATACAGTAGCTGTGGTTGATGCGCAGCCGCCGGTTGATCACCAGTATCGGCTGTTTATGCCGCGAGATAATCGCATCCAGCGCGTCAATGCTCAGGAAGCGCGGATAGATAATGATGCCATCGCAACGCAGATCGAGCAGAAACTGTATTGCCGCCTCTTCCTGCTCAGCGGTGTGTTTGCCGTCTGCCAGAATCAGCTGGCGGCCCTGCTGCTCCATCATGCGAGCGGAATGCGCCATTAATTCAGTGAAGTAACTGCCGCTGTAGAGCGTATTGGTGATCACCAGTCCAATGGTCTGAGACGTTTTCGTGGCCAGGTTGCGCGCCAGCAGATTGGGCCGGTATCCGGTTTCGGCAATCGCCTTCAGTACTTTTTCACGCTTTTCCTGTCCGACATAGCCATTGCCCGAGAGCACACGTGACACTGTCGCTTTTGAGACGCCCGCCCTGTTTGCCACTTCCTGAATCGTTGCCATGGTGATGCTCCTTTGCTGCGTCGTCATGCAGTCTACCTAAGCCTCTCAATGTTGGAAATATTTACCCCGCCTTTCAACGAAGTTACCAGCCAGCATCAGGTGATGGAGTTCACAAAAAAGAAATCTGGTTGATTCTGTCGCTTGTCGGCGCTGAGAAAGCACTTCATGATTTTGTGAAACCGGTTTCCTATTTGCCTGCCCGCAGGCGCTAAAACATAAAAACCTTGACCGATTTACCCTACAGAGAAGAGCGATCATGCCCAGAAATTATGCCGAGGTGTCACGCGCCATCGTCGATGCGCTAGGCGGCCTCACCAATATCGAAGCCGTAACCCACTGCATGACCCGCCTGCGGTTTGTGGTGAAAGATGAAACCCGGGTCGACTATCCCCGGCTCAAGGCGATCAATGGCGTAATGGGCGTGGTGCACAACGACACCCAGTGTCAGGTGATCATTGGTAACAACGTTTCACAGGCTTATCAGGCGGTGCTGGAGCTGGGCTCGCCCGCAGCGACATCGGCTGTGCCCGTTAAACGTAAAATCACGCTGCGCGGCATCGGCGCCGGTATTCTTGATGCGCTGGTGGGCACCATGTCGCCGCTGATTCCGGCCATTATCGGCGGGTCGATGGTTAAGCTGCTGGCGATGATCCTGGATATGGCGGGCGTGTTTGAGAAAGGCTCATCAACGCTGGTCATCCTCAACGTGATTGGCGATGGCGCATTCTTCTTCCTGCCGGTGATGGTGGCCGCCTCTGCGGCGCTGAAATTCAAAACGAACATGTCGCTGGCGATCGCCATTGCCGGTGTACTGGTTCATCCCAATTTTGTTGAGCTGATGGCGAAAGCGGCACAGGGCCAGGCGGTCGAGTTCGCTTACATCCCGGTGACCGCAGTGAAATATACCTATACGGTCATCCCGGCGCTGGTGATGACCTGGATCCTGTCGCACATTGAGCGCGGCGTGGATCGTATTACGCCTGCCGTCACTAAAAACTTCCTGAAACCGATGCTGATTGTGCTGATTGCGGCACCCATCGCGATTGTGCTGATTGGTCCGATTGGCATCTGGATCGGCAGCGGCATCTCCGCGCTGGTCTACACGGTGCATGGCTATCTTGGCTGGCTTTCCGTTGCGATTATGGGCGCAATCTGGCCGCTGCTGGTGATGACCGGAATGCATCGGGTGTTCACCCCCACTATCATCCAGACCATTGCCGAAACCGGCAAAGAGGGCATGGTGATGCCGTCAGAGATTGGTGCCAACCTCTCGCTGGGAGGATCGTCGCTGGCGGTGGCGTTCCGGACCAAAAACCGTGAACTGCGCCAGACCGCGCTGGCAGCGGCGGCATCAGCGATTATTGCCGGCATTTCAGAACCGGCGCTGTATGGCGTTGCGGTCCGCTTAAAACGACCGCTGATCGCCTGTCTGATCAGCGGTTTTATCTGTGGCGCGGTCGCGGGCATTGGCGGGCTGGCCAGCCACTCCATGGCCTCTCCCGGCCTGTTTACCAGCGTACAGTTCTTCGATCCCACCAATCCCATGAGTATTGTCTGGGTCGGTGCGGTCATGGTGTTGTCTGTGGTGCTGTCATTTGTGCTGACGCTGCTGTTAGGTTTTGAAGATATTCCTGAAACCGAACCCAAAACAAACACCGCACCTGAAAGCACAACGCAACCTGCGCCCGTTACCGAACGCGCTAACGCGATTAATAGCCACTAAAGGAAAGGGTCTCGCTGACCCGGAAAAGAGGATTGCATGTCTGATTCAAGGTTTCCGCAAGGATTTTTATGGGGCGGCGCACTGGCCGCCAACCAGAGTGAAGGCGGCTTTCGTGAGGGCGGAAAGGGCTTAACCACCGTTGACATGATTCCACATGGCCCGCACCGTTTACCGGTCAAACTCGGTCTGGAAAAGCGGTTTACCCTGCGTGACGATGAATTCTATCCCAGCCATGAAGCCATCGATTTCTATCACCGCTATCCGGAGGACATTGCCCTGATGGCGGAGATGGGATTCAGCGTGTTCCGCACGTCGATTGCCTGGAGCCGTCTCTACCCCAACGGCGATGAACTGGCGCCCAATCCGGAAGGCATCGCCTTTTACCGTGCGGTCTTTGAGGAGTGCCGGAAATATAATATCGAACCGCTGGTCACGCTCTGTCACTTTGATGTGCCGATGCATCTGGTGACTGAATATGGCTCGTGGCGCAATCGCAAAATGGTCGACTTTTTTGCCCGCTATGCCCGCAGTTGCTTCGAGGCATTTGATGGTCTGGTGAAATACTGGCTGACCTTTAATGAGATTAATATCCTGCTGCACAGCCCGTTTTCCGGCGCCGGTCTGGTGTTCGAACCCGGAGAGAACAAGGATCAGGTGAAATATCAGGCGGCCCATCATGAACTGGTCGCCAGTGCGCTGGTGACGCGCATTGCGCATGAAGTGAATCCGGTAAACCAGGTCGGCTGCATGCTGGCAGGCGGCAACTTCTATCCCTGGTCGAGCAAGCCGGAAGATGTCTGGGCAGCACTGGAAAAGGATCGCGAAAACCTGTTCTTTATTGATGTGCAGGCGCGCGGAGCCTATCCGGCCTACGCCGCCCGCGTATTCCGTGAAAAAGGGGTGACGCTTGAGATCGCTGACGGTGATGCCGACATCCTGAAAAACAGTGTCGATTTTGTCTCGTTCAGTTACTACGCCTCGCGTTGCGCCTCGGCAGAGATGAACGAGCAGAACAGCAGCGCCGCCAATGTGGTGAAATCGCTGACTAATCCCCATGTACCGCGCAGTGAGTGGGGCTGGGGCATTGATCCGATCGGCTTACGCATCACCATGAATATGATGTATGACCGCTATCAGAAGCCGCTGTTTCTGGTGGAGAATGGCCTTGGCGCGCGCGATGAGATCGAATCAAATGGCGAGATCAACGATGAGTACCGCATCAGCTATCTGCGCGAACATATCCGCGCCATGGGCGACGCAATTGAGGATGGCGTGCCAGTGATGGGTTATACCAGCTGGGGCTGTATCGATCTGGTTGCCGCCTCAACGGGCGAAATGAGCAAGCGCTACGGATTTGTCTATGTTGACCGCGACGACCTGGGTAACGGTACGCTGGCTCGCACGCGGAAGAAATCGTTCTGGTGGTACAAAAAAGTCATTGCCAGTAATGGCGCAGATCTCGAGTGACAACGTCACTTAAAATCTATCGTCATGCTGTTACTGGCGCGACAACAACGCCGGAACAGCACGCTTATTTGTACCGTTGTACTCCGGCAGTAATTATCGTATAACCAATGTCTCCGAGGGGTGTCCTGTAATGGGCTGAGATGGCGCAAGCCGAACCCTTTGAACCTGATCTGGGTCATGCCAGCGAAGGGACGGGTCGGCAGATTTTCTGCGTCATCTCCTGCAATATTCCCTGTTCCAGACCGTATGCCCGGATCTCCCTGTTACTGGAGATCCTATGTCACATCCGCTTTTCGACACCGGCTTTTATGGTCGTCTGCGCCAGCAGGCGGGCAGCCAATGGCACGCCTATATCGGGCACGAGTTTGTGCGGCAACTCGGTCAGGGCACCCTGCCACCCGCCGCCTTTCGCCACTATCTCACTCAGGATTATCTCTTTCTGCTGCACTTCGCCCGTGCCTGGGGCCTGCTGATCAGCAAACTCTCTGAGCCAGACGCATTACGCAGCGCGACGGCATCGCTTAACGCCATCGTCAGCGAACTGCCGCTTCACCTGGCGTACTGCCAGCAATGGGGCATCAGTGAGGCGGCAATGGCGAGCGAACCCGAAGCCGTGGAAACGCTCAACTACACCCGCTACGTGCTGGACGTGGGTCACACCGGCGATGCGCTGGAGCTGCTGACCGCGCTGATGCCGTGCGTTGCAGGTTATGCTGAAATTGGCCTGACACTACTGCATGACCCCGCGACCCGCTTTGAGGGGAATCCGTACGCGGCATGGATAGAAAATTACGGCGACGAAGCGTATCTGGCTGGTGTTCGCTCCTCACTTTCACTGTTTGAAACCCTGGCCCAACAGCGCGCCGGTGAACACCGTTTTAACCCGCTGGCGGAGATTTTTACCACTGCAACCCGGCTGGAAGCGGCTTTCTGGCAGATGGGCCTCAACCATGCTGCCGCCCAGCGGATCAGCTCATGAACCTGCCGTGCCATCCGGTGCCGCCAGGCATTTCACTTCGCCAGCTCAGCCTGAACTTTGGCCAGCAGCCACTCTTCAGCCAGCTTGATCTGGAGATCGCGGGCGGTGCTTTTACCGCTTTACTGGGTGCCAGCGGCGTCGGAAAAAGCAGCCTGATGCGGGTCATTGCCGGTCTGACGCCACCCACCGCCGGGCAGGTCAGCGGCAGCGACGGCCTGCCGCTGACCGGACGCATCGCCTGGATGGGGCAACAGGATCTGCTCTATCCGTGGCTGACGGTTGAACAAAATGTCTGCCTCGCCAGTCGTCTGAAAGGTGAAAGGGCCGATCGCGACTGGGCGCAGCATCTGCTGATGCGGGTAGGTCTGAGCCACTCGGCGAATGCGCGACCCGCGACACTTTCCGGCGGGATGCGTCAGCGCGCCGCGCTGGCCCGCACCCTCTACACCCGTCAGCCCGTTGTACTGATGGATGAGCCCTTCTCCGCTCTGGATGCTCTCTCCCGCGCTCAGATTCAGACGCTGGCCGCAGAAGTGCTGGTCGGATACACCGTGCTGCTGATTACCCATGACGCCGCAGAAGCCTGTCGGCTCAGTCACCACGTGCTGATGATTGGTTCTGCGGGAATTGAAACCTGCCCGCCTCTGCCAGGCCTGCCACCGCGGGCAGCAGATGACTTCAATGTCATTCACAGTCAGGCCGCCCTGCTGAAACAGCTGAGCAGGATAGCGGGATGAGATTACACAAAGGTTTTGTCAGTTTTCACCGTGGCCTGATCCTGTTTGCCGGACTGATTGCGCTGTGGTGGCTCGCCACACTGACTTCGGTTCCGGCCTTTCTGCTGCCCTCACCCGCTGCGGTCGCCATCTCACTGTGGCAAAACGCAGGTTATCTCGGCCATCACACTTTGATTACCCTGACCGAGATCGTCAGCGGCATGGCTCTCGGCGTGCTGCTGGGTTCTGTGCTGGCGCTGGGCATGACTTTTTCGCCGTGGCTGCAGCGCTGGATGATGCCGCTGGTGATCACCAGCCAGGCGATTCCGGTTTTTGCTCTGGCGCCGCTGCTGGTGCTCTGGTTTGGTTTCGGCATGGGCGCCAAAGTCGTGATGGCCGTCCTGGTGATCTTCTTCCCGGTGACCTCCGCCTTTTTTGATGGACTGCGTCGCGTCCCTCCCGGCTATCTCGATCTGGCTCACACGCTGGGCGCATCACGTGCAGCGCAACTTCGCCATGTCCGGCTGTTAGCCGCGCTGCCCGCCCTGGGCTCAGGATTGCGGATGGCGGCAGCCGTCGCGCCGATAGGCGCAATCATCGGTGAATGGGTCGGCTCGGCCGAGGGACTGGGCTACGTGATGCTGAATGCCAATGCCCGGATGCAGAGCGACCTCTGTTTCGCCGCCTTGTTTATTCTGGTGCTGATGACGCTGGCCCTGTGGCTGACCCTCGACATCCTGCTGCGCCGCCTGATTACCTGGGCACCTGAGACACATTAATGACCAAACCAATGAGAAAACCCATGACAAAAATGCCTCTGCTTACCCTGCTGTTCAGCGCCACCTTAGCCACACAGGCTCAGGCGATGGAGAAACTGACACTGGTGCTCGACTGGTATATCAATCCCGATCATGCGCCAATTATGGTGGCCCAGCAGACCGGCGCCTTTGCGGCAGAAGGGCTGGAGGTTAACATTGTGCCGCCTTCCGATCCGGCGCTGCCGCCGCGTCTGGTGGCAGCAAAGCAGGCGGACTTAGCGATTACCTATCAGCCGCAGCTGCATTTCTTCGCCGATCAGGGATTGCCGTTAATGCGGGTGGGTACGTTGATTAACAGTCCGCTGAATACGCTGATGACGTTAGACGAAACGGTAAAAAAACCCGCCGATTTAAAAGGGAAACGCATCGGCTATTCCGTCAGCGGCATTGAACAGGCAACGCTGGCGACCATGCTGAACCATGATGGCGTTAAGGCCGATCAGGTTAAGCTGGTTAATGTCAATTTTCAGCTCACCAGCGCCCTGATGACCGGGCAGGTGGATGCCGTGATCGGCGGCTATCGCAATATCGAAGCGCTGGAGATGAAACAGCAGGGTAAAAACCCGGTAGTCTTCAACGTCGAGGATTATGGTGTTCCGGCTTATGATGAACTGATCATCGTCGCCAACCGTGATGAGGCACACTCGGAGAAAATCCAAAAGTTTTTGCGGGCACTGAAGAAGGGTAATGCGCAGTTGCAGGCGCACCCGGAGGAGAGCTGGCAGGCCTTTGCCCGCGCGCATCCGGAGCTGAACACACCGCTGAATCATCAGGCATGGCGAGCCACCCTGCCGCTGTTTGCCGCCGATCCGGCAAAACTGGATCGCGCACGCTATCAGGCTTACGAGCAATTTCTGTTTGATAACAAGCTGATTAAAAGCATCACGCCGGTTGAGCGCTACGCCACCGGCAGTGAGTAATATGAGAGCCCGCAACGATCGCTGCGGGCCACTTGTCTAGTGTGACTTCTGATAAAGCCAGTGTTCAATATCGCTGGCTGGCAGCGGTTTTGAAAAGAAGTAGCCCTGGATTTGATCGCAACCGTAAGTTTTCAGCAACGTCAGTGTGGCTTCCGTCTCAACGCCTTCGGCCAGCACGGTGTAGTTCAGCTCTTTCAGCATCTGAATAATGCATCTGACGATGATTTTTGATGCATCATCTTCACCCATACGCGAGATCAGGGATCGGTCGATCTTGATCACATCCAGCGGGATATCCTGCAGATAGCTGATGTTGCTGTAGCCGGTGCCGAAATCATCCAGCGAGATCACAAAGCCGTGTGATTTCAGCGCTTCCAGCCCGCTGATCGCCACATTGGTTTTGGTGATCAGTTCATTTTCAAGACACTCAATGCCCAGAATAGAGTTGGGTAACTGAGCCGCCGCTAATTTCGCCACCAGCCGATCGGCAAAATCGGGCTGTGCAAAGTCGCGCTCGCTGACGTTTATCGAAACCGGAATCAGATCGTACTCGCGATCCCAGCGCGTAAGCTGCTCAACGGTATGATCGATAACCCAGTTGGTCAGATCGGAAATCAGGTTGGTTTTACCCGCTAACGGAATGAATTCTGAAGGGAAAAGCTCGCCCCGCTCAGGATGATTCCAGCGGATCAACGCCTCCAGCCCGACCGTTTTACCGGTTTTGAGACACACTTTAGGCTGCCAGGCCAAGTAAAGCTCTTCGTCTTTATTGAGCGCCTGAGCCAGATCGTTCATGATCATGAAGTCATCGGTGCGCCGCGAGTCGTAACTCTCTTCAAAACACATCGCACTGATATTCTCATCAATCGCCTCATGCAGCGCGCTCACCGCCTGACGAACCGTTTCATTGGCATTCATCTGGCCCGGTACAAACTCTGTTTCACCGGTAAAGACATCCAGGTCGAGCGTGATATTTTCCGCCAGATCGGCCTTCATGCCCTTAAACAGGTCGATCATGTTATGTGCGGTATAACGACCCAGGTAGGGCTGGACAATGGCAAAACGCCCTGGGGCGAACGTATAGAGCGTCTCATTTTCCGGGAGATTAAGCCGGTGTACCACATCCTGCGCCATCTGCCTTAAGAGTTTCTCCATCGGTGCAATGCCCACCGCACGGGAAAGCTCATAGGCACGAATGATATCGAGGCAGTCGATAAGAATCAGGCGAAAGCGGCTCTGTGGTGCAACCAGGGTCAGCTGCTGAATATCACGAATCAGGCGAGGGCGATTCGGCAGGTGCGTAATGACGTCGGCAAAACCTGCGTTGTTCCAGACATCCAGAAAAGAGGTCACCAGCGTAGCCAGTGAGCGCAGCGTAGCGAGTTTCTCATCCGTAAAGGGATGTGGCTGCGTGTCGGTCACGCAGAGCGTGCCCAGCGTCGCGCCGTCGAGATTCTGCAGCGAGACACCGGCGTAGAAACGAATATGCGGATCGCCTTTAACAAACGGGTGCGTGACAAAGCGCTCATCCAGTAAGGTGTCATACACCACCAGATGACCCTCACCATCGATGACGTGGCGGCAGAGAGACTCATCTCGGGTCGATTGCTTAAGATCGAAGTTCCGTGACGCTTTAATATATTGATTACGATCGTCAATAATCGAAATGAAGCTGCCAGAAATACCCAGAACCTGGCTGGCAAGATTAACGAATCTTTCCAGCACTTTATCCCGGGCTTCATCCGGTGATAAAAGCGCCTTAATGGTACTCAGACGTTTTATGTCGCTGCCATTTTGCTCGTTATGCACTGAAACCTCTCCTATGCAGGCGCAAAAATCGAAAATAATTTAGCTCAGGAATGCTCAATTAGCGCCCAATTATCAGATAAATAGCGGCTCAATCTGACAGTACTTTCACAGTGAAACAGTGTCGCATGATATCTGATCGCTGTCGAAATCATTTAACGCTCTTCTTTTATATGCGCAACCTGCGGCGACTCCGTCCTGAAGCCCAGACCGATCAGGCGTCCCAGTACAAAACGCAGAAACGGCAGGCGCTGGATAATCGCGGGAACCTTGCTGCTTCCCGTAGGTTTTCTTTTTGCTTTGCTGCGGCTCATTTTGATCTGCAAAAACTGCGTGGCGACGGTAGGGAACTGACGGCGCTTCTGCACTTTTTCCAGATCGCGCAGCTGCAGTTCTCCCCGCTTCAGGGGATCGGTCAACAGATTCGCCGTCGCCACCGCATCCTGAATCGCCAGATTTACGCCAACTCCGCCAATTGGCGACATGGCATGCGCCGCATCACCAATGCAGAGCACACCAGGTTTCGCCCACTTATCCAGTCGGTCAATCCGTATCGACAGCAGCTTAAAGGCTTCCCAGCCCTCGATTTCCGCCATGCGCGTCGCTTCAAAGGGCGACAGGGCCGCCACTTCGGCTTTAAACGCGTCAAGTCCGGCGGCCTGTTTCGCTTCAAACTCCCCTTTCGGAATGGTCAGTCCGCACTGCCAGTAGTCGCCGCGATCGATAACAATAAAGTTCTGGCGTGGTCCTTTATGGCCCATGCCCAGATCGGGATCCTGCGGCTGTTTACTTAAGCGGAACCAGATGACGTCGCGTGCTGCGCCGAATTCCTGTCCGGTCAGTCCTGCCGCTTCGCGTACGCGTGAATGGCGGCCATCTGCACCGACCACCAGTTTACAGCGGATGTGCAGTTGCTGATTCCCGCGGGAAGCGATCACACCACTGACCTTGCCATTTTCAACATTCAGCGACTCAAAAGAGGTCGATTGCAGCAGGCTGAAGCCCGAATAACGGGCGCTCTGTTCAGCCATATAGTTCAGGAAATCCCACTGCGGCATAAAGGCGATAAAACGGCACTGAACCGGCAGGCGTGAAAAATCGGCCATCGTAATACTCTGTCCGCCGATTTCCGCCTCCAGCTTTTCGGCACGCTGATGCGGCAGCGTCAGGAAAGATTCCAGCAGATCGAGCTGATGCATAATTTCCAGCGTTGAAGGATGGATGGTGTCACCGCGAAAATCGTGGAGAAAATCGGCGTGCTTTTCGATCACCACCACGCGCAGGCCTGCGCGGGCGAACAGATAACCCAGCATAAGTCCGGCCGGGCCACCGCCGACGATACAACAGTCAGCGGTGAGAATTTCAGTGGAATGTGGCTGCATGTCAGCTCCCTGTCACGCCAGTATTGCTATGATTATTGCGTCGACCGTGGCGATGTTGCCGCAGTCGGTCGGGAATATTGTGCTCAGGCTAATCACTCAATGCGATTAATATCAAATGAAAACTGCCGAAGACCCGATTTTGTCCTCAGCAGTCAGGAGACCATCATGAACGCGATCCGCAACACGCTGTTTATTCTGCCGCTGTTAAGCCCGCTGATTGTGGCAGCCGCACCCTACGACACGCTAAAGTTTGCGCTGCGTCAGCAGCAGATAACTGACGATCTGCGCCAGAAGTGCCAGTTATCGCCAGCCCTCTCCGATGAAAAACTGCGTCAGAATTTTCTTAACGATAAGCAGAACCAGAAGCAGAATCAGGTCACGCTGACCGCGGCGGCTCAGGCGCTGAAAAACCAAGATGATCCAGCCTACCGCGAACGCATGGCGCAAGTGGTTTGTCCACCACAGACAAATTAACCCTTTACCCCGATGAAATTGATCCTGACGTTTGTTTTCACCTTATCACTCAGTAAACTGGGGCGCTGGTCTGATTGAACAAGAATGCCTCTCAATGAATGAAGAATCACCGCAGCCGGTTTATGTTCCCCGCTCCATCGCGGCGCGCAGCCGGATGTTTCGCGCCCTGCTCTATCGTGATAAAACACCGCTGGCGATGCTGTTCTGTGCCGCGCTGGTCGGTACGCTGGTTGGCCTGGCAGGTGTGGCCTTTGCCCGGGCCGTTGAAGCAATACAGCAGTGGCGCACTGACACGCTGACGCCAGCGCAGTTTCAGGGCTGGATGCTCTACGCCGTTGCTTTTGCCATCTCGGCTCTGCTGGCGATGGTGGGCTATTTTCTCGTCAGGCGCTTTGCTCCCGAAGCGGGTGGCTCCGGTATCCCTGAAATTGAAGGGGCGCTGGAAGAGCTGAGGCCTGTGCGCTGGTGGCGGGTGATTCCGGTGAAGTTCTTTGGCGGCATGGGCACGCTGGGTGCCGGTATGGTGCTGGGCCGGGAAGGCCCGACAGTGCAGCTGGGCGGGAACATTGGCCGCATGGTCATTGATATTCTGGGGATGCGCAGCAATGAGGCACGTCATACGCTGCTGGCAACCGGCGCGGCGGCCGGTCTGGCGGCGGCGTTTAATGCGCCGCTGGCAGGCATCCTGTTTATCATCGAGGAGATGCGTCCGCAATTCCGCTATAACCTGATTTCAATTAAAGCCGTGTTTACCGGTGTGATTATGGCCAGCATCGTGTTTCGCTGTTTCAACGGCGAACAGGCGGTGATCTCCGTCGGCAAGCTGGCTGATGCGCCCGTGCAGACGCTGTGGCTCTATCTGGTGCTCGGTATGATAATCGGTATGGTCGGCGTCCTGTTTAACCGCCTGATATTTATCACGCAGGATCTTTTTGCCCGCTTTTATGCCGGTAAAACGGCACGCGTGGTGCTGGCCGGTGCATTGCTGGGCGGCGGATGCGGTATTCTGGCTCTGCTGTTTGCACCTGGCGCAGGCGGCGGTTCAGAACTGATTCCACAGGCGGTCCATGGCGTCTTTCCGTTCACCCTGCTGCTGATCATCTTTCTGGTCAGGCTGGTGACGACTCTGCTCTGTTTTGGCTCAGGTGCGCCGGGCGGTATTTTTGCGCCGATGCTGGCGCTGGGTACGCTGCTCGGAACAGCCTTTGGCGTGGCAATGACGGACCTGTTCCCGTTTTATCATCTGGAAGCGGGCACTTTTGCTATCGCGGGGATGGGAGCACTGTTTGCGGCGTCGGTAAGAGCACCGCTGACCGGTATCGTGCTGGTGCTGGAGATGACCGATAACTATCAGCTGATATTGCCGATGATTATTACCTGTCTGGGCGCTACGCTGCTGGCGCAGTTTCTGGGGGGGAAACCACTCTACTCCTCAATCCTGGCCCGCACGCTGGCGCGTCAGGCAGAAGCTACCCGCCCTTAGGGGCGGCTAGCCGGCTCAGTTACTTACCATCAAAATAGTCAGCAGGCATCTGTCCAGGTGCCTGATTAATGACTTCATCGTTATCAGGTCCTTCATTCTTCATATAGGTCACTTTAGCAAACTCTGGAATGATCACATACGGATAGGCCGGGCCTTCATCGCGGAAGCGATGCATATCTTCAATGAAGTCATTCTGATAACAGATAGTTTTTTCCGGATGCTGACCTTCACCGGCAATCCACTGCGGGAAGAAAATTGTGCCGTGAACCAGGGTGCGATTCAGATCAAACAGCAGGCTGACGCAGGTGCCGGTGGGTTCATGCCAGTCTACTTTGTAAATGCCCGGGGCGAACTGAATCGCGTGCATTTTCTGGTTGGTCACCCAGCGGCCACCTACCAGTCCCTGATGAATGCGGTAGTCACAGGTGGTTTCGTTGCGAGCATACCACTCATATTTCCAGCCATTATCATAGGTATAGACAAAATGCGTACCGACGAACTGAGAAAGATCGCTGGAAATATTCTCTGGAGATTCTGCAGACATGTAAACCTCTGTTGAAATAGCGCGTGTGATATGCGCGGATGAATTTTATAACGAGTGACAGCGCAAAGAATCATTGAATATTGACTATGACGCAGATTGATTTTTTTACCATCTTAAAACGGAAATGCTTTGTGACAGGTAATATAAACCCTTAAAAAATCAGTTTCATCATTATTCTGATAACGGGCTTCAGAAAAGCCATAAATTAATATATAAGTCGCTGTATACCGGAGAATGCAGGAATCTGAAAGGGGATGCTTACCTATGATTAAATACTCTACAGAGCAGATTGTCCGTTATCTTAACACCCTCCATTATCCTTATAGATCAGTAGCATAAAGGGTAATTTCTTGTGCCTTTCAGCGATTCAACTCCTGGTGACGCCTTCTTTATTCTCTGTAAAATGAAGAAGTGCAGAATAATGGCCTGATGGTTTATTTAAATTGATTTATTTCAATAAGTTAATATCTACAAGCGAAGGTTGATTTTAAAATAACTTCAAACGAGAATGCATTTTTCTTGCTGGCATAGTGGGATATGATTTGACCTCAGTGCGCACGATTCATGCTCAGTAATTCATCAGGTGCCAGAATGTCTGTTAGCCCGACACCAATGAAGCTCTTAATCATCAGAAAAATAAAGTTACACGTCGTCAATGCAGAAAAAGCGTCTCAGACCCTGACAGGCCAAACCTTTTATTATTATCAATTCTGTCAGGCATAAAACAGCGCATACAATCGCTGATATTACACGCAAAAGGAGGTGACGCTATCTGAGTCTGACGTTATCGTTAAACCCTGCCGGAACAGACAACCGACGCGCCGATAACGCGCCGGCCGGAAATTGTCATCCTCTTCACCAGTCAGAATTTAGCCGACCTGGCCGCAGCGACCAGTCCATCCAGCCACTCCTGATGCCCATTAATCATCGGATTAGGTTTGGTGAGCGCCAGTTCTTTCGCCGGATTTCCATTTTGCGTCTCCTGCGTCAGGATGCGCAGCCGGTTTCCTGGCAGCGTTTCTATCAACCAGGCATGAAGGACATCGAGTCGATCGGCAGCCCCTGCTTCACCTGACCAGCCGTGCCAGGCGAGACGTGCCGCTTCGCCATTGACTGGCGGAACACATTCCGTCACCTTTGCCTCAACCCGGAAGCCAAAAGTCTCAAAGCAGAAACGTACGTCCTGCTCCAGTGCTGGCCCCTTATTGTCATAGAACTGTGCGTTAGCTGAATTGGCGTAATATTCAGGCCAGCGAGCGGGTGACGCCAGCAACGGCCAGACGGCTTCTGAGGTCAGGTCGGAAACTATCACCTCGTTTGAGCAGAAGTTGTCAGTCATACCCGGGGTAAACCCTTCTGGCCAGTAAATCGCGTTCATTTTCATTCTATGTTTTCCTGCTTTATAACGGTTGCACCGGTAATCAGTGCCACGGGAAACGCAGTATCTGATCCCTCATCATATAACGCCAATCGCTATAATTTATCTGTGATATTATTTGAATTAATATCAAAACTTAACCGCGTGCCGCAGGGGAAAGATGAACAATTATCTGCATAATGTTGACCTGAATTTATTAAAAACGCTGGATGTGTTGTTGGATGAACGCAGCGTGACGCGAGCGGCTGAACGTCTTTGCCTGACGCAGCCTGCTGTAAGCGGCATGTTGACGCGGCTGCGTGAAAGTTTTGATGATCCGCTGTTTATCCGGGCTCAACGCGGCATCGTGCCGACGCTGCGGGCGCTGGAACTGGCCGGGCCGGTTAAGGCGATTCTGGCAGAGGTGGGCGAATTGCTTCAGCCGCAACAGTTTGATCCGGCCCTGTCGCAGATGACATTACACGTTGCTGCAACGGACTATGCGCTTAGTGCTGTGATTGTGCCATTTATCGCGCATTTACGATGTGAAGCGCCAGATATACGTGTCGCGGTGGTACCCGTGAATAGCGAAACTCTGTCAGGGCAATTTGAACATGGGGAGGTTGATGTGGCGTTGCTGACGCCGGAAACCACGCCGCCGACGTTGCATACGCGGCAATTGTTCGACGAAGAGTATGTTTGTCTGCTGAGTGAAAATCACCCTCTGGCAGACAGCCCGACACTGTCGCTGGATGATTTCTGTGCGCAGGATCATGCGCTGGTGTCGTGGCCCGGTGGTAATTTTCAGGGCGTGACCGACCAGGCTTTAGCTGCAATTGGCCGAACCCGCCGCGTAGCGCTATCCGTTTGCAGTTTTCTGGTGCTACCGGAAATTTTGCGCGTCACTGATTTGGTAAGCGTGGTACCTAAACGACTGGCACTCGACACAGCGGGTCTGGTTAGGTTGCCGCCACCGCTGGTCATCCCCGGCTTCAGCAAAATCATGGCCTGGCATGACCGAACCCATCATCACAAAGCACATCAGTGGCTGCGTAAGCGATTGGGGTCGGTGGCTGAAACGGCGGTTTGCTGACAGGGATAACGGATTGCTGTCACTGTTTCACGATTTTGCTTAACCCGCAGATAAGAGTACGGGACGTTATATCGCAACCTGCCCGACATCACTCTGTAGCTGCATGACCAGCTATGCGCTGAACCAGCAGGTGCTAAATGTACCGATTAACCCCCGCGCGACGACTCTCAAGCCTGGTTTTTATCCGATCATATAGGTTTAGCAATTGGGTTAACTGCATGTCATTTTACGCCAGGTGTACTGCCCTGTTGGTTGCCGAAAAGGCAAAATCTTCTTTTTATGTCGATAGCTGGTAAACATCGATGCCGGGGATACGGGAAAAGAGTGTCGTACTGAAAAAAATCACAGCAGAAGAAGATAGTGTGCGTGAGCTCTCAGGCAATGATTGCCGAAATGATTTTTGAAATGTTATGCAACAATATTACCGTTATAAAAACAGCTGCCGGAAACCATAAAATAATAAAAGCCCTGACTGAGATAGCCAGGGCTTTTAAGGTACTACAGATTTTACGTTTACCATTAACTAACTTAATTGAAAGGTACTGCTTCGGTACTGCTGTTTATGAACAGATCCTGCGGATAATAATGATCACGATACTGAAATGTCACTATTATTAGCGGTTTCAACCACCTGATAGTCTTCAGGAGACAAAGACAGGTCAGGCCCGTATAAATCTGCACACCCCCATCGCGATATATACTCTTTGATGCGTTGCCTTACTTTCATTACGACGTTTAAACCGCAATCGTATCCTGTCGTAACGTAACGTTCAGAACTACGAGGCCTTACATCATCGCGACGCGATACTACATACTTCTTAAAGACTTACTTCGACTCCATTTAACAGGGTTATCTTAACTAACGAACAGTTTTAAAGAACAATGTTTAACAGAACCACCGACAAGTTTAACTCACAAATTTGTCGGACCTTTTTACTTTACTCGTAACGCTTTTGTTTCCGGTTTATCAGGGCAACTGCACGCCGCTGATGAGTCCTACTTTACGGATATAAAAAACGATGTCAACACTGGTTTTAAAAACATGTTTATATTTGCAGTGAATTGTACAGGCAATAATTTTTTTCTTAAAACGCCCGTAAATTAATTATCAACGTTAAGAAAAATCGAGTCCTAATCTATTCAACCTGAATAATTAAGCAGGTCACTATCTGCCCCGGCACTGTGCGGAAGCAATAAAAAAGGCGCCCGCAGGCACCCTCAGAACTCAGCATGCTGTACAGCGCTTTATTTCGCCAGACTTGCCAGTAAAACCTTCGCGGTCTCGGCTGATGAACCTGGATTTTGTCCGGTAATCAGCAAACCGTCCTGAACCGTGTAGGACTGCCAGTCATCGCCTCGTGAGTAGACGCCCCCGCTCTGTTTCAGCACATCTTCAACCAGGAACGGCACCACCTCAGTCAGCCCAACGCCCTCTTCTTCACTGTTCGTGAAGCCAGTGACTTTTTTCCCTTTGACCAATGGCGTGCCATCAGCATTTTTCACATCACGCAGGACACCTGGAGCATGACAGACCAGCGCAACCGGTTTGCCCGCCTGCAGGGTTTGCTCAATCAGCGAAATGGAATGTTTGTCGTTTGCCAGATCCCATAAAGGACCATGGCCGCCCGGATAGAAAACAGCATCAAACGCTTCCTGATCAACAGTATCAAGCTTGACGGTCGAGGCCAGCACTGCCTGAGCAGCAGAGTCGGCATGGAAGCGGCGGGTCTCATCAGTCTGAGAATCGGGTTCATCACTTTTTGGATCGAGTGGAGGCTGTCCGCCCTTCGGTGAAGCCAGGGTAATCTCTGCGCCAGCATCAAGAAATGCATAGTAAGGTGCGGCAAGTTCTTCCAGCCAGAAACCGGTCTTCTTGCCAGTGGTGCCCAACTCATCATGCGAGGTCAAAACCATTAAAATTTTCATTTCCGCTCCATATAACAGTTAGTCGGTTTCAGGTGTAAGGATAGTCAGAACCAGCGTCTGAGCCGCCATCTTCTGCGTTGACCCGTTAATCATGAACGACCCCTTTATATTTATGAAATTTATTTCTTCAATTTCAGTTATTCACGTAGCATTATAGCTTAATGAAATACGATCTGAATTTACTGCCCGTTTTGCTGGTCATGATGGAGGAGCGCAACGTGACCCGCGCAGCTGAACGGCTTGGCATAACCCAGCCGGCGCTTTCTAATGCATTAAACCGGCTGCGTGAAACGCTCAACGATCCGCTCTTTATCCGCGAACGTTACGGGATGCGCCCGACACCGAAAGCAGAACTGCTGGCTCAGGTGGTTGGTACGGCACTGTCATCTATTGATAAGGTTATTCTTGGTCAGCAGGACTTTGATCCGCTTCACGCTACCCGTCTCTTCACGCTCGCACCTAACAGCTATGTAGAATTCATCATGATGCCGGCCATCGTGGCCCGCCTGAGGAGCTGTGCGCCCGGCATCCGACTCCGCCTCACTCCTTTTGGCAATGACGTCACTGAAACCGGTGTGATTTCAGGTAATACCGATATGGTGCTGGGTCGTATCGTGGAGCCGCCCGACAATCTCGTCGTTCAGCACCTGATGAATGAAGGTCTGGCCTGCGTGATACGCGCCGATCATCCGCTGGTGGGCGAAAACCTGAGCGCAGAACACTATGAGCAGCTAAAGCACGTCAACGTTTTGCCGCCTGGCCGTATGCGCGCCGGTTTGTATCAGGCGCTTGAACAGCGGGGCCTGCGTCGTCAGGTTGCAGTCTCCGTCACACACTTTCTGGCCGTGCCAGAAATGATTGCGGTCACGGACTACTGCGCTACCCTGCCGCGTTTGATCTGTCAGCATCTTTCACGCGATCAGCGACTCAGAATCGTTCCGGCGCCGGTTGACCTGGGCACCTTTCCGGTTGAAATGGGCTGGCATGCACGCTATCGCGACGATCCTGCCCATCGCTGGTTCAGGACGTTGATTACAGAGACGGCCCAGTCGCTGTCTGATCCTCAGATAAACAATTAGTATGATCACCATTGTCATGTTGATGGTTGATATTGATATGAGCATCTCAGTTGCCATTATTCCCTTCGGAGACCAATATATTCCCAATTCATAACTCAGAAATATGAAATGAAACGGTCGGAAGCCACCCCACAAAAGGTTTCAGGCAACTTTTGTGGCTGATTTTTTATTATGTGCATTGCTCTTAATAATAAAGATCTGAGGTCTGAGCCTTTGGGTTATATTTGGGGCCGTAACATTTCATAAACCGCTACGATTTTGCGGTATCATTTCCAGGCTCCACAATCCCCTTCAGCCTTTCCGTGTCTGTTCTCTCCCGTCTTGGGTAATCACTCCGAACTGAACAATTTGCCTGTCTGTGGATAGCCTGCGAACTGCATAAATATCGCCCGATATAGCTGCCAGGGAACGGTCTACCTGTGAGAATCTTTCCACCGTTATGATGCACATTTTATTGGCTGGGTTCGGCATCAACGTGCCGATACAGGTAACACCGGGCTTTAAAATGCCCTTAAATAAGGTGTTCAGGCTTCGCTATTTCATTACTCGTCATTATCTATCACACCTGAACACTATATGGTATGCGGATCAGACTAGCTGAAATCTGCTATTGGCGAAGACCGGACAGTACTGCTTTAGAGTGAATGTCTGCGCTTCCACTCATCTACCACATCACCCAGATTTTTTGGTACGTCATTGCGTATCCAGGCCATAAACTCGCGATTAAACCGGAAATCTGGACCACACTCATTGACCATAAAATGGCGAACGTTTTGTGTGTTTTTGTAGTCTTTATCCACTGTAGTCGAACGTGTTAATGAAGAACTATGCCAGTCAATGTTCACTTGTTGACTCCAGTTTTGAACGATTAATAGCAGTGTCCCAACATAACACGCTGACTTAGAAATGCCCGCTTTTGGCACAAAGCAGACCTGAGCCTGGTATCTGCCCACGTTAAGCAAAGATCGGGCTGTCAGCCGGGTAATGGCGACGGCAATCTCAGGGGGTGACAGAACGCCATCTGAATAGCCGTGGCCTGATCCGGGGCATCTACTCATAGCCTGACTTCGTAAGCAGAGCGTTATAGAAAGTCACTAACGCACTGAGATTTCATGCGCCAACGTGAACACGACTCAGCATCACTCATTCCAGAACGAAATGAAAAATTTGAATGTAGCCTTTCATGCTGTTGTTCAAGCCAGCAAGAGAATCAGGCAGCTTTACAGTCTCATGCAGGATGCGTATTAGTGTCACTCTGTTTAATGTCTGAAGGATAGACACCGAGCCAAAAGCCAGTAATCCGGGAGTCATGTATCTGCTATTCCGGGCCTGAACGAATTATTTCAGATGCTCAGTAAACACCTTCTGATATTGCTGCCACACCATACCGGAAGGAACTTGAATATTTAGTCCCCACTCAGTGCTAAAATTTTAGGTAAATGATGAAATGGCGCCTTAACGACTATTAAGTTTTTTGGTCCTGAAACTAATGGTCAATCGGACGTTAATTTTCATCTCAGCCCCTTAAATTGAACACTTTGTCCCCTGCCAGGAACCAGACGCGCACGGTTAGTTTATTCGGGTAAAGAGAGACGGCGCAGTCTGAAGCCGCTTAAGCGGTGGTTTTCTTAAGAACTGGCTGAGATCTATCAGACTTCATTAATTCCAGTTTTTACCTAACGGCAAGAAGGAACCTGCCCCCTTTTCAGCGATCCAGCGTTTGTTACGGAGAATGAGCTTAATAAAAGTGAATTTAATTTCAGGCGTCGTAACTTATCAGTCGCCTGACTCTACTATTAACTGGTACTTAGTCTGATGTTTACTTATTTTCTGGCATATAAAATAGTGGCAAGGATACATTTATGAGAATGATCTTATATCAGCCATTATTTTCATTGCTTAAAGTTCGCGCCCACTTTTCCACGGCAGTATTTTGAAAGTGTCATGGATACACTTAATTAACATAGTTATAAGGAATTAACGTTGTGCTACTCCGCTATTCGTTACCGCAGATATGGCTGCACTGGGTCTCCGCTGTCATTATCATCTGGGCCACGCTGAGTGGTTTCTACATTGGATTGCTGAATCACGACATACAGCTTAAAAGCTGGATTGGATCCGTGAATGTCTCCCTTACAACGATTTATATCCCGCTTTTTATACTCAGGCTCTGGTTTGCATGGCACCATGGTAAGCCCGGTGAAAGTTTGCTCAGTCATAAAGAAGAAAAGCTCGCTGCGGCTGGTCATATTCTGCTTTACAGCAACATTGCTTTTGTCCTGATTACTGGTGTGATGATGATGGATATACCCATTAACGTCTTTGGCTTGTTTGAGTTACCTCATCCCATTGATGACACCCGAGTTACGGGATTTTTTAAACACGTGCATATTCTTTGCTGCATCACTTTAGGAGTGCTGGTTGTCGGGCATGTTATTGCCGTAGTAAAACATCACCTAAAAGGTAAGCCACTATTAAAACGCATGGGCTGGTAAGCGGTTTAAATCCAGTACGACAACTTACTTTACCGTGTTTATTGCCCCCTCAATCTTACGCCTTCAGAGTGTCACTACTGGCTGAGAGGTAAGGCGCGGGATCAGTCCCTCACACGAGAACGTGATGTCATGTTGCACTGAATTTTATAGCCGATTGTTCCTGTCAAATATGCAATGCATGCCAGGTATGGGGTTCCGGGAATCGTTATGACCGTGCTGGCCCCATTACTTTTTCCAGACTCACTCTGGCATTCGTCAGAACAGGCGAAAGTCTGGAGCAGTGGACACGATTGAGGTTCTTTTGCATGACGTTGTTATCCAGGAGGAGGACTCATCTCACATCCTGACGCGTACAATCCTGCTACGAAAACACCACGTAACGCCCTTTCCGATACAGTAAATCTTAGCGCTATGTTTATTCTGTAAGTTCAGCAGTCAGTCGCTTTACGACGCCTTCTGTCAATGAAGGAAAGCGTAAAAATTAAATTTACGACTCGATAACCACACTAAATACAGGGTTGTATGTAATCAGGCGTTTGTTATAAGCTATGTCAAAGTTCAATGACTAATTTATATATGAAATACAGAACAATTCTGCTTGCTGTTATTATTTTTCAGTTATACGGCTGCAGGGTCTACTCACCCTCAGTCAATATATTAGGCGCTTACTTTCCGGACTGGTTATTTTGCATTACCGGAGGATGCCTGCTGTCAGCGGCAATTTACGCATCGCTGACCAGGTACGGAAAAAATGCGTGGCTTACACCTTACATACTGACTTATCCGCTGCTGATCACCCTCTTCACAATGGGATTATGGATCCTGTTTTTTTATTAATCTTACTTTGTTATCCATGGAACAGAGATGTCTATTCAGTTAAAAAATGGCGCGGGCAAGAGGCCGTTTATTCTGCTTCTGTCAGTGCTGACGCTGGCAATATTATTCTGGTTAATCTGGCTATTTAATGAGACACCCGGAACAGATGATGCCTATGTTTATGCGGATACCATCACCATCGCCCCGCAGGTTAACGGGGTTATCATAAAAATGCCGGTGAAAGAGAATAATCTTGTTCGTCAGGGTGAAATTTTATTCGAAATAGATCCACGTCCTTATCACGATGCTTTGATCCGTCAAAAGGCCAACCTTGCCCAACTGGAACAGCAAATCATCCTGACTCAGCGTGACGTCAGCGCACAGCAGTTCAATGCACAGGCGGCGGTAAAACGGATTGATGCCGCCCGCGCTACGGCTGAGCAGGATGCTGCTACCCTGCGCCGGATGGACGCGCTGCGTGGGCAAAATTACGTTTCCGGGGAATCTCTGGACCAGGCGCGAGCCCGGCAGCGAGCATCGGCGGCCCAGTTACAGTCAGTCCGACTGCAAGCTGAACAGGCCAATGCTGCAGTCAGCAGCGTAGCGGCACTTATTGCGAAACGTGAAGTGATTAAAGCAGATATCTCCACGGCCGAATTTAATCTGGAACATACCGTTATCAGGGCGCCGTTTGAGGGGCGTATCACTTCTTTAAAAACCACCAGCGGCCAGTACGTCAGCACAGGACAGGCTGTTTTCACCCTGATTGACACGAATAACTGGTACGTGGTGGCAAACTACCGGGAGTCTGAACTTAAAAATATTCACAGCGGTGACAGCGTCGATGTTTACCTGATGAGTGATACCGGGAAACATTTTAGCGGGACTGTCGAATCCACTGGGTTTGGAGTTTATCCGGACGATGGCGGATCCTTACAGGGCGGTTTACCGAGTGTTGCCCGAAATATTAACTGGGTGCGTGTTGCCCAGCGCTTTCCGGTACGCATTCGTATTAACAGTCCCGACCGCCGGCTTTTCAGGATGGGCACTTCTGCGGTGGTAAAGGTGCATTCCGGCCGCCAGCGTCCTGAAAAGAAAGGTATTACAGCATGACAACGCCAGCCATTACTGAAGGGAAAACCAGTGCCCTGCTTCATTTTCTGCAGCAGGAACTGAGGACATTCCCCGGACGTTATAATGCCATGCTGAGGTATCTGCTTTCTTCCGTTATCGTCATCGTCACTTCGCTGACGTTGGATGTTCCGCAACTCGCGTATTCTCTGTTGGTGGTATTTTTTGCAACGCAGAAGAACATTGTATTAACCCGGATGATATTTCCGCTCTTCCTGCTGGTAAATACAGCGGCGGTGGGGGCGGCAATCCTTATCCTGAAATTCACCATTGATCTCCCGTTGCTGCGTCTGCTCAGCGTCTCTGTTGCGCTGCTCATTCTGCTGTATCTGATGCGGACATCCAGAAAATGGGGATTTCTCTATTTTGCCGTCGCTATCACCATCACCTACGCTCAAAGCTTTGTAGACCTGACTTCAGATGGCGAATTGCTGCTGCGTAACTGTCTGTGGTCCTGGGTGGCGGGCTGTTATGCTACTGTTGTGGCGCATATCGTTAATACGCTGCTCCTGCCAGTAGAGCCGGTCAGGCAATTACAGCAGGAGATGGACAGGATCCTGAGTGCGACCCGCCAGATGCTTGAAACCGCAGCAGCAGGCAAACCGATGGCACCAGTCGCGCTGGAAGAAATCCAGACCAGCGCACTGACCTTACACAGCGGTCTCAGGTTCTGCATCATGCGCTCGCAGCAGTTTCGCGCGAATAAGGAAAAGCACCTTGCCGAAATATCGGCGGCTGAACGCCTTTATTCTGCCTCACGTCAGTTAGCCAGCCTGCATTCCGGATTAAGCGACACCGCCTCCATTCATTGCCTGAAACTGGCCGCGGAATGCCGTTCCTTCCTTCAGTGTCTGCGTGACCAGTGCCCTTATTTCCCGGAACAGCAGGATCAGTCTCAACTTGAGTCTCTTCCCGCCTGTCTTCAGGAAATGTACAGTGCCCTGCGCAGCGTGTCCCTGCTGGACGCACGGGAAAGCGAACGCCATCTGTCAGGTGAGACGCTTACCGGCACTGCCCGGCCGAAAGCGGAACTCTCATATGACTATATTAAATTTGGAATCAAAACATTATTCGCGGTAGCGCTCTGTTATGTATTTTATACCAGCGTCCAGTGGCCGGGGATTCATACGTGCATGCTCACCTGTATTATTGTTGCCGTTCCCGGACTTGGCGCATCCGTACAGAAAAGTCTGCTGCGTATCGGTGGATGCGTAGTCGGAAGTCTGCTGGCGTTATTCTGCACGATATTTATTCTGCCTCATATCGACTCAGTGACCGGCGTGTTGCTGATGGTGATACCTGCAATTGCCCTTAGCGGCTGGGTAACCGCAGGTTCCGAGCGAAGCAGCTATGCGGGCGTCCAGATTTTGTTCGCGTTCTCACTGGCCATGTTTGCAACGTTTTCTCCCCAACCGGATCTGTCAGAGATTCGGGACAGACTCATTGGTATCTTACTGGGCATCACGGTTTCGACCCTTATACACACTTTTATCTGGCCGGAAACAGAGGGAAAGACACTGCGTCACTCCCTGGCTGGCTTGTTTGAGTTTATGGCTGCAAGAATGAGCCCGCTGAAAGCGAGAACTCACACACAAGCAGAAGGCTGGTTGAAACTGGATGCCACACAAAAATTACTGGCCCAGGTGGCGCTTGAGCCAAACTGGCGCAGTAATGATAATGAAGAACTGACGCTAGCCTGTCAGACCTTGCTGGGTAAATTATGTGAGATCCACGTTGCAATTTCGATGCTGGAAACCGAGTATGCGCGGTCTGCCGCAGACCCGAGTCAGCACCACGCAGTTACGCTTGCCCGTTGTGTACTTCAAACCCTTTCTGTCGGGATGAAGCGCTATGCAGAGGGTTTGCAGTGCGAACCGGGTGGTGCCCCGGCTATCGACACACAGGGGGTTCAGATTATTGCTGATATACAGGAGATAGACGCGGAAACGGGCGCTGTCAGAGAGAGTCCGCTTCTGCTCAGGACACGTGAGCTGGTATACCTCTGTCGCTCTGTTCCTGGCTGGCATGGTGACAACAAATTAAATGTATCAGGAGTGTGATGCTGATGAAGATGGACATGATCCGCCGAAATGCGGATGAAACCAAAAAGAGATTGTTAGACGCGGCAAAAAATATTATTGCAGAGGAAGGTTATATTGCCTTCAGCGAGAATAAAATTTGTGAACAGGCCTGTGTCACCCGTGGTGCGCTCAGATATCATTTCCCTTCGGGCAGGTATGACTTATTAAATGCACTGATACCACGGCTTTTAGAGCAGATACCTGCCAGCAAAACCTCAGACTGCAAGTTACGTATTCTGGAGTTAATCCAGTTTATGCAGCAGCAGCCGGTACATAACCCGCTGGTTTTGATCATGGAAATATGGCAGGCAACATTTGCTGATGAAAATTTGAAAGAGTCAGTCAAAAAGTCACTCGATCAACGTTTCCAGGTATTTTTCAATGTGGATTCTCTCGATGAGATGCCCGAAGCGATCATGCCTTACCGGTTAATGTTCTGGGGATCAATTCTTTCCCTGCAGTATCATAAAGATGACAACAACGGCTTGCAGAGCGTAATAGAATTTATGAACTCGCATTGATGCGTTAGCGTGTCATTATGCTGCGCACCTTTTCAATAAGCCATACTCGTTAATAAGCCCGAAGATCGATTGCTTTTCGGGCCTGCTGTTTACGGATAAGTGTAAAAATAGAGATAATATATCTCATTCAAACATGCCTTCACCGGCAGTCTGAACTTTACTGCTAATGACTAATTATCTAATACTCAGAAAAGTTTAGCCGATGAACTTATCGGCTGCCCCCTTTTGCTGTATTGCTATTTCTTGTGAAAATAACCGGCAATACTTAACACGTAGAAGCCAGGGAGATTAATATAATGGATGACAGATTACTTGTAGTTATTACTGAAAATAACTGGTTATTTACAGGTATTGATGACTTGTTGCCAGAGATGACATGTCTGAAATTAGGCTATGATATTCAAAATTTGCCACAGAAAGTAAAGAATGCACGCAACATCATCGTTGCTGTAGACAGCCTGATAATTTTTCGTGGCGAATGGATTACCTTCAATAAACTGCGGGCTTATCGGGAGGATATATCTGTGGTCTGGCTGACGCAGGAACATACCGGGCGCATATTCCCGGCCAGAAGTCGGGGTGACATGATCCTGTCTCAGACACAGGATATTGCATCGTTTTGCCATAGCATAAGAGAAATAGCTGAACATTCCTCTGTCTATCGTATAAGTGCAGAACGCGTCAGACCGGTCAGCCTGACACATACGGAGCATCGCCTGCTGCCCTTTTTCACGGCCGGAGTTAGCCTGTCGGTACTTTCAAGACAACTTGGTTGTGCGATAAAAACGCTGTATCACCACCGTAATAGTATCGTAACCAAAGCAGGATTCAGGCAGCCGGCTTTTTTTGAGTATGTTTATCACTGTAATCCGGGATTTACAGGTTTATTCAGCCCGGAATCAGCCTTGCGGAAAAAAATATGGCAGGAGGAGCAGATACAAAGCCTCTCCCTGGAAGGATAAAAGATAATATTTTTGCAGTGGCAATCTTCCAAATCTCTCTTGATGCGAGCGGGTCGTTTTACGGCCCGTGGATTTATTGCTGGTTGCCGGCATAAACTGACCTGAACGTTCTGCAACGTGGGGTGTGAAGAGAAATATAGTTTAAGCCAGGATATATTCTCCATACGTTCTACACAGCGTCCTTAATTAAAGATGCAGTCTGCTTTTAAGGTTTTATAAAAATGCCGGGCAAAGCATGAATCACGATTTGCCTTAAAAATAAGCCCTGCATATTAATTGATGATAAAATCCTGCTAACTGCTTACCTGTTTACTTCTGCCTCCCTATTGAACAACATTCACCTTATAAAGCAATCCTGTGAAAACTGATGATTAATTTTTCACTATTCTGAACTGCATCTGGCTAAAGATGGGTTCCTCTTAACTGGGGTGCATGCCAAATCATACACCCCAGTTTTAACAGGCGTTCCGAGGTTGTTCAGTAAATCGTCATTAGCTTTATTGTCGTTCATAATGATGTGCACTGCTGCGCTGGGTCGTGATCCTCATGAAAGACCAATCCTCTCCCTTGGTTATCAGCAGGCGAAGGTTAAATACTTTGAAGATATCCAGGGAGCAAAGTTCCGGTTTCAGTTCGGCAACGCTGCGGGATGCGGGGTGATGAGTTCGCTGACCACCCTGTAAAATAACCGGGATGATGCGTACATCGTATGCAGACAGAGTGAGACTGAATGCAGAAAGGAATGGGCTGGCATGCACGCTATCGCGACGATCCTGCCCATCGCTGGAACAGGACGTTGAGTACGGAGACGGCACAGTCGCTGTCTGCTCCTCAGATAAACAATTAGCATGATCACCATTACCGCACTAATAGTTAACATGGATATCATAACCTGAGTTACTATTATTCCCATCGGAGGCAAACATCCTCCCAATTCATAACTCAGGAATATGACCATGAAAAATGTAAAAGCACTCTCAATCGCCGCACTCGCAACTCTGTCTCTGATCTCTTTTGGCAGCTTTGCCGAGAGCGTTTCTGTCACCTCATCCACACTGGATGGCGCAGAATCAAAAATCGCTGCTCAGGCTCAGGAACAGGGCGCGCAGTATAAAATTACGGAAGCGAACACCAATAACCGTGTTCACATGACCGCAGAACTTTATAAATAACGGATGGTCGCAAACGGATTTGCCAGAACAGGCTGCCCAATGGGCAGCCTTTTTTGTGTTTGATCAGGCCAGACGGGCGGCTGGGGCGCTACCGGTGCGCCACCATAGAATCAGCGCTGCCAGCGCAATTGCGCCGAGTACCGCAAACGCGGTGCTGTAGGAATAACGTGCGGCGATCATGCCCGTCATGGCGGGACTCAGCGCTGCACCTGCGCCCTGCATCAGCATAATAACGCTTTGCCCGGCGTTAACATGACCCGTACCCCGCAGCAGGGAGACAATGTAGCCTGGCACCGCCACACCGAGAATCCCGGCCGCAATACCATCCAGAACCTGAACCGGAATGACAAAAATCGGCCCGGCAAAGCCGGCGGCGAGAACCGCGCGCAGCGGTAATATCATCAGGGCGACCATGATAAACAGGCGATAGCCGTGCGTATCAACCCGTTCAGACACCCACAGCGCGACCGGGATCATCACCAGTTGGGAAATCACTACCGTTGCCGCCGCATAAAGGCCCGGACTGACTGCCCCCTGGCCGCCCGCCGAGGCAACGCGCATGCTCAGCATCGGCAGCAGTGCGGCATTGGCAAGATGAAACAGCAGCAGCGTCACACCGGCGACCATCAGCGCCGGATTACGCAACAACATTGATAAGCGCAGCGCTGGCTGACGCTCTTCATGCGGTTCATAACCGCGCGCCACGTCGTTATCGATCTCATTTCCGCGAATTGCCAGCGTAGCGAAAGCAGCGAAAATCGCCATTACCGTCATAAGAATGAAAACGGCACCCATCCCCCAGTACCAGGCTGAAAAACCGGCCAGCAATGCAGCAATCGTATTCCCGCCATGATTAAACGCCTCATTGCGTCCCATCTGCTGGTTAAAGCCGCGCTGGCCCGTGAGCCCTAAGGTGATCCCCGCCACAGTCGGGCCGATAAACGCCGCAGCCAGGCCTGCTACAACCTGCGAGACCATCGCCGTCCAGGTCTGATTGCTGTACCACAGCAGCAGCGTAGCAACGGTAATCACCAGACAGCCCAGCAGCACAATCATTTTTTTATGGCGGGTTGCATCGGCGGCGATCCCTGCTGGCAGCGTGGCAAGTAATCCGGCGATGCCGCCACAGGTCATTACCACACCGATTTCGTCGGGTCGCCAGTGTCGCTCCGTAAGAAAGATGCCCAGAAATGGCCCCAGGCCGTCGCGGACATCGGCCAGAAAAAAGCTCATTAAACAGAGCGCGTAGAGTGAACGCTGAGACATGTTATTTCCCTGGAAGGTAAGTGTTAAAGTCAGTTGCGCTTCGGTTAAAAGGGAAATTATGTGTTACGACGTGGAAAGTCACCTTTCGTTATAGTAACAAAATGAAAAAGGCCACCCGTAAACTGTACGGATGGCCTTGTGCTATTCACTCAATAACGAGAGCGAACTATTTATCTGTACCAAAACCCTGCTTCAGCAGTGCGGGCAGTACATCCGGGAAGTAGATGTTTTTATAGTAACCGCTGACGCTTTCACTCCAGCTCTCACCGTCATTACGACCAATCGTCTTCCAGTGCTGAACCATCTCATTGTTGTAGGCCGCAATCTGCTGCTCCAGGCCCTGCGTCTGGTAAGTCTCATCATGGCGGAACGTCGCCAGAGGCAGACGTGGTTTCTGATGAGCCGGTTCATCTACGTGACCGATTACCACACCCGCTACCGGGAAGGTCAGCGGCGGCAGCTCCAGTAGAGAAATCATCGCCTGCGGGTCGCGACGGATACCGCCAATTGGCACAATTCCCAGACATTCCGCACGCGCAGCGGCCATTACCGACCCCAGCGCAATACCGATATCGGTAGAACCCGACACGATACTCTCAATGCTCTGATGGGCAATCTGCTGCTGATCGACCGCGGCCATTCCCACGGCTGATTTATGCATATCCAGCACAAAGGTGATAAACACCGGTGCTTTGGCAATCCACGGCTGACCGCCTGCAATGGCGGCGATCTTTGCGCGACGTCCTGCATCACGCGTGATCACCACAGAAACCTGCTGCGAGTTTACTGATGTGGGTGCGCGGTAAGCGGTACTGATAATCCGATCCAGCACAGCTTCATCGACAGGTTGTTCAGTGAAACTGCGTTCACTTTTGTGACTTGTAAAAATATCAATCAGTTCGCTCATGGTTCCTCCCATATAAAGCGCAACTATAACAGTACTATTTCTACACGCTTGGTAATTAATGGGTTTTATCCCGGCATTTTGTAACTGTCTTGAATTATGTACACGTCTATGTACACCTTCAAAATTCTATGGCGGAAGTTAATAAATTTACGTTGGAGGCCGCAACGGCTCATACACCGCTACAATCGTGGCCGTGACTTTTCCCAGCACGATGATCCCTTCAAGACCTTCCCCGTCGATCGTTTCGCCGTCCTGCGTAATTATCCCTGTCCTGAATAATTTGCCTATCTGTGGATAATCATCGAACTGAAATGCGACTATATCGCCAGCTGCAGGCTTTATTAAACGATCTTTCAGAACGAAGCCCTCTGGCGTATCAATACGCATCATATTGGCCGGGTTTCACATAAGCATGCCGTTAAGAGTGAGGCGTTGTTCTACGTAATCCTGCCCTGGTGATGGGAAGTCCATATCAGAAACCCCCATTGGGGTTGAACTGTTTGTAGATCTTTGCTTCACCCTCCTGCGTCGAGGCGTCGCGGAACGTTACTGTGTTGGCCTTTATCCACTGGTTAGCCTCACGCAGGCTGAAGTGCCAGTTAAGCAGTTCCAGCTGACGGACAAATTCCTGGGTAGTTACGATAACGCCTTGCCCAGGCTGTCGCCTCATGGCGTTCATAAATGCATGTTTGATTTCATAGTCGCGCGGCATGATTAATCCCCCTTTCGATAAACACTGCATACATAAACAGTATTATCAATGAGGGCATTTGATCAAGACAGATCAGTTCTGAAAAATGTAACGAGTTGGATAGCATGAGTCTTTTATTTGGCGTTGGCGATTATTACCCTCTAATCTCAAATCTTATGATTAAAAATGTGGAGGCGCTAAAATTCTTAGCTTGATCTATCTCAATTTGGTAGTGAATTCTTCCAATAACGAAAACAAGACAAAATTTTATTCAATGAAAAACCGTAAATTCTTAAGCAAGATTTATAAATTATGCATTGACCAAATTTGCAGCCATGATAGGATAAAACACAACAATTTAATAACAAACAGATCGATTGAAATTTTATATCGCGTTTAATAATTGTGATCCCTCTCACATAAAATGACCCTGGCTTTTTATGAATGAATATAATGTTATTGAAAACTGCAACTCAGTTGAAAGTTTTATATCATTAGTTAAGAAGTTGGGAGAAATAATCCCCACAACTAATGGTCAGGAATATGATGTAATTGTTGCAAATGATGGAAGAAACGCTAGGTTAGGTTCTTTTAGTCAAAATTTTGGTTTAAACACTTTTCCATTACACACTGATACTGCATTTTGGGCAGTACCAGCAAGATTGTTAGTAATGTGGTCACCTGAAATTAGCAGCACGTCAACAACTATGCTGCCATGGAAAGACATTTTAGACCGTTTTTCTCAAACCGAAAAAAATGCCGTAAACGAGGCTGTCTTTGTAGTCAAAACTTTCGAAAACTCAAATTACCGAGCAATTAATTTCATTTCTTCGAAAAAAAACGGATACAGGTATGATCCTAACATAATGCTCCCGGCCAATAGACAAGCTGAGAAATTTGTTGAGGCTTTCAATAAGGTAATTTCACAAGTCAATTTAATCGATTTATATTGGTCCGGCTCGAATGTTTTGGTACTTAACAATTGGAAAATGCTTCACGGCAGAAGCCGAGTTGATAACGAGCATGAGAAAAGAAAAATATATAGAGCATATGTGAGGTAAAAAATGAGTTGGGATAATGATTCCTTGTGGACAAAAAGTAGAGTTTATTTTCAACGTGCCTTTAATGAAGAAAGAAATTCCGATGTTTTTGGCCTGTGGTGCGCTATGGGGCTTGAATTGCTTTCAAGATCAGCAATTTCATTCATCAGCCCATGCTTGCTTGCTGAACCTGATAAAGAACAGAGGAATCTTCTCGCGGCTCTTGGTCTTAATACGAAGGTTTCGCAGACTAGGTCTATATCAACGACCCAAGTATTAAAGCTTTGCAAAGAATTGATTACTGATTTCAATGATACTGAATATGCGATAGCTTTAACTTTGGCCGGACGTAGAAATGAAGAAGTACATACAGGCACAGCTGCCTTTGTTGAATATAAACAACAACAGTGGATTGGAGAATTTTATAAATGTTGTAGCGTCTTATCTTTGGCACAAGATAGAAGCTTAGAAGAGCTTTTTGGAGACGATGAAGCCGCTGCAGCACAAGGCATAATTATCGAACTAGATAAGCAGGTTAAAAAACAGGTATTAGACCAAATTCAAGCCTATGCCAAAGTTTTTAATGATAAAACTCCGGAAGACAGAGACGCATTAAAGGTACTTGCGCAACAGAAAGGAGAAATGCTTGCACACACTAAGCACCATAAAGTTATATGTCCCGCGTGTTCTTGTATTGCCACAGTTCATGGCAATGAATTTGGTAAATTACAGATTGAAAACACAGGCGAAGAAATAATCACCAGAAGATCTGTTATTCCAAATAGTTTCTCATGTTCAGGTTGTGGATTAAAGCTGAATGGTTATGCTCAACTAGTTGCTGCCGGAGTGGCAGACCATTACACAAACAGAACACATTACACCCCTGAAGAATATTACGAATTGGTCGATCCTAACGATTCTGAAGCAATGTCATCATTTGCTGAAGATCATGGATACTGGAGTTTTAGTAACGATTAATTTTCAAATTAATCAATAATATCCTGTCAAATCTTGGCAGGATATACATGATTTAAGCCTTAATTTTAAAAACATCAAATAAGATATATCTACTCAAAAAACATATTATTTATGCTCCCTTGGTTTTTGCGTACCCACAAGTACTGAAAGCGCAATACTTGAAGCCAAATCAGGCCTCCGCTTTGATAGTTCCATTATCATTCTGGCAATCGCCTCCTGCGATACCGTTTCACCGCTGGCGACCAACAACCAGACAGCCTCACCATAGTGCTGCATGCTGCGGCGTGAGCCTGCTCCTCGAATTCCTGTTCCATAGTACCTCCTGTTATGTGAGAGGCATCATAGTAGAGCCATTGGACTGCAAATACAGGGCGATGGTTTAGTCATGCGAGGCGCGTTCCAGAATTTAACCTGTTTAATCTCACGCCTTTTTTTTGGGCCACGCTATCATTACCGACACTGCAGCCTGCTGTGTTTGGCTCGGAATAAGTCTGCTCCATAGCCGGATATTTTTAGAATACCCAATTCCTTTAAAAGCCAGAAGCTGACGTTAAAGGCTGCATACTATGCCCGAGTTATTGAAAGTCTCTTTTGACACGCACATCAAATGACTAATAATCACGATATTTCACAATTATCCCATCTAAACCAATAGAGAAATTCTGCTCTCTTTCTCTAGGGCGCTGATTTATAAACTTAGTCGCTAAAGATAGAGGTAATATAGAAATTTCCTTTTGTTGAATTAAATCATGAATTTCCTCTTCAATACCAACTGTAAGTTTAACTCCTTTTCCTTCAAGATTTATCGCATAATATTTAAAACCATCTTCAGCTGTTAGCTTTAGCTTTCTATCTAAAGCGCTTTCGAAAAGGAATATTGGCTTGTAGATCGCATCGAAATATTTACTTCCTTTTATTGCAAAGTCCTTTTCGTTTTTGCTCTTCGGATCTACCAGATAAGTTAATATTTGATGATCACTAAAGTAAGTTGCGCAAGCATTTAGTGATTGGGGTGTAGTTCCGTTTATTGAACCTACTCTTTGCACTTGTTCTTTAGCATCACGTATTTTCGAATTTAACTGGTTAGTTGACATTCCTTTAGCTTCAAAAACATGCCAATCATCATTCAAACACTTACCTACTAAGTCTGGTTCGCGTTCTTTAATTTCTTCACCATCAAGAAACTCAATAGCACCTGACGCCTTGAGACTTTCGACATGTACTAAACTAGGAATATTAAACAACTTTTCGGCATAGAATTTTTCAAAAGCCATCCCTAGATTGTAACTTACAATACGCTTTTTATCGCTCACGTGCCTATGATATATAGGATGTAGCCTCATACCACTTCCATCAGACATTATATTTTCGAAGACAACACCAACTTTCTCTATTACAGAGCTATATATCGTTCGCGCAAGACCATAATCCTTAATCATTTGCTTTGAAATGAAACTAGGGTTACCGACAGTTATAATTGACCTGTAAAGATCAATTTTTCTGCAGTTTAGGCATGCTATATTTGTAGTATTCAAATGAGTATGATTATTCTTATAGTCGCTACTCTTATAGAAAATTTTAGGCAAGATACACTCCTTTATCAGTCACACTTTGACTCTCATAAACTTTCATTCCTGAAAGGGATTTTTATTGGCCGAATATTAAGTGCCTTTTTCAACTAGGTTACTGTATTCTGTTCCTTAAAATTATAAGACATTTCAATTTTCAGCAACTGATAAATGCACCTGGCAAATTAACTAAAGTGTGAGTATTGTCTAACTAAGCAACGTTGCTGTATATGCATACATGCTAAAAATCAAACCCGTTATTGCTAAAATAGCGTATTCAAAGCTAAATTATAACCTAGCTATCTTAGTTATACGCTTAAGATTATTTTATTTTTGGAATCTCTTTTAATCTCGTTGTGTACCGAGGTGACAGCATTTCACGCTTCATCTGCCATGAGCTGTCGCGCTCTCCCTGCCCTGCAAACCAGATTTTACCTTTACCTGAGCGATTGATACCGTCCAGCGCTGACATTAGAGCGTCTGCATTCGCACGTGGCTGCTGCTCACTGAACATGTCAAACTGCGTCATGCCTGACTGGTAAAAATCACCCAGCATAATTCCCGCTTTGGCATACCGGTAACCGTCCTGCCAGATAGTGCCAAGACCGCGAAGCGCTGATTCGATAATGTCCCGCGTGTCATTGGTCGGATAGTCGAGGATGCACGATGCAGTATTCGAATATCGCGGCTCATCGCCATGCCTGCCGGTAGCAGCTGACACGCTAATATGGCGGCAGCGCGAATTCTTCTCCCTGAGCTTTTCCGCCGCACGCGTGGCATACAGCACGATTGCTTGCTGCATATCTTCCAGTTTTGTTACTCTCTCGCCAAATGATCGTGAATTCAGTATGTGTTGTTTAGGCGGTGGCGCATCCTCAACTGCAATGCAGGACTCACCGTTTAGCTCACGTGTGATGCGTTCAACGATAACGTCAAAATTTTTCCTTATCATGCTGATGTTGCTGTCTGCAAGTTGCAGGGCCGTTGTTATTCCCAACTGGTTCAGCCGCTTACTAATACGCTGACCAATTCCCCAGATATCGCCGACATCAGTCAGATGCAGGAGTTTTCGCTGCCGGTTTCTGTCAGACAGATCAACGATGCCATTCGTCTTTGACCACTTTTTTGCCGCTTGGTTGGCAAGTTTGGCCAGCGTTTTAGTCGGTCCAAATCCCACGCCAATTATCAGCCCGGTCTCTCTTCGGATACGCTCGCGCATCTGCTGGCCGTATGTCTCAAGTGGTGTCAGGCGGCTAATTCCGGTGATATCAAGAAAACACTCGTCAATAGAGTAAACCTCCTGTCCTGCAGCCATCTCCCCCAATATCGCCATCATGCGCGCTGACATGTCACCGTTTATGTGGAATGGAAAATCTACAGAAATTATTGGTGCTTTAAGGTCCGCTATGAGCGAATAGCGGACCTTTAAAAAGTAATATTTGATGGATTGTAAGGAACTAAATGATTAGCATCTGCTCTTTCGGACAAAGAAAATGACTGTTAACGATTCCCTCTTCGCATTCTCTCTCGCAGCACTGTTACTTACCCTGACTCCCGGCCTCGATACGGCACTTATTCTGCGCACAGCTTGTGCTGAGGGCGGCAAAAAGGCTTTTCACGCTGCACTTGGCATTGATGCTGGCTGTTTTGTATGGGGCGCGCTGGTCGCGTTAGGTCTTGGTGCTCTTCTGGCGGTTTCAGAGATGGCTTACACTGTGCTCAAAGTTTGTGGCGCGGTCTACCTGAGCTGGCTGGGCTTACAACTGCTGATACGTCCCCGATCATCTTTCAGTGATGACGATGACAACAACGGTTCTCAGGGGAACTGGTTTATCAGAGGAATGCTGGGGAATGTGCTCAATCCTAAAATGGGCATTTTCTATGTCTCTTTTTTGCCACAGTTCATACCTGCCGGTCACTCTCCTTTGATATGGACTTTTATCCTGGTAAGCATCCACGTATCGATTGGAACTATATGGTCACTAATACTCATTTTATCCACACATTTTGCGTCAGCCGCATTGAAGAAAAGTCGCGTTGTCCAAGTGATGGATAGAGCAACAGGCGGCTTATTTTTATGCTTCGCGGCCAAACTTGCTATGAGCACGAGATAGCCTTCGGCTGGTTTAAACGTCCGCTTCTGGCACAAAGCGGACATTCTTAAGAGTCAATACGGAAAAGGAGAGAGGCTGCGCTCTGCAGGACGCAGCCAGATATCAGAAGGTCGTCCAGTTTCCGTCTGTATCAGCAGGCGCTTCTTTCTTCACTACGGCTGGTACAGATACAATTGCATGCCGGGTGGCTGCAGGATGAGAGTCTGCAGCAAGCGTGAATACCGACACCGACTGCAGCAGCAGGGATGCCTGTTCGCGCAGGCTCTGCGAGGCTGAAGCTGATTCCTCGACCAGTGACGCATTCTGTTGCGTCACACCATCCATCTCCGTTACGGCGATGCCGACCTGCTCAATACCGCGGGCCTGTTCGGCACTTGCAGCAGTAATTTCCTCAACGGTATCACTTAACTGACCGACCGATGACACTATATCCGCCATCGTGGTCACAGACCGGCTCGCCAGGGTGCTGCCTGCACTTACGCTTGCAGAGTTTGCCTCAATCAGCTGACGGATCTCACCGGCTGCTGTGGCGCTGCGGCTAGCCAGCGTGCGCACCTCACCGGCGACGACGGCAAAGCCACGCCCCTGCTCACCCGCACGCGCCGCCTCCACCGCCGCATTAAGAGCCAGTATGTTGGTCTGGAAGGCAATGCTGTCAATCACCGATGTAATGTCCGCAATCCGGCCAGAACTTTCGCCGATAGATTTCATGGTTCCGAAAATGTCGGAAGTCACCTCGCTTCCCTGACGGGCGACCTCTCTCACGTTAACAGCAAGCTGTGCCGCCTGACGGGCATTGTCGGCATTGTTTTTGACTGTGACACTGAGCTCGCTCATGGTAGCAGCAGTCTGCTCCAGTGCACTGGCCTGCTCCTCGGTGCGCTGAGACAGGTCTGTGTTCCCCTGCGCAATCTGCAGGCTGGCTGCGGCAACGCTCTCGGCATTCCGGCGTACTGTGCTGACCGTCTGCGCCAGCGAGTCCTGCATCTCAGCAACTGCGGTGAGCAGCATACCGGTTTCATCCCGTCCGCTGACAGGGACGGCCTGACTCAGGTCTCCGCGTGCGATGCGTTGTGCGGCGGCAAGCGTTATGCTCAGTGGGCGGGTAATGCTGCGGGTGATGAGCCAGGCTGCGGCGACGGCAAGCAGAATGGCGGCAGCACTCAGCGAAGTCAGCAGAATGGTGGCCGCATGTTGTTCATCTTCAGCAGCACTACGCGCCGTTTGCATCTGTTGTTCCTGAAAAGATACCAGGTCTGCAATAGTTTTCAGATAGTCAACCTGGGTCTGGTAGCGCGGACCAAGAAGAAGTTGAGCGGCCTCGTCCCGCTTGCCTGCCATTCCCAGCGCGACAACGTCATCAGAAAAGGCCAGATACTGACTGCCGGTGCTCCTGATTTGCGCAATCAGCTTCCGGCTTTTGGGTGCCTTCAGCAGGGCATCAACCTGATCAACCGTAGCGGTAATTTTATCATGTATCCTGTCATAATCTTTTTTAAAGACGGCCTTCCGATCAGGTGCATCCGCCAGGACAACGTTACGGACCAGCCGGCTAAGGTCAGTTGAATAGTAACGCAGATTGGTTGCAGTCGAGGCCTTCTGATAGCGGCTGCCTGCAAGTGTATCCGCCGTCTCTCCCAGAGACTGAATGCGGGTAAATCCGGTAAACGCAACGATGACCAGAAGAAGAAGGATGAAGGCAAACGCAGCGCCAAGCCGCGTGCAGATTCTGATGTTGTTCATAAGGTTCCTGGCTGAAATAACGTTTATTTAATAGAGCTTTACATGTGGATTAACGCTTATCTTATCTTTTATTTTTGTAGGGTCATTCAGAGGCCGTTGGGGGTTATTGCTGTATGCGGCTTGCGCAAAATGTTGGACTACAGGGAATGCATATCGATGCACTTACCTATTCATGCTGTGATGATTTTTTGAAGATTAAAACCGGTGTTTCTCCGGCAGGTCTGGTGACAGAAATAAAAAATCCCGGCACAGGGGAAGCAAAGCCGGGAACCACTTCTAAAAGGACAAACGCTGTCAGTGACAGAGGCAATCATACCGACAGGCATAGCTTTTATCGGTTCGCTTATCAGAAACTTTATTTCTTATGAAAGATTACGCCTGAGTGAGTGTATGCATTTCCATTGGGAAAGGATGAGTGCTTCTGCCGGTTCCGTGATATGCAACTCTATTGATGTTCGCTTTGAGCGAGAAGCGGAAGTATGAATGTTTGTTTAACTCTATTGGCTTTTAGCTACTCTTATCCCAGGTCTTCGCGAGTTGGACCTTGAAAGTAGATACTGCTTATATGGCAACTACGTGGCTGAGTCAGCACAAAACGAATTGTTTCCCAGACTGAGCGCCCATTCATCAGACGTTCCCCCATTCTGGATTCACTGTCGACAAGCGTATCTAACCCTGTAAGTTCGAAATCCGGTGGATACAACCCGGTCACACGTATGTTTTCTTCGGACAACTGCTGTGACAGTTTGGTGATAAACCCGCTAAGCCCATGTTTACTGGCGAAAAAAGCAGGATGCGCAATTGAATCCGTAAAATTCGGGATCCCACATGAAGATATAATTGAGACGATATCAGCATTGTCTGAACGTCTTAACCCGGGCAGCAGAGCCTGAGTCAGCAGAATCGAACCTGTCAGACCTGAACTGACGGTATTGATAATTTCTGTGTCAGGCTGATCGTCTAATCTCCCTGATAACCACTGAGCAGCATTCAGGATTAAAATGTCTATAGGCTTGTCTGAAATTAACAGCTGTGAGGAAAACTGAGAAAGGGATTCAGGGCGTGTTAAATCACAGATATACCCTTTTGCAATGCCGCTTTCAGCAGTGATGATGCTGCTGGTTTTTTGAATATCTTCAGCCCGCCGTGCGCAAAAATCCACCTCGACTCCCTCTCGTGCCAGCCACACGCACAGCGCCTGGCCAAATCCCCCGCCGCCACCGGTAATAACAGCTCTTTTACCTCTCAGCATCTTCATTCATCCTTTTCCTGATGACTATATGTGGATGTAGATATACATGAGAAAGTTAAGTGCCATCTTTCAGTTAATGCCTTTTTACATGGGGAACAGAAATAAGCTGCACTGCAAACTGTTTAGCGTGTGCCAGGGTATTAGCAATGTCCGCTTCTGGCACAAAGCAGACATTGAGTGGGGCAAATTCCGCTATGAGCGAGAAGCAGACACGATACTATTTGGTGTCAAAGGACGGACCTTCAACCAGTACAAACGTTCCGGTTGCAGCACCTGCCCGTATTGACCTGGCTGCCTGATATCCAGGGCTTTCATAAAAACGTTTGGCCTCAGTATAAGAAGCGAACTCAAAGACAACATGCCGTTCATGTGATTCGCCCTCAAGGTTTTCATACTGCCCGGACCAGGCAATTATCTTCGGATTGAATTCCTGCATTGCCTCTCCGGCAGCCCGGGCATATTCAGCGTAAGCGACAGGGTCTGATACAGTTACATGAGCGATTAAATAACCTTTATTCATTTTTCTTTGTCCTTCGTAGATGATGTTGTATTTCAGCGTAAGCTCACAGACATACGTGACTAAGCTGAGCTGTTAACAATGGGTTAGGTTTATTTCTGTGCTTTAAAAGTGAAAGGTTTGGGATAACGTTCTGCATCCTGATGTTCGATCATCCATCCCGGGTAATGAGGAGACATAGCGCTTATCGCATCAAGATGCGTCAGTTCTTCTGCTGTCAGAGCGATGTCTGTAGCGCCAAGATTATCGGTGAGCTGGGCGATCCGTTTTACACCGATAATCACGCTGGTAACCCATGGCCTGGCAAGTAACCATGCTAGTGCGATCCTGCTTACCGATACAGCGTATTTGTCTGCAATGATTCGCATTTCAGCAGCGCATCGCCACGCCAAAGCACGACCAACCGGTGGGAAATCGAATTTGCTGCGACGGGAATCGCTCTCTGCCGCTGCACCATGGCCAAATTTTCTGGAAAGTAAACCACCGGCGAGGTGTGACCAGACAAGGAGTCCTATTTTCTCTTCGCAGAGCAGTGGCACCAGTTCCCGCTCCACGTCACGACCGGC
>NZ_CEUYZP010000002.1:0-654192 GCF_982223955.1 Pantoea sp. E956-1 | reverse complement strand
CGGTATCGCCGCTGGCGTAGGCGTTCTCGGCGAAATCATAGGTCGCCGAGGTCACCAGATACTCGCCGTTGTCGCTGAAGTGCGGCGCGTTGATGATCGAGAAGGTAAAGCCCGGCGCGATGCCGGTTGCCGTGCCCGACCCGCTGACGCTGTGGTGCTCGGCCTGCCACACTTCCTGACGGATGCGCGCGTAGGACTCGCCGTGGCTGTGGTCGACAAAATGGCCCGGCCAGTCGTAAACGTCCACCGAGCCCGGCACCGGCGACGCCGGGTTCTGCCGCGCCTGCAGCATCCAGGCGTTCGGCTTGCGGAAGTCGTAGTCGTCGGTGCTGTAAATGCCCGGCGTCACGCTCTCCGCCAGCGACCACTGGCTGATGCCCTCTTCGGTGACCACGCCGCCCGACGGGGTGACGTGATAGGCAATGGTCTCGTAGCCCGGAAACGCCTGATGCTGGTCCGGCGCGTCGCACAGCACCAGCGTGTGTCTGTCCGCCTCGTGGCGGAAGAAGTAGTAAATTCCCTCCAGCTCCATAAGGCGGCTGATAAAGTCCAGGCTGCTCTCCTGATACTGCACGCAGTACTCCCACACGCGGTAGCTGCCCGCCAGGCGCGTCTCCACGTTGACCCCATACTCCTTCAGCAGCGTCTGCACAATCTGCGGCACCGTCTGGCTCTGGAAGATGCGCAGGTTGCGGTCGCGCTTCATCGGCCACAGGTCCGGCTCGACCGTCAGCGCATAGACCGCGTAGCGGGTGCCGCTCAGCTCCTGGCTGCGCACCGCCACCCGGGTGATTTTGCCGTTGAGGTAGCGCGGGCTCAGCGCGTTCATCAGGCCATCGGTCGGCAGCGTAAACGTCACCGGCTTCCCCAGCAGGGCGTGGCGGTCGATGCGCGCGTCGGTGGCCAGCAGTTCAGCGGTGAGCACAAACGGACGGGACAGCGTCTCGGTGCCCTTAAGCGTATGGAACAGCAGGCCGTCCGCCGGCAGTTGTGCAGTAATGCGTGAGAACATAGTCTTTTTCCGTACAGACAGAACTGACGATGAAGCGAGTCAGTAAAAGTGGAAGGTAAATGATTTTTACTTAAAGCATCTTTTGATTAGAGGTAACGGGTGTCAGGATGAAATTATCTTTCTACACATATTCCTGCTTAAAAAAACAAGCAACATTTATAAACATGGTCAATAGAATAAATTTTTCAATCAATATATGACTTTGGCATTAATCCAGAAAGACAGAGCGGAGGTGGTTTTTTAAAACATTTTAATTAAAAAATAAGGAAAGCAATTATACTTTACAAACCATCACGCCCCATAAAATTGATGTAAAATGTGATGTTCGCATATTTAATTTGACCCATTCATTTCGCTCGCTCACTACTTCTTGATTATTTCATTATGCATGCAGCTAAAATAAAAACACACGAAAACATAAGAAATAATGCATTTATTAATCAGATCCAGTTCAGCGCAGTTTTTTAGTGCTTAGTCAATGTCAATCTAAATAATTTCAACTTCCTTCTTCATTGACAAAAAAAATCCCATACTGCAGATATGGGATTTTATCATTAATCTTGTTCTTCAGGCGCCATATGAAACAATTGTTCTGCCATTGAGAGGATTCTGTCTTTTTGTACTATTTTATCAACCCATTCCTTAGGGATGCCTGATAAACCATACAATGCGCCCGCTAACTGGCCTGCGGTGGCTGCTACGCTGTCAGCATCATCAGCAAGATTTGCCGCCAGTAAAATAGCATCTTTGAAATTGTCTGTATGCCAGACGGCCCATAATGCTGCTTCCAGCGTGTCAATAACGTAGCCAGAAGATCGAATTTGGTCCCGATGCTTTTCTTTATATTCACCGGCATTGATGATTAATACACGTAATGTTGATCCCATAAGATGAGGAGCAAAGCTTTCACTCTTACTGTAACCATTTAAGATGTAATGAAGCATGACATTAAAAAAGCGACAGCTATCTATAGACTCTGCGGCACAATGTGTAGCCTCACTCTGTAGTATCGCATCTCGCCAACCGTCAATAAACGATTTCCTTCTGAAAATAGCAGTAGGTGCATGGCGGATTAATGCTGCATTCCCTGCAGTCTCAGGAGAAGTATTTCCCATCCAGGTTGGTCCATGAAGGACAAACTGCTCAAGCGCATAGCGCGTTGTATTACCTATATCAAAGCATACGCCATTAGAACTATTTGTCCCATTCTTATACCAGTTGAGTAGCTTTTTTCGGAACAAGGTAATATCACATTTATTGCTTTCAATATAAGTTTCAGCGAGACACAGCGCCATCGAGGTGTCATCAGTCCACTCACCGGGTTTAAGAGAAAAAGGTCCCCCGCCAATCATGTCATCAACGCGAGCTTTATCTCTTGGCATAAATTCTAGCGTTGTGCCGATAGCGTCTCCAACCGCCAACCCCATCAAAGCGCCCTGACATTTATCTAATGCCTGTTCATCAGTAATTTTCTGAGGTAAAGATTTCGCCCATTCTGGCTTGAGAGCGTCCTCAGGTTTAGCGCGTAAAGGTTTTTGTTCATAAGACATTCTGTTCATCAACTGCCGTGATGCCTGGGGTATTAAATGAGCGTAACGTCTGGCATAAATGAAAAGCGCATCATCATTAGCCCTAAGATCAATCATAAAAACTCCTTATAAGTCAATGTAATATTCCCGCCATCATCAATTCTTTCGATAACTTTAAATTGTGTGTCTGGAGGGTATAAAACTTCCGCTTCAAGAGGATACTCTGATAAAAATGCCACGTCTCGCCCGAAAGCACCATTGACTTTAATCAATATGTTACCTTGAAATGGTTCATTTGAGGATGTACTCATAAATGCACCATCTGAAACTATGTTACCAGGCTGATTTTTAGCAAGTACTTCTTCAGGAAGGGAATTTATCCCTCGATATGAAAGTCCTTTATAAGGAGGGAGCTTGGAAAGGCCATCCTTAGCATGTGCGGCAAAGGCTTCTAATTCTGGAGTTAATGGAGTTTGACCTCTTAATGCTGGATTTAATGCTGTGTAACCCTCATTCGTGGTATAGCCATATAAAGCTCCCACTTGGTCATCCGTTAGCATTGCAGACTTCACCGCATTATTGCTCAATGCATTTGCACGTCCTGCTGCAATCCATTCATCCGCCTGGGCCTTTCCAACAGCCTCAGACAAAGGCATTTTCGGAACAACAGGTTCAGCTACAACTTCAGGTACAACCTCAACGTTCTCACCCGTTTTGACAGCACGCCAGGCATCAAACTTCATCCCCCCTTTGCCACCAAATGCCCCACCGACAAAACTGCCCACCAGCATAGACCATTTTTGTTCGTCAGAGCCCTCCCCGAATAGTCTGCCACCCACCCAGTTGCCGGCGTAACCCCCGCCCATCGCGCCTGCTAACCCTAGCAGCGCAATAGCCGGAGAAGCCAGCACCGCGACGGCAGCAGTCCCTATCCCCATCATCAACCAGTTCACCCAGTCAGGGATTTCGGGATTAATGTCATCAGTCTGAAGTTTACCTCCGCCAATAAACACATTTGCGGAACCACCAGATATCTCCGCACTGCAGGTCAAACGGTCTCCGATACGGGCGGCAGGAAAGTTATTAATAAAAACCTTATCGGAACCTTCAGCTACCAGCTGCAATGAGCCACTGTGCTCATTGCAGTCGCCTTTGGATAAACGTGCCCGTATCGCTGCTCTGCTGTTAGTGAAAACATTCGGCGATCCGGATAACAGTTTGCCAGTGTTGTGCCGCGGAGCCCATGACATGCTGCCAAGCACCTCACCCACTCCTCCGGCGGCGCAGGCACCGGCTGCTGCTGCGGATACGACAACCAGAGCCGCTCCACCGGTAACAACAACGGCTGCTGCACCCAATATCGCACCGCCAATTAACCCGGCGATCATCCAGCCTTTGGAGGCTGTATGAGCTACCTCGTCCTGCTCCCTGGCAGCATTGAATTCAGCCATGATTTATACATCCTTATGTCTCTGAAGAAACGCAAGGATCTGTTGTTCGCTGGAGAGCTCTGCTGGTCCTTTAAATGCTTTTGCCATACCAAGAATATCTCTTACAGATGAGTTTTTTCTGTGTGGTGATGTCCATAGTGCATAGCGCAACGGCTCTTCATTATTTAAGGCGGCGATATGTAATGGGCTTCCCGCTGAGTCAAAGAACAAATAACTGCCATTCAGAGCTCTTTTCAAATCAACATTCTGATAAAGTAATGTCACCGTTTCATGTGCGGTAAGCACTTTAGTATCGTTATCGAAAGAAAAGAAAATCCCCGACGCATCAGTTGCCACGGGTACCGGCTCATGATCAGAATAACGAGAATTAAATTTTATACTGTTAATAATCTCATGATATTGCTTAGTATAATAATCATTAAAACGTCCTGGGCATGTTCCAATATAACAAACAATCTTTTTACCCCCGGCGTCATCATCAAATAAAACAATCGATTGTTTTTGCCAGATCTCAGCGCCATCATTTTCAAAATGATAAAAAAGCTCAACTGCAGGCAGATTATCTATCTCGATCAGTTGTGATGTTACGTTTACAAAAGCGGGAACAGTGACACTCATCTCATTGATAATTCTAGCGGCCACTTTTTGCACTGTATCGTCATGAAAAGCAGATGCGCGAGACACTACGAACGTAAACTCACTCGCATTATTTTCGCTGAGCGTAAAAAGATTCATTGTCCGGTCTTTAAATATGTCGGGCAGTTCAATTGAAGCTTCCTGAAGAGTATAGATGGCCATTTTTATCCTTTAGTATTTTTTGCTGATAAAGAAAAGTAGTTTTCAATTTCACTTTTTATTTTATTTTTATGTCCACTACCCGGTGCAATTATTGCAGCGCTTCCTCCTTCTGGATTTAAATGTAACTCACCACCTTTAGTGTTAATCTCCCCATTACCGTCGACGGTAATATTAAAATTTTTACCAATGAAATTAATCGCACCCTCTTTAGTTAACTCAATCGCGCTGAGGCCACACTCGATCCTTACAGAATCTCCGGCTGCAATTGTGTAAGAAGCAAAGGCCTGTTCAGTACGATTGCCCGTTGTCAGCGTTTTACTATTTCCCTGAGTGCCGAGAGTATGGTCACCATCCACTCGCGTCTCATTATTAGCACCCACCGAAAGTGTCCTATTGTTTAGAACACTGTGTGATTCATCATTTTTAACATGCGTATCCATGTTCTTCTGCGCCTGAATCCACAGATGTTCCTCACCCGCCTTATCCTCAAACCTTAACGCATTCGCGGTGTCCGCCGTGCCATCCTTCGACCGGCTCAGAAAGCCCATCTGCGTCGCCGCTGCCGGCAGCGCCCACGGCGGCATGCTTGCCTCGTTGTAAACCCGGCCGATGATCAGCGGACGATCCGGATCGCCGTTGATGAAGTCCACCACCACTTCGTCGTTAACGCGCGGGATCTGCACGCCGCCGAATCCCTGGCCCGCCCAGGCGCTGGAGACGCGCACCCAGCAGGAGCTGGTGTCGTCGCCTTTCGCCAGCCGGTCCCAGTGAAACTTCACCTTCACCCGCCCGTAGCGGTCGGTCCAGATCGACTCGCCTTTGGGCCCCACCACCTTCGCGGTCTGCGGGCCGTGCGTTTTCGGCCACGCCGTTTCGGGCGGCGTGCGGTAGGTCACCGACGACGGCAGCACCGTGAAGTGGATGTTGTGACGGCTGTCGCCGGTATCGCCGCTGGCGTAGGCGTTCTCGGCGAAATCATAGGTCGCCGAGGTCACCAGATACTCGCCGTTGTCGCTGAAGTGCGGCGCGTTGATGATCGAGAAGGTAAAGCCCGGCGCGATGCCGGTGGCCGTGCCCGACCCGCTGACGCTGTGGTGCTCGGCCTGCCACACTTCCTGACGGATGCGCGCGTAGGACTCACCGTGGCTGTGGTCGACAAAATGGCCCGGCCAGTCGTAAACGTCAACCGAGCCCGGCACCGGCGACGCCGGGTTCTGCCGCGCCTGCAGCATCCAGGCGTTCGGCTTGCGGAAGTCGTAGTCGTCGGTGCTGTAGATGCCCGGCGTCACGCTCTCCGCCAGCGACCACTGGCTGATGCCCTCTTCGGTGACCACGCCGCCCGACGGGGTGACGTGATAGGCAATGGTCTCATAGCCCGGAAACGCCTGATGCTGGTCCGGCGCGTCGCACAGCACCAGCGTGTGTCTGTCCGCCTCGTGGCGGAAGAAGTAGTAAATCCCCTCCAGCTCCATCAGGCGGCTGATAAAGTCCAGGCTGCTCTCCTGATACTGCACGCAGTACTCCCACACCCGGTAGCTGCCCGCCAGGCGCGTCTCCACGTTGACCCCGTACTCCTTCAGCAGCGTCTGCACAATCTGCGGCACCGTCTGGCTCTGGAAGATGCGCAGGTTGCGGTCGCGCTTCATCGGCCACAGGTCAGGCTCGACCGTCAGCGCATAGACCGCGTAGCGGGTGCCGCTCAGCTCCTGGCTGCGCACCGCCACCCGGGTGATTTTGCCGTTAAGGTAGCGCGGGCTCAGCGCGTTCATCAGCCCATCGGTCGGCAGCGTAAACGTCACCGACTTCCCCAGCAGGGCGTGGCGGTCGATGCGCGCGTCGGTGGCCAGCAGTTCAGCGGTGAGCACAAACGGACGGGACAGCGTCTCGTTGCCCTTAAGCGTATGGAACAGCAGGCCGTCCGCCGGCAGCTGTGCAGTAATGCGTGAGAACATAATCAGATTCCGTGCTTATATTAAAGAATGGGTACCAGTACATCATGGCGCTGTCATCCAGCGTATCGATGTGCACCAGCGGCTTCCAGCCACCCCCCGCGGTCGACAGGTAATGCGTGTCGCGCTGCTGCTTTCACCCACCTTTTGCAACCCGCTATACAGACAGCGCACCGTCCCGTATTAGCTCCTGTGGCGGTGCGGGACTTTAAGCCCGTCATGGCAGGCTTTTTAAACAGCCAGTCAGACGCATTTATCTTACACTGGCAACCTTCATACACGGCCCAAACTCCCGGACAGGATGAGTCATACGTGGTTAAGTAGTGTCCGATATGGGTTAAACAGATATCTGGAAAGGCAACCGGTATCAGTTCCGCTAGCTTGGCGTTTTTGATAACACAACTTAGTAATGCAGCATTTTTTCTGGCCGGAGTATAGAGGCATGTCCAGAAGCGCTGTTCGATCGCTTCTCTGGAGAAACCCGGCTTAAGGGGAAAACCAAAGCCCGTATCAAAATTTAAAGCCTGTTTCCCTTCTTAGTTTAATTCGCCAGCCAGATACCGTAATAAATCACTATAGATCCAAAAGACAGAATGACCTTTGAAAAAATGAACAGCCCTGGCGCCAGTTTATTGATAGCTGGTGAAAACCTCCTGTAATTATCAGCATTATATTTCTTGTGAAAATCCATAATATTGCCAAATATATTGCACAACCCAACAAGTATAAACCTCATACCCCATATAAAAAATAATGACGCACCTAATGCCTCCATTAAATCCCCTGCGGCGTCCCTGGTAAAACCTGGCATTATCGCTGCCAGTCCTTTAAGCACGAACCCGATAGCGATAATGGCGATAAAAACACCGACAAAAGCTTTACTTATACCAGCCAGCGTTTTTCTCCCATAGGAAATCTTACTGCTCCAGATAAAAAACTCCGTCACTGATAAAAACAATAAAAATGCTATGATTTCCACGCTATTGCCATCTCTTTTAAAAATCATTTGCCAGCCAGAATCGTTTTAGAAGCGCTAATGATAGCGGTCACGTTTCAACGGTCACAGGTCAGGCTCGGCCGTCAGTTAATAGACCGCATATCGTGTGCCGCTTAGCTCCTGGCTGCGCACCGTCAGCGGGTGATTTTGCCGTTAAGTTAGCGCAGACTAAGCGCGTTCATCAGGCCATGGGTCGGTAGCGTAAAAGTCACCTGCTTGCCCACCAAAGCGTGGTGGTCGATACGCGCGTCGGTGAACAGCAGTTCGACGGTGAGCACAAACGGACAACCAGCATTTCGGTGCCCATAAGCGTATCGAACAGCAGGCCAGCTGCGGTGAAGTAATGCGCGGGAACATGGTTCATCCGTACAGCCAGTGAAGCGAGCCAGTTAAAGTTGAAGGGAAATGATTTTTACTAAAAGTATCTTATGATTAGAAGTAACAGGTGTCAGGATGAAATTATCTTTCTACACAGACTCCTGCCTAAAAAAAGCAAAATCTATGGACATAGTTAATAGAGTAACTTTTTCATTTAATATGTGATCTGGATATCAACCAATAAAGACTGAGTAGAATAGGCCAACACCCATTTACTTATGAAATTTTAAATATCTTTTTTTACGATTTTCATATTCAGGATCGGTTTGATGAGGAAGAATAACCTTGAGTCCCGCACCTATTTGAGATGCAATATAATTTGCGTTTGAAAGATGTTTAGCAAGTTCTGGGTCAGTTGTATCAAACTCTTTGGAGGCCAGAGTCCCCAGATTCATGCCATGCAGGACACTTTTATCTTTCTCTTCACCAGTTAGTATTTTTTTTACATAAATAAGCTGCTTCAGAGCAACCTGAAAAACTGTAAACTCCGGCTTTTCCATGGCTCTTTGATTAGTTATATCAATAGCATCATTAATGTAGTCAAGAGCGTTATATTCGTCTTTATTTATTATAACCAAAATGCATCATTCTCGTTTGAGAGCAAAGGCAGATCTAAATTAGAACTTATTGGACCCACCTTATTTATATATAGAGACAAACCAAAAACACACTCTATAGTAACTTTAATAGAAAACACATGAGAATTAACTCTCTAAAGAGGTGATTAGTCGCAACGAAGTTAATAACAACCTCAAGATTTTACTTTTTTAAATATCAACAAAAAAATTAACCCTTAATACCAAAGTCAAGATAACTCTCTGCAGTAATAGTAAAACACCAACTCACTTCCTCATCAAAAAAAATAATGATGCTGAGGGGTGTTATTTATTACATAAATTACAAAAGACAAGAATATTTTCGAATCAAGCGAAACTGCAAAATCAAGCGACGAATCATTAACATAACAAACTATCTCACCCTCATTTATAAATTCATATAACCCACTTTCCTTAATGAACCCTTCAACTTCTTTTTCAATTTGTGTAGATTTGAAATCAATCGGCTTTTCAATATGTAATCCCAAACACTTCCAGTCTATTTTTTAGCCTTTCCAATTAAATGACTCAGAGAGCACATCAGCAATTTGCTCCCATTCATTAATTATTCTTGGCTTGGGATGAAACTTATCCATATTCAATGAGAACTCTTGATCTAAATTCATTCTTATCTCCACGGATTTGATAGTAAGTTAAACAATTCCTGTAATCTGTTCACTGATGATTCACGACATCCTTATTTTAAATCTTCTGCACCACATCATCTTCGTTAAGGAAAACTTCAAAATCCATATCTTTCGAACAATAACTAAGGAAAGACTTGCTTGTGTTCGTATCAGAATTGAGAGCAATACATCCGAACCCAACATCATCATGAGGATAAATAGCCACATTTTTTGATAAATTAATATAAAAACAGACCTGGCCAATTACTCCCGCGTGACACATTAACAATCGAGAAAGATCTTTGAAGTCATTAGCATCAAAACTCAACTTTAAAGAACTTGCAGGTAAACAGGAGTCCCCATATAGATAGCTTTCAAAATCATCATTCATAGGAAATACTAACCCTTTATCTTTTACATCCTCGTATAACTTCCCATATTTTTTTATAGTATCAACGTCATCCTCTCTTTCATCATTGAATAAAAGTGCAACCAGAATAATACCCTCATCACCACTAGCCCCGAAAAACCCCTCAAATAAATTGATTGCCTTATCAATTAAGTCATATGAAAAAGCACCTTTTTTTTCAAAATAACCAACCCAATTTTCTGACTGACTAAAACCAGAAAAATTGATATCACTTAGTGAAAAACCACTTGTCAACTTTGATAATTTTACCATCACTCATATCTATAGTTATTTTATGCCTTGGTTTTGGTGCTGACTTACCTATACCAACTTTCCATTCACCTTGCTTGTCACTATGCGAAGTATTACTTTTACTCCAAATTTCGTTAGTGTGGTTGTTCTTATAATCTCCTCCTTTAACTTTAATAAAGTCTTCCGGATGCGATGTTGGGGTTCTGACAATATCTCCTATTTCAGCGCTATTTACTTTTTTCTTAGGGTTATCCAGATGGCATTTGGAGAGCCCCAGCGGATCCACCCAACTCAACGGATTCGGCGCATACTGATAAAGGTTAACCCCACCAGCAAGCCCTTTCGGATCCTGGCTCACAAACCTGCCCGCATCCGGATCATAATAGCGAAAACGGTTATAGTGCAAACCCGTTTCCGCATCGAAATACTGACCCTGATAGCGCAGTGGCTGATAAACCGGCTCTGCATTCTCTCCGGTTGCCTGCTCTATGCGCAGCGTATTGCCCCAGGCACGATAGACAGCACGCCAGACCACACTGCCATCCATACCTGTCAGCTCTCGTGGAAGACCTGACACGTTGTTATGATACCAGTTAACCTGCGCGTCATGCTCAGTATCACCCTGCTGCAGACTTAGCTGCGCCAGCGGAGCAAAGCTGTCATCTTCGTAAATACAGAGCTGCTAGCGCGAGCCTCTCACCTCACTAATTATTATATTTATACATAATAACCAAGTTATGTCATTCCTATTGAAAGCCAAATCAATCCCATCTTATATCAGTATACGAGCTAATATTTTCGATTATTAGAAACTCCGATTCACAAAAGATAGAGCTCATCTCGCTTTTTACGCTAATTGTAGATTTACCTTGAGAGCTATGAATATCCGGATTGCATATAAAGTTAACCTTGCAGCAATTAGCATTAAAGTTCTTTACTCCATCAAAACCCAGAACAATGTTCATCGCATTATATCCATTATCATCCCATTTCTTAGGGTGTTTTTGAGGGATACCTTTAATGCTGAACAAGAATCTAATGGATGATGTTTCGTGAAAGTAGAATCCATTTAATTGAGCGTCTTTTAATTCAAAAACATCACCAAACATATGAGTTATTTTTTCTTTGTGTAAAGCACATTCAAACCACATATCAACTCCTTATGGAAAATTATAATGACCGTGAGTTCCAGGAACACTACCGGTATCTAAAATTTTCCCAGTCACTGGTTCGACTGGCCTTACGTTAAAATGTGGTTAAGCACCATGTAAAGGTGTTGCTTTAGCATGTCCTAAACTATGCTCCTGAATTACCACAGTCGAACCATTCCCGTCTTTGAAATGGTATTGTCGATTTTCAATAGGGATCCCATTTTTATTTCTCATGTAAACACCATATCCGTCACCTAACTTAGTCCTACTAACTTCATAAGGCTGCTGATTCTTAGGTATTCCTGCATCACGTTTAGCCTGCCTCAATGCATCCCTTCGACTAACACCTTCATAAGTCGTTTACTTATTTGGTGCACATTTAGTTAACCCCAGCGGATCCACCCAACTCAGCGGATTCGGCGCATACTGATAAAGGTTAACCCCACCAGCAAGCCCTATCGGATCCTAGCTCACAAACCTGCCCGCATCCGGATCATAATAGCGAAAGCGGTTATAGTGCAAACCTGTTTCCGCATCGAAATACTGCCCCTGATAGCGCAGTGGCTGATAAACCGGCTCTGCATTCTCCGCAGCTGCCTGCTCTGTGCGCAGTGTATTGCCCCAGGCACGATAGACGGCACGCCAGACCACACTGCCATCAGCACAGGTCAGCTCGCGTGGCAGACCTGACACGTCGTTATGAAAGTCTCAACGTCAGAAATACGTTGTCTCAGCGTATACATCCACTCAGGTTTCACTGGCTTTTCATCAGGCATTGGCTGATGTTCGTAAGCCATCCTGTTGATGAGTTGAGGCGATAGCTCAGAAAGTAGATGCCCATATTCCCTGCCGTAAATATTAAGATAAAACTCCGGCAATCTGTGATCTATCATATAAATTCCTTTTCAATTACTTGGGGGAAACAAACTCAACCTCAATTTATAGATTATCTAGGGGAAGCCCAGGATCACCTAAACCTCTCCCTTAATTTTCATTTAGTTATAACAATATCTGGAGAGACCCGATGCTTTAAAAAATCAGAAAAATGTTCATGACCAAAACTCTCGCCATATTTCTCCATAATGCAAATAGTATTCAAAATAAAACCGGATAACTCTTTCAATTCCTCAATACTTATTTGCAATGTCATTTCATGAAGAGAAACCAATTCGCTGCCTTCATTTTCGTAACCGTAAATTTTCATAATGCCCTTATATATTTACTCTGGTGGTGTCCAGCCATGACTGATTAGCCATTTGCGTGCTTTCTTTGTCGGTTTGGGCACACCTCGATGCGCATCATGTATACCTCCACTTAAATTAGATGAAGTGCCATCAGAGTAATGAACATGTGCCTCCTGCCCAGGAATGTGACCTCTATCAACTCGTTCTATTTCTCGTGGAGCTTGTCCGCGTTCAACTTCCTTTTGCATTGAACCCGGTGATGAAGGCTCACATTTTCTTGCCAACCCTAACGGGTCAATCCAACTCAACGGATTCGGCGCATACTGATAAAGGTTAACCCCACCAGCAAGCCCTATTGGATCCTGGCTCACAAATCTGCCCGCGTCCGGATCATAATAGCGAAAGCGGTTATAGTGCAAACCTGTTTCCGCATCGAAATACTGCCCCTGATAGCGCAGTGGCTGATAAACCGGCTCTGCATTCTTCGCAGCTACCTGCTCTGTGCGCAGTGTATTGCCCCAGGCACGATAGACGGCACGCCAGACTACACTGCCATTAGCACCAGTCAGCTCGCGTGGCAGACCTGATACGTCGTTGTGATACCAGTTAACCTGCGCGTCGTGCTCCGTCTCACCCTGCTGCAGACTGATCTGCGCCAGGGGAGCAAAGCTGTCATCCTCGTAAATCCAGAGGTGCTGGCGCGAGCCTCTCACCTCACTCAGCAGGCGATTACCTTCCCAGATGAAGCGCGTGATGCCAAAAGCATCGCGTTTCCAGCTTCGACGTCCAAACGCATCATAGCCATAGGTGGTTCGCTGCTCGCTTCCGTTTCGGATGCTCACCGATTCGGTCAGCTGATGTTCAGCGTTCCAGATAAACTGCTGGTCTGTGTGGCGGCCACTCTGTTTGCGCGTCACATTACCAAAGCCGTCATAGGTCCAGCGTTTATCTTCATAAACCCTGAGACGGTTATCCTGGTGTCACGATGCTGCTGATCCTCAACGATCGCAGCATGGCCTCGTTGCATGAGGAAGTGGCCCGCTACGTTCAGAAGAAACGGGACATATTACCGGGATGTCGCTGACTGAGATGAGATTTGAGGTCGGTCAAAAGAAAACCATGAAGGTTGAATAGGGGTGACTGATTCTGACAGCAGACAGCTAAAATTAAAAAGACAGAAGGATAGTTAAGATCGCTTCCGTTTTATTATTCATTCTCAATTTCGTTTATCCAGTGGCGAAGATCATCATCCGTATATAAAAAATCCCGATCTGAAGAAGGTAAATCCACAGCTCCTAGCAATTTCAAGTATTTTAAAATAATGGGATCTTTTAATCTTAATGAGTCATCATCAAAAATATTAAATGCCCATTCAGACACATCATCTCTCTTAGCATTACCTGCCAATATATCTGATATTTTATCAATTATATCAATGCGTTGAATTTTAATATCCAAAGAATCACCTACCTCCTTTATAATTACCATCAATATCAAGTATATGATGGTTCTTCTCATGAGTAACAGGTTTTGGAGCCACACTTCTTATATTTTCAGCATGGTCTACCGTTTCATACCATGTACGTTTATTACCTGTAGAAGGATCCCATTCTCTGACTAACCTGGCACCTTTCATCTTACTTATATTTCGAGATGGATTTACACTCTTTTAATACCAGGCTAAAACCAACATAATTATTCCTTTTTAAAATTTACTTATATTTATCAATGAATAAAATTATTGAAATATCACTGCTCACGAAAGGATAAAACCGCGAAAATACTGTTATCAGATGCCTTACCTACAAGACGTGGATGCAGAATTTTTCATCCACTATGGCAAGCTTTATAATTAGCTAATCAGACGCATTCATCTCCCACTGGCAGCGATCATATGCGGACCTGAATTCTATAGTTAACTCCCATACCAATTAACAATTTTCTCTTTAATAGAATTCAAAAAAGAAATATTAGCAACTATGACATGGATTTGAGTACCATCCACCTCTTTATCAATCTCGCTTAATGAATCAGCATCTTCGTCTAAAATAACCTTTATAATAGCGCCATTACTTTTTTTTCGCGCTGAAAATATTGGATTACCATCCATAAACGGCTTTCCATTTGAAAAAGTAGTATTGTAATATGGGCAATCTACAGGTTTTTCAGAATTTATAAAACTTAAAAAAAAATCTTTTAAAAAAGATTCTAGCGCTAAATACACATTCTCATCATCAAGATAACTATTAAACATATTTACTCCAAAAATGCTTTTCCAGAAATAATCTCAATATCTACGCGTTCGTGCTTAGTGTCTTTCACCATAAATGTTTTACTCACAGGAGCATCAGCACCTCCGCATTTACTGGCAGTAGTTATAAATTTCTCTGCCTTTTGAAATGCATCTTTTCTGAGTGCTAAATCACGTTTATTTAGTTTACCTTTCAACTCAGTCATCATTTTTTTAGCATCCTCTGCAGTAAGGGGATGTTCCTGGCTCCATGAAACAGACTCTTCTAGAGAGGAGCCTTGTGCCTGAATTCGCCCTCGATGAGCTGCTGATAACCCCAACGGGTCAATCCAACTCAACGGATTCGGCGCATACTGATAAAGGTTAACCCCACCAGCAAGCCCTATTGGATCCTGGCTCACAAATCTGCCCGCGTCCGGATCATAATAGCGAAAGCGGTTATAGTGCAAACCTGTTTCCGCATCGAAATACTGCCCCTGATAGCGCAGTGGCTGATAAACCGGCTCTGCATTCTTCGCAGCTACCTGCTCTGTGCGCAGTGTATTACCCCAGGCACGATAGACGGCACGCCAGACCACACTGCCATTAGCACCAGTCAGCTCGCGTGGCAGACCTGATACGTCGTTATGATACCAGTTAACCTGCGCGTCGTGCTCCGTCTCACCCTGCTGCAGACTTAGCTGCGCCAGCGGAGCAAAGCTGTCATCCTCATAAATCCAGATGTGCTGACGCGAGCCTCTCTCTTCACTCAGCAGTCGGTTACCTTCCCAGATAAAGCGCGTGATTCCAAATACATCGCGTTTCCAGCTTCGACGGCCAAACGCATCATAGCCGTAGGTGGTCCGCTGTTCAGTCTCATTGCGAGTGCTCAACGATTCGATCAGTTGATGTTCAGCGTTCCAGATAAACTGCTGGTCTGTGTGGCGGCCACTCTGTTTGCGCGTCACATTACCGAAGCCGTCATAGGTCCAGCGCTTGTCTTCATAAACCCTGAGTCGGTTATCCTGTAAGGGCTGCGTCTGAGCCTCACTCAGCAGATTATGCGCCGGGTCAAAGGCGAAATGCTCATCACGCGCCCGCGTCATCCGTCCCAGCGCGTCATATTCGTAACGATAATCACCCGTGTATTTATCCGTCATCTGCATCAGCTGGCCATCGCGCCGCCAGACGTACTCGCGTGCCACCGCTGACTGCGCGCCACGACCCGCCCGCTGGCTTATCAGCCGTCCCATTTCGTCGTGAAGATATTCACTGGTGATTGCACCCTGAGTGCGGCGCACTTCACGGTGCAGGACGTCACGTTCGCTTTCGCTGATGACACGGTTACCAAAGTTCACCTGCACCCGATGCCCGCTGCCGTAGTAGAACTGCTTCAGTTCACGACCATCGGGTAAAGTGGTGTGCGTCCGGTTACCCAGCTCATCATAGCTGTGGCGCAGTTCATAACGATGACCCCGAACCAGCGTCCGCTCTGCGAGCAGTTGTCCGGCATCATCCCATTCGAGTTCAGAGCGTCCGCAGTGATTGACACCGGCCTTGAGGCGCCCCAGCTCATCGTAACGATAGCGGGTACGTTGCCATGTAGCATCTCCGCCGCGCGACACCAGTTTTTCCAGCAATCGCCCGGCCGGATCCCGTTGATAGTGCGAGTGAATTACCGGCCCGCTGCCATCGCCCTCTTCAATGCGAGCCAGCAGCCAGCCACTGTCATCATATTCATAACGCGTTTTACAACCATCAAACCCGCGCTCCTCCACCCGGTTATCCCGGGCGTCGTAGTGGAATGTATATCGCGCACCGTTCTCATTAATCAGTGCGGTCAGGCGTCGGGCCAGATCGTATTCGTAGCCAATGCTGTGGCCAAGTGCATCAGTGCGTAATAACGGCAAGCCATCAGCGGCAAGTCTCCAGCGCGTAACCTGCCCCTGAGGATCCTGCCAGGCAATCAGACGTTTCCAGCGGTCAAACTCAAAGCTTTCCGTTCCACCATCGGCATGCACAATACGCTGAGGCAGGCCATTCCATCGGTTATAGAACAGCGTCTGATTGCCTGCTGCATCCGTCTGCTGCTTCATCCAGCCATATTTATCATAATCAAAGGTGGTGGTGCGGCCGGAGCAGTCGGTATGACTGATAAGAAAGCTGGCCAGGTTCCAGCATAACCTTTGTACGCCCGCCGCAGCGTCACGCACCCTGACCAGATTGCCACGGTCGTCATGGTTGTATTCCGTGATGCGTCCGATCTCATCAGTAAAGCGGATTAAGTTTCCTGCTGTGTCGTAGATAAATTCCCGCGTGCCGCCCAGCATATTGGTCACACGAACCGGCGTGTTCCAGCGTTCGTGATAGTCAAAACGTGTAGTCTGACCATCTGGCTCAATGATGGCCGTACAGTTGCCGCGTTCATCATAGCGGTAGCGCGTAATTCGGCCGCTCTGGTCGGTGAGTTGTGTCATCTGACCGCGGGCATTACGTCTGATACGAATATGCCCTTCCATCGCATCCTGATAGCCAATCAGTTCCTTATTGTCGTCAAAGTCATAGCGTGTCACGCGTCCCAGTACATCAGTGACCGTTGTAGTCTGACTGCCATATTCAAAACGCCATTCCCCGCCGAGGCTGTCGCGATGCGCCAGTACCTTTCCTTCAGGAGCATAGGTGTCATAGTGATAAAAACACTCCATTTCGCCCTCGCGGCGATGCGCCACCATAATGTGGTTACGGTAACGGAATTCACGCAACACCTCGTTGAGCTCATTACGCACGGTAATCAGGTCACCCTGAGGTGAATAATCGTAGCGGCACAGAATTTCGGCATTCAGAGGATCAGACGGATAACAGACGCTGACACTGGTGATACGGATTAAGGGGATACCCGTATCCGATGAAAATGTTGAAAAGTTGATATTGAATCGACGGCCAGCGCTATCTTCAATCTGCACCGGCAGATGCCGGATATCGTAACGGAGCGTCAGCCGGTTGCCATGACGATCGCTGATGGCAGACAACAGCCAGCGGTCAGATTCAACTTTATGTGTAAAGTGCCAGTGCTGGCTTTCATCCGCTGCTGAAATACAAAATTCTTCAGACTGCGGCTGCGAGAGGGAGAGTTGCTCATAGCGATGAAGCTGAGACTGGCGGCCCGCTTCCGGATAGGGAAACTCGATTTCGCGACCCTGTTCATCCATTAAGACCAGCAGACCCGCTTTCCTGCGTACTTCCTGTGAAATGGGAAGTGACCAGCCCTGTCCCAGCCAGCCATTGCCGATTTCATCGGAAAAATAGTAGCGTTGCCAGTTAAGGGGAACTGAAGCCGGGAAAGAGAAATCATTATCTTCAGGGCCGAACAGCAGTTTGATCCCCAGTACAGGGTTAACCGGACTACCAATCGCCATATCGACCTGCGGCAGAGGCCTTGCCGGAATTTTGCATGGCTCAGTCTTTTTCTGCGCATGTCCTTTGTCACTTCCTCCCTTTTCACTGCCCGCTTTCTTAGCACTGATAACTTCATCAGCTTCTTTTTTGGTGGCTTTAGCTTCAGCTTGAGCGGCGGTTGTTTCAGCCTTGACGGCTGCTTTTTCTGCCAGTTCAGCACCTTCTTTTGCAATACCTTTGCCCACTTTCGCGGCTTCTACTGCTTTGCCAGCCTTTGCTGCCAGCTTACCGGCTTTAAATGCCGCCCCACCACCGGGTACAAAGTTAGCTGCCGCCGAAGCAGCTGAAAGTGCTGCGTTACCATAATCGCCTTCTGCGGTGTAAATGGCCGCGTTCGCGCCGTCAGCCACCGTGCCGACAATCGGAACTGCGCCTAACACGTCCAGACCGGTATGGACCCAGTCGCCATAACTGCTCCACCAGCTTTTCTTTTTCGGCGGGTTGGCACTGCCCGCCGCCACATGGCCTTGTGGCGCAGGCGCATATTGTAATTTACCAATCGTATTTCCGGTTGCCATTGGAGCTCCGTGCGAACATTTACAGGATGAAAAATAAAGTTATTGATAAAACGAATTTACCCGGAAATAAGTGATCACATCAGGCGGCGCAATAATATGAAAAGTCAGTCCAGTCTGAACTTGATCATTGCGGGAGTGAGGTGAGAATAAAAGCGCAGTAACCAGGGCTTGTCACAAAGGCTAGCCGATGCAGATTCAAAGAACTTATTCCGAATAGTGACAGTGACGCTGTTTTTTAGTCTGACTATAGTGGTATGGGTTAGTTGCACTAAAATCGTCTGACGATTTTAGTGCAACTAACCCATACCACTCAGCCTGTCCCAAAACCCTATGGGTTTGCTTGTGCCAGCGCTTTTATCTCTTTCAGCTTATCAATAGCTTTTACATTATCTTTATTTGTATTACTCATTACTTTATCCAGTAGCTGATTAAAAGTTACATTGTTAACATCAGTAATATTTGCATCAGCGCCATGATTTAGAAGGTATTCAACCTGATCATATTGCTCGCCATATATCCCTTCAAATATTGCCGTTTGTCCAAGACCATCTTTGGCATTGACGTCTGTACCAATCTCTACAAGATATTTTAGAGTCGGGAAGGCTTTTTCATTAGTTGCATAAAATATTATTGGCGTGCTTTTAAAGCTCGCATTTTTATCCATCCCTCCCTTAATCAATGCCTTGATAAAAATAGGGTCTGAATATCCCGCTGTATTAGTTGCCACAGATCCCATATCGGCAACGTATTGTAGAGGATCAGCGCCATGCTTTACTAAAACACTCATTACATTGAGTCTGTTAACGTCCTTTTTTGAAGCTTCACTGAGGGCATAATACAAAAACGTCAATCCCTTCTCACCAGGTTTATTAAGATCAGTCTGAGCTGATAATTTCTCCACCTCATCAACATTACCATCTTCAATTGCCTGCGCGAGTTGTAACTGGCCTCCTGAGAAATATTCTTCCGGATGAATATTTTTCATATCACCACAAGCCTGTAAAGTTAACAAAGAAAGCATTAACAGCAATAAGGTTATTTTCCTGATCAAAAATTACCTCCGGAAATTGCTGGCACATGACTGCTCTTTTCTAACTCCAGAAAGCCCATCATCTGACCCATACCTTGAAAAACCCTAATTAGAGTGGCGCTTGATTGATTAATTTATTTAGCATAGTTTTAAACCCCTAGCCATTTTCATTTTTAATACGTGGAATGGCAGCATGCTTTATCAACAATATACAACTACCCTACTAAAATTCAGGCAAACCCCTGATAAGCACACCCTTACTGAAGGGCGACCAATTATTTAGAGCATCATGTTACCAACAAAATATTGCAAAACTTTTAATTGCGTTCAGAACCTGCACTAAATATAAAAATCATTTCTTAATTTATGCATCTGCTTTCACAACCTAAATCCAATAAAGCAGAAAAGTATTTCTATACGCTTCTTTTTAAGCTAATCCAATTTTTCATATAACAGAACCAAATCAGATTCTCTTATATTTTCTGTAGCATCGCTTATTTCAGTTCACCCTTCTGGCCTATGAAATAATTTTATAACATTCATCTCCAATCAAGAAAATTAATGGCCTTACTCTCAATTACAACTGATTTATTCTTTTTTAAGAAACATGGCCTATTGATATAAAATAATAATAAAGCTTGTTTTTTTTCATAAAAACAGTGTGACATCCTTGTCTCTTAACTGACCAAAATAGCCATGACATTATCAGCAAGATCAGCAAGAATCGAAATTAAGCACGTCCACCTTTTTGTTTAGCAAGCTTATGAATTTCCATTAGCTTATCCTGTGTAGAACCTTTCTCACCGTTATTGCGTTTGATCACATCGTCAAGTTGACGCATAAATGACCAACCGGTGTTTGTTTCAACCGCATTAGGATTGGCTCCGTGGTTCAGTAACCACTCGACAGTGTCTAACTGCATTCCATCCAGAGCAGCCATCACTGTCGATTTCCCGAGCGAATCTGTCGCGTTAATATTTGCACCAAGATTTACCATCAGCGCCAGAGTTTTTAAGGTATCGTCTGAAGCGGCATCATGTAGCAAGGGTTGCCCCTGAACTTTCACATTGACGTCCATACCACCGTCAATTAACGCCGCCATAAACTCCGGGTAGGGCGATGTAGCGACTACCTCTGCCACACTGCCCATATCAGGCACATCCTGAAGAGGATTGGCACCAGCTTTGACGAGCTGACTGATGATTTCTAATTGCTGGTTTTTTCTATCCTTCGCTTGTTGCAAAGCAAAATAGAGCAATGTCATGTCCTGCTCGCCTGGTTTATTAAGAGAGGTATCAGGGGTTAGCTTCCTGACCTCCGCGATATTCTCACTGACGATAGCCTGGGCAAGGCTCAATTGTGTACCATGGAAAAATTGTTCTGGAGGGTATTTACTCATTGCATTACATCCTGAAACCGAAATTAAGAATATCAGACCACCATAGCGGGCTACTTTTTTTAAAAGAGACTTAACCATTTTTACTCCTTAAATTGAAGATAATAACTTCTCGTCATTATCTTTCTCCAGTTCAATACAGTGTTTTACCTGGTCCATCCCATGCATATCAATTGCGCTTCCCTCTCCGCCATCCATAGGATGCTTATTGCCAACTGCAGAAGGCGACATTACTAACCCCACTCCGACCGCACTAAATGCAACCGCACCCCATGGTCCCAGAGTTTTCAGTCCAGTAAGCCCAAGCCCACCGATCACTGCAGCTCCTGCCCAGAATCCAGGCTCCTGTATCATAGTAAGAACTTCACCTTTGACACGATAAGCAGAGATATTTTCTGCCGCTTCAGAGACAGGTGCTTCGCCGCTATACTTTTTAACGGTTGATGATTTCAAGCCTGCGGAATTGAATGTCCAGCCCGTTTTTCCGCTTGCCCGCGAAGCTGATGAAGCCATTCCGCCTCCCAGAGAATGTCCGGTCATATCAATTGGCGCTGAGGAGCGTCGAACCGATGTGCCTATTGAAACAGCCTGCTTGTAATAATTTGAGTCTACACCTATGCCCTGCTGAAGATTGTTTTTCCAGTCAACAGTTTCCGTCATTCGGGTCCCTCTGAATACGACGGATGCAGACATATCTTTCCCAAAAACAGCTTCATCGGGTTCATATACCCTTGCACGAAAACCCGGTTCTTTAGCGATTCTTAATGATTTTGGCGTAAGGTTATATTTTGCCAGCGCCTCAGGGTCGTCACTGATATCTTTCCAGCCTTCGGGTATGTCAGGCATAGGTCTGGTAGGATCGCGGGGCTCATAAACATAGTCCGCTAACCTCGCTTTCTCCATGCCGGTATTATTCTGTTCAAGCCGTAACGCTGCCTGCACCGCTTTAGGATCCTTACTATTCTTTCCTTTTTCAATCAGCGCCTTACGCCTTTCCCACGTTTCTTTCTTAGTCAGATTGCCACCACGCCCGCCAATCGCCTTGCCATTCATGGCAAACATATCCTGCACTCGATTTAGCGGAAACCCGCCAATATAGGTATCAGGACTGTGCTCTATTGACCAGCAGTCACCCTCAACCGTACCACTCACTACACCTTTGTTGCGTCCTGCTGCATCACCAATAGTGGTCGGTACGTAACTTATTTTATAAACAAACGCCGCATGACCATTAAATCTCACGCTGTTGATGGTGCTTTTAGAAGGTGCCAGTGTAGCAGTAACTGGATAAGGTACCGGTGGCTGAATGCCGGGGGTGAAACAAAGATCCGGCGCTAGCCCGACAACTTTGTATACACCGTCTTTACGTGCGGCATAGTTATCAGCCATGGCGTTGCTCCTTGTTGATAAGAGCCAATAGCGAAGGTGGCAACGGGACAAAACTGTCAGTCTGACTGTCGTTAAGCTGTTGCTGCGCACGTTGCATCATTACTTTTCGCGCATCCATAGCGATAAAGCGTAACTCCGTCATTGCAGGTTCCAGTTGTTCAGAAAATACCGCGCGATAGCTGCAATGGACTTTGCGCGTAGGTAAATCGATTACCAGCGTGTCGAGTTGCAAATCATACGTCACTCCGGCGCCCTGCTGCGTTGTAACAAAGGCAAACAGAGTTTCAACCGGCACAGAAAAATCGATCTGCTGCCCACTCTTTTCCTGATGCGATATCAGGTTTTTGAGTGTGACGGGAATATGAGTCATAGGTTTGGGTAAGGGGAATTGCATCCACGGATGCGCTCCACACCAGTAGTCAAACCGAAAATCAGCGGGCAGAAACGGATGCCGATACTGTTTCCACGCTTCATCATAGGTACCGGCAAACGTAATGCGAGGATGCCAGCCTCGACCATAGAAACCAAAACCGGCAGGCAGATTTTCATCTTCAATATTCTTAACTGGATGGGGCAGCAGTTCAAACTGGGGTGCCGGAAGGTGCTGCAGCCTGAGCTCATTCTGAGCTTTGGCCGGTAACCAACCTCTGCCAACACTATTAACAGATGATGCCAGTTCTTCACCTTTTTCCAGTCGGTATAATCCTCCCTGAGCAAATTCATAGCGTAAATCAACATGAGTAACAGGCTTTGCGTCAGTGAGATGCCAGGTGGCGACCATTTTTTGCCACTCGCGCGGGCCATAAACATTCAGCAGACGGGTGAAATCACCGATACGAGCGCCGGCAGTGAAATGCCGAACAGGCTTATCTTCAGGTGCCCACGCAGTGCCATTGATCACCACATCCAGCCTGGGTTTGTAAGGCGCAAGGTCGCTTTCAAAGCGCACACTGCTCGTGCCCGGTTCATCGTAGTAGTGATCCTGCTCGACCAGGTCGCCCTGATCTTCACACAAGGTTAGCTTACCGGTAATGATATCGAGATCGTAGCTAACGCGAGCCACCAGCACGTTAAAGCCATGATCATGCTGGTCAAGCGACTCAAACAGCAGCGCCGGAAAGGCGCTATAATTGGCAAAGTTTTCCATAATCAGTTGATGTCTATCTGTGTTCCGTCGATATTAATCACCTTCTCACCGACCAGCTTGATCTTGTTCGCGCTGATGGTGATGGTGCCATTCTGCTCAAGCACAATCATCGATTCGCCACATACCATGGTGATTTTGTCTTCGGCACTGAACTCCGCAGTAGTCCCGGCAGTCAATGCCATATCCCGCCCGGTATTGAGCGAATATTTCATGCCGACATGGTGTGCCTGCATTCCGCCGACATTAGTCATCCAGCCGCCACCAACGTTTAGCATGTATGCCGCGCCAATATTGGTGTTCTGCGCCAGACCGACATTGAGCATTGAAGCCAGTGCAATGGTTTCAGCTTTCGCCCTATCCACTTTCAGTGTCTGGTTGCCATTAATCGTGACCGACTGATTCTGACCAATCCGCACTTTCTCATTCTGATCGACCGTTTCAGTACGATTACTGTGTACGGTGATGGTTTCATTACCATCCACCGTTTCAGTACGGTTCTGATGAACGGTAATGGTTTCATTTTGATCAACCGTTTCTGTACGATTTTTCTTCACCTCGGTGGTTTCATTGCCGCCGATAGTTTTAGTCCGGTTGCTGCCGACGCTGTGGGTTTCATTGTTCTCAACCTCAGTGTCCATGTTCTTCTCGGCATGTAGCCAGACCTGTTCCTCACCCGACTTATCCTCAAACCTTAACGCGTTTGCGGTGTCCGCCGTGCCATCCTTCGACCGGCTCAAAAAGCCCATCTGCGTCGCTGCCGCCGGCAGCGCCCACGGCGGCATGCTCGCCTCGTTGTAAACCCGGCCGATGATCAGCGGACGATCCGGATCGCCGTTGATGAAGTCCACCACCACTTCGTCGTTCACTCGCGGGATCTGCACCCCGCCAAATCCCTGACCCGCCCAGGCGCTGGAGACGCGCACCCAGCAGGAGCTGGTGTCGTCGCCCTTCGCCAGCCGGTCCCAGTGAAACTTCACCTTCACCCGCCCGTAGCGGTCGGTCCAGATCGACTCGCCTTTGGGTCCCACCACCTTCGCCGTCTGCGGGCCGTGCGTTTTCGGCCACGCCGTTTCGGGCGGCGTGCGGTACGTCACCGACGACGGCAGCACCGTGAAGTGGATGTTGTGACGGCTGTCGCCGGTATCGCCGCTGGCGTAGGCGTTCTCGGCGAAGTCATAGGTCGCCGAGGTCACCAGATACTCGCCGTTGTCGCTGAAGTGCGGCGCGTTGATGATCGAGAAGGTAAAGCCCGGCGCGATGCCGGTGGCCGTGCCCGACCCGCTGACGCTGTGGTGCTCAGCCTGCCACACTTCCTGACGGATGCGCGCGTAGGACTCACCGTGGCTGTGGTCGACAAAATGGCCCGGCCAGTCGTAAACGTCCACCGAGCCTGGCACCGGCGACGCCGGGTTCTGGCGGGCCTGCAGCATCCAGGCGTTCGGCTTGCGGAAGTCGTAGTCGTCGGTGCTGTAAATGCCCGGCGTCACGCTCTCCGCCAGCGACCACTGGCTGATGCCCTCTTCCGTGACCACGCCGCCCGACGGGGTGACGTGATAGGCGATGGTTTCATAGCCCGGAAACGCCTGATGCTGGTCCGGCGCGTCGCACAGCACCAGCGTGTGTCTGTCCGCCTCGTGGCGGAAGAAGTAGTAAATCCCCTCCAGCTCCATCAGGCGGCTGATAAAGTCCAGGCTGCTCTCCTGATACTGCACGCAGTACTCCCACACCCGGTAGCTGCCCGCCAGGCGCGTCTCCACGTTGACCCCGTACTCCTTCAGCAGCGTCTGCACAATCTGCGGCACCGTCTGGCTCTGGAAGATGCGCAGGTTGCGGTCACGCTTCATCGGCCACAGGTCCGGCTCGACCGTCAGTTCATAGACCGCGTAGCGCGTGCCGCTCAGCTCCTGGCTGCGCACCGCCACCCGGGTGATTTTGCCGTTAAGGTAGCGTGGGCTCAGCGCGTTCATCAGCCCGTCGGTCGGCAGCGTAAACGTCACCGGCTTCCCCAGCAGGGCGTGGCGGTCGATGCGCGCGTCGGTGGCCAGCAGTTCAGCGGTGAGCACAAACGGACGGGACAGCGTCTCGGTGCCCTTAAGCGTATGGAACAGCAGACCGTCCGCCGGCAGCTGTGCGGTAATGCGTGAGAACATGGTGATTTACCTGACTGACTTGAACGGCAGGGTGTTACCTGACCGAAAGTGTAGAAAGAAATGTTGCGGATTCAGCCCAAGGAGGGTTTTGTAATTAATAATTGATTATCAAAAGCTGATACTTAATGGCAGGCGATTAAATAAAACATTATGATTCAAGAATTTCTTTATCTATCAGATATTTTCTATTTTTATTGTGGAAAGAATGATTTCCATACATCTTTTGTTGATTTCAAAATGGTAATCATGTGGATTCCTTTGTCTGCCTACTAACTCGGCATAGCACCATAGACTTGATTGCCGGAAAATATACATCTGATAAAAAGCTCGCATTTTATCTTTTTCACTAGATACTAGACCGCTGCACGTTTGAAAAACAGAATCGGACGCATCATTAATTTCATTCTGTAGCGATTCGGGTTCATTAGTAACAAGTGAGATGTTATCTAAAGTCTGATGGAATCTTTCCGTAGCCTTCTCAAAAACACTGTCAGCTGAGGGGAAGTCCTTAACAGGATAAAAATAAAGATTAATTACGCCATAGTTGACATGATCAACAGTGTGTTCAATAACCATTCGGTTGGTCGCAATTGTTTTTGCACGCCACGAACCAGGAACCTTGAACGAACCACTGCTTCCCAAATCAACCGTAACTAATAATTCCGCCATTCCTAAATTGCTGCGATGTAAAAGATCCCAGTTAACAGACGTCACATAAATATCGTTTAGCAGAGTTGCATAATCATGACTAGCACAGGATACTTTTAACAAAAAATAGTTACCGCCGCTTTCCTGCGGATTATAATCTTTCTGAACCGTATAACGAGAAATTACCTCATCGCCAGATTCATGTTTTCTGATAGTGAGCACATCTGCAAACATACCGTTTTCAGATGCTTTGCCAACAAAACGGCGGTGCAACACTGTCTCCCCCATTATGGACAGTTTTTTGAATAACCAGTCGGCGGCATTCATCTCCCACTGGCAATGTTCATAACCCATCCAAACCTCAAGATAAGGTGAAGTGTCTGTTGTTAGATAGCGTCCAATGTTGGTTAAACCCACTGCAGGAAAATCAACCGGGTTAACCTCTGCAGGCTTCAATCCTTGTGGAAGAACAACCCAATAATTGAGCATTTCTTTAGGTGCCGATGTGTATAGGCATTTCCAGAATCGCTGCTGTGTTTCCTGCCCTGTAAAAGCTGATATAACCGGAAAATCATAAATCATTTCAACGTTCATAAAACTCCTTTTTACCAAATACTCAGGCTAGCCAAATACCATAGAACATCAATACGCTTCCACATGAAATAACACATTTCGCGAGAACAAGAAGAGAAAAAGAAAAGCTACTCGAAACAGACGATAATTGATTATAGTTTTCATAGTTGTATTTTTTATGGAAGACCATAATCTTTTTAAAGATGGCACATAGCATAACCACCATGAATTTCATACCCAAAACAGTCAAAAGAGAGAGACCTAAAGCTGTAGTAAAATGTCTAGCTAATGCCATAGGCATTATTTCCCATGACACAATCAAATCATGCATAAGCCGCCCAAGTAAAGCGGTAAAAATCAAAACTCCAACCACTTTCAAAATAAGCATAAACCATTCTTTTTTATTAAAAAAATCCTGACCATTCCATAAATAAATAAGTGTCAGGATAAGAAAAATGACAAAAAAAATGTAATTCACTATAAACTCCTCTGTAATGAAAATCAGTCACCAACTATAACACTGCTACAACCGGTGATAATAAATCCTTCACCACTGCCAGTTTTTTTAAATTTTTTATTTTCACTATCATCATCTTCATATCCCCATTCTAAAATTCTTTTGATGGAAATTTTCGTATCAATGTCAAACCCTAACCCCAGAGCCATCATAACTTCACCTGAAAGCTTTATATTAAGTGAGTCGTCGTTAGTATCAATATATCCCGTTATTCCTCCAGAAAGTCCAACTGCGACTGCAGTTCCGCTAATTTTTGCATTAGTCACAATAATACCATATAAATCAAAGTTGCCTGAGGCCTCTCCTTTGATCGCTGCTGCTTCTGCACCCGCTTCCGCGCTAAACCCGTAGCGCCCATTATTACCTTTGTAAATCTCCGAAACTGCCTTAGCTTCAGCGGTTCCCAATGTCACATCTCCGGTACCGCTGCCGTAAAGTGTTCCCTCCTTGCCCAAAGCACCGCTTGCACCATACTGCATCCCCAATGCAGTAGCGCTGTTGTTAAATCCCGTAATATCGCTGTCACCACTGTAACCGTACCAGGTCCCTGTCACATTGGCTACCGCGATTTTATTGCGCAATTCGCCTCTTGTAAGATCATTACTCTTCATATTACCTATGGTTAGGTCTTCAAGAGCAAACCCTGATGAGGCCGTATCAAAACTGCCGTCAGCATTTTTATCCTGCAAACTGGAGATGGCACTCAGTATGGTTGCATCAAAATGATCACCGTGTATTGTGCCATCTTCACTTGCTTTTTTAGCAAGGCTTCCTCCCCAATACTGGGGAGGCTTTGCCTGTGGTTTATCTTCTTTGGTTGCGCCAGATACACTACATTGCGTTTTGTCACCCTTTCGCGCCAATGGCAATCCGTTAACATAAACGCTGACCGTTCCGCCGACGATAATACCGTTACCATGCTCTGAACAGACGATACGATCGCTTTTCCTTGCAGCGGGGAAACCGCCGATAATCACATCTGGGCTACCAGACTGGATTGGGCCACTGTGCGCTGCTTTATCTATCAGAGCTCTGGCAGCTGGCATTCCCATGCATCTTCTCCTTTTTAACAATATCAGCTGTTAATTTTGACTACAGCACTTCTGATGTCCGTGATGTTCGTCCCGGAGATCTCAACACTGTCACTAGCCTTGAGTTGCGCATTTACACCGCCCCCCAACATTGTCATTTTTTTGCCCGTCAGCATGGCAGTTTCAACACTTTCTGCCTGGATATTTCCTGCGTTAACCTGAATCTGAATCCCATCGGGAGATATCAAAATATAGTTATCGTTCACCTTTAATTTGATGCTGGTGTTAGCTTCAAGCAACGCATTGCCCTCTTTATCCATGGTCAGCACCGTTTCGCCTTCGCCAACATTAATAACGTGCTGGATGCCCGTATTGCTCACCGCATGTTCACCCACGTCGGCCTGACGATTGCGCTTTATCGTGACTTTTTCGTCACGGCCTATGCTTTTCTGCCGATCCACACCAACATGGTGCGTCTCACAGCTTTCCACTTCCGTATCCATATTTTTTTCGGCGTGGATCCAAATCTGCTCATGCCCTGCTTTGTCTTCAAAACGCAACGCATTAGCAGTATCGCTGTTGCCATCCTTCGACCGGCTCAAAAAGCCCATCTGCGTCGCTGCCGCCGGCAGCGCCCACGGCGGCATGCTTGCCTCGTTGTAAACCCGGCCGATGATCAGCGGACGATCCGGATCGCCGTTGATGAAGTCCACCACCACTTCGTCGTTCACTCGCGGGATCTGCACCCCGCCAAATCCCTGGCCGGCCCAGGCGCTGGAGACGCGCACCCAGCAGGAGCTGGTGTCGTCGCCCTTCGCCAGCCGGTCCCAGTGAAACTTCACCTTCACCCGCCCGTAGCGGTCGGTCCAGATCGACTCGCCTTTAGGCCCCACCACCTTCGCGGTCTGCGGGCCGTGCGTTTTCGGCCACGCCGTTTCGGGCGGCGTGCGGTACGTCACCGACGACGGCAGCACCGTGAAATGGATGTTGTGACGGCTGTCGCCGGTGTCACCGCTGGCGTAGGCGTTCTCGGCGAAGTCATAGGTCGCCGAGGTCACCAGATACTCGCCGTTGTCGCTGAAGTGCGGCGCGTTGATGATGGCGAAGGTAAAGCCCGGCGCGATGCCGGTGGCCGTGCCCGACCCGCTGACGCTGTGGTGCTCGGCCTGCCACACTTCCTGACGGATGCGCGCGTAGGACTCGCCGTGGCTGTGGTCGACAAAATGGCCCGGCCAGTCGTAAACGTCCACCGAGCCCGGCACCGGCGACGCCGGGTTCTGCCGCGCCTGCAGCATCCAGGCGTTCGGCTTGCGGAAGTCGTAGTCGTCGGTGCTGTAAATGCCCGGCGTCACGCTCTCCGCCAGCGACCACTGGCTGATGCCCTCTTCGGTGACCACGCCGCCCGACGGGGTGACGTGATAGGCAAGGGTCTCGTAGCCCGGAAACGCCTGATGCTGGTCCGGCGCGTCGCACAGCACCAGCGTGTGTCTGTCCGCCTCGTGGCGGAAGAAGTAGTAAATTCCCTCCAGCTCCATAAGGCGGCTGATAAAGTCCAGGCTGCTCTCCTGATACTGCACGCAGTACTCCCACACGCGGTAGCTGCCCGCCAGGCGCGTCTCCACGTTGACCCCGTACTCCTTCAGCAGCGTCTGCACAATCTGTGGCACCGTCTGACTCTGGAAGATGCGCAGGTTGCGGTCGCGCTTCATCGGCCAAAGGTCCGGCTCCACCGTTAGCGCATAGACCGCGTAGCGGGTGCCGCTCAGCTCCTGGCTGCGCACCGCCACCCGGGTGATTTTGCCGTTGAGGTAGCGCGGGCTCAGCGCGTTCATCAGCCCGTCGGTCGGCAGCGTAAAGGTCACCGGCTTCCCCAGCAGGGCGTGGCGGTCAATGCGCGCGTCGGTGGCCAGCAGTTCAGCGGTGAGCACAAACGGACGGGACAGCGTCTCGGTGCCCTTAAGCGTATGGAACAGCAGGCCGTCCGCCGGCAGCTGTGCAGTAATGCGTGAGAACATAAGTAATCCCTGACTATTAACTGTGTGGATCGAGCAACCAGACACCTTCTTCACTGATGTTCAGCGTTTGTTCGCGGGTGCCACTCTGGCCGCTGATGGCAAAGGTGTAGTTGCCCGGTGCCAGTTGCAGCGTGGCGAAGCCATTCACCGCCGGCACCAGCGCCTGCGGCTGACCGTTCACCTGAACGCGTTCACCCTGCTGCAGACGGATATAGACCTGGGCGACCGGCGCGGGCGGTGGTGCCGGTTGTGGATCGGGTTCACGCGCGGCGGTCTGCGCGGGCTCAGAAGTCTCAGCCGGCGTGCTGGCAACCGTATCCGGTGAGGCGTCAGCCTGGGTCGGAGGTGCGGCAACCGGCTGGTTAACCGGCGCGACGGTGACGGCAGGCGCGTCGTTCTGCGCGGTCTCAGCCGGCGGTGTCTGTTCGTTACCGCGTGACATCAGCAGACCGGCGCCCAGGCCGACCAGCACGCCAGCGGCAACCAGGCCCGGCAGTGCAAAGCGGTGTCCCAGCAGCGTTTTCAGTTTCGAGGCGGGTTTGCTCACCTCCTCTTCTTCTTCAATCGGCACCAGCATCGTGCCCGGTCCGCTGATTTTTGCGCTAAGCAGCGGTTCCGGTTCACGTTCCGGCAGCGCCATCAGCTCAGCAAAATCATCAATGCTCTGAGGGCGGTCTTCCGGTTTCAGCGCCAGCGCACGATCGACGGCGCTGAGTAGTGCCGTCGAGTAGCCCGCCATACGGCGCTGCACCAGCGGCTGGTAGTTATCTTCGATGCTGCGCACCACGCTGACCGGCGGCGGCGCACCGGTAATCAGGGTATGCAGCACCGCGCCCAGCGCGTAGATATCGGTCCATGCGCCCTGCTCGCTCTCGTCGTTGTCGCTGTACTGCTCAATCGGCGCATAGCCGGGACGCAGCATCGTCTCGCTCTCATCCGACAGATTGCCGATGGTTTTACGCGCCGACCCAAAGTCCAGCAGGATCGGCTCGCCGCTGCTCTGAATCTGGACGTTATCCAGCGAGATATCGCGGTGCAGATAGCCCGCTTCATGGATGGTTTTGATCGCGCCCAGCAGCGGTGGCAGCATGCGACGGATCCAGGCCTCATTTACCGACTGCGGATTGCGTTCGCTGAAGTTCGAGAGCGTGGTGCCGCTGTAGAACACCGTGCCCATATAGGCGGTGTCGTTCTGCACCCAGAAACGCAGCACGTGCAGCAGGTTGGGATGGTTAAAGCGTGCCAGCAGCCGCGCCTCTTGTATAAAGCTGTTCAGTCCGGCGTGGAAGGTTTTGCTGAACCGTTCGCTGCGCAGCACCAGATTCAGGTCATCGCTGCGCACAGCCAGCGAGGCGGGCATAAACTCTTTGATGGCGATATCACGTTCAAGCTGGTGATCCCAGGCGCGATAGACGATGCCAAAGCCGCCACCGCCAATGACCTCTTTGATTTCAAACTCATTGAAGCGGTAACCCAGCGGCAAGGCGTTGGGGACATTCAGGGGTTGATCATGTTCCGACATATTCAATTACTCTCTGATAGCAAGGCTTTAAACCGCGAACTGGCAGACAAATTCACCCTGCTCACAACGCACATCGACGCGGCGATAGCGTTCATCGCGGGCGTGGGCGCTCAGCAGGATCTGGCTCATCTGTGGCAACAGCGTGTTGGTGAGGATGGCATCCACCATGCGACCGCCCGACTCGACTTCGGTGCAGCGCTGCACGATCTGGCTCACCACTGACTCGTCGATCTGCGCCTCAATGCCGTGGTTCTCGGCCAGACGACGCACAATGCGCGCCAGCTGCAGCCGCACAATCTCCGCCAGCATCGCGTCGCTGAGCGGGTAATACGGCACCACCAGCAAACGGCCCAGCAGCGCAGGCGGGAACACCTCCAGCAGCGGCTTACGCAGCGCGGTGCTCAGGGCATCGGGGTCGGGCATCAGTTCAGGATCGGCACACATCGCGCTGATCAACTGCGTGCCGACATTGGAAGTCAGAATGATGATGGTGTTGCGGAAATCGATATGGCGGCCTTCGCCATCCTCCATCCAGCCTTTATCAAACACCTGGAAGAAGAGCTCATGCACATCCGGATGGGCTTTCTCAATCTCATCCAGCAGCACCACGCTGTAGGGGCGACGGCGAACGGCTTCGGTCAGCACGCCGCCCTCGCCGTAGCCGACGTAGCCCGGCGGCGCGCCTTTGAGTGTCGAGACGGTGTGCGCCTCCTGAAACTCACTCATGTTGATGGTGATGATGTTCTGCTCACCGCCGTACAGCGACTCGGCCAGCGCCAGCGCGGTCTCGGTTTTACCGACGCCGGAAGGGCCGCAAAGCATAAACACGCCCACCGGCTTGTTGGGATTATCAAGGCGCGCGCGCGAGGTGCGTACCCGTCTGGCCATCAGATCCAGACCGTGACGCTGGCCGATAACCCGCTGGTTCAGGGTGTCGGCCAGATTCAGCACCGCGTCGATCTCATTCTTCACCATTCTGCCCAGCGGAATACCGGTCCAGTCAGAGACCACGGCAGCCACCACGCCTGCATCGACGGCGGCAAACAGCAGCGGCGTGTCGCCCTGCAGCGCAGTAAGTTGCTGCTGCGTCGCATCACGCTGTTCACGCAGCGCCGCATCCTCTTCGGTCACACAGCGGGCGCGTAACGCAATCAGCGTCTCGACCAGTTCGCGCTCCTGCAGCCAGCGCTGTTGCAGCGCATCCCGTTCGGCTTCCAGCGCAGTGCGCTGTGCTGCAATCGCCTGCTGGCGGGTGGCGTCGCCCAGGCCCACCTTGATTTCGCGTTCGATGATCTCTGCTTCAATCTCCAGCGCCGCCAGACGGTGCAGACAATCTTCCAGCGCCGCGGGCTGCGCGCCCTGACTGACTGCCACGCGGGCGCAGGCGGTATCCAGCAGCGCCACCGCTTTATCGGGCAGCTGGCGCGCCGGAATGTAGCGATGCGACAGTTTTACCGCCGCACTGACCGCATCATCCAGCAACAGCACCCGATGATGTTTTTCCAGGGCGCTGACGGTGCTGCGCAGCATCAGAATCGCTTTGGCTTCATCCGGCTCCTGCACCTGTACGGTCTGGAAGCGACGGGTCAGCGCCGGATCTTTCTCAATGTACTTTTTGTATTCCGCCCAGGTGGTCGCGCCGATGGTGCGCAACTGTCCACGCGCCAGCGCCGGTTTAAGCAGGTTGGCGGCATCACCGGTGCCCTGCTGACCGCCTGCGCCCACCAGGGTGTGGATCTCATCAACAAACAGCACAATCGGCGTCGGGCTGGACTGCACCTCATTGATCAGCGCCTGCAGTCGTGCTTCAAACTCCCCTTTCATGCCGGCACCCGCCTGCAGCATGCCGATGTCCAGCAGCCAGAGCTGCACATCGCGCAGCGGCGCAGGCACATCGCCCGCCGCGATACGCAGCGCAAGGCCTTCGACCACCGCGGTTTTGCCGACGCCCGCTTCGCCGGTCAGCAGCGGGTTGTTCTGGCGGCGACGCATCAGGATATCGACCATCTGGCGGATTTCGTCGTCTCGTCCGGTCACCGGATCGATACGGCCTTCACGGGCGCGCGCCGTCAGGTCCTGCGCATATTGTGCCAGCGTGCTGCCACTGGCGGCGGGCGGTGCGCCAGCCGCATCAGCCGGTGCGCTCAGCGCCTGCTGCGCTTCCTTGCTGTTGCTGAGCAGCGTGTCGAACTCCGCCAGCAGCGCATCGGCATTGACGCGGCTGAACTGACCGGAGATGCCTTTCAGCACGCTGGCCAGGTTGAAGGTTTTCAGCATGCCGATCAGCAGATGGCCGCCGCGAATGCGGGTCGCGCCATATTTCAGCGAGGCGTAAACCCACGCCCGTTCAACGGCGCTGTCGATATGCTCGGAGAGGTCGGAGACCGCACTGGCACCGCGCGGCAGACGATCCAGCGCGGCAACGATGTCCTGAGTCAGGGCCTTTTCATCCAGTGAAAAATGTGTGATGACCTGCTGTAAGTCGCCATCCTGCTGCTGCATCAGCTGATGCAGCCAGTGCACCAGTTCGACATAGGGATTGCCGCGCAGTTTGCAAAAGGCGGTGGCGCTTTCCAGCGAGGTAAATAACAGCGTATCCAGTTTGCCGAATAGCACGGCACGGCTGATTTCTGACATAGGGGGCTCTCTTCAATGAAAGACGCAGGCTGTGTAACAGGGAAAGCGGCTGGGCTAGCGTGAAGCAGCCTCAACCTCAAACATAAAATCTTCACGATCTTGCGGCTGCGGCGCATGCCCCAGCCAGCTGGTATAGCCGAGTCGTGCACCGCCACCCAGCGCCACACCCTGCACCTCGTCAGCGGCCAGGATCAGGCTGAGATCCCACTGCATTTCGATGCCGAGGTAGTGACGCACCCAGTCGCGTACTTCACGCGCGCCGGGGGCATCCGGCAGAAAACGGGCATACTGCGCCGCGCTGAGCGGTCCCAGGTGCAGGCGAAAACGGTGCTGCACGTCGCGCACCGCCACACCGAGAAATGCAGAAGCACCCAGCCGGGGCATATGGCGTCCCGCGCCCAGTCGGGCCTGATCGCGGCTGTCCAGTGTCAGCCAGTGCGGCAGGTTCTGCGTCAGCCGGACCGGCACGCCAAAGTAGTGGCGCAAAATGCGCACCAGCCCTTCGGCATCGTGGCCGTGCCGGCTGAGGTGGCCCACCAGCATCAGCCGGGCATGGAGGCTGAGCGAGCTGGCCTGCTGCTGGGCCGGTAAACCGATGCCCGCCAGGCAGGCGAGATAGTTCAGAAAGCGACTGTCGTCGGGGCGATCCAGCGACACGGTCGGTTGCGCATCGGCCCAGGCACGATAAAAAAGCAGCGTAGCGCGATGGTGAAACAGGTCAGCAAATGCCGACAGGCTGTGATCCTGATGATGCACGATACGTTCATGCACATATTCGGTCAGATGGGTCGGCAGCGGGCCGTTGGGGCCAAACAGGCCGAAGCTGTAGATGGAGAGCGCATGACGTCCCGCCTCGTCACGCGGCGTGGCGCTGGCGACGGTGGCGGGCGCAAACGCCAGTGACGGCGTCTGACCGATGCGCACCGATTCGAACTTCGGCAGCGGCGCACGGCCCAGGGGATAGCGCTGACCGCCCTGCGCATCCAGCCGCCGCAGCAGCTGGAACAGATCGTAGCGCCACGGCGCAGCCATCACCCGCTGCCAGAAATCATCCGGCAGACGGGTGAGTCGGGGCAGCGAAATCACCTTTTCGCCACTCATATCAGCGCTTTCCGGCCCATGCGCGGTGGCCAGTAGCCCACTTCTCCACGCTGCTGGCTGTTCAGGGTGAACTCCGTGAAACTGTTGAGCGCCACAAGGCGGCCACAGACCCGCTCCAGTACGCTGCCGAACAGCCACGGGCTGGCACCCGAAAACGCCTGCTCATCCACTTCCAGCGTGATGCTGACACCGCGCGCAAACACTACCGGCCCCGGCTCCGGCACGCGGCGGTTGACCGCGCTGAGCGTACAGTGGCGGATGCCGTCAATCTGACGGGCAACCGGCGCTTCCGCCAGGTTGGCGTAGAGGCTCAGCAGCTGGCGCAGCGCCGCCGCGCCTTCTCCGTCGCTGCTGTCCATCAGGCTGAGGTAGTTCATCTGCAGATGGCTGATCAGCCGCCATGCGGAAAGTCCCTCGGCCAGCGCCGGACGCGGCGGCGTCGGCCCTTTGCAGAGCTTCAGTTCCGACACCGGAATGGAGTCCGGCATCACGAAGTTGCCCTGATCCTGCTGCAACATCAGCGGCAGATCGCGACTGGTGCACATCACGTCGGCTGAGAGATAGCGCACCTCGTCGTGCCACGGCGCGTGATGCTCATCCACCAGCGACAAAAAGACTTCTGAACCGATGTAACCGGTGCGCGTGCCGTAGCGCTGCGCCTGCTCGGACAGCGTGCGCTGTTCGCGGCGCAGTGAAAAATAGGCGCCGTAATCGCCCTGGTCACCGCTGAAGGTGCTCCAGAACGGACGGAAGACCTGCTCTTCCCGCTTGCCCTCTACCGTAGCGAACAGCCGCTGCACCGAGTGCACCTCATAATCCAGCGGCCGGATGTTATCGACCACCAGATGATATTCATGCTGGCTGTCGCTGACCTTCAGGCGCTCGGCGGTTTTCGGAAACAGATTGATGACAGGCGTGCAGTGCAGCGCCAGATGGCTGTGATCAACCACGCTTTCCAGCGCGCTGTCCGCTTTGTCGAGCAGAATAATGATATCGAACGCCATGGCGTTGTCGCAGCGGCGCAGAAACGGGGCCAGCTGGCTCAGGCTGATAAACTGGAAGCGCGCCGGAAAGGCGAAATACTCCTGCAACAGACGATAGCCGTCGAAGTTGCGCAGATCATCCGGCAGCAGCGCCTGCTCCGGCGCAAAACCCTGCTGCTGCAACGCGTCATCCGTCAGCACCTGACGCTGTGGCCGCTTCTCTACCGACTGCAGCACGATGCCCACCCGGTGCTGCATCAGCAGCTCCAGCAGTTTCAGCGCCTGGATATCCGGGCCGCTGAGAAACAGCATCAGATCGTCCACGCTGAGCTGACTGAGCGAGGAGATCCCTTCACAGCTGATGCGGATACGCAGCGCACTGACCGCGCCCAGGCCGCCGAGTTTCAGCTCGCCAGAGGGCAGATCGCCGGGCACGCCGCCGAGGCTGGCTTCGCTGATGCGCAGCGGATGCAGCACCACATCGTGTGCGGTGGTGTAGCTGCAGGTCACGCCGGTTTTTTTCAGGTTCTGGCTCTCCATCATGGTGCCGCGCGGCACGCGAAAGCCCTGGGTGATGTCACCCTTGCGGCTGTCAGGCGTCAGCTGAGCGATTGCCATTGACGGCGTTGGCGAGAGATAGGATGGCGCAATCATCTCCAGCAGACGCTGCGAGAAACGCGGAAATTCCGCATCCATCTTGAGTTGCACGCGCGACGTCAGGAAGGCAAAACCTTCCATCAGCCGCTCGACATAGGGGTCCGCCACGTCAATGCCGCGCATGCCAAGACGTCCTGCCACTTTAGGGTAGCGCGCAGCGAACTCGGCCCCCATCTCACGCAGGTAGGCCAGTTCACGGTTGTAATAGTCGAGCAGATTGCTGTCCATGATTACCCTGCATCCTGTAGTTCGAAATGGCCGCTCTCCAGATCAACCTGAGTGCGGAACAGAAACGCCAGCGGATAAGGCACGCACCAGAGCCGCCCTTTGATCTCAATCGACAGTACGTTGTGCAGGCTGAGCGAGCCGAGATCGCTGACGCAGCGCACCTGTAAACCCTGCGGCAGGATGCGCGGCTCGAAGTGCAGAATGGCGTTGGTCATTTTGCGCTGCATATCCTGCCATTCGATATCGGAGACGTTCTGCCCGGCCAGCGGTGACACACCGAAGTTCCAGACCGAGCGCTGCACGTGATCAAAGCCGCTGAGATCCTGCTGCGCTTCGTTGTTGATGGTGTTGAACAGCCACTGCAGATCGCGCAGTACGTGGCGGCGCAGCGTGCTGTGAGTGATCAGCATGCTGTTGTCCGCCTCCTGCTGTTTATCAGGCGCGTTGTCGGTCAGGCGATCCAGCAACGAGGATTGCAGCTTGTCGCGGGCGGTTAACGCATCACGTTTTTTACGCGCGCGAAAGCCGCCATGCAGCTGGGCATAGCCGTCGTTTTGTGCGCCTGAATCATGGCTCATCGGCGGACTCAACGCTGTCAAACGCGACCTGCTGCAGGCTCAGCAGCGAAAATTCCGCGCTGTCGCTGAGCCACATTTTTTGCCCCTGGCCGATGAACTGGTCCGGATCGTCGCCCAGCGGCTGCCATTCGGTGACGCTGGCGCGCAGAAAACGTTCGTCAGATGCCGCCAGCAGCGGATAGCGCGCCGGGATCTGGCACACCTGCTCACTGCCATCAACCAGTTGCACACGCGTGTGACGCCACACCAGATCGGTGACGCTGGCGGGTGCCTGAAACTGCATCTCACGAATAGCGGCAAACGGGATCCAGTAATAACGCCCCTGACTGATGACTTCACACACCGGCCCGAAACGGCTGTCGCCATCCATCAGCCAGCTGAATGCGGTGGGCTGATCCTGCTGCGTTGCGGTGCCGGGATTGGCCGCCGCAAGCTCAAGCGCTTCAGCCCGCAGCGTGCTGCCGCGCGCGACATCACCCGCTACCTCGGCCTGCAAGGCCGCCAGCAGCGTGTCGCACCAGTGCCATGCGCTGCCCGGCAGCACCGGCCCGGCCTCGCCACGCAGCACCGCGTCACGCTGTAATTCACCGGCGATCGCCTGTTGCAGCAGATTAACTGTCGGTTGCGCCTGCGGGCTTAACGCCAGCCAGGATTGCAGCTGCGTCTGCGCGCGCGCCCAGTTGCCGGAAAGACAGAGCAGTTGCACAAAGGCGGCCCGTAGGTCAGCATTCGCCGGATTTGCCTGAATCTGGCGGGTCACGTCAGCGAGCGTCTCGCCGAGGGTGGCGCTGGCCAGACGGTGTTGTAAGGATTCCATGCAAACTCCTTTTGCGTCAGTTAAGGGTGCGGTAGACCGCAGCGGCGGGATCTTTCAGTTCAGGATGGAGTTTTTCCACCAGCTGCACGCTCAGTGCGGCATCGCCGCTGATCCACGGCGACCAGACTTTACGGACTTCCTGCAGACGCGCCTGCAGCGCACTCTGATCGGCGGCTTCACTGACGGGCATTTGCACCACCACCTGACGCGTTGCCTGCCAGCCGTTAAAGCGGTTGCTGAACGGCAGAATCAGCCAGCTGTCCGGGGATTTTTCATTGCTCAGCACCATGCGTTCACTGTTGACCGTGGTGATGTGCAGTTCGGCAGTGGGCGACTGATTGCTCAGCCCCAGCACCGGAAAACCCTGCAGGAAAGTCACGCCGACTGCCGCAGGTGCGCCGTTACCCTGTTGCGTCAGACGGCTGTGTCCGCTGAGCCAGCCATCCGAACCACAGATCAGCCCCTGCTTTGCGGGAACAAACAGCGCGCTGCCCTGCGCAGGGTGCTGCCACCAGGTGCGGAAATGGCAGCCGTCCAGCAGACTGAATTGCAGCCACGGCGACGTGTCGGCCTGAGCGGCGTTGCGTAGTGCGTCTGCGGGGACCGCCGTAGCCGTCGGCTGGACCGGTTGCGTCGCGGGCGGCGTCACCACGGTTTTCCACTGCTGCGCACGGGCGGCGCTGCCAGTAGCAATTTCACTCCCCTGCGCATCGGTCAGTTGCCAGTGCAACTGTTGCAGCGGTTTACACTGTGACGCCATCAGTCCGGCAACGCGGGGCAGAAAATCTTTCAGCACCGCGGCGTTTTTTTCGCCCAGGGTGACGATGCGCAGGTTAATGGTGCTGTTACACCAGCTCGACAGCTGATTGTTTTTTACGTCATCAATCCAGACATCCAGTTTCTGTGCCGGGGACTGTACGATGCGATAGTTTTCAGCATAAGCGTGCGTGCTGAGCAGCAGCGCAGCCAGACCCAGTAATCCATATTTCATGTTGGCGTTCTCAATCTCGCAGAGGGAAGAACTGCGCCGCTTCAGAGAGCGAGTGCAGCAAGGTGGTGTCCTGAGGTGATCCAATCCAGACGGCCAGCGCGCTGAAATTATCCTGCTGCCCCTGATCCGGCTGATCGTTTCTGATGATTTGCTGCATCAGCGTCAGCCACTCTTCCGGTGTATTCACCATGTGCAGCGACTGTTGCATCTGTTCCAGCGTTACGCCGTGCCAGAAACCATCGGTGCAGAGTAAAAAGGCGTCGCCATCTTCAATCCCGACCACCTCGCTGTAGCTGGCGTCGCGCTGCCCATCGCCCATCCCCAGCGCAAAATAGAGCAGATTGCTGTTGATGCCTTCGGTGCGATGTCCGGCATCTTTCATCTGCTGCACCAGGCTGTGGTCAGTGGTGACCAGATAGAGATAGCCGCGACGGAACAGATAGAGGCGGCTGTCGCCTGCATGGGCCCAGCAGGCCAGATGGTAGTCGCGGTCGATGAACAGGCTGACCAGCGTGGTGCCCATCCGGCTGTGTTCGCTGCTGGCTTTCTGCTGCTGGCGGATGGCGTGATTCGCCTGATTGACGTAGTTACGAATCGACTGCGCATTGAGATGCGCATCGCCATCAAACGACTGCAGCAGGCTGCTACGGGCAATTGATGCTGCGATGTCCCCGCCGGGAAAACCGGCCACACCGTCGCAGACTACAAAGCAGGCCGAGCGCTTACCGATGACATCACCGATCTGATCCTGGTTACTGGCGCGATCGCCCTGATTCGACGTCGAGGCAATAGTGATATTCATGCGTCATCCGTGTGGGTTTGTGAGTCTTTGTACTGATTAACTTCCAGGTCATAGGCGTGCAGGAACGCTTCGCCGAACAGGGTATGGAAATCGTCTTCAATCTCGCCCGCCGTCTCGCTGTAGCGCTCAACAAAATGCTCCCAGAGCGCCGCTTTACGGCTGCCCGGCAGGCCGATACGTGACACCGATCCCGCCTGACGCGCCTCCTCTTCCAGCTGCTCCGGGTTAAAAGATTGCAGCATTGAGGCGATGATGGCGCGGATACCGGCGATCATGCCCAGCTGGTGCGCCTGCAGATCGATCAGCGCATCACGCACAGCCTGACGCGGCGGCATAAAGCCCGGCATCCGGCTGCCAAACATCTGCATTAAGACGGTTTTGCCCGAAGGCAGCAGCTTGAACGGGTTGTTGGCGTCGTCGAGGATCACCGTCATGTCAGCCTTCACCCCGCGCTTGAGGATCGAACGCGATGAGAGCAGCGCCACCGTGCCCTGCGAAAACATGCTCAGCATCTGCCCGAATTGCAGCATCTGCTCACGGTCAAATTGCGGCGTCGGCTGCAGGTCGCGCAGACCCATTCCCTCCAGCAACGCATCCAGCAGTTCGCCCTTAAGGGCATCACCGCTGCTCTCGCTGGGTGTCGTCGGGTGCGCAGCGGCGGCATGGTGGCGACCGGAAGCAACGGGATCGATGCGCAACCGCCCTTTCGGCGTCGGGGATGGCGCACGCTGTACCGCCTGCGGCGTGGGCAGCGTAATTCCGCCGTAGTCGATCTGTGGATTTACCGCGTCAGACTGGCCGGGCAGTTCCTCGTCAATCAGCGGCGACGGCTGCTGTGCCTCAGAGTGAGGCTGGCTGTGAGTCTCATGCTGTGATTCATCGAAGCTGAACAGCGGTGAGTGATCCATGTCGGTCAGGCTGGCGGGGGCCTGCTCCGGTGGACGTGCGGCCATCGGCTCAGTTTTTGCCACCGGTTGAGGTGGCACATGCAACGTGGCCGGTTTCGGCGTCGTCAGCTCCGGCTGGGCCAGCGGCACCGCGTTGCCCATCATCAGACCCAGCGGATCATCATGGTTGCGCGCATCTACGCTGCTCTCACCGTCAAACAGGCTCAGCGGATCAAGTTCAGCGGCAGGCGTTTCAGCCTGCGGTGGCGCCGTGTTCTGCTGAGCAGAGAGCGTGCTTGGCGTCCGGTCGTCAAAAATACTCTGCTGCCCGAACAGCGCATCGCCTTCATCAAACAGGCTGCTGTTTTTTGGCTGCTGCCCATAATCCAGCGGCGCGTCGTTAATCAGCTGAGCCAGCGGATCTTCCGGATTTCGGTCAGGACGAGCGGGCGCGGTCAGCGGATGGGCCTCGGGCATCTCTGGCGCAGCTTTGCGTTTAGAGAGATCGTCCGAAATCGAAAACTCTTTCGCCAGGCTGTCCCAGATCTCGCTGGGAATGGCGGCGGTGGTGCTGGCTTTTTCCGCTGCCGGTTCGCGGAAGGGTACTACGGGCTGCACCGGCTCAGGACGCGGAACGGCTCTTTCACTCTGCGGTTGCTGCGCACTGTTGAGATCGCTGACCAGCAATTGGTAATCATCAATGCCCAGTATGTCTCCATCCTGCAGCTCAACCTGACGTCCGCGTTCCAGCGGAATATCGTTGAGTAACACGCGCGTCACATTGCCACGGTTGGTCAGGCGACATTCGCCATTTGCCGTGATGTGCACAATCGCCTGCAGGCGGGAGAGTGTGCGATCGTCATCCGGCAGCACCAGATTATTATCCACGCCGCGACCAATGGTGCCGCCGGGCGGAAAGAAATCACAATGAGTTTGCGGCGGCTGTTGGCCGGGTTTAGTCGTTATTATCGTAAAGCGCATAACGGATTCCTGCGGTTAGCGGTTCGGCATCTATACCGCGCACCTCTCGGGGAAAGGCGCGGGGTATAGAGAGCGGGAGGTTTTAATTTTGGGAGTTGTCTATTTAAATACTCTGCCACTGGATTAATTCAATTATTTAAACAGATAAAAATTATATTTATTTAAGAAAATGAAGCTGCGTTAACGGCTTATCTTTAATTAACATACAGGGTAAACATTAAAATAGTTGCAAAGATGATTGCATTACAGCCACCAGAAGCCACTCTGCTGAAATGTCATTTATACAGAATTATTTACCGGCATTGAAAAAACGGGATTACAGCGTAATGCAGAGAGTGATATTCATAGATAATAGCGTGCCCAGCCTGTAAACCCTGAGCACGACGACATAATCAGTAAAGCAGTTGCTTCAGAATAACAGTGCGTTCTTTGTCGATGCGGATAACACAGAGGTTGGTGGCAACCGCATTCGCATTGCTGCCATCTTCAGCGGCAAAGGCTTCCAGTTTGCACTGACCGTCACGATACCTGAGCCAGCTGCGCTGAGTATCCACCAGCGTGGCGACATGGTCATCAGCCAGTTTTTTCTGCGTACCGTACATCTGAAAAATGCGTTTTTTAGCCGTCTGGTACTCTTTGTTCAGGTCATCTTCAGCCAGCTTCTTCTGCTGAACAGTACACTGAAATAGCGCACCGTCTGAATGCTGTTTTGCACAAGGTTCCTCAGCGAGCGCTGAAGCGCTGATGCAAAGAGACACAGCGATCAAAGCCAACTTATGTAGTCTCTTCATATTTTTCTTAGCAATCTGTACCATCAATGATAAGGAATTAACTTAAGTTTTTTAATTCTTTGCTCGTTAAGTTCAGAAGTACACATATTAATATTAGCGTTACTTAAATCACTTCCCTTATCTGCAGCATAAGAAGCCAGTTTACAATCATTCTCTCTATACTTCAGCCAGGCTCGTTGAGATTTAGTCAACGCATCCATATACTGGCTTAACTCTTTACTGTCACCTTTAAAAAGCATTTCAACTCTGGTCTTAGCTAGCTTATATTCTTTGTTTAAATCAAGCTCAGTTTCGTTCCTGTTTTTCTGGGTGCAGGTATAAACTTCCTGGTCATTATTGCCGCTTGAACAATCACTGGTTGCGTAGACGGGGGAAACATAAAAAACTGTGACACACAGCAACAAAGAAAAATAAGCTCTCATTAAAATCCTCACCTGTAATAACACACCTATGCCTGAGAACAAGTGCAGACTCAATATGCCAGGATTTTTATAAACGATGTTATTTAATCACCCCAAGATCCTGAGCAATAACTTTACTTTTAAAGGTTACGATATAATCCCAGAGGCCGTTGCCCTTCTGGCTTGGATAAAACGAATAATCATACTGGCCATTAGTAAAGCGATAACCCCGGAAGTCGCAGACGTCAGGACAGTTTGAATTTATGGTTTCACCTTTAAGAAATATCGATGAATTGTCTTTTACTCTGGTTGACTTAAGCGAAACGTCATCACAGGTGACGTTACCTTCATCACAGCCATATTCAATATCCGCTTTGAATATTTTTCCTTCAAAGTGTGAAACTGACTTCGCCAAAGAAAATGAAGGTGAAACTAAAAGCACTATCACAATCAAATGACTTACTTTCTTCATCATGTGGCAAGTTCCGTATAAGAGTCATTTACATTATACTGATCAACTTCAGGTTTAATTATCGGCTTCATTTAACTAAACATATTCTCTTTTGAAAATTCGCTGCTGATGTTTAGCGCTGCATAGACTTTTAATTCTCCTAAAAATAAACGCTATTTCTTATACTTATTGTAGAGCGCCTCGGCATCCTGACTTTGGGAAAGCAACGTGCATTTCATCATATTGAAGTTTCCTGTGACCGAACCATTCAGGTTCATCTTCAGATACGCATTGATTAACTTATCACCATCACTGAATGCTTCAACAGGGAGATGGCTTACCTCTAACCAGCCTGACGCACTTTTAAATGCATCATCGGTGAAAGCCTTGTCAGTCGCAGCTTTTCCTGCACAACGGTTCAGAAGCCAGTTGCTGAAAATCTGCGGTTGCTTGAATGAGTCAGGAGCCGGTGGCGATATCGCCAGCGCGGCTGGAGATAACATCACAGCAAATAACATCAGGAATTTTTCCATTTCAGTATCCACAAGGAGGCAACATCAGGAACAAAACTACCATTTTCTGCTCCCCAGAAAGTGACAGGTATCAGAGCAGATATTGCCGTTCCAGAGTGTCACGTGCCCTCCGGCTTTGCTGCAGCCATTTGCATCAACATAGTTAAGTACATATTACTTATAAAAATGACGCCAGATAATAAAACCTAAGCCTCCGCCAATCATCATTACCGCAGTCACCATATTTAAATTATGAAGGCGTATTAGCCAGCCAATTTCTTTTTCAGGTAACGATTGAATAAAATCATAAGTTTCCTGACTAACGCTTTCGTTACCTCTACGCTGAAGTTTTACACCTTTATATAAGCGTGCAAACCAGGAAATTTTTACAGGATGGAATGATGGACTAAAAAAGGAACTAACCTGAGTGCTGAAATCAAGATCCAATCTTCTTTTACGGAACTCGCTAATTAATGATTCAAAATTTTGAGCGTTATTTCTGAATATTATATAGCCAATGAATTGCAAAACAATTGAAATCAGGAATGAAATCACCGAAACAGAGATCAAAATGCATGGCCAAGTCATAAAATTTTATCCATTGTTAATCCCGTAAACCAGCTGGCAATTTCACCAGAAATATATCCCCCTACAGCCGCCCCGACCAGACTGCAGGTCAGATAGCCTACGGGACCAGTTCCTACCCCTACAGCAAGACAAATTCCCGGCCCCAAAGCAGATCCTAACGTACCACCATAGATACTTGCAGCGGTGCTACTGGCAAATTGAGCATACTTAGTTACGGCAACTTTAACACATTCATTCTGCCGGTCTACAGTACAAGCTTGATAAACGTCATTAGAAGTATTTGCAGCACCGAACCCGATGGATACCAGCCCACCCATTTTCATAAATTTCGCTGCCTTGGCTGCACCATCTACATAGGTTGAATAACCGCGTATTACTCCTGTCCCAGCAGTTTGCCAGTCATGAATAATAGAGGAGCTGGAAAGGTTTAATGCATGCTTAATCTTCTCATAGGGGCGCAAATTCAACATAAATCGGGATAAGCGATTCAGTAACACTTCAAGTTCACCAAACAACCGTCGGCGCTCGTAAAAAACTGTTGCCCGAACAATGTTCCTGATGTCAGGTATTGGTTACGGTAGGCGGTTTCAATAGCAACGAGTTTCTTGCCAATTTCATTGAAATATCGTTCTCCCGCATCGCCTATAAGACCTGAGGCTTTATCCATAAAATTGGTAATGGCAGCAATGGAAGCATAATGGCGGTTGAAAAAATCAGCCTCATCAACGGTCAGATGAGTGACACTATTATTGGTTCTGTATTTAGCCTCTTCCAGCGTGCGCATGGCTGCAGGGTGATTGTTACCATTCGGATCGGCAACAATCAAAATCTGGCCTGGCTTAGCCCATGCAACGTCAGCATTCAATTGCAAAAAGTAGTTTGCGGCAGACATATTGCGCGTGCCATAGAGCCACATTGCCTGCTCAGTCAGTCTTCCCGGACGCTGAACAACGCAAAACCCAGGCTCAATGGAATTTCTTTCAGCCATAACAACCTCCCTTTGCAAATAAATGTTTGAAACGTATAACTACTGCATCCATATCGTTCGATGTTTATGAAAATACGCCCCCTGTTCGGAGGCGTATTTTATTACGCTTCTTTGTTGCCTTTGATGTCCCAGCCGGCGCTGCTCTCTGCGCCTTTGCCGCCGGAAGAACTCTGCTCCCAGTACTGCTGCTTCACTTTAGAAGCCTGGAAGGAGTAGGTCATTCCCAGGGTATCGCCGTTGTCGGAGCCATTGTAATTCACAGCGGTCACCAGAACGTCTTCCAGGGTAATGCGTGCATACTCAACCTGAGAGCCACCCGCTTTGCAGATTGAGAGTTCGACTTTAGCGAGATGTTTACCGCTTGCGCAGTTCTTCAGCAACGCCGTGGTGGATTTGTCGATCAGTGCATTAACGTGCAGGTCGTTGAAGTTAACTTTACCGGCACCGCCGCCGCCGCCAACAGACATGTTGCCTGGCTGAGAAGCGCCCCATGAGAAAGAGGTGATATCAGTCCAGCCAGAGTGGTTTGAGTCTTTAGACTCGCCGGTGACTCCGTCAACCTTCATAAACATATCAATAGCCATTATCTTTCACTCTTTATTGGTTGAGATTATTGCTTTCAAAAAAGCAAGGATATGGCAAAAAGAAAAGCATGGGGCTGAATAAAACAGTCCATATTTTACCTTTGCCTTGCTTCTGAAATATCGTCATAAACCATATTTCAGACGTCGTATTGCCAGTTATTTAACCAGGCAAAAATCAGTATGCGTTTTTCATGGCGAGGCCAACATCGATAACCTGATACCCTGCTGCATCCCGCGCTTTCAGGTGGTCATTTCATAGACAGAATCCTGGCCGATAGTTTATAGTAGGCAGGCGCTTAAAAAGTTCACAGAAGGAATGAACATGAAAAAGATCATCTCACTTTTCCTGATAGTCGTGTTGTCGCTGCTTTCTCTTTACGCCATCGCTGATATTATTGGTTCGATATATCTGGTTGCTCGCTATGAAGAATTCACTCTCTCTTCTTCCGGTCTCATAGCCGGTAAAATTCTCTTTACCGCTGTCTGCCTGGCCTTTGTTTTTATTTTAATTAAAATAGCGCGCAGAAAGCCGGTTAATTAATTTGCTTCAACTTTTCTGCTACGGCATAAAGCGATATTGACGCAGTTATTGAAATAATAATCAGTACTGCGTTAATAACCTTACCCATTACTGGGATACTCCAGTCAAAAAACAGAATATAGTAACCCGAGCAGGTAACTAAAATCAGGGCAGAAAAAAAGGTTAGCAGATAACTCATGAAATAGAAAACTGACTTTTTAAACATCATGCATTCCTTCCACAAAATTCGTAAAGACCTCCTGGGCGAGTGGTGAGTTATTCTGTTGCAGCGCAATCGCATCCAGCCAGGGATCAATGTTGTCCTCCAGCAGGAAATAGAGTAAATCAAGATCGCCCGCCCCGCGTAGCAATGCGTATACCTCTTTATTCTTTTTCATCAAATCTCTGGAGGTATAGATGGATCTTGAAACAGACGCGCCAATTGTAATAATCCCTGTCATCCCCGCGCTAAAAAGGAACTTAGGAATGACCCGGCTAAAGAATCGTGACACGATTTCATTCACGAAAATGATTTTAAAAGCAGTTGAACCCGCTGCACTGCCGCCCATTTTAACCAGCATCTTTTCTAACTGCTGTTCATTAAGGCGTTTAACATATTGCTCAACCACCAGCTTTATCAGTTTTCTGAGATCGTCACTGGTTGCCCCTTTTTTTAACAGGGTGATCAGCCGGATACGATCTGTTTCGTTATCCCAGCGATGGTCGCTATCAAGAAAGTCTTTGGTCAGCGCAAAGAGATCACCTGGAATAGCGGTAAATCCACTTATCGCACTCACCATAAACGTCTCAACGCCTGATTTTTTTTTGGTATTGAACAGACCCAGCATGCCATCGGCGATATTTTTCGGCGAATCCATATCCCATATCCTTTTTTATACAGCAATCTTCGGAAGCAGGAGGCGCAAAACCCTTTGCTCCTGTTAACTCTGTGACTCAGCGGATACGTGATGCCAGGTCATCCCCGGCATCACGCCTCCCTGTCAGCCCTTACGCATTATCATTTTTCAGCGACGGCAGCTTAGAGACCAGACGCAGAGAAACCGTCAGCCCTTCCAGCTGGTAGTGCGGACGCAGGAAGAATTTCGCGGAGTAGTAGCCAGGATTATCCTCCTGCTCTTCCACATTCACCTCGGCAGCCGCCAGCGGCTTGCGTGACTTGGTCTCCTGCGAGGAGTTAGCCGGATCGCCATCGACATAGTTCATCACCCAGTCGTTCAGCCAGCGTTCCATTTCATCACGCTCACTGAAGGAGCCGATTTTGTCGCGCACAATGCACTTCAGGTAGTGCGCGAAACGGCAGCAGGCGAACAGGTAAGGAAGACGCGCGGCCAGACGGGCATTGGCGGTGGCATCGGCGTCGTGATACTCCATCGGCTTCTGCAGTGACTGCGCACCAATAAAGGCAGCGAAGTCAGAGTTTTTGCGATGCACCAGCGGCATAAAGCCATTTTTCGCCAGTTCAGCTTCACGACGATCGCTGATAGCGATTTCGGTCGGGCACTTCATATCCACGCCGCCGTCATCGCTCGGGAAGGTATGGCACGGCAGATTTTCCACTGCCCCACCCGACTCCACGCCGCGGATTGCGGTGCACCAGCCATACTCTTTGAAGGAGCGGTTGATGTTGGCAGCCATCGCGTAAGCCGCATTGCTCCACGTATAGTTGCCATGATCGGAACCATCGGTCTGCTCTTCAAAGTCAAAGCTGTCGACTGGATTAGTACGGATACCGTAAGGCAGACGCGCCAGGAAGCGCGGCATCACCAGGCCCAGATAGCGTGCATCTTCCGACTCACGCAGGCTGCGCCAGGCAGCATACTCAGTGTTCTGGAAGATTTTGGTCAGATCGCGCGGATTCGCCAGCTCCTGCCAGGACTCCATCTGCATCACTTCCGGTGCGGTGCCGGTGATAAACGGACAGTGCGCAGCTGAGCCGATACGCGCCATCTCACCCAGCAGCTCAACATCCTGCGGACTGTGGTCGAAGTAGTAGTCGCCTACCAGGCAGCCAAACGGCTCGCCACCGAACTGGCCATATTCCTGCTCATAAATCTTCTTGAACAGCGGGCTCTGATCCCAGCCGGCACCCTTGTAACGCTTCAGAGTGCGACCCAGCTCCTGCTTGGAGATGCTCATAAAGCGGATTTTGAGCATCTCGTCAGTTTCAGTGTTGTTCACCAGATAGCTCAGGCCGCGCCAGGCGCTCTCCAGCGACTGAAACTCCGGGTGGTGAATAATCTGGTTCACCTGCTGTGACAGTTTTTCGTCGATCTCCGCGATCAGCGCCTGAATGGTGCGATAGGCATCGCTGGAGACGGTAACCGTGTTCTCCAGCGCCTGCTGCGCCAGGGTTTTCACCGCGCTTTCAACCGCGGCACGCGCCTGATCGCTTTTTGGCCGGAACTCTTTATTCAGCAGCGCGCTGAACTCATCCTGACTGAAACTGGCTGCGCCCTGCGACTGCGGTTGTTGTGAAGTCTGCGTCATGCCTGCGGCTCCTTACCTTCAGTGGCCTCATCCTGCTTTGGCAGATGGGTCAGGGCCTGCAGCAGCGTAGGATCCTGCAGCACCTTACCAATCAGCTCTTCCGCGCCATTTTTGCCGTCCATATAGGTCAGCAGGTTAGCCAGCTGGGTACGCGCTTCCAGCAGCTTGCTCAGCGGCTCCACGTTGCGGGCCACCGCGTCCGGCGAAAAGTCATCCATGCTGTCAAAGGTCAGATCGATGTTCAGCTTGCCTTCGCCATTCAGGGTATTGTCTACCTGGAACGCGGCGCGCGGCTTCAGGGCTTTCATGCGCTCATCGAAGTTGTCGATGTCGATTTCCATGAATTTACGGTCATCGATGCCCGGCTGTGGCTCCAGCGGTTTACCCACCAGATCCGCCAGCACGCCCATTACAAACGGGAGCTGGATTTTGCGTTCCGCGCCATAAATTTCCACGTCATACTCAATCTGAACGCGAGGCGCGCGATTGCGGGCAATGAACTTCTGCCCACTGGATTTGCTTGTTGCCATGGTTTTCTCCATACATGATGCGCGGATAAAGTGTCACAGCAGGCGCGCAGGTCCCGCTGAGTGTGTGTGCGTCACGCCTGCTTAATCGCGACGTCCGAAAATGGTTTCCAGCTGATGTACGCCATCGGGTGCCAGTTCGCGGATGATCTCCAGAAAGTCGCGCTCGATTAAGCGCTGCACCCGGTCGATCATCAGCGGGGCCGGATGACTCGGCTCATGCTGGGTAAAGTAGAGCTTCACTTTCTCCAGCATCAGCTGCGCGTCGGCGCGGGAACTGATCTGCACCGTGCGCCAGTCAGCGGCAGCGCGCGGGCTGGCCGGTGCAGGCGATGCCGCGGTTTCTGCGGGCTGTTCTACGGCGGCTGTAGGGATCAGCGCAGTGAGATCGGTGGCCTGGCAACGTTCAGCGATCAGCGCAATCTGTCTGCGCAGCTGTGTGAGTTCCGGCACCGCGGCTTCGCCCAGCCGTTCGGTCACGGTTTCGCAGATGGTCTGCAGCCGCTCATGAATCTGCAGCACCGCCTCAATACCGGGCTGGTCGCCGCGCGCCAGTTCGTCGATCAGACGCGGCAGGCCGCCAGGATAGTCCGCGACGTCGGTTTTACTGCCGTCGCACAGGGCGGCCGCATCACGCAGCGTGATGCCGTCAGAGGGATAGCGCAGCAGCCAGCACTGACGCACCGCGCCGCTCAGATCGGTTTTGTCACCCAGCAGCGCCAGCGCATTAATGCGGTAGAAGGGATCCTGCTCGCCGAACTCCTCCAGCCGGGGCCACAGCGGCTCCCAGTAGAGCAACAACGCCTGTTCAATCAGCTTCAGGCCCTGGGCATAGCCCGGCAGCCCTTTCAGTTCGGTCCAGGCGTGGGTCAGCGCCAGCATCACCCGTAAATCTTTGCTGCGCGCCAGCAGCGCTATCGCCAGCTTCTCGACTCTGTTCCAGTCGGCCGGTTCTGCCGGAATGATGGTATTGCCAAACTGCTGCTCCGCTTTACCGGCGCTGGCCTGCTCCATCGCCTGAAAATCGGCGTGGTACTCCAGGTTATCGCCGCCGGGATTGTCCTCGCTGACCGGAGCCAGCAGAGCCTCTGTATTTATCGTCATGCGTGTCGCCTCAGGATTCAAACATCGGGGGATAAAGTCCGTTTCGTCCCGGTTTTGCCCCACCGGCCGGATCAAACAGCAATGAAAAGAGCTGGGCGGTAAAATTACCGCTGTGGACCTGGGTATAAAGCGGGAAACCGTCGCTTTGATTGGTCCACCAGAAACTGGTGTAGAACTGCGGGTCGAAGTTCTCGCCCGGCAGTGTCCAGTTCAGTGTCGAAGGGGTATCGCCATGCCCGATGACGTTGAGAATGTCTGACGTCTCGTCCGACTCCTGCGGCGGCTGCGGCTGAGGAATGCTGATCAGCGCCTGATCCAGCTGCTCCGGTGACCCGCCGCCCTGCACCACCCGCAGCAGCGTATTGCCCACCTGCTGATACCACTCGCCGGAGCGCGCCAGCAGGCCTGGCGACCACTCGGCGGGCGTGAAGTGGCGCAGCGCGCAGAGCGGGTAGTTACGGCCCACGCTGTCACGCGCGGCAATCAGGCAGCCCATCTGAATCAGCTGGCTGCCCAGCATCGGCGGCACCACAAAATTCCAGACCGGCGCGTTGAGGAACGGCCGCGACGGGGCGTTATCACTCTCCTGACTGCTCTGCCAGTGATGCAGGCCCACCTGAAACCAGCTGGACCATTGGCGATAGAGCACGTCCGGGAAGCGGCGCTTCACAAAGTCGCCCGCGCTGGGCACTTTGCCGTACCAGCAGGGTGCAGCGTAATGAGTCATTGTCGGGTCCTGTTTCAGGGGCAGCTAAAGCCGGGAAGCTGGAACGGGTTACGAATGCTGCCAGGGGTGAACGACAGCGTGACCTGATGACCGTCCACGCTGAAACTCGCTTCGCGGGTCAGACCGCCTGCCGCAGTCAGCCGGGCGCGGTCAAAGAAGCGATTGAGCGCCCAGGGACCGCTGGTGACCAGCGTGGAGGTGGTGCCGTTGGTCAGACCCAGCTGCATCCGCACCTGGCTGGTGCCGCCAGGACCGGGCCAGCTGACCATCTGTACCGCCTGCGGTCCGTGGCTGTAGCGTAAGATCTGCCCATCCACATCCAGCGTCAGGTTAAGGATGTCGTTATCCATTTTTACCGTGCGCAGCGTGACGCGGAAGCCGGGCGTGGTCGCACCATTGGCAAAGAAGGCATCGCGAATTGACTGCGCCTGCTGGAAGGGCCGCAGCAGGGCTTCGCCACCCGGCAGGGTTTTACCGTCAATGCCCGGCGTAAAGCGCCACGCCGCGTTGGTGGTGTCGACTTTGCTGGCCAGGTTGTCGCGGAAGAAGCTGTCCATCATGCCGCTGCCGGGTGCAAACATCCGCGCCAGATCGTCTGGTGTGACCTCACTGCGCGCAGAGCGAACCAGCGGATAGCGACCGGCGATCGCCTGGCGGCAGAAACTGCCCACTTCCATGGTGATGCGTTTGCGGACGTTATCCATATCGCGGCGCTGTGCGTCGCTGCTGGCACCCACCGCCATGCTGGAAACCATGTTCTGCAATGAACCCGGCAGACGGCCGGCACTGGCCTGCAGACGACTGATGGCATCGCTGGCCGGTGGCGGCATCCCGCTGTTCGCCGCATCCTGCACGGCGTTAAGGTAGCGATAGAGATCATCAATCTGATGCAGGAAGTCATCCACCGCCAGCACCTTGCTGCCCTGCTGCAGCGGCTGGGCCAGCTCCAGAACCGGCGCAAAGTGCAGCGCGACGGCCTGCTCCGGTGACGCCTGGGTGGCAGCCTGTCCGCGCGCGGCACTGGCCTCGGGCGAGGTAAACAGCGCTTCAAGGGTGCGGGTAGCGCTGTTATCCGACGGCTTTGCTGCCTGCGCGGTTTTCTCATCCGGCTGCGCCCGGTTCAGCGTCAGCAGACCACCGAGGTTGATCACCAGCTGGCGCAGCGGCGAATGGTTGCCCGACAGCAAACGGGCAGTGTTGATGCGTTGCGACAGATCGGCGCTGCTGTTGAGCTGAATGTCGCTGAGGAACTGCTCCCACTGCCGGATATAGTCCTGCACGTAGAGCTGGCGCACCGCAAGATCCGTCTGCTCACTTTTCTGCTGCGGCGCCGCGCCGCCCAGCACCCAGAGATCGTCCTGATATAACGCCTGGGTCACAGGGGCAATCTGCTTATCCACGTGCTGCCAGTAGCCATCCGGCGTATAGAGACCCGCCACACCGTCATTGACCGATTTACCACTTTTTCGGGAAAACACCAGCTCGCTCTGGGGGCCACCCAGCGCCGCCAGCGTCACCGGCTGCAGGCTGTCATCACGTTGCAGCAGGCGCTTCAGCCGTCCATAGACGCGCTGTGACAGCGGCATTTGATTAATCAGCGCCTGCTCGCGCTTTACCAGCGCTTCATCCTTCGCATACGGCGACGAGTGAATCTGCGTCTCCAGCAACTGTTGCAGGTGCCACGCCAGCTGTTTCACCTGCTGCTGAGTGACGTTCTGCGGCAGTTCGCGTGACAGGTTGAGCATCAGCCATGCCTGCAGGAATTTGCCATCGTAGTGCTTTGGCTGATAGAGCATCTGATACGCCTTCAGCGCTTCGTAGCTGTAGTCAGCATCACTGCCGTTGTCATTACGCAGCCAGCGGGTGATGTTCTGCGCCACCTGTGGCAACAGCAGCTGTTTCAGTGCCTTGTCGTAGAGCGCACGGGTGGCATCGCTGACCTCGGTGCCGCGATAAAGCCCCATGCGGCGCGTCAGCGGCGGTGCTTCCAGTGAGAAGTCGGCGCTCTCCGGCAGGTGCAACAGAGTGTTGAGATAAGGCACCAGCGCAAAGAGATCGCCATTGACCTGCTGCTGAAGCTGATCGCCCAGTTGTTCAACCTGCGGCGCTTTGGCGGCCATCTCCTGCAGATAGGCTTTGTTTTTACTGTAGCTGGTGAGCCACAGCGCCCCGGCCACCAGCAATATCAGCAGCAGCGCCAGATAGCCCGACCAGAGTCCGGCGCGGTTGCGCAGCTCCCACCAGCGGTTGCTGCCCGCCAGACCGGACTCCTGGAAAATCACATTTTCCAGTACCCCTTTCAGGAAGAAGCTCTGCCCTTTGTTCTGCGGGATAGGCGACTCTTTATCGACCTTATCCCAGCTTCCTGACTCGCCAGCCTGCTGCCCCGGCAGATTCAGCGCGCGGTTCAGCTCGCCCATCACCCGGTCAAACGGCAGTCCCTCCTGGGTGCCGCTGGCAAAGTAGATACCGCGCGGCGCGAACTGGGTTTCAAAATCGGAGCGGGCAAACAGTGTGTCGAGCGCGTCTGCCAGCAACGGCCGCAGCGCCGCAAACTCCTGCGGGAAGAGGTAGCTCTCAGCCCGCGCCTGCGCATCGCTTTCCGTCAGCAGCCGATCGGCCAGTCCGGCATCCAGACGCTGTTGCAGCAGGGAATACTCCTGCTGGAACTGGTTGTTAAGCTCAAAATCGGCGGCTGACGCCTTCGCCCAGGGAAAGGTGAACCCCCAGATTTGTTCACGCTGCGCTTTATCCAGCGAGGCAAAGTAGCTGCGGAACCCTTTGAGCAAGTCCGCTTTGGTGACCAGCACATAGACCGGGAAACGGATGCCGAGACGATCGTGCAGCTCCATCAGCCGCTGACGCAGGGCAACCGCCTGATTACGCAGCGCCTCAGGCGACTGCGACAGCAGGTCGGAAACGCTCAGCGTGACGATCACGCCGTTGATCGGCTGACGTCCGCGATATTTACGCAGCAGGTCGAGAAAATGATGCCATTCGCTGGCATCACGCTCCTGCTGACTCTCCTGGGTGCTGTAGCGCCCGGCGGTATCGAGCAGCACCGCTTCATTGGTAAACCACCAGTCGCAGTTGCGGGTGCCGCCAATGCCGCGCAGCGCCGACTTGCCGAACTTATCTGCCAGCGGAAACTGCAGGCCCGAGTTGACCAGCGCGGTGGTTTTACCGGCACCGGGCGCGCCGATGATCATGTACCACGGCAGCTGATAGAGATACTGACGGCCAAAGCGCTGTGCCCAGAACGGCGTGCCCTTGCTGCTGTGGCGCTGGAAGTGCGCCTTTTTCAGCATGTCAGTGGCTTCGGAGAAACGCCCTGCCAGCACCTGCTCTTCACTGGTCAGGCGCTGACGTTCGGCTTCCGGCGCATCGCTTTTGCCGGTTTCGAGGCTCGACATCAGCTTGCGATTGAGCCAGATGTTATAGAGCCGCGGAATCGCCTGGCCCAGGCCCCACACCAGATAGAGCAGCGCGATACTGATAATGCGGTTCTGCTCCGGCTCAAGCGGGCGCGAATCGACGATTGAGAACACCGGGCCAATTACCCAGATGATAAAAGAGAGCGCGGTAATGCCGACAAAGCCCCACGCGAGGCGGCTGGTCAGCACCGCAAACAGAATATTCAGCATGGATCAGTTCCCTCTCGCCAGGCCGTTGAGTTCGGCATGCGTCGCATCCGGTGCCACCAGCAGGGTAATTTCAACACGACGGTTACGTGCGCGATTTTCTGCGCTGTTATTAGGCACCAGCGGATTGCTTTCACCGCGTCCTTCCGCTTTCACCCGTGACGGCTGCGCCAGTTGCTGTTGCAACAGGGTCTGTACTGACCGGGCGCGCGCCAGCGAAAGCTCAAAGTTGGAGGCGAAGCGGGCACTGCGGATCGGCACGTTATCGCTGTAGCCAATCACCTGAATCTGGCCGCTGACATTGTTCATGGCGGCAGCGATGCGCTGGATTACGTCGGTGTAACGTCCACGTACTTCGGTGGCCGCCGAGGCAAACAGTCCGTCCCCTTTCAGCGTCACCACGCTGCGGTCCGCTTCGTCACGCACCGCTACCAGCCCGGCATCAATTTCCGGTTTCAGGAAAGCGCGCAGGTTCAGCGTGGCGGGCGGTGGTGGCGCAGGGTTGCCAATCTTCACTTCCGGCAGCGCCGTCTGATAGATACGGGCCAGTACCGGCGAGGTGTAATCGCCGAGACGCCAGTTGAGCACGATGTAGAACAGACAGGCCGCCAGCCCCGCCACCGCCGCACAGGCCCACAGCGGGATCATTGGCCGCCACAATTTGCGCAGGACCGGCTGATCGGTGGGATGCGGAGACAGCGCCGCTGCATAATTGCCACGCACGCTTTTGATCATCTGCAGCAGGCGCTGTTTGATGGTCTCCAGCTGCGAGCGACCGTTGTCCAGCACCCGGTAGCGTCCTTCGAACCCCAGCAGCAGGCAGAAGTAGATCAACTCCAGCATCAGAATGTGGCGCCTGGGGTTCTGCGACAGCTTAGCCAGCAGCTGGAAAAACTTTTCGCCGCCCCAGGTTTCATTGTGAAAGGTGACCAGCAGACCATTGCTGGTCCAGACGCCGCGGCTGCCCCACGGCGTCAGCGCCGCCGCCTCATCCAGCGCGGTACAGAGACAGTATCGCGCGCCGATGATCACTTCATAGCCCAGGCCTGACTGTTGGCAGCTCAGCTCGAAGCGCCGAATCTGATCGATCAGCTGCTGACGCAACTGTGCCGGATCTTCATGTGATACCGAGTGACGGATCTGAGGAATGGCGTTAATCAGGGGGTTGGCCGCCGCGACCAGCACATTCTGATGGCTGGCCTCCGGCGCAAGATCGCTGTGTGATTTTTGTTGTTCCTGCATCATGCTGCGTGCTCAGTTTATGATTCTGACTGACTACGAATGGCCCAGAACTCCATGTTCAGACCTGGAAACTCACCGGCAAGATGCAGCGCAAAAGCGCCCGAGCGCTCCATCTCTTTCCATAGCTCGCTGTTCTTATCCAGTTCGAAATAGCTGTATCCGGCATGCCACGGGATCTGCGGCGGCGCGCCGGGCATGGCCCGAAGTGCCAGACCGGGCAACTGCAACTGCACCAGATCGCGAATTTTGCTGACCGGGGCGACTTTCATCTGCGCCGGGAAGTGGGTTTTGAGGGTGTCGGCTGGCACGCTGGCTTTCACCGCCAGCACAAAGCCAAACTCATGCACCATACTGCTCTCCGGCACGGTCGCGACGTTAAGACCGTGCGAGCGCTGAATCAGCGGCAGCTGAATCGCGCTCTCTTCCATCACCTGGGACAGCCCCTGACGCAGCAGCAGTGACAGGCGGCTAAAACAGCTGTGCAGATCGTCATGATCGTAGAGCGGCAGGCCATCGGGCGCGCGGGCTGGCGTCCAGGTACTGAGCTCCGCCGCCAGTTGCAGCCAGTGGCTGTAGAGCGTTTCAGGATGCAGCAGCGGCAGATGTTGCAGATGAGTGTGCAGGCCAAGCTGACGATTGAGCAGCGCCAGCAGCATAAAATCGACCATATCCGCGCTGTTAAAACGACCGGTGCCCGGCGCGCGCTGACTCAGCTGCTGGCTGCGTTGCTGGATCAGCCCGTGCAGATCGTTAAACATGTTTTGCAGCGGACGGCTGCTGTTAAGCGTCAGCATCGGCGGGATGTAGTCACTGTCGAGCCGGATATGGTTGTCGCTGCGTTTTTCAATCACCTGAGCCACGCCCATGGCGGTCCACTCGGCGGTCAGATCCTGTTCCAGCATCAGCCGCAGACGCAGCTTGCCGAACTGCACCGTGGCGCTGCCCACGGCCTGGGCATTGTCATCTTCCACTTCCGCTTCCCAGGCGAGGTAGCGCGCCAGAGAATCCTGCGACTCCTGAAAGGCCACCGCTTCGCGGCCATTGCGGCGTGCCGGAATGGCCAGCACCACTTTGCTGCGGTCAACGGAGGCAGGCAGATCAAGCGGGGCCGGACCGTGCTGTGGCTGGCTGAAGGCAAAAAACGTGCCGTCAGGCAGACAGCCGCTGGCGGCGCTCAGCGCCAGTTTCCCCTGGCGCAGCAGCGCTTCATCGAACTCCAGATCGTAAAAACCCCAGGTATAGGCGCGCTGCGACTGGCCCCACTCACGCAGGGTGCTGAGAAGATAATTTTCAGACTGCTGGAAATGGTGAGGACGCAGAAACATCCCCTCGGTCCAGACCACCTTTTCGGCTCTGTTCATAGGCATCACTGTTTTTCCACGCGAAGGCCGTTAATCCCCGCCACGATGCGCGCATTCAGCTCACCATCGTCACGCTTCCAGAACGCCCAGAATGAGGGTGATTCGCCTTCGGGAACCGGCAGCGACAGTCGCCAGACCTTGCCATCCAGCGCCTGATATTCCGCCATGATGCCGATGAAGCGCGCCTCGGGCAGACTCTTAATCCGCAGCGTTTTATGGGGCTGAGTGGAAGTCAGGAAGAACTGTTGCGTATTGAGTTGCGCATTACCCAGCGCATTAGCGGACGGGCTTTGCAGGGAGTAGAAGTCAGCCGACATAAACTCCGCATCGGAGGTCAGTAATACCACCCGGACTTTCAGCGGCGCACCGCCGTTAACCTGGTTTTGCGCCTGAACGTCCAGGTTGTACCAGGCAACGGGCTGTGGAGTGCTGCTGCACGCTGTCATCAGCCACGTCAGCAGCACTATCAGCGCCCCACGCCATTGCGTTGTTGTCATCATCCCGCCCTCCCTGCTTAGTGCGATTAGTTAATAATCCAGGTTCCGTTAGTGCTGTTCTGGCAGGCGGTGCTGTCACCGTTTACCGCAACACAGGTTTTCTTCTTGCTGCTGCGCACCCGGCGCTTCGGCTGGTCAGCCTTAATCGTCTGATCGTAAAGCTCGCTTTTCACCACGGCGCGAAACGGCACATAGCCGGTCAGCTGAACGGTTGCCTGCGGCGCTGCGGAGGGTGCTGTCTCTTTAACGGCACTGCTGGCTTTACCCGGTTCAGGTTCTGCTGACGCCTGAGCGGGTTCACCCAGCGCCAGCCAGTTGTTCTCTACCTGACCAATTACGGTGTAGCTTTCGCCGGTTTTCAGCGTCTCCACCACCTTGCCGCCAAAACTCGGATGGCTCATCACCGAAGCGGGATAGAGCGCACGGTAGGTTTCATTGACCGGGCTGAACTGCGCAGGCGGTTTAACCGCATAACGGTGACTAATCACCACGCCATCCACGGTGCTGGTGACCAGCGTGTCATCCGTCATTTTTGGCGGCGTTTTACAACCCGCGACAGAAAAAACAAACATCAGGCCTAACGCAATACGGAGCTTCACCATTTTTTTCATGTTGTGTTCCATTCATATCCTGGAGAGTGGCCAGAGGCCGGTTGTCAGTAATGAAAATCGGGGATGTGGTGCTGAAAGAGCGCCACTTAGTGCCAGCCTAAAAGAAAAATCTTAAGCAAATAGCGTTAAAGTGCCATGGCGTGGCACTTTAACAGATCAACTAACTTTAACTATTAAAAAGCAACTCTGGCGACCGGGACGGGCGCAGGGAGAAATCTGAGCTGGCAATAAATGATCATAAACATGATCTATTTTTTTCCGTCAGATTGGATGAGGAAGGCAAAACCCAAGCTTTACTTATGCCATCCCTGGCCGAAAAACTGACATATTGACTCAGATTTACAGTTGTGACGCTATTCGCTGACAAAAGGAAAAACCTCAGCGCACAGGCTGATTTTCCTGTTTTCACGATCACATTCAGTAAGTTACAAGATGTGTATAAGCTCATAGCTACCGCACGAGCCAGGTATATCCTGCCCGTGGGTATGAAATCACAATTCCTTTGTAAACATAAGCTGCGAGTTTACAGAAGATTGACAAAATTTCAACGGGCCACTTTCAGAAGATTTTACTTAAGTAAAGTTTAAGTAATTTACTTAGTGCAAATATGTGTTACTTTTAATCACTCACTTAGGATTATTCTTAACAATATGAGTAACTATGAAGTATTCTTACACAGAAACCAGATTCCTCTGTAGTCAGCATTAAAAAAACTCATTTAAAAAATGGCTCTGATTCACCAGGCCGGAATAAAGGTTAACGGCGGGGTGACCGTAATACGTGGCAGTTTTTAGCAAAAAAAAACAGTGGGATAATGCTTACACATCAGTAAGTTGATCTATTATGAGACGCTTCAGAAAGGGCTGAGGAGGAGATGGTCTTGAAGCGAGGTAAGCGAAGCGCAAAACGGCCCGGCATCGCTTTAAGAAAGGACTGATTAATTGTTCTTTATCGGCATTGCAGCCATCGCCACGCTTCTGATGCTTTTCAGCATGCCCGGCTACGTGGAGCAAAAAAAACCACGCCGTAGCGTGGTTCTGAGGGAAGAGTGCAGGGTTATCCTGGCAAGTTGCGGGCCAGAACTAGAAGAAGCCCAGCGGCTCGATACTGTAGCTGACCAGCAGGTTTTTAGTCTGCTGATAGTGATCCAGCATCATTTTGTGGGTCTCACGCCCGATACCCGACTTCTTATAGCCACCAAAGGCGGCGTGCGCCGGATAGAGGTGATAACAGTTGGTCCAGACGCGCCCGGCTTTAATCGCCCTGCCCACACGGTAAGCACGGTTGATATCGCGGGTCCAGACGCCAGCACCTAACCCATAGATGGAGTCGTTGGCGATACTGATTGCTTCTGCCTCATCTTTAAAGGTGGTGATGCCAATGACCGGGCCAAAGATCTCCTCCTGGAAAACGCGCATGCTGTTGTTGCCTTTCAGCAGTGTCGGCTGAATGTAGTAGCCGCTGTTAAGTGACTCATCCAGCTTCTCTACGCCACCGCCCACCAGCACTTCAGCGCCCTCCTGTCGGGCAACCTCAAGATAAGAGAGAATTTTATCAAACTGCTGCTGCGACGCCTGCGCGCCCACCATGGTTTCGGTATCCAGCGGATCGCCACGTTTGATGGTTTTTACCCGCTTCATCACGGCCGCCATAAAGGGTTCGTAGATCGACTCCTGTACCAGCGCACGCGACGGACAGGTACAGACTTCGCCCTGATTCAGGAAGCCCAGCACCACGCCTTCGGCCGCTTTCTCTATAAAGCTCTCCTCCGCCTGCATGATGTCTTCAAAGAAGATGTTAGGTGATTTACCGCCCAGCTCAACGGTCGAGGGGATCAGGCTTTTTGCTGCCAGCTCCAGAATATGACCGCCGGTTTCGGTAGAGCCGGTGAAGGCTACCTTGGCGATGCCGGAATGGGAGGCGAGCGCTTCACCCGCCTCTTTGCCGAACCCATGCACCACATTCAGCACACCCGGCGGCAGCAGATCTTTAATCAGATCGACAAAAACGGTGATCGACAGCGGGGTCTGCTCAGCCGGTTTCAGCACCACACAGTTACCCGCGCCCAGTGCCGGGGCCAGTTTCCACGCCGCCATTAATAGCGGAAAGTTCCATGGAATGATCTGCGCAACCACGCCCAGCGGCTCATGGAAATGATAGGCGGCGGTGAACTCATCAATCTCGGCGGCACTGCCCTCCTGCGCCCGGACACAACCGGCAAAATAGCGGAAGTGATCGACGGCCAGCGGCATATCGGCCGCCAGGGTTTCGCGTACCGGTTTACCGTTATCCCAGGTTTCATAGACCGCCATCGTCTCCAGATGCTGTTCCAGCCGATCGGCAATTTTCAGTAACAGCAGCGAGCGTTGTTGCGGCGAGGTCTTGCCCCAGGCTTCCGCCGCCGCTGCTGCCGCAGCCACAGCGTTATCAACATCGGCAACGTCTGAGCGCGGAAACTCACCGGCCGCAGAGCCGTTCACCGGGGAGGTATTCGTGAAGTAGTTGCCGTTCACCGGCGCGACGAATTCACCATTAATGAAGTTGCCATAATTCTTTTGTAGGGTAATCAGAGAACCCTGTTCTCCGGGGGCGGCATAACGCATGATCATTCTCCTGACAGGTGACTGATGTAACAATGATGAAACTTATTATTAACATGAAGCATCATCAAGAGCCTGTCAGTTCTGTTAACCGGAAACTGTGACCGCCCCGAAGGAATGGGGTGTTTACGCTTCGTCTTTAGATAATTCCGACTTTTACCCAAAAGGCTGGTCAGAGAGAAACTTGTGCGGCACAAAGGGGTCAACGTGAGGATGAATTCATTCTGGAGATGAGCATGCTGGCTTCAGCTTTTACCCTGATGCGCGCTAAAGCCAATTTCGTGCATCAGTTTATCCGCAACCCGCGCAAGATGGGCAGCATTACGCCCTCGTCAGAGGCGCTGTGCCGCACCATGATTACGTCGGTGGAATGGCCTGAAAAGTTACGTATCGCCGAACTCGGCGCGGGCGACGGTGTGCTGACTCGGCAGATACTGGCGCAGATGTCACCCGATGCCACGCTGGATGCCTTTGAGATCAGCAGCACGCTGGCCGATAAACTTAATGCGCTGGACGATCCGCGCATGACGGTGCGCACCTGTTCAGCGGAGTACCTGAGCGGAGAATATGACGTGATCTTCTCCGGCCTGCCGCTGCTCTCCTTACCACCTGAATTGCGTGAGGCGATTCTGCGCGCGGTGTATAACGCCCTCGGGCCCAGCGGCGTCTTTGTGCAGTTCCAGTATACCTCGCTGACCCAGCCAGACCTGTCGCGCTACTTCACCTGGGAGCGCCAGCGGGTGCTGAAAAACGTGCCACCCGCCTGGGTCTATCGCTGCACGCGTCACTACGCGCCCTGAGCTTGCGCCAATGCAGGGCGCGTTTGTTGCCAGAACGCTACCAGCAACTCACGCGCCCAGTCTTTCCCCTCCATCTCGTTTGCCCCATCTTCTGTACAGCCCCTGGGCATACAAACGTTCATGATGTGCCGTGAAAATTCAGGATGAAACTGCACCGAGAGCGCCTGCGGCGAATAACGCACAATCTGACAGCCATCGCGCGCAGAGGCCGCCAGCACCTGCGCCTGGGGCGGCGCGCTGATTACCGACTGGCGATGCGACAGCCAGACGCTGAAATCCTGTGGCAGCCTCTGCAGCAGCGGATCGCGCTGCGCTTCACTGGTGCAGCGAATCGGCAACAGACCGCGTTCCCAGCCATTGGGATTATCCGCCACCTCACCGCCCAGCGCATACGCCATCAGCTGGTGACCGTAGCAGACACCCAGCAGCGGCAGATCCGTATCAATGGCTGCCCGAATCCATGCGGCGCTGCGTTCGCTCCAGTCTGCGTGATCGGTAACCATCGCCCAGGAGCCGCTGAGGATCGCCCCGGAAATCTGATCGAAATCGGGTAGCGCCTCGCCCAGATGGGGCCGGATAATCAGGTACTCATCCGGTTGCAGGTTTAACGCGTCAATGAACCAGCGCGGCTGTTCACCAATCTCCTGGACGACGTTTGCGGGCGGGACTTCAAGCTGAATTAATGCAAGGGGTAAGGCAGACGTGTGGGTCATACTGAATCGGATCCTGTCAGAAAGCGTATCAAATCAGTCTGCCAGCAATGCGCCCGAAAGTCTCATCAGGCTGCGCCGCCATCACAGAAAATTTCTCGCTGCGATTGGCTGGAATGCCGCAGTTCGTGCCATCATTAGCGGGCTAAGCAAAAAAACATCGAAAGGATATTATCGTGGCTGTGCGGCATTTTTTTCTGATTCTGATGGTGGTTTCAATCTGGGCCTTCAACAACGTTGCGGTGAAATGGGGCCTGCTGGAGCTTCCGCCACTTTTCCTGACGTTTATGCGCTTTGTGGTCGTCGCCATCGTACTGGTACCGTTTTGCCGGATTAACCGTCAACAGCTCCCCTGGCTGTTGCTACTGGCTTTCACGTTCGGGTTTATGCATTTCTCGCTGCTGTTTGTCGGCCTGCGCTATACCGATGCTGGCACCGGCGCCATTGTGGTTCAGTTGGGTACACCCATTGCCATGCTGCTGGCGATGGTGGTGCTGAAAGAGAAGCTGAAGCTGGTGCAGCTGATGGGCATTATGATCTCGCTGAGCGGCGTCGTCGTGCTGTCCGGCAGCCCGACGATTCCGTCGTGGTGGGTGCTTTGTCTGTTGTTGTGCAGCGCCACCGGCTGGGCCGTCAGCAACCTGATTGTAAAAAAGTCACCGCCGATTAAACCGCTGACCATGACCGGCTGGATTGCCTTTCTGGCCATTCCTGTCGTCGGCGCATCCAGCTTGTTGATGGAATCACATCAGCTCTACGCCCTGCAACATGCGGGCTGGCACGGCTGGTTTGCCATTCTTTACAGCGCCATCGCCTCGTCGATTGTCGCCTATACACTGTGGTATATGCTGCTGAAGAAATATAACGTCAACCTGATCATGCCCTACTCACTGCTGACGCCGGTATTATCCGTGCTGATGGGGATTGTGGTGCTGGGCGACAGCCTCAACAGTTTCAAAATTATCGGTGCGTCGCTGGTGGTCCTTGGCACCGCTATTGCGGTGATCAACCTGCGTAGCCTGCGGATGCATGCCCGCTTCCCGCGCCTGCGGCGGCGTTAATTCTGCGTGCTATGCTTGAGAAATGACCTCTCTCAGGAAGCACAACATGGACTCACCGCTCGCCGCCTCTCTCTGGCAGCAGATGCAGCAGGGATTGCACGGTCGCGATGCCGCCTGGCCTCTCCCCGCCTTCGTTGATCGCGCCACCTTCTCTTCTGCCTTTGCCGTCAGTGAACTGGCGGCCACCAGCATCGGTCTGGCAACGCAGGCTGCTGCTGCGCTTATGGCCACATCCCGCCCTGAATTCGCCTCTCCGCTCGTCACCGTAAACGTCCGGCTGGCGTCACGCTGGTTTCAGCAGAGCTTCCATCCACTGAATCGCGCGGCGCCCGCGATGTGGGATGCGTTTGCCGGTGACTATCGCAGCCGGGATGGCTGGATCCGTCTGCACACTAATGCCGCGCATCACCGGCTGGCGATGAAGCGGGTACTGGGCGCGCACGCCGATCGCGCAGCACTCGCGCAGCAGGTGCAGCAGTGGCAGGCCAGCGAACTGGAGCAGGCCGTTATTGATGCGGGTGGGTGTGCCGCAGAAATGCGCAGCGCCGCCGCCTGGCAGCAGCATCCGCAGGGCCAGGCCGTGCAGCGCGAACCGCTGTTTAGCTGGCAGACCACACAACAGGCAGCCGCACCGGCGTGGCCGCTGGCCGAAGCCCGTCCTTTACTGGGCATCAAAGTACTCGATCTGACGCGGATTATTGCCGGGCCGGTTGCTACCCGTTTTCTTGCCAGCCTGGGAGCCAGCGTGCTGCGCATCGATCCGCCTGGCTGGCAGGAGCCGACGCTGGATGAGGAGATGAGCTGCGGCAAGCGACGAGCGGTGCTGGATCTGACTCAGCCCGCCGATCGCCAGCAGTTTATTCACCTGCTGCGTGAAGCGGACGTGCTGGTGCATGGCTATCGGGCGGATGCGCTGGAACGGCTCGGGTTTGACGCGGAGACTCTTCAGTCACTCTCACCCGGTCTGGTCGATGCCGGCCTGAATGCCTGGGGCTGGCAGGGTCCGTGGCGCAATCGCCGGGGTTTTGACAGTCTGGTGCAGATGGGGTGCGGCATTGCTGAACGCGGCATGCAGTGGCAGCAGAGCGACCAACCGGTTCCGCTGCCGGTGCAGGCGCTGGATCATGCCAGCGGCTATCTGCTGGCGGCGGCGGTGCTGGAGGGATTACGGCAACGCATTACTGAGGGCCACGGCAGCCAGGTCCGGCTGTCGCTGGCGCGCACCGCGTGGCTGTTGCAGCAGCATCCCACCGATCAGCACACAGGTTCCGGCATTGTGCCGCAGGTTAAGGATAACCTGCCCTGTTACGAATTAACGCCGTGGGGGTTTGGAGTGAGGCTGCGAGCGGCCGCCTGGCTGCCCGGCACCCCACAGCTCTGTGCGACGCCAGGGTGCGCGCCGGGTACCCACCCCGCGACCTGGTTAAGCGAAACATTAGATAATTAGAAAAATAATGTTGATGACATTAGATTACTATCTTATTATTTACACCTGACTCAGGGACGAAGTTCATTGAAACGGGGTGCAGAATGGTCAGGGTAGACTGGTCCAGGCGGGCATTGAAGCACCTTATGAAGATCGACAAACGTTACCAGAAAATCATTTACCAGAAGGTGGGTGAGTTAGTCAGTTTCCCGGTCGTCACACTGGACATTAAAAAAATGCAGGGCAGCGATAATCACTACCGGCTGCGGGTTGGCAACTACCGGGTCCTGTTACGTTAACCGGTGGCGAACCGGTGATCCTGGAAATTACAGAGGTAGCAAGAAGAACATCCGTCACTTACTAAAGCTTTTGGGATACCTGCAAAGCCTTACGCACTCACGACCTCTGCTGCGCCACAAAATTACCCGGATAAACTATGTCAAAACAGTACATCTATGATGAAGCAGGCAAACCCCAGTTTGTGGTCTTGCCGGTGGCGGAATATGAAAGGCTGCTCTTGGCCAGCGATGGCGAATGGGAGACTATTACTGTGGAGGCTGACGAGCACGACGATGAGACGATCCCGCACGACGTTGCAGGGATCATGATTGAGCAGGAAGTGAGTCTTCAGGCGGCCTGGCGCATCTGGCGGGGGCTCAGTCAGCATGATGTGGCTCAGCAGTTGGGAACCACGCAAAGTGCGATCTCTCAACTGGAGCGTATTGAAAGTAAGCCGCAGAAAAAGACGCGTGAACGTCTCGCAAAACTTTATGGCTGCCGGCCCGGGCAGTTAATCCTGTAAGCCGCCATAATTGAGAGGGTACAGGTGCCCGAAAAAAAGCACGCCGGATCCAGATAATCCCACAGAACCCATTGAGAAAGATGATTCAGCACTGTGCGCCGGGTACGCACCCGGCGACGTGATGAATCAGGCGTCAGGCGTCAGGCGTCTCTTCGCTGCTATCCAGCAGTTCGTTATACATCGCCTGGATCGCTTCGCGGCTCAGCATGGCAAGAGTACGATAAAAAGCGGTGGTCGCGTGCGCTTCCACTTTACCCAGGAAAGCACCGCACCACGGCAGGAGATACTCTTCAAACAGCGCCATCTGCGCTGCGCTCTCATCTTCCGCTGACTGATCTTCCAGCCATGACGCCGCCAGCATCAGCACACCAAAATGATCAGCAGGCGCATCGCTCAGCGGCATTCCGCGTGAGGTCAGGAACGCACGCACTTCCGGCTCCGTTTTGCCTTCCGGCCACTGTGAGGCGTACGGCGGCACGTTGCAATCGCTGCCAACAAACAGCGCGTTGTAATCGGCGGCCAGTGCCTGGGGATCGCTGTTCTGTTGCAGACGGGTGAGCAGCTCATCCTGCTCCAGCGGCCACTGCGACTGCAGTTTGCCTTCACGCAGCAGCGTGAACAGCGGCACCAGCAGCGGATCCTGCGGCTGACGATTAAACAGTGAGCCGATCACGCGGCACAGAATGGAAAACTCATTCATGAGTCAGATTTCCTTGAGGCAAGTAAATTAAAAGTCAGCCAGTTCAGCAATATGTTTGCCGCTGCGCCGCTCCAGAAAGTCGAGCAGGCGCGGCGTGACATTTAACACCCGATCCTCAGAAAAATCCACATCGCGGGCGATGCGCAGGCAATGTTCAAAATGCCCGAGCGTAAACGCGGTGTGGGAATCGGAGCCAAATGCCAGCCGTCCACCGGCATCGGCGGTCTTAACAACGGCGATGACCGGGACTCTGAGTAATCGACCCTTACACCTGGCTATCTCAGCCAGAAAGTGAGTTCATACTTCAGAAAAAATCTTAAAGCAACTGGTTAATTTTGCATAGAAAACTTCAGAATACATCATCCAGCAACTTCTGATTCTGATGAACTATTAGCCAGGCGGAATGAAGATATGCAATAACAGGCTAATCAAACTCGTAAATTTTCATAAAAAAAATAGAATAAAATAAAAAGCACTTTTCATACGGGGGCTTACCTCCACTAGTAATAGCGAAAATACTTTCCACAAAAATAAATAATTAAAAGGATCCATAGAAAAGCGAACAGCAGACCATATGTAGGAAAGACGCTTACAAAAAAAATGGCCCCGACCAGACCGGCCGCTGGTGGTATAAGTCCAAAAAAGGATTGACTTACCCAGGCATATAGCCAGCGAAGGGTCGCCTTCATTTTATTAAAATCTTGTTTAGTAGATTTAAAATCTGCTCTTCGCTGGTGGAACCTGAATTTTTCAAATAGATTATTCTAGACATTTCCGACTCAATCAAATAATAGAACATTTCTAAATTAGCATTATATAAGTCGAAGTAATACTCCGCATCATCGAAGCGTAATTTTCTTGCTGCTTTTGTGGCAACCTCAAACTTACCATAAAATTTAAAAGCGGTTACGGCATACGAACTTGTAGCATTAATTACATTAATGTGTGACTGTTTGAAATCCCGGGATTGTGTAATAACGAGAGCGATTAACTGTGCTATAGCAAGTTTAGAGAATTTACCAGAAGCATAATCAGACGCTTTTTCAGCTAACAGTCTCTGTATGTTCTGGATGCCTGTATCACCAATACGGCTCAGTTTTTTTCTGAAGTATATTTCTACCATCTCTAAAACCACGTCCTGCCGGGTAAACAGCATTCTGAGTTGCTTCAGGTATCGCAAATCTTCCTGCTTAAGTTGATTACAAACATCCTTGTAGTCATCAAAAAAGCATGAACCATAGCCGCTTGCACGTTGAGCGCCAGACACAATCCCCCTTCCTGTATCAAGCATTGTTTGATGTAACTCAGCAAGTGCCTTCTCAAAGTTAAGCGCAATGGTTCGCTCTGCCTGAAGTTTAATCTTAAGATATGACATGCTCATACTCATCCCTTTGTGTAGAATTCCTTATGCAACGATTGTATACTGAAGTGAAAGGTATGCAAAGAGAATGGCTTATGAAAAGGATCAAGTGGCTGGCTTTATACACCGTATTTACTCTATTTTATCTTATAGTGATCCCGGAAATCATCTTCAGAACCCTTTCGGAAGATGCTTACATGAAGCTCGGTGAAATCGTAAATCCATTTCAAATTTTCCCTTCAACAGCGAATGCATTATTCATAGCAATAATAATTTCAGCTTTGCTATTAGCATGGTTAACTATTAAATTAATAAAGCGCGTTACAAGGCGTGGTAATTCTACGCTTTGATCTAACGCGATCAATAAAGAGCAGAATAGAACTTAAAGTTTACGCCATTACCCGCCCGGACGAACATCCCCGTTGACATTGCTAACCCGAACGATTGAGACCATTTTTCAGTTATTAAGTGCTCTCTCAGCTTTAAGCTTCAGGTCTTGCCACACGCCCTTTCCGGGCTGATAAGGAAACGGGTTACGGTAAAATACTCGCCTCAGTCATTATATCCCCGCAGATATAAGCGGGGATTTTCATCATGGTGAGCGTGTTGCTTACCTGGCTGGCGCTAAAAGTCAGCCAGTTCAGCAATATGTTTGCCGCTGCGCAGCTCCAGAAAGTCGAGCAGGCGACGCGGCGTGACATTTAACACCCGATCCTCGGGAAAATCCACCTCGCGGGCGATGCGCAGGCAATGTTCAAAATGTCCGAGCGTAAACGCCGTGTGGGAATCGGAGCCAAATGCCAGCCGTCCACCGGCATCGCGCACGGCGGCGGCGATAGCCCGGCAGTTCGGTTCACTGCCCGGACGCGAATGGGTAAAGGAGGAGTTATTCAGCTCCAGCGCCACATCGTAGTGTGCGGCTGCCTCGGCGATAGCCGTGATATCGACCGGGAATTTCGGGTTGCCTGGATGACTGATGATATGGACCAGCCCGCCCGCCATCGCGGCGATCATCGCATCCGTGTGATGTTTCCGGTCGCGCGGCGCATAAACCGGCTCGTGAAAACCGGCGACGATCAAATCCAGCGCATCGAGCATCGGGCCGGAACAGTCGATTTCGCCCTGCTGATTTTTAATATTGGCTTCGATACCGCGCAGAATACCCACGCCATCGATCACGCGCGGCCAGACGCGCATATTAATGAAGTGCCAGTAGTGCGGCGCGTCGGCCATGTCGGGGCCGTGATCGGTAATGGCAAACAGTTTCATGCCGGTTTGCTTCGCCTGAGTCACGTAGTCGTGAAGCGTGCTGTAAGCATGGGTGCTGGCGATGGTGTGCATATGCAGATCTACCGGATACATCCTCTTCTCCTGCTGATTGCCCCTGACGGGGCCGGTTCATTAATAGCCGCGCTGACGATCCACTCTGCCCTGCGGCGGCTCGCCTGCCTTGTCCTGGGTGATGGCGCGGGCGATGTAGTCGATAGCTTCGTCGATCAAGGTTACGGCCGCATTATGGGGCGTGATTGTGACGCGTGGATGTGACCAGAGCGGATGCGCTTCGGGTAGCGGTTCAACCTGAAAGACATCCAGCGCCGCCGCTTTCAGCTGTCCGCTATTGAGCGCGGCCAGCAGATCCTCTTCCACCACCTGGGCGCCACGCGCGATGTTGAGGAAGAAAGCGCCGTGCGGCAGCTGCTGTAAAAAGCGGTGGTCGATAAGATTAATGGTCTCGTGCGTGCTCGGCAGCAGGTTAATCACCACCCGCGTTCCCTGCAGAAAAGCAGGCAATGCATCGCGACCGGCAAAGCTGGTCACGCCATCAATTTCTTTGGGCGAGCGGCTCCAGACACGTAACGGGAATTCCCAGACTTTAAGACTTTCTGCCACGCTCTGCCCCAGCACACCCGCCCCCAGGATGCCGATGGTGAAATCTTCGCGCGCGTAAGCGGGCAGCGGCTGCCAGCACTGTTGCTGCTGCTGAAGACGGTAGTCGTCAAAACGTCGGAACCAGCTGAGTACGCTATGAACCGCATACTCCTGCATCTGCCGCGCCATGCCGGTATCTTCCAGCCGGTACAGTGGCACGCTGTCCGGCAGCATCTCAGGGTTCTGCTGCAGCTGTTTCAGAATCTCGTCCACGCCTGCGCCCAGCGCAAAGACACCGCGCAGGGTGGCGCGTCCCTGCAGCATCTCTGCAGGCGGCGAACGGACCAGGGCGTAATCAGCCGGACCGTTATCGCCTGGCTGCCAGGCACGCACCCGCGCCTGGGGCAGCCGCTGTTGTAAACCGTTAATCCAGGCCGCTGCAGACTGCGACGGGTGATACCAGATGATCTCCATCCTGCTCTCCTTTTTTCTTTCAGCGTCAGGGAAAAGCGAGGTGAGAGCAAGAAAAAACCCGCTTAATAAAGCGGTTTTTTCCATAAAAATAATTCCCGTGGCTTCACATTTCCGGCTCGCTTCAGGGTGAAGTGGTCAGATAAGGTCTAAAGTTGGTCCTGTGGTCAATGCGTTACGCGCGGCCGCGTTTCGGACAAGGAGAAAAACCGATGACAAAAACTGAGGTAAACGCCGCTCCACGGCGTCAGCGTTATGCGCCCTTTCTGCTCACGTTGCTGCTGAGCGTACCCGCCTTCACTGCTCAGGCCGACGACAACAGTCGCATGCTGAATAATCAGCCGCAGCCGCCTGACGTGCGTTTAGGACCGCTGTTTAATGCCGTGCAACAGGCGAAGTTCTATCCCGATCAAAAGACCTTTGCGGATGCGGTGCCGAAATTCGATCCCGCTTCAATTCTTGCCGACTGGCAGATGCAGAAGAAACAGCGCAATTTCGATCTTAAGCGTTTTGTAGATGCCAACTTTACCCTGCCCGCGGCCGGTGACAAATATGTGCCGCCAGCCGGACAAAACCTGCGTGACCACATTGATGGCCTGTGGCCGGTGCTGACGCGCACCACCAGCAGCGCCGGTCAGTATGACTCGCTGCTGCCGTTACCCAAACCCTATGTGGTGCCAGGCGGGCGCTTCCGCGAAGTCTATTACTGGGACAGCTACTTCACCATGCTCGGGCTGGCCGAGAGCGGGCACTGGGATAAAGTGCAGGATATGGTGGATAACTTCGCCTCGCTGCTCGACCGTTATGGCCACATTCCCAACGGCAACCGCAGCTACTACCTGAGCCGCTCACAGCCACCATTCTTCAGCCTGATGGTCGATCTGCTGGCGACGCACGATGACGGCAAAGCCTACACCCGTTATCTGCCGCAGCTGCAGAAAGAGTATGACTACTGGATGGCAGAGAGCGATAACGTCGCGGCGGGCGCAGCCAGCAAGCGGGTGATTAAGCTGGCGGACGGCACCCTGCTCAACCGTTACTGGGATGCGCGCGACGTGCCTCGCACCGAATCCTGGATGGATGACATTGCCACCGCGCAAAAAGCGCCGCAGCGTAATAAAGCGGAACTCTATCGCGAGCTGCGTTCCGGTGCGGCGTCGGGCTGGGATTTCAGTTCGCGCTGGTTTACCGATGCGCATAACCTGTCAACAATTCGTACCACGCAGCTGGCCCCGGTTGACCTCAACAGCCTGCTATTCCATCTGGAGCAGACTCTGTCGAAAGGCTATCAGATGAACAAGCAGAGCGATCTGGCTAAGCAGTTTGCCGATCGCGCGGAGAAGCGCCAGGCGGCGATCAACCGCTATCTGTGGGACAGCAAACAGAACTGGTACGCCGATTATGACTGGCAGAAAAAGCAGGTCCATCCTCAGCTGACTGCCGCCACGCTGTTCCCGCTCTATCTGCAGGTCGCCAGCGATAAGCAGGCTGAAAGCACCGCCAGCGCGGTAGAAAAACAGCTGCTGAAACCTGGCGGTCTGGTGACCACCACCGTGAACAACGGTCAGCAATGGGATGCGCCCAATGGCTGGGCACCGCTGCAGTGGGTCGCCGTTGAAGGTCTGGAACACTACAACCAGCCGAAACTGGCGAAAGAGGTGGGATTACGCTTCCTGCAAAACGTCCAGAACACCTATGACCGTGAGCATAAGCTGGTGGAGAAATATGTCGTTGAGGGCAAAAATCTCGGCGGCGGTGGTGGCGGTGAATATCCGCTGCAGGATGGCTTCGGCTGGACTAACGGCGTCACGCTGAAACTGCTGGATAAGTACTGCCCGAAAGATAAAACCTGTAACAGCGCCCACGATATTCCGCAGGCGTCTGCCTCACAACCTTAATCCTCTCTGGATACCTCTGGCCTTGCCGGGGGTATCCCCACTTCATTTCCGCGAATTTTACTTGACCTTCTTTCATCAACAGGCAAAATTGCAGCCAATTTACAAAAGGTAATAATTCTCATTATGATAATGAGATTGCCTATCAAAGCTTTTATTCACCTGCCTGAACCTTTGCCAAGAAAGGAATTTTGATGAAACTGTCATTGTCGCTGAAAGGTTATGTTCGCCTCTGCACCCTGGCGCTGACCGCGCCTGCTCTGAGTTATGCTGCCGATATGGTGGTAACCGCGCAACCGCAGGAAGATTCGACCTCGCCGACCCAGGGTTATCTGGCGACGACCAGCCAGGGCGCAACCAAAAGCGATCGTCCTCTGATCACCACGCCGCAATCGATTTCCGTAGTTACCCGCCAGCAGATGCAGGATCAGGGCGCGCTGACCCTGAATCAGGCGCTGGGCTATAGTTCCGGCGTCTTCACCAATTTCGGCGGCGCCGCTACCCGTTACGACACCATTGCGCTGCGTGGCTTCCATGGCGGCGATGTCGATAACACCTTCCTCGACGGCATGCGGCTGATGAGCGACGGCGGCAGTTTCAACGGCCTGCAGGTGGATAACGCCTTCCTTGAGCGCATCGACGTGATCAAAGGCCCCTCTTCTGCGCTCTATGGTCAGACGGTGCCGGGCGGGCTGGTGAACATGGTCACCAAGCGTCCTCAGTTCAGCGAAGAGGGTCACATCCAGTTGCAGGCGGGCAGCAACGCCACCACCGGCACGATGTTTGACTACACCAATGCCATCAACGATCAGTGGGCGTTTCGCCTGACCGGCGTGACCCGCAACAGCGATACCCAGTACGATCACACCCGCGAAGAGAAATATGCGCTGATGCCGCAGCTGATGTGGCAGCCGGATGAAGATACGCATCTGATCCTGAAAGCCTATCTGCAGAAGGATCCGTCGGGCGGCTATCACGGTTCGGTACCGGGTGACGGCAGCCTCACCGAACACAATGGCTACAAGCTGAGCAACGGCTTTTATGAGGGCAACAGCGATCTCGATCAGTTCAAGCGTCGCGAGCAGATCTACAGCTTCGATTTCGCCCATCGCTTTAACGACGTCTGGTCATTCTCCTCGACCGGCAGCTACAGCCACTCGAATGTCGATCTCGATCAGGTCTATCAGATTGGCTGGGACAGCGTGAATCCCGATCTGCTGAACCGATATTACTCTGGCGAGCGCTCGTCGCTCTCGGCCTGGTCCACCGATAACCGCTTACAGGCTGAGTTCGGCACCGGAGAACTGGAGCATCGCGTCACCCTGGGTGCTGAGTATCATCGTTATAAAAATGAGATCAGTGAGGCTTCCGGTTCGGCCAACCAGCTTAATGCACGGACTGGTGAACAGGTTGGCGACATGCCTGATTACACCTGGGCCGATAAAACCCGTCGCTACTATCAGACCGGCCTCTATCTGCAGGATGAGATGAAGCTGGATCGCTGGCATCTGGATCTCTCCGGTCGTTATGACCGCATTGTCGCCAGTAACAGCGGCAGCGACCGCCGTCAGGATGATCACATCAGCGGCCGCGCAGCACTGCTCTATGCCTTCGACAACGGTATCTCGCCTTACGTCAGCTGGAGCCAGGCGATTACCCCGACCGCGCTCACCGATCCCAACAACAACCTGCTGAAGCCGACTACCGCCGAGCAGTATGAAGCCGGGGTGAAATATCAGCCGGTCGGCACCCGCGATCTCTATAGCGTGGCGGTCTATGACCTGACGCAGAAAGATGTGGCAAACCGCAATGTTAAGGATGGAACCTATACGCCATCGGGCAAAGTGCATTCACAGGGCATTGAGCTGGAAGCGCATAATCAGTTAACCCCGCGTCTGAGCACCGTGGCGAGCTATACGCTGAATCATCTGCGCTTTAAAGAGTCGGTGGATGGCAACGACGGACATACGCCATATGTCACACCTAACAGCATGGCTGCACTCTGGGGTCACTATCAGTTTGATTACGGTCTGAGCGCGGGTGCGGGCGTGCGTTACATCGGCAAACAGTGGGCGGACAATGAAAACACTACGCGTGTGCCGTCTGTGACGCTGTTTGATGCGTCAGTGCGGGCCGATCTCGGCGTCTGGAACAGCAGCCTGAAAGGTGCATGGGTGCAGGTCAACGCCAATAACCTGACCGACCGTACCTATGTGGCGGGCTGTTATGGCACCGGCTACTGCTACTGGGGCGCAGAGCGCAGCGTAATGGCGACAGTCGGTTACGACTTCTGATAGCAAAATAAGAGATAAAAAAAGGGGACGAATCGCTTCGTCCCCTTTTTCGTTTAAACCTTTACGGTCAACTGCGTACTTTGCGGTAGATAAACAGCACCACGATGGCACCGATAACAGCGACCACAAAACTTCCGAAGTTAAACCCATCGACGCGGCCGAAGCCAAACAGCGTACTGATCCAGCCACCCACTACTGCACCGATAATACCCAGAACGATAGTCAGAATGAAACCGCCACCATCTTTACCCGGCATAATCCACTTCGCCAGAATACCCGCGATTAAGCCAAAGACGACCCAGGAAATAATACCCATCTGTTGCTCCTTCCTTTTTTGATTAAATCGTGAACGCCTGATTAATCAAGCGGTTTACCGCGATAAGTATAACCAGCTTTTCAAAAAATGCCTGCCTGCTCACAGTTATTATTGATGAATAGCATGCTAAAGCTTTTTTTTGCCGCGCCGATAACCGAGACGAGGCAAAAAAACAGCATCAACAAAGTAACCCCCCTTGTGGAGCAGGACGTGAAAGAAGCCGACCAGGAACAATATCTAAAACGTGGCACGCTGGCGGTTCTTGGCGTTATGAAAGATCTGCTGCGATTGCAGACGCCATTACTGGTGCGCTTTCCGCGTGGGCAGTTTATCAGCCGGATGCTGGCTGCCGATGAAGATCGCCTGCTGTTTGACCTCGGCAGTAATAATCTGGATAACGATTATGCCCTGACCAGCGACGATCTCAGTATCACTGCGGAGACCTACGGCGCTAAGGTGGAGTTCAGCCTCGCCGCGCTGGAAATCGTGGAGTTTGAAGGGTTACCCGCTTTCAGCGCGCCGCTGCCAGACCTGCTGTGGCAGATCCAGCGACGTGAGTTTTTCCGGGTCTGCGCCCCGCTGGAGCCGCAGTTCTGGTGTCACACCGTGTGGCCCGATGGCAGGAAGACACGCCTGCGTCTGCAGGATCTGTCGCTGGGCGGCATCGGCGTGCTGGTCGATGAAGCGCTGCCGGACGGGTTGCAGGACGGTGACAGCTTCAACCCGTTCCGGATCGAGCTGGGCGAGTATGGCCATTTTGACGTGCCGGTAAAGCTGCTGAGCATTGGCGAGCGCAGCGTGGTAACTCGCAAAAATGAAACCCGCATCACACCGCGACTGAGCTTTCGTTTTGCCACGCTGAACCCGGCGCAGGAGCGGCAGCTTCAGCAGATTATTTTTGCCCTTGAACGCCTGGCTCGCGATAAATCGACCCGATTCCAGTAACCGCTTTACGGATGCGCCACACAGGTGGGCCGCATCCAGGCTATGCTTCTTGCTTGTTTTCTTTTAAACCGGAACCCAGCAAGGAGACCCTCCCCAATGGAAAACTGGCTCTCTTCACGTCGTTTTCACTCCCTCTTTTTTAATCAGGAACTCTGGCTAAACAGCGCCATCGTGGTGGTATCCACGCTGGTGATTTACTGGGTATTACGTACCCTGATTCGCTTTATCTCCAACCGGATTGCCCTTTACAGCGAACATCGTCATGTTCGCGCTACCGCGATTCTGGTGGAGATATTACGCAGTACCAGCCAGACCCTGCTGCTGATCTTTTCGCTGCTGATTGCTCTGAAGTTTATCGATCTGCCCGCGTCGTGGAGTGTAACCATCGCGCACGGCTGGTTCCTGGCGCTGATTGTGCAGCTCGCACTGTGGCTCGACTGCGGCATCCGGCTATGGCTGAAAAGCCTGCTGCGTGACCCGCTGCACGTGCGCAACCCGGTCACTACGGTGATCCTCGGGATTCTGCTGCGGGTAGTGGTCTGGATTATGATGTTCCTGGCCATTCTGTCGAACATGGGCATTAATATTACCGCACTGGTCGCCAGCCTGGGAGTCGGGGGCATCGCGATTGCGCTGGCGATTCAGACGGTACTGAGCGATGTGTTTGCGTCGCTGGCGATAGGCTTTGATAAACCGTTTGAGCATGGCGATTTTATTGTCTTCGGTGACATCGCCGGTTCCATCGAGCATATCGGCCTGAAAACCACCCGACTGCGCAGCCTGAGTGGCGAGCAGATTGTCTGCTCCAATACCATTCTGTTGCAGCAGACGATCCACAACTATAAGCGCATGCAGCAGCGCCGCATCGTCTTTAAGTTTGGTATCAGCTACGCCACGCCGTCAGAGCAGGTCCGGGAGATCAGCCCGCTGGTGAAAGAGATTATTCAGGGCGTTGAGACCACCCGTTTTGACCGCGCCCACTTCCTGGCCTTTGAGGATTCAAAACTGACCTTTGAAGTGGTCTATTTTGTGCTGGATGCGGATTACAACAAGTACATGGATATTCAGCAGGAGATTAACCTGCAGCTGATGGCCGCACTGGAAGAGCGGAATATCCGCTTCGCCTTCCCGATTCGTCAGGTTGAGTTCAGCGGCGGCAATCTGCCGCCGGTGGATCTGGTTGCGGTGCAGAATGACGATGACGAGGTGCGCAGAATGGCGCGCTAAATCAGTGCCCGCCTTCTTTTTCAGGCGTGGCGGGCATACAAGCCGGTGCGGGCGGAATCGTGACTGCACCGGCTGCTTCATCCCCTTGCATTCAGCCGTTCCGCCTTACCGCTTACTGATGCCGGTAGCAGCTCACGCCGAGATACTCACTGAATGCTTCCTGCAGCACACCAGCCGTGGCAGAGTGATTCATCGCCACATGATGCTCAAAGCCGTTACGGCAGATCCACGCCAGCAGTGTCTCCAGCTGCGGCACCTGGATCACCGCACGGCAACCTACCGTGTCCAGCGGATCGGTGACCGACATTCCCTCTCCCACATAGGCTTTGATTTCGCCGCTGAAGTCGTCGGTAGAGAGGCGGAAATAGGTCAGATCGCCCTGCTTCATCCGGCCATGCACTGCGCCACAGGTGTTCTCTTTGCCTACGGTGGTGCCGATGATATCCGCCGTGCCCATGGTCGGTGACTCCAGGCTGGCGCTGGCGAAATTACCGCAGTGAAACAGCACACATTTGTCCCGCTCGTCGCCAAAGTTGTTGTTCCAGTCTGCCAGCGAGGCGGGGTTCAGCGAACAGCTGGCGAGCGCGTACATCGACAGCGCCCCCATTACATCCACTTCGCAGGCGCTGGGCATCAGCTGGCCCGACATCACGCTCATGATTGAGCAGACGTTAATGCCCAGGTTCTCCTGCAACGATGTCCAGCACTGAATGGCGGTGGTATCGATATCGTTGTCGCTGATCCACTCGCTGATCACCACAAACAGTTTGGCCATGGTCACCAGTTTGTCACCCGGAATCCCCCGCGCATCGGCGTTGGCCTCCAGGATTTCACGCTTCTCTGCCACACGGATATCGTCATCGCGCAGCCGGTTGGTGCGGGTAAAGATCTCCGATAAATCCAGGGTCTCCACCGCGATACCCATCTTCTCCAGCAGCTTTTCGCTGTAGCGCACGGTGTTGAATCCAGCGGGCCGGGCACCAATCGCCCCGACGCGTACCCGCCGCATAGCATTCACCACCCGACAGAGCTGGCTGAACCGCTGCAGATCCTGCATAAACACCTCGCCGCTCAGGGCGCAGACGTGCTGGCGGGTCAGCGTAAACGGGATGCCATATTGCCGCAGGTTGTTGCAGAGCGAAATTTTGCCGCAGAAGCTGTCGCGGCGCGTCGCCAGTCCCATTTTATCCAGATTGTCCTCTTCGGCCTGCACCAGCACCGGCACGTTCAGCCCGGCGAGACGCAGCGCTTCCGCGATAGCTTTTTCATCACCAAAGTTAGGCAGCAGCACCACAATGCCGTGAATCGCTTCGCGATGCTGGCGAAACAGCGCGGCGCAGGTTTTGGCCTCCTGACGCGTCTCGACGCCGCCCAGATTGGTCTGGGTCTCATCCAGCATCACCGTATTAATATTCATCTTTTCAAACAGCGCGACCGCCTGCTGGCGCGCCTCGCCCACCAGATAGCTGGGAAAAAAACCCCGGTTGCCAATAATGACGCCGAAGGTTAACTGCTGAGGAAGTGTTGACATGGCTATGCTCCGGATAAGGATTAATGTGGCTGATAACGACAGCGTGCAACGGCGTCAATCCAGCCTTTATAGTTTTCCTGCATACGCTGCGCGTTCTCTTCACGCGGCATGATGACGCTGCCGCCCTGCAGCGCCTGCATATCACTGCCCTGCTGCCACCATCCCAGCACTTTGCCTGCCAGCAGTGCCGCGCCCAGCGCGGAGACCTCGGCGGTAGGCACCCGCTGCAACGGCCGCTGTAACACATCCGCCTGTAACTGCATCAGCCAGCTATTTTCGGTGGCGCTGCCATCCACACAGAGCGCCGGAAGCTGCTGGCCGCTGGCCTGTTCCATGGCAAAAAAGACGTCGGCGATTTGCCAGACGATTGACTCCAGCGCCACCCGCGCCAGCACGGCGGGTGTGGCGGCATCCGTCAGTCCACACACCATGCCGCGCGCCTGCAGATCCCACCAGGGCGCACCCAGGCCAGAGAGCGCCGGGACAAAATAGATGCCCTGATTATCGTCGCAGCGCTGCGCCATCGCGGTGAGTTCGCGCGGCTCCTGCACGCCGAGCATTCTGCCCAGCCAGGCGGCACCAGAACCGGTGTGGGTGATGTTGCCTTCAAAGGCATAACGCAGCGTGCCGTCGTGCCAGGCCACGGTGGTGCTGAGCCCATTTTCCGTCAGCAACGGCGTTGCCATGGACATCATCAGTGAAGATCCGGTGCCGTAGGTGGCTTTCACCACTTCAGACTCGCCGCGCCGCTGCGCCTGTAGCGCAGCATGAGAGTCACCGATGCGCGCCAGAATTGGTGTGCCTGGCGCTAAGCCGGGAATATCACTCACCGCGACCACGCCCTGTTCACTGGCGGAGGCGGTGATGCGCGGCAGCGCGGCGCGCGGCAGCTGAAACAGCGTCAGCAGCTCGTCGTCCCAGTCATTAAGATGCAGGCTGTAGAGTTGAGTACGAGAGGCGTTAGCATGATCGGTAATAAATACCTCGCCGGCGCTGAGCTGCCAGCTGAGCCAGCTGTCGACCGTGCCGATACAGAGCTCACCCGCCGCCGCCCGCGCCGCGCCGTCGGGAATGGCGGCCAGCATCCCGGTCAGCTTGGCGGCCGGAAACATCGGGTCAACGGCCAGACCGGTCAAACCGGTGATGCGAGGTGCTTTGCCCGCCTGACGCAGGTCGCGACAGAGTGACTCGGAACGTCGATCCTGCCAGCTCACCAGCGGCGTCAGCGGCTTGCCGTCACGCCGCTGCCAGATCAGCACCGACTCGCGCTGATTACTGATCGCAACTGCCGCGACAGGCGCGCCACCACAGGCTGCCAGGCAGTGGGTAATGGCCTCTTTTACCGCCTGCCAGATCGCCACAGGGTCCTGCTCAGCCAGTCCCGGTTGCGGGTGCTGCAGGGTTAAGCTCTGGCTGCCGCGTGCCACCACGCGGCCATCGCGATCAATCGCAATCGCCTTGGCATTGGTAGTGCCTTCATCGATTGCCAGAATCAGGGGTCCCACCATGTTTATGCTCCTGCGCAGATGCGCGCTGCACGGTTCACCACGCTACTGGCATCAATGCCATGATGGGCGCGGGTAGAGGCGCGATCGCCGGCAATCGCATATTCCCCATCTGCAATGCCGAGCCGCAACAGCGGGATGCCGCAGCCGCCTTCCGCCAGCACTTCGGCCACCAGGCTGCCGACACCGCCATTAACGTTATGCTCCTCTACGGTAATCACCGCTGGGTAGTGATTTAACAGGTTGCGCAGCTGTTGGGTATCACAAGGTCGAATCGATGGAACCGCGATCACACCGGCTGAAATGCCCTGCTCAGCCAGTTGCTCAGCAGCGTGAACCACCTCGTGAACCGTTGAGCCCATCGCCACCAGTGCGATGTCGCTGCCTTCACGCAGCAGGTCGATCGCGCCCGGCCTGAACTGGTAGCTTTCCTCGTGCAGCTGCGGCAGATCTTTGCCATCCAGACGGATATAGACCGGCCCGACATGCTCAAGGGCGTAATCGATGATCTGACGGCACTCCAGCGGGCAGGAAGGCGCATAGATCTCGATGTTGCCGAAACCGCGCATCACCGCGATGTCATCAATGCTGTGATGGGTGCTGGCTAACGGGCCATAGCTGGTCCCGGCATTCAGCCCGAACAGTTTGACGTTGGTGTTGTTGTAGCAGACGTCGACTTTTACCTGCTCATTGGCGCGTGACACCAGAAACGGCGCGGCGTTACAGGTCACTGCGACTTTGCCGCCCAGCGCCAGACCGGCCGCCGTGCCCACCAGCGTCTGCTCAGCAATGCCGACATTAATCAGCCGGTCGGGAAAGGCCTTGATAAAGGGGGCGATTTTAGCCGTCGACGTGGAGTCGGCTACCACCGGCACCAGATCCACACCGCGATTCACCGCGTCGATAAAGGCCGTGACCATGACGCTTGCTAAATGTTGTGCATTACTCATCTTTCAGTTCCTCCAGTGCCAGTGCGATCTCTTCGCCTTTCGGCACCCGGTGATGCCATTCCGCCTTGCTCTGAATAAAGGAGACGCCAAATCCCTTCTCGGTATGCGCCACAATCACCTGCGGTTTGCCGTTCTTCGGCAGGTTTTCAATGGTGTCGACCACCGCCGCCATCTCATTGCCGTTGCATTCGGTTACCTCCAGCCCGAAGGCGCGCCATTTTTCCGGCAGCGGATCGGTGTTCATGATGTCGCGCGTCGTGCCCGCCAGTTGCAGCTTGTTTTTGTCATTGATGATGATCAGGTTGTCGAGGCCGTAATGCGCCGCCACCAGCGCCGCCTCCCAGTTGCTGCCTTCAGCCAGTTCACCATCGCCGGTCACCACAAAGATGCGGCGCGGGCTGTTATCTTTTTTCGCGGCGATAGCGATGCCCACCGCCACCGGCAGGCCGTGACCCAGCGCGCCGGTGTTCAGCTCAACGCCCGGCGTTTTCTGCCGTACCGGATGACCGGGCAGATGCGAGTCGGCATGCTGATAGGTTGCCAGCCAGTCGGTCGGAAAATAGCCCGCTTCCGCCAGTACGCAGTAATAGCCCCCCACCGCATGCCCTTTGGACTGGATATAGATGTCACGCTGATCGTCGTCTGTGCGATCCGGGGCGCAGTTCAGAATGCGGAAGTAGAGCGCGGTGAGGATCTCTACCTGTGACAGGTCAGCGCCGGTATGACCGCCTGCCGGGCTGCCCGCGTTAAGCTGGATGATGCGGCGGCGGATTGCCCGCGCCCGGCGCTCAAGGTCATTGACCGGAAGATTGAAAGGATTCATACACTACCTCTGAATTTTAAATCTGTTATGAATATATATTCACGTCGGTTAAAAAATTTTGTGCCTGAAAAAAGGGGCTAATAAACTGAACCGCCCTTTGTTCGCCACTCTGCCCGCTAAACCGGGCAGGCTCTCCCCTGCCAGGAATCACTCAGCGGCCCCGCCTGTCCGGTTCAACGTACTTCTCCGTCAGGGTTTTGCCGGTGTTCCCTCCTCGATTAACGCTTTCTGTGCTACCACGGCCGCCTTCTGCTGCATCCGGCTCTGGGTCTGGTCGATGATCACCGCGATGATAATCACGATGCCTTTGATCACCATCTGCCAGAATTCACTGACACCCATCATGATCAGGCCATCTGCCAGAAAGCCGATGACGAACGCACCAATCAGCGTGCCGAGGATGGTGCCGCGTCCGCCCGCCAGTGACGTGCCACCCAGCACTACGGCGGCAATGGCATTCATTTCAAACGCAGTGCCGTTAGCCGGATGGCTGGCGACCAGTTGCGATGAGACCACGATGCCAGCAATCGCCGCGCAGAATCCCGACAGGGTGTAGACCAGAATTTTTACCTGCCGGGTTTTCACGCCCGACAGTTCAGCGGCACGTTCATTATCCCCGATGGCATAGACCTGACGGCCAAACGGCAGGCGACGGGCGATATAGGCGATTACCAGCGCCAGCACCACCATCATCCAGATGGCGTAGGGCAGCCCGAAAAAGGTTCCGGCACCAATCCGATCGAAACCGGTGTTGCCCAGCAGCGGATTCCCCTGCAGACCCGGAAAGGTCTCGCCGCCGGAGGTGAGCATCGCTGCGCCGCGCAGGATGTACATGGTACCGAGGGTGCAGATAAAGGGTGCCACGTTGTAGCGGGTAATGATCCAGCCGTTGCCCGCGCCAATCAGCGCACCGATCAGCAACACCACCGGCACAATCACCCAGACGCTGGGGAAGATGGCGATGCCAAACATTGGCAGCACAATGCCTTTAGTAATCAGCCAGCCGGCGATCATGCCGCACAGTCCCAGCGTCGCCCCAATCGACAGGTCAATTCCCGCCGTAATAATGACAAAGGTAATGCCCAGCGCCAGAAAGGCGTTGATGGCGATATGTTTTACCATGATCACCAGACTGCCGGTGGCGAGAAAGTCCGGCACGGTGATGGCGAAGAAGCCGACGATCAGAATCAGCGCAATAAACGTGCGCAGCTTCAGAAGCAGCAGCAGAATGCTTTCACGTGAACTGAACGCCTTAGCCGGAACTGTGGTCAGCGCGACGCTGTCATTGCTTTTCATGCTCAGAACCCCTGCGCACTTGCTTTTACCAGCGCTGCCTCTTCCGCCTGGTCGCGGGGAAGATCAGCCGTAAGTTTGCCGCCCGACATCACCAGGATGCGATCGGCTACCGCCATAATCTCTTTCAGGTCCGAGGTGGAGAACAGTACTGCAATGCCCTGCTGCGACAACGCCACCATCATGCGAAACACCTCTGCTTTTGCGCCGACATCAATGCCGCGACTCGGCTCATCCAGCAGCAGCAGACGCGGATTGGTCAGCAGCGCGCGGCCAATCACCACTTTCTGCTGGTTGCCACCACTCAGTGCGCTAATGGCCACGTCCGGCGAGGAGATTTTGATCGCCAGGTTGCCCACCGTCTGGCTTACCGCCTGCTGCTCTGCCTGATGGGCAATGGCAAAGCGGTGCGACAGACGCCGCCACAGGCTGGCGATGGTGAGATTACTGGCAACCGATGAGACCGGAAAAATCCCGGCGCGTTTGCGATCTTCCGGCACCAGACTCATGCCCATGCGGATACGATCGGCGGTGGGCAGACGGGTCGGCAGCGGTTTGCTGTCGAGCCACAGCTTGCCCAGATAGTGGCGCTGACTGCCAAGCAGACACTCAAACAGCTCAGTGCGGCCTGCGCCCATCAGCCCGTAAATCCCGACAATTTCCCCGGCCCGCACCTGGAAACTGACGTCATCCACCAGGGTATTGCCGTTGGGGCTGACGCAGGTAATGTGCTGCGCCTCTAGCACCGGCGCGCCAAACTCACGCGCTTCCGGCAGGAAGGTGGTAACCGGTTCACTGCCCAGCATCTCACGCACGATCCACGGCACATCGATGCTGCTGACTGACGCTTCTGCCTGAAAGCGCCCGTCGCGCAGAATGGTGATCACGTCGCCAATCGCCATCAGCTCCTCCAGCCGGTGGGAGATGTAAATCACGGTAACGCCCTGCTGCGTCAGATCGCGGATCACCCGGAACAGGATCTCCACTTCGGTTTTGCTCAGCGCCGAGGTCGGCTCGTCGAGGATCAGGATGTCCGCATCTTCCGCCAGCGCTTTGGCAATCTCGACCAGCTGCTGCTGACCCACTTTGAGATTACCGACCCGCTCATGGGGGGAAATCGGCTGGTCGAGGCGCGCCATCAGCGCGGCGGTGCGGCGTGCCTGCTCCGCCTCGTTGATCGGGGCCAGGCCGCGCTGGATCTCCCGGCCCAGAAACAGGTTTTCAGCCACCGTCAGGTTCTCAAACAGATTCAGCTCCTGGTGCACCATGCCGATGCCGTGTCGGGCGGCGTCGCGGGTGCTGCTCAGCGTCAGCGGCTCGCCATTCAGTAACAGCGAACCGGCCGTGGGCTGCTGTACCCCGGCCAGAATTTTCATCAGGGTCGATTTTCCCGCCCCATTCTCACCGATGATGACGTTAACTTTGCCGCGCCAGACCCGATAGTCGACGCGATCCAGCGCCAGCGTGCCGGGAAACAGCATCGATATCTGTTCGGCCCGCAGAATGATCTCATCGTCCATCAGGGCGCCCCCCGCGTCAGTTCAACCGCCACCACATCATCAACGCTGTTCTGCCCGATGGTTACGGCCAGCAGCGCCTGCACCGGCTGGTTGACCCAGCGGGCATCCAGCGGTGGCAGTTGCTTCACCGCGTGACGGTTCAGCGCCCGGGTTAACTGGGCGTACTGCACCTGATTAGTAAACTCTTCGAAACGGAAACCGGCGGCATCCCGGATAGCGTTACTGCGCAGCACCGGTCCGACACTGACCGTCACCGGCTTGCCATTAATCATCAGCGTCAGCGTGCGTTCACGCGGGTTACTCTCATCAAAGGCGCTGGCTGTCCCCCCGGCTCGCACGAAGACGCTTTCGCGCCCGCCGGGTTTGACCATCTGACTTTTCGCCTCCATGTCGGCCCAGCTCAGCGCATGGCTGTTCGCGATGGTCATCACGCGCGGCTGCCAGGCCTCTTCCGCAATCTGCTGCGGTGTCTGGGTGGTATAGCTGGGTTTCGCGTGTGGATCCTTCGGCAGGATCGGCTTACCGTCCGCATCCAGATCCACCACGGTGCAGGCGCTGAGTAGCGCCATACCGGTCAATACCGCCAGCATCCGTTTCATGGTTATTTCGCCAGGTTGAAGTTTTTCAGCTTAGCGGCGTTGCTGTCGTCAATCAGCACGCAGTCCATCAGCTGCTTCTCCTGTTTCTGCGCTTTGCCGTTCTTCAGGTAGTAATCCGCCTGCGTGACCGCCATCTGCGCCTGATCCCAGCCCGGCTGCAGCACTGTCGCTTTAATATTGCCTTTGTTGAGGATCGAATCGCGGGTGTAGTCGCTGCCATCAAAGCCCACCACGATCACCGCAGTTTTCCCGGCGGCTTTCAGCGCGGCTTCAGCGCCCAGCGCCATGGTGTCGTTACCGGAGATGACGCCCACGATGTTGGGGTGTTTCTGCAGCAGGGTTTCCATGCGGCTGAAGGCTTCGGTCTGGCTCCAGTTGGCGCTCTGCTGAGCCACCATTTTCATGTCGCTGTAGTCATCCAGCACATCGTGATAGCCCTGCGACCGCACGCCCGCGTTGGTGTCAGACTCTTTGCCCAGCAGTTCAACATAGTCCCCTTTGCCGCCCAGCAATTTCGCAAATTTCTCCGCGCCCAGCTGCGCCCCCTGATAGTTGTTAGAGACGATCTGCGCCACCGCGATGCCGGTTTTGTTGATCTCCCGGTCAATCAGGAAGGTCGGGATCCCGGCATCTTTGGCTTTCTGCACCGGCCCGACGGTGGCATCGGCCCCGGCGTTATCCAGAATGATCGCTTTCGCTTTGCGCGCAATCGCGGTCTCAATCAGCTGGTTTTGCTTGTTTACGTCATCATCGTGCGACGCCACCAGCGTGGCGTAACCCAGCTCTTTGGCTTTCGCTAAGGCCCCTTCCGCCTCGGCTTTAAAGAACGGGTTGTCATGCGATGGGGTGATAATTGCCAGCAGGCCTTGCTCAGCCGCCAGCACCGTTGCAGAAAAAGCGATCATTGAAGCCAGCAGGCTCAGTTTAATCAGAGGACGAGTCATTATTTTTCTCCGCTTGAATATATATTCACACGCGATTTTATATGCATAATGACTATGCGCCCGCGCTGACGTGCCGTCCAATGCGCGATCGTTAAAAAGCGAAAACGATCACAAATTAGCCTGCGTTGTGATTTTGATCATCCTGGTTAACAATACCGGGCAGAATCAGAGAGGGAAAAACCGATGGCAAAACAGGATGAACAGCGACTGATGGTGAAGATTGCCACTCTTTACTATGTCGAAGGGTTGAAGCAGTCAGAGATTGCGCAGTCGCTGACCTTATCGCAGTCGTTTGTCTCACGCATTCTTAATCGCAGCGTGAAAGAAGGTGTGGTCAAGATCAGCGTGGTGCCACCAGCCAACGTCTACCCTGAGCTAGAAAAGGCCATTGAGCAGACCTATAACCTGCCGCAGGCGATTGTGGTGGATGTGCCGGATCAGGCATCGCCGCTGCAGATTAAGCAGGCGATTGGATCGGCGGCCGCTCACTATCTGGAGACCCGACTGCGAAACGATGAGCTGATTGGTATTTCGTCGTGGAGCGGCACAATCCGGGCGATGGTGGATGCGCTGCATCCGCTCAACAGTGCCTGCAAAGGGGTGATCCAGCTGCTGGGCGGCGTCGGGGCAAACGGCAATGTGCAGGCCACGATTCTGACGCAAAATCTGGCGGCGCTGCTGAACTGCCCCGCCTGGCTGCTGCCGTCGCAGTCGATTGAGCATTCGGTCAGCGATCGCCAGCGGCTCTCTGCTAACGCGGAGGTCGCCGAGGTGCTGAGTAAATTTGAGCAGGTCGATCTGGCGATTGTCGGCATTGGCGATCTGGAGCCGTCGGCGCTGTTACGTAATTCGGGCAATTACTACGATGGCAGAATGCTGCAAACGCTGGCAGCGCGCGGCGCGGTAGGCGATATCTGTCTGCACTATTTCGACGCCTGCGGACAGCCGGTACTGAAAGCAGAAGAAGATCCGGTGATTGGTATGGAGCTGGCACAGGTAAAACAGTGTCCACAGGTGGTCGGGCTGGCAGGCGGAAGAGAGAAAGCGCAGGCGATTCGCGGTGCGCTGCTGGGCGGCTATATCAAGGTGCTGATCATCGACTATCCCACGGCGCGGCTGCTGCTCACGCCGCAGGATTAATCATAATCGGTCAGATAGTGCGGTAGGCCGTTGTAACCTTCCAGAGATAGCGCGGGGCCTGCGCCGCCGGATGCTTGTTCTGCACATGCTGATAGAACTCATCCGGTGACATGGCATTAATCATCGCAATGGCCCGATCGCGATCGCTGGAGAAGGTCCGCAGTAACGCCCCTGCGCCGTTGGCATAAGAGACGATGGTGGCGTAGCGCAGCGTCAGCGGATCGCGGATGCCCGACAGCGCGGAGTTCTGCAGAATGCGGATATAGGCGGTGCCGATATCAATATTTTTGGCCGGATCGCGCAACTCGGCATTCGATGGCTGACCACGACGGCCCAGCGTGCGATAGACTTCGCGCCCGGCGGTCGAAGCTTTAATCTGCATCAGCCCCACCGCATTTGAACGGCTCACCACGCCCGGATTTCCACCCGACTCGACACTGATAATGGCGCTGATCAACTTCTCATCAACGCCATAATGACTGGCGGCATCTTCGGTAAACATCGCCCAGGTGCCATTGACGCTGGACGGCGGTGCCTGAGTTAACGGCGTGTTGCGCTGCTTAACGGCATGGTGCGGTGGCTCGCTGGCACAGCCGGTCAGGAGTAACGCTGAGAGTATAAGGTGTCGGATTTTCAGCAATTTTTCGTCTCGTAGCTGTTGTGGCGAATGCTATCATACCCAGGCAGCCTGAGAGCAAAATTACCGTTTATCCTAAATGCATGAAAATGCGGCGCGTACCGTGACTTCAGCGGCGCTTTTCGCCATCATCGCCGTGAGTCAGGCGCTAACAGCAGGAAAGTATGATGATTTCACGTTCAGTTCGTCTTATCTCCCCCTCCGGTTACTGTCACAATCAGCCTGCGGCGCTGCAGGGCATGGCACGACTGCGTGCGGCGGGCCATCAGGTAGAGAACGAGCAGGTGATCACCCGCCGTTTTCAGCGCTTCGCCGGAACGGACGCGGAGCGCCTGGCGGATATCAACCAGCTTGCCAGCCTCAGCACACTGCCCGATGTGGTGCTGGCGGTGCGTGGCGGTTATGGCGCCAGCCGGTTACTGGAGTCCATCGACTACATCGGCCTGCAACGCCGTCTGCTGAATCAGCCGCTGGCGCTGTGCGGCCACAGCGACTTCACTGCGATTCAGCTGGCGCTGCTGGCGCAGGTCGGCCTGATTACCTTCAGCGCACCGATGCTGGCCGGTAACTTCGGCGCCGCGACCTTATCTGAATTTACCCTTCACCACTTCTGGCAGGCACTGACTTCACCTACAGTAGAGGTGACATGGCAAAGCGAAACGCCTGATGAGGGCGAATGGCAGGGTACGCTGTGGGGCGGGAATCTGGCGATGATCTGCTCACTGATTGGCACGCCGTGGATGCCGCAGTTTGAGAACGGCATTCTGGTGATTGAGGATGTGAATGAGCATCCGTTCCGCATTGAACGCATGCTGATTCAGCTGCAGCAGAGCGGCATTCTGGCGCGACAGCGGGCGATCGTCACCGGTAGCTTCACCAGCACAGCCCTGACAGAATATGACAACGGGTTTGACTTCAGCACCGTCTGGCAGCGACTGCGTGACACCACCGGTCTGCCGCTGATTTGTGGATTAGATTTTGGTCATGCCGCTGACACCGTAACACTGCCTTTAGGCGCCAGCGCACGATTAGCGGTCAGCCAGGGCCACGCCCGTTTGCAGGCGACCGGGCATCCCGTCCTGCGGGAATAGCGTTTGTTTCAGGAGATCGACATTGAAGCCGTTGTATGACGATTTGTGGATCTCAACCCCGGAATTTCCGGTGGAAGATGCCGTTAATGACCTGATGATGCATGGCTTTATGCTGCGTCACCCGCGCGGCAATCTGTTGATTGGCCGCGTAGAAAATCCGCTCGATCATGAAGTCATGGCCGATACCGGCGGCGTGATCCGCCACTATCTTACCCACTGGCATGAATCCGCGCCTGGTGCGGCACTGATCCAGCAACGCTTCAGCAGCGCACTTTACTGCCATAGCCGATCGCTGGGGCCCATCAGCCGTTTTGCTGAGCCTGATGACACCTTTTCTCAGCAGGAGACGCACTTCGGGGATTTCCATCTGCTGCCTACGCCAGGACATACACCGGGCAGTTGCAGCTATCTCTACACTTCGCCGCTGGGGCTGACCTATCTGTTTGTTGGCGATACCGTGACGCGTTCGCATGATCGCTGGATCACGGTACTGGTGCCGGACAGTAATCCGGCTGAGCTGAGTCAGACGCTGGAGTTCTACCGCTCGCTGCGTCCCGATGTGGTGCTGATGAGTACCACGCGCGGGCATCTCTCGTGGAAAAAGGTTACGCTGCAGAGCTGGCTGGCCGCGATTGATGAAGCAGAACAGCATCCGCTGGATTTACGTCAGCAACCGCTGTTCTGATTACAGGGTTTTCGTCAGATAATGACGCTGATGATGCCGCGGATAGTTATCCAGGCTGAAGCGCAGCGTATAGCCGAGCTTTTCATAAAACGGTCGCGCCTGAAAACTGGCGGTATCCACCTGCGCAAAGCGACAGCCGCGATCCCGCGCCTCCTGCTCTGCCGCCTGAATCAGCTTGCTGCCCGCCCCCTGCCCGCGCAGCGCCTCACTGACCCACAACATATCGATCCGCAGCCAGTTTCCGGCCGTTGACCCGGTCAGTCCGGCCAGCTTTCTGCCCTGTTCATCACGAATAAACACGCCGATTGACCTGATCTCATCAACATTAATATATTTGCTGTTGAACGCAGTCAGACCCAGCCTGACTTCATCCAGATCCTGCGTCGTGACCTTGTCGGTAATCTCGGGTTGCATAGTGGCTCCAGGTGCAGGGGTTAAGTGTCGGAATGCTGACGATCGTCGTAGCGCTCCAGGCTCAACGCATCAACATCGCGTTTTTCGCTGCGGCTGCAGGGCAGCAGTGTATCGCTGTCACGGTAGACAAAAAAGGTCGCCTGGCTGCGCTGGTTCACAATCAGCTGATCGCCATTGCGAAAGCGGGTAATCGCCACCTTATCGCCCGCCTCCAGGCGGGTACGCTGCTGACCAGCGGCAATCTGGAAATGTCCCGACGGCCACATTAACGTCGTTAACCCATATTCGGCTCGCGAAACGGTCATGGTTGCCCGGCCGGGACAGTTAAGCTGAAATTCAGTCTCGCTCCAGGCGGGTGCGATGTGACAGGCCAGCAGGCCCAGGGCAATTAACACTGCCTTCATGCTGTGTCTCCGCTGATTTTATTAAGAATTTTAAGCTTAACACATCGCAGGACAGAGAAGAGGCGTGGGGTAAGCTGCAGCAAGACCAATGAAAGATAGAATCGGCGTGCGAAGAAATCTGAAAGTTGAGAAAAAATAAAGTAATCCGGCCAGCGTAACAGGCTGCCACACTGACCGGATATGATTATTCGGCTGCCACCTCGGCGGCCACTAACATCAGTGCCAGCCCGGCATTTTCGCTATCATAAGCCTGCATTACTGCACGAATATCCGCTGCACAAGCGATCACCTGTTGCTTCTTATCGGCTTCTGACTGGTCAATCGCATGGCGAATAATCATTAGACTTGCTTCTTCTTCGTTCATCATTTATCCCTGAATTTGCCTAAGTGGTGCGCAAAGGAGCCAAGAATAACGTTTATTGATAAGCAAAGTCACCCTTTTACATTCCTGTTGCTTAACGATTAAACAAATCTCAAACAGGAAGCGCAGCGTAAACTGCTATGATTGAGTAATCAGTGACGCAGCAGGATAGACTCTGCGCCACGAAACTCCCAGGGATTGAAGCAGGTAGAAAATCATGATGCGTCTCAGCATTTTTATCCTCATCGCGATGGTGACTGGATGTTCATCTGGCCCGAAAGGGGTGGAATGTCCGGGTGAGGTCTCGACTATTTATGGTCAGTCTTTGGGGCAGACCCGGGGCGAGATTTTTGATCTGGTTAATAGCTTCACCGTGACCCGGGATAAGGTCAGCATTAAGAGTGGCCCACTGCAGTCGCTTGATCGGTTTAAATATGTTCCCTCCGCCGTCACGCCTGAGGGTTACTACGCGCAGCGCCTGTCAGATAAGCAGTTCCGGCTGATCAACCCTTACCAGGACACCCAAATCACCTGGACCTGTCCATAAGGGATGAATCCTGCTGCCAGATAGTTTATTGTCAGGAAACGTCAAGCAGCAGGTCTCTTCGATGGAAAAGCGTCTGGATAACAACGGTTATATCGACTTCCCCTTCCCCGCCACCCGCAATGCGGATGGCTCAGTGAATCCCTGTGGCTTTGATCTGACCCTGGAAACCGGTCGCCTTGAAGAGATCGCGGTGCTGAACCATTCAGTGAATCTGCGGCGACTGGTCGAGGAGATCAATCTGCAGGAGGGGCTGTTTATGACGCTGGCCTGCGACTGGCAGCAGCAGGCAGATGCGGTCTGTGGCTTTATCGATGTGGCTTTTCGTCCCGACCTGCCGCAGCACGGCTTTGAGGAAGCGCTGCAGCTGGAAGCGAACTTTTATCGCTACCTGACCGGGCAGGAGCAGCAACATCAGATGCCCGCGGAGACGCTGGTCAATTATGCCCGTTCGGTACTCGACTGGAGCTGGTCGCCGCTGCGCCAGCGTCAGCGCGATTATGAAAAAATCACTATTCAGTTCTATTGCCCGCAGGCGGATGACGCCGAATGGTGTTTTGATCATCTGCGTCACTTCCTGGTGAGCGTCTACCCGGCCTGCGTCGCAGCCCGTTCACACTGATCCTTATTGTACCCGGAGTCGCTATGCGTTCTGCTGCGCTGTCTGCTGTCACGCTTTTCTGCTCACTGTTTTTTGCCGCTGCTGCCCAGGCCGATCGCTGCCAGCAAATCCGCGCCGGTCTTGATATCGGTTCCGGCACCACCAAAATTGCGGTAGCCCGCGTCAATGTCTGCCAGCTGCGCATCGAAAAGATGCTGTATCAGGATCAGCGCGCCGTGGCCTGGAACGAAGCCTTAGCGCACTCAACAGATAATCAGCTCAGCCCGGCGATGACCCATGAAGGTGCTGCTGCCCTGCACCAGCTTTTAACGCACGCACAACGCTTTCATCCACAGCGGATCAGCGGCGTTGCCACCGCAGTGTTTCGCAACGCCAGCAACGGTCAGGCGGTCATTGATCAGTTGCAGCGCCAGACCGGTGCGCAAATCAGCATCATCTCGCAGCAGCAGGAAGCGAAACTTGGGTTCCTCTCTGCCAAAGCCGCGCTTAACGATCCGGCGATCCGTGATGAGCAGTTGCTGGTCTGGGATATTGGTGGTGGCTCGATGCAGATGACCGCCTGGCGACAGCAGGCGGGTAAGCCGGTTGCGGATATCTATCAGGGCAAACTGGCCTCGGTAACGCTGAAAAACTTTATTCTGACGGTGCTGAAGAACAGCCCGGAGGCCAAATCCCCCAACCCGATTGGTTCCTGGCGGCAGTCGGTGCTGCGCTTTGTGCAATTTTATGCCACTAATGAGGTCAGCCCGCAGATTAAACAGGATGTGGCGAGCCGTCAGGTCATTGGCATCGGCGGCGTCCATGGTTTTTCTATCCGCAATCAGTTACCGGGCAAACCCCATCGCTACAGCCTGACGACATTAAGTCAGCTGTCGCAGCAGCAGGTCTGGAAAGGCGATAGTGAACTCCCGGGCGACTACCGGGCCACTGATGTCAGTAATCTGTTACTGGTTGAAGGTTATATGCAGGCGCTGAAAATTAATGAGGTCACGATTGTTGAGGCCAGTCTGATTCAGGGTGTGTTGCTGCAGTAGCGCAGCGTTTACGCACTATGCTACACCTCAGGCTTAACCAGCCGGATAGCATGATCCAGCATTCTCTGCTCATCGCGTTCACTGTGCGCGCGCTGCTGACGTATACGTTTAAGCAGGTCGTAGATTTCGCCACGGCGGGTGTCATGGCCGCGCTCCGACAGCACAATGACCGCATCGCCAATTACCCGGCAGACTTCGTCATAGTCGTCATCATTCAGTGCATCACGTTTCATTGCTTATCCTCCGGCTGTAGCTGTAGCTTTACCTATGGCTGTGGCAGCGCCTGAGTGCGCCTCTCTTTGCAAAGGCTAGACAGTAAATCCCTTACCCGCAAACGCAGCGCCATTAACAGCCAGAAATGATTTTTTAGCCCATTTTCCTCCGCTGGAGGAGCAGAATTCACTATCTTTGCTACGCTTTGAGGGTCTCACTCAAAACCAAGGAGCAATAAATGTCAGGAAAAATCGAAGATAAAGTAAAAGAAGCCGCTGGCGCAGTTCAGGAACAATGGGGTGCAGCAACCGGTTCATCTGAGCATCAGGCTAAAGGCGCAGCACGCCGTTACACCAACCAGGCAAGCTATGCTGCCCGCGATGCTGCTGACTGTATCAAGGATCAGGTTCAATCCAATCCTGTTGCAGGTCTGGCCGTTGCTGCAGGCGTTGGCGTATTTATCGGCTTCCTGCTGGGCCGCAAGTAATAGCGCTGAACGTCAACAGAACGGGAGCCACTGGCTTCCGTTTTTTTTTGCCTGGATGCTTTTCGCCGGCTGAGAAACATCTGAAAGATAAGCCTTTTCAGGTCGGATTGCGGTAAGTATCTATGCTTAGTCTGGTTTCGTCTCTTTCTGACAACATCAAGGTGACCTTATGAAAACAATTCCTGCCCTGCTGCTGGTTGCAGCGACCTTAACTTCTCTGGCGGGCTGCTCGCAGAAGAGCGACGCGATTAAAGATGATGGCCGCCCTCATGCACCCAGCGGTCAGTCGTCACCGGGCGGTACGCTGGGTTCAGGCCCGGTGGGTCAGCCACAGTCGTAATTCCCTGCCCCGGCACACGTGCCGGGTTTTTTTTATCGTGTATTTTGCAATACCTAGGGCTCATATAATAATTCTGCTAATAATTAACCTGCTATTAGTTTTCCATAGAATTACAAGCCGCAATGATTCATTAATAAAAGTGCACATAAAACACCTTCCAAATAACAAAAAATTAAAGTTCATTTTTATTTAAACCACAAAGCGAGCGTATCTCAAACAAAAACTCAATGACTGAAAAAAACATCCTGTCATAATGAACTTTCTCTGTAGCGTTAATCTCTAACACTCCATAATATTTCCCTGTTAATAGCATTGGTAAATTGAAGAGAATTCAGACGTGAAGAAAAAAAAGATTTATCTGATAGACCGACTTTTAACGCTCTATTCTCGATTTTCCAGCAGAACAAAACCGCAGGCCTTGCACGACCTGGCCCCACAAACAGTAGTGATTTACTCCACCACGGCACTGGGCGATTTTCTGATGAATACGCCGGCTATCTGGAGCCTGAAAAATCGCTTTCCCACCAGCAAGTTTATTCTGGTTTCCAGCAAGAAAAATAAAGACCTTGTCAGCCGTTATAACTGGTTTGATAAGATCTATATCTGGGATAATAAACTGGCGAATTTCCTGCCGCTCTTTTTCAAACTGCGCCGCCACAAACCTGACCTGTCAGTAACATTACACGCGCATTTCCCCTACGATATTATGAGCTCGGTTCTGACCGGCAGTAAGGTGATTGTGCGCGATCATTACGGCCGCGAGTCGCCTCTGCTAAATAAATATCTCGATCACTATTCAGGCTATTTTGATGACCATACCATCAAGCGTAAGCTGAAACTGATTGAAGTCCTGGGCGCAGAGACAGAGCAGACCCGGATGCACCTTCCAGAACTGAACAACAGTCCGACTGCAAAGGCTGACCATCGCCGTATCGGTTTTCAGTTAGGGGCATCAAAAGATATTCGCCGCTGGCCGCTGGCCTCCTTCAGCCAGCTGGCGACAGCCTTGCTTGAACGCTGGCCTGACACGGAAATTATCGTTACCGGCACCGCCGCTGAGCAGCCTCTTGAGCAGGAGTTTATTGAAAGCCTGCCACTGCACTGCCGTCAGCGTGTGACGCCGATGGCGGGGAAAACGAATCTCAGCGGCCTGATTAGCCTGATTCGCACGCTGGATGTGCTGGTTACCGGGGACACCGGTCCACTGCACATCGCCGTGGCCGCACAGACGCCGACGGTCAGCCTGTTCTCCACCGCCAATCCGCGCTATACCGGCCCCTGCCAGGACAGCGATCGCCACATCATTATTCACCGCCCGGATAAAACTGCCTCACAGCATCCGATGGCAACGATCAAGGCCGATGAGGTCGTGCAGGCCGTGGCGAAGCTGGTGGGGTAATGAACGACCTTTCTCAAGCTATCATTGCGTTGATTGAGTACCACAATCAGCCAACCGCGCTGGGCGGGTTCCGCAAAGTGGAGCGTGCAGGTTTTCATCTGCAGCAGTTACCGCTGAGTGAGGTGGATTTTGCCATTCTGATGAGTGATTTTTTTATCACTTTCGGCGTCTGTTCAGAACACTATGATGACGCCCGCTATTTTCCGGAGCCGCGCCGACGTCGCTTTGCAGTTGCAAGCTGGTTTACTGCGGGCACAGCACGGCCTTATCGTCCACTGACGGTCGCCATGCTGTGTGAAGCGGCCAGACTGGGACGCTGGCCTGAAGAGGATTACTGAGTAAGGGTATGGGCGAAGGCCTCATAGACCTCGCTGCTGCTCAGCGCATTGACCTCACGTGACGCCGGTTGCAGCACCTGATAGTTAACCTGCCACGGATGCCAGCACGCCGGATCGCTGTCGCCAAACAGCGCGACGACCGGCAATCCCAGCGCCGCACCAATGTGCATTGCCCCGCCATCACTGCTCACCAGCCCCTGACACAGCGACATTGCTGCAATTAACTGCGGCAGGCTGGTGGTTGCCACCGCCTTGATCGGCAGATGCGGGCAGAGCGCCATAATTTCACGCGCTTTTTCATCATCTCCCGGATGACGCGGATTATCACGGCTGCCGGGTGACCAGAGCAGCATAATCTGGCAGGGATGACGCGCCGCGATTTTTTCAGCCAGCCCGGCAAACCGCGCGGCTTCCCACTGCTGACTCGGCTTGCGGGCGCTGATTTGCAATGCATAGACCGGAACAGCGGGATCAATCGCACAGGTGTCACGCAGGCTGGCCGCGATTGCCGCATCCGGCAGCAGCGTCAGTTTGCCTGGCGCTGTGGCGCTGAGATTGAAAGGCCGCCCCAGGCTAAACAGGGTTTCACTGATATGACACGGCGACTGGCTGGGTGGCGGCAACAGATCGGTAATCAGCGGATGGGGATGACCCAGTGCGATCACTCTGGCGGGACGCACTGTTTTAACCCACTTCAGGCCATGCTGATCCCAGCGGCTTTTTGCCAGAATCACCACATCGTAACGCTGTTTTTTCAGCGTCAGCATCAGCTTCAGTCGCTGTAAGAGACAGGCCAGCCGTCCCTGCCCTGCCTCACGGTGATGCAGTTTGGTGTAATAGAAGAGCTGCCGGATATCGGGATTATGCTGCAAAACTGGCGCAGCGTAATTGTTGGTCAGCACATCGACCTGATGCTGGCCCGACTGCGCCAGCGCACTGATCAGCGGCGTGGTCAGTAAGGTGTCGCCAATATTATCCCGACAAATAATTAAAATCCGCATGTCTGACATCCTCTGCGCACTGGCTAAACATGAAACTCATCACGGGGTTTCCCGCTGATGGGATAAACGCGACGGCATACGTCAGCCATTAGTCAGCGTAGATTGCGGATGGTTCCCTCACGGGAATAGCAGAAATAGATCAGGCTGGGGAGAGAGAAGACAGGCGGCAGAACTGACAGAACAAGAAAAGAAGCATGCCCCATCCGGCGCTTATCTCCGGCACTCGCAATGGCTTAGCTCTTGAAGGGGCGTAAGAATCATCTCATTATGCGGCACGGCGGACTTAACAATAATTGCTGCTGTGACTATTAATCTGCAAAGCAGTTTACATCAGGTTGCCTGGTCGACAATCGCTGGGCCTCGTGTCAGGAAGCGGCTTTTACGCTTTGGTTGATATCGTATTTAGCGGCAGCCTGTCATCATCCGCGCTCGGTAAAAAACTGCGCCAGATAGAAGGAGACCCGGTGCCTTATAAGTATTTTATTTATATCATCTCCACACTGGCGATCTTGCTGAGTTATCTGACCTTACCGGGTATCCTCGATCAGGTAAGAAACAATCCGCAAATTGCCTATCTGACTGCACATCCCGACACCGCGTTTACACTGTTCAGTCAGTGTCAGCGTAAAGTGACTGATGTGGCCCGTTGTTACAATGCCTACAGCGCCGCGGTAGCGCTTGCAGACAGGCATAACTGTTCTGATGACGGTCTGAAACTCAGGTTCAGATTCAAACGGCTGACCGAACATGCCGCAGACGACGTGATTAAAGCTGAATTGAAAAAAGACTGTCCAGACCGTGACAGGTCTGATTCACGTTTCCCTGCTCCGTAACGTCAGAGATAGAAAAAATGGCACACTGTGAGGGAACCCTTCTCCTTCCGGTGTCAAAGAGTAGCGGGTTCCCTTAAAACCGGTTTAACTGACTTTTATGTCAGTGAGTGCCCGTCCAGCGCAGGCATTCGACCAGAACAATAGCGACCGCAACTAAAGCAAGCGTGACAAAGATTTGTTTCCACACCCCTACCTGCAGAAAAAACACTTCACGTTCATCACGAATCTGTTTCTCCATGGCCTGCATTGTTTCCTGATGCAGTTGGCAAATAAGTTTCAAATCTTCATCCTGTCTCACTTCATCCAGCCCTCAAATTGGCCATTTTGCATTAATGCGACTTTACCGTTTTTGTAAAAAATTACATTACTGATACCTGTCGCAAAGACCTGATTCCCTTTATTTTCTTCAGTCATTACGGCCGGTTTACCGTCTATGCTCACAATGCCCAGCTTATCGCGGGAGACGACCACGTCTTTATAGCGCCACGTTTTAGCAGCAGACTTGTGCGCTTCCTGGGCGAACTGTGCATTTTCCAGGGCCTGTTTCTCGGCTACGCCCACCATCGTAACGTGCCGGTTCTGTTCAGCCAGATAGCACGCATCACGGGTTACGCCCTGTGCTTCGCACTCGGCCATACGAGAAGCGGAAGACGAGCAACCGGTCAGCGCAAGTAGTGCACCTGCAATCAACAATTTTTTCATGTTACAGCCCTATTTTGGTTCAAACGTTAATGAAATTTCGTCAGGCATGCCCGCAGGTAATGGCAAGAGGTAATCATGCTTGTTTCACATGTTCAACAGACATTTCATCGTTCGTTTTCGTATAGCTGACACAGCCAGCAATAGGCGCGAAAACCCCGGTTTTCCGGGCGGGTTTACACAGTACGATACCGCCATAGCAATCGAAACGGCTGCAGGTCTGTTCATTCTGAACATTGCAGGGCCATAATATGCTGCTATTCAGCAGGCAAATCCCATTCGCGCCTGAGTGTGCCTTTAAGCTGCACTCAGTGAAGCCTTGCACGTTCAGCAATAGTGTGAGGGACGCCGGCCGCAACAGCCACAGCGCGGCGTTCAGTACAAACAGGACACTCGCATGGTTCCCCCCTGCGCAGGACGCTGGACGCTGCCGCAGCCATTGCCGCCACGGCTATCGCCTGGAAATCGTCGGCGACCTTCACATTAACCTTCATCGCTTCACCCTCGTCTTGCTGTGTGCAGTTCAGTACTTCAACAGCGCGCCCTTCAGCGTCAGTTGCTGTAATAACGATTTGAACGGACATCCCCTTACTCATAATCATTTGGAACCTCTGATATCAGGTGAACAGATGGCGTCAACCTATGTCGAAATAGACTTGATCATTTTTTCCGCCGCTACCCATGGAATGGCGTATTTATGCAAGCCATTTCCCCCACTCACGGTGGTGACGTTCGCAGATCACTTTACTCTGCTGGCGCCTTACTCCGGCCCAGGGTTCGCAGGTTCACCACATGACTTCCTGCTGTAGGTATCAATGGGTAAACCGTCCAGAATTTAAGTTGCGCAACTGTGAGCGCATGCTTTTTGTGCTGTGTGACTAACTCAGTGCCATTTGCATGCACCATCAACCACGCTTTTACTTTTTCAGTATTCATCACATCTCTACCTCAATTGCTTGGATAATGTCACGACGCTCAAAAAAATGAATAAACCCAGCATGAAAACAGTACATGCTGCCAGAAGAGCCCTCTCACTCCAGCGCATTAACCGTGCGCTATTAATCAATCCATGACCCTGATGAAAAATGAAAACCTGACAAACCCCTAAAGTTCTTAATAGCGAATCCTTGCGCAATAAACGATAACGTTGTTGCCAGACAGAGCGCCAGAAGCCGAATAAACCTAACCAATTATTACAGCGCCAATAAACCGGAATTAGCCCCTGATGTTCATATTCCACTTGCTCACGCTGGCAGCACCGATTAAAACAGCCCGCCGAAGCGGGCTATTTTCAGAAATCGCCGTGTATACCAGCGCCTGCCATCCAGCCACCGTAAGAATTGGTAGAAGCCTGGAAGGAGACGGCAGCGTGTTCGGTTACACCTTTCTGAATACCTGCCGCGAAGCCTGCACCTTCGCCGTTTGCAGTGCCGGTAGAAAGCGCCCAGCTGTCATGATTCGCATCAAAATGCAGTGAAGACATAGCAGCGGCATTATCGCCAATTTGCTTGATCTTCTTGCTGTTTTCATCGATACGATCGGCGTTGTGCTTGATGTTTTTCTCAGCACTATTAAGACGTGCGCTATTTTGATCAATACGAGTGCTGTTGTGCTGGATATTTTCTCGGTTTGTACTGATGCCTTGTCCATTGGTATCAATACGAGCGGCATTGTTCTGGATGCTTTCGCGGTTGGTATTAATATTTTGCCCATCAGCATCAATGCGGGCTGCATTGTTCTGGATGCTTTCGCGGTTGGTATTAATATTTTGCCCGTCAGCATCAATGCGGGCTGCATTGTTCTGAATAGCTTCGTCAGTAACTAAGCGGTTGGCTTCAACAGCCGATGTCTGTAATGGTGTTTGGGTGGCTGCTTGATCACGAGGAGGCGTGGCCTGCACAACCTGCTGCGCAGCGACAGGCACCGTCCGGGCGACCGGCACGGACTGCGGACGCGGCGGCGTGGCCTGCGGGATCAGCTGCGGTGCGACAGGCACCTTCTGGGCAACCGGCACGGACTGCGGACGCGGCGGCGTGGCCTGCGGAACCTGCTGCGGGGCGACAGGCACCTTCTGGGCGACCGGCACGGACTGCGGACGCGGCGGCGTGGCCTGCGGAACCTGCTGCGGGGCGACAGGCACCTTCTGGGCGACCGGCACGGACTGCGGACGCGGCGGCGTGGCCTGCGGGATCAGCTGTGGTGCCACAGGCACCGTCCGGGCAACCGGCACGGACTGCGGACGCGGCGGCGTGGCCTGCGGGATCAGCTGCGGTGCCACAGGCACCGTCCGGGCAACCGGCACGGACTGCGGACGCGGCGGCGTGGCCTGCGGAACCAGCTGCGGTGCCACAGGCACCTTCCGGGCGACCGGCACGGACTGCGGACGCGGCGGCGTGGCCTGCGGGATCAGCTGCGGGGCGACAGGCACCTTCCGGGCGACCGGCACGGACTGCGGACGCGGCGGCGTGGCCTGCGGGATCAGCTGTGGTGCGACAGGCACCGTCCGGGCGACCGGCACGGACTGCGGACGCGGCGGCGTGGCCTGCGGGATCAGCTGTGGTGCCACAGGCACCGTCCGGGCGACCGGCACGGACTGCGGGATCAGCTGCGGTGCCACAGGCACCGTCCGGGCGACCGGCACGGACTGCGGACGCGGCGGCGTGGCCTGCGGAACCAGCTGCGGTTGCGGTTTGGCTATTGGTGTAGCCTGCGGGATCGCCATTGGGGCAACAGAATTATTTAAATCAAAGGAATAATTCATATTTCGGCTGGCTTCAATATGTTTGAATTCCGCCTGCTGTTCAGCATTCATTGTCGTCCAGACATTGCGAGCTACATCATAATCCATCTGCCCGTCAGCAATCGTGTTATACAGGCTTTGTACTGAACCCGAAAAAAAAGCGTTCGCATTTGCATCGTTTGCCATGAATCCGCTGCAGATCGCACAAATAGCCACAGCCATAATTGATTTATTCATTAATATGAACTCGCTAAAGTTGATTTATGTCAAGATTGGTAAATCACAAATGGATATCTGTCTTCTGGCCCGCCAGCCATTTGGTCAGAATCCCTGGAAGGCCTCGTCTTAACCGACGAGGCCTTTTTACATAGAGTTGAAAACGTTTTATTAAGTCTCTGAATTTCGCCTTATAAAATTTTCATTACCGCCGGTTTTAATTTTAAAGACCTGATTTAATTTGCCTAAAGTCTGATCATCCCTTCCAGCTCACCGATTATTCAGATGAACCACAGGTTGTATCCTGACGACGGTTAAATCTTTGTACGTCATGGAAGAGAATCCTTTCCTGAGAGGCCCGACTCCGCAAGTAAAAACAGTATGTGCCTCACTTTGTAGAGCAATTCGCCCATGCTTTGATTGACGACGAGAAGCTCACTACAAATAACTGCCTCTCTGTTTTGATTTCGCTATGCTGCCCAAAAAAAGCGGAAGAATAAATATCGTCACCTTTGTTCGGCGTGAGAATAAATAAGCTAAATAATAAAGCTGTAGCGGTTTTGTAATCGATTACAGTGATATTAACAACGTGACTTCAGCAATGAAAATGTTGCATTAACTCAGTGACAGCTCTTAAAAGCTGAATAAATGATGTATGCGCCTGGCTTTTTTTTCGCTGCATCGTAAAGTGGCCAGGAAACAGCTAAATCATGTATACCGGACTGATGAATTAAGGCCAACAATGAAAAGTGTGAAAGCGATTACACATGACATCTTAGCAGCGCCGTGCAACTCATAGCGGGCAATCTACCCCTCAAGATGCCAATGAAACATGATCCCGATCAATCTTTTATATCGACCAAATGAATGCGATTACACGCATGTTTTAATCACTTGTTTTGTAAAGAGAAATATAATGCAAAAAGTGCTATTTGACACTCTTTGTTGCCATATCATAAATATCGGGTGGCACCTGTTTTATCGCTAACACGACAACACGGGTAAAGTATGGCGAGTAAAAACAGAGAGTGCAGACCTGACCATTTCTGTGCTTTTCCATTGTTTCGGAACAGTAACCTGACCTTCTCTGCATTACTGCTACGCATACGGTAACGGTAACGGTAACGGTAACGGTAACGGTAACGGTAACGGTAACGGTAACGGTAACGGTAACGGGAAATCATCACGGACAAATCCGCTTTTTTATAATCTATTCAATTATTTCAATTGGATAGATCCTATCCTGTTGTCAGTAACCACTCTCCATCACAACAGCCAGGCTTATCCTGAGGGGCGGCTCGCATCAATAATCTATGGAGCCATTGTCAACGGCTGAGAAACGCGTCGGACATATCATCGCAGAGATCTGGCATGGAGAGCGTTGAGCTCTGAAATAAGGAACTCTCAAACTGTTGCTAATAACGTGCGGCGTTAATCCATTACGGTTGTTCCAGGCACAATGACAATGATGAAAAGGTGAGATCATTACGGCGTTTCGAGGCCGGGGTCAGAGATACAGCACTGCACCTACAGCGATGCTTATCTGAACGTCCTTATTACCATCAAAGCCAGGTGCCCAAAACTGCTGGGTCACGAATCGCAGAAAATGACTGCCGGGAACAACGTTAAGCGCGGAAAGACCGGATGGTAGAAGCCGTTTAGCGTTTATTTTTAAACAGATTCAGGGGGGTTTTGGGGAAACAAGGCGTGAAATAAAAAGCCAACACGATTTTTACATTCGTGTTGGCTGTATGTTACGTAATACGGATTACATATTTTCGATGATCGCGTCACCAAACTCTGAACATTTCAGCAGTTTAGCGCCATCCATCAGGCGTTCGAAATCGTAAGTCACGGTCTTGTTAGCGATAGCGCCTTCAACACCTTTAACAATCAGGTCAGCCGCTTCGAACCACTCCATGTGACGCAGCATCATTTCTGCTGACAGAATCACTGAACCTGGGTTCACTTTATCCTGACCTGCATACTTAGGTGCTGTGCCGTGGGTCGCTTCGAACAGCGCACACTCGTCACCGATGTTGGCGCCGGGTGCGATACCAATACCGCCAACCTGCGCAGCCAGGGCGTCAGAGATGTAGTCACCGTTCAGGTTCATACAGGCGATAACGTCATACTCAGCCGGACGCAGCAGGATCTGTTGCAGGAACGCATCAGCGATCACATCTTTAACGATGATCTCTTTGCCGGTGTTCGGGTTTTTGAACTTCATCCACGGGCCGCCGTCGATCAGTTCGCCGCCGAACTCTTCTTTCACTAACTGGTATCCCCAGTCTTTGAAAGAGCCTTCGGTGAACTTCATGATGTTGCCTTTGTGAACCAGGGTCAGTGAATCACGATCGTTGGTGATGGTGTATTCCACTGCCGCGCGCACCAGACGTTTGGTGCCCGCTTCTGAACACGGCTTAACGCCAATACCACACTGCTCAGGGAAGCGAATTTTCTTCACGCCCATCTCTTCGCGCAGGAACTTGATCACTTTGTCCGCTTCGGCAGAGCCCGCTTTCCACTCGATACCGGCATAGATATCTTCGGAGTTTTCACGGAAGATCACCATGTCGGTATCTTCAGGACGTTTAACCGGGCTTGGCGTGCCTTTGTAGTAACGTACCGGACGCAGGCAGACGTAGAGGTCAAGCTCCTGACGCAGGGCCACGTTCAGTGAACGAATACCGCCGCCGACCGGGGTGGTCAGTGGGCCTTTAATGGCCACGCGATATTCTTTGATTAAGTCGAGAGTTTCCTGTGGCAGCCAGACGTCCTGGCCGTAGAGTTCAACTGACTTCTCACCGGTGTAAATCTCCATCCAGGAGATCTTACGTTCGCCGTTGTAGGCTTTCTTTACCGCCGCATCGACGACTTTCAGCATTACCGGGGAAACATCAACACCGATACCGTCACCCTCAATGTAAGGAATGACCGGATTGTTTGGCACTGTGAGCTTGCCCTGATTCAGGGTGATTTTCTGACCTTCCGCCGGAACAACTACTTTGCTTTCCATTAACCTCTCCTGGGCGTTTGTTAATGATTTGTAAGATGCGCGTCAATACTACTTGAATATTTCCGCCACGCCAATCACCGCAATTTCACGTTATAATGCGCCGAATGTTTCTGACTGCAAAGCCCATGCGAAAAACTTCTCAACGAATTCACCAGGATAAACGATTCAGCCGCCCGACGCGTGATGCGCGGCATTCCCCTGCCCGCCCTGCGGCTCCGCGCCGGGTGATTCTGTTTAACAAACCGTTTGACGTGTTGCCGCAGTTCACCGACGAAGCGGGCCGCCGTACCCTGAAGGATTTTGTCAGCGTCGCCGAGGTCTATGCCGCCGGTCGCCTTGACCGCGACAGCGAAGGATTGATGGTGCTGACCAACGACGGCGCGCTGCAGGCTGCGCTGACTCAGCCCGGCAAACGCACAGGTAAGATCTATTATGTGCAGGTGGAAGGCGAGCCACAGGAGACGGATCTGCAGCCTTTACGGGATGGGGTTAATCTGAAAGATGGGTTGACGCTGCCTGCTGGGGTAGAAAAAGTGGCTGAGCCGGAGTGGCTCTGGCCACGTCAGCCCCCCATTCGCGAACGTAAAAACATCCCGACGCAGTGGCTGAAAATCACGCTGTATGAAGGCCGTAATCGTCAGGTTCGCCGGATGACCGCCCATATTGGCTTTCCCACATTGCGACTGATTCGGTTCGCGATGGGGAGTTATTCGCTCGACGATCTGGCTCCAGGCGTGTGGCGCGAGCTCAGTGAAAGTCCCCTCTGAAAACCGGTTTTTATAACCTCAGGTTAACAATTGCGGAGAAGTGATGTTTAAACCTCATGTTACTGTCGCCTGTCTGGTTCAGGCAGAAGGTGAATTACTGGTGGTGGAAGAGACGATCAACGGTCGCCCCACCTGGAACCAGCCTGCCGGGCATCTTGAAGCGGATGAAACGCTGCTGGAAGCCGCAGAGCGCGAACTCTATGAAGAGACCGGCATCGCCACACCGATGCACTATTTTATCGCGATAAACCAGTGGATCGCGCCCGACAGTACGCCTTTTGTGCGTTTTCTGTTTGGCGTGGATCTGGCGGAAAAAGCGCCAACCCAGCCGCAGGACAGCGACATTGATTGCTGCTGGTGGTTGCCGCCAGCGCAGATTCTCACTGCCTCTAACCTGCGTTCGCCGCTGGTCGCGGAAAGCGTACGTTTATGGCAACAGGGCACGCGCTACCCGTTACATCTGGTCAGCCCGTTCCGGTGGCCGTTTCACGAGGGTGCGCGCCTGCCTTCTGCATGATAGAATGCGCCGCCTGTTTTTTTATCGTAATGCGAGCGTGTCATGTCTGACAACAGCCAGAAAAAAGTGATCGTCGGTATGTCCGGCGGCGTCGATTCTTCCGTTTCCGCCTGGTTACTGCAACAGCAGGGTTACCAGGTTGAAGGCCTGTTCATGAAGAACTGGGAGGAGGACGATGGCGAGGAGTATTGTACCGCCGCGGACGATCTGGCAGATGCGCAAGCAGTGTGCGACAAGCTGGGTATGAAGCTGCACAAAGTTAACTTTGCCGCTGAATACTGGGATAACGTCTTTGAGCATTTCCTCGAAGAGTACAAAGCGGGCCGCACGCCTAACCCCGATATCCTCTGCAACAAAGAGATCAAATTCAAAGCATTCCTGGAGTTCGCAGCTGAGGATCTCGGCGCAGATTTCATCGCTACGGGTCACTACGTGCGTCGTCAGGACGTGGCCGGCCAGAGCCAGCTATTGCGCGGTCTGGATGGCAACAAAGATCAGAGCTACTTCCTCTATACCCTGAGCCACCAGCAGATCGCCCAAAGTCTGTTCCCGGTTGGCGAGCTGGAAAAGCCGGAAGTGCGACGCATTGCCGAACAACTCGACCTTATCACCGCGAAGAAGAAAGATTCGACCGGCATCTGCTTTATCGGTGAGCGCAAATTCCGCGACTTCCTGGCACGCTATCTCCCGGCTCAGCCTGGCGAAATTGAAACTACCGAAGGCCAGATCGTCGGTGAACATCAGGGGCTGATGTACCATACTCTGGGACAGCGTAAAGGCCTGGGGATTGGCGGCCTGAAAGAGAGCAAAGATGATCCCTGGTATGTGGTCGACAAAGATGTGGCGCGTAACCGCCTGATTGTCGCCCAGGGCGGCGATCATCCGCGTCTGATGTCCATTGGCCTGATTGCACAGCAGCTGCACTGGGTTGATCGCCAGCCGATTATCGCCCCGCTTCGCTGCACCGTGAAAACCCGCTATCGTCAGACCGATATCCCCTGTGAGATTATTCCCCACGGCGACGATCGGATTGAAGTGCGTTTCGACGAGCCGGTTGCAGCGGTGACGCCAGGTCAGTCTGCGGTGTTTTACCTTGGCGAGGTTTGCCTCGGTGGCGGTATTATCGAACAGCGCCTGCCGTTAGTGGCGGAGTAAGCGGGCTCAGCCCGCATTGATGACGCGTAAACAGGAGTAACCGTGGCGAAAAATTATCAGGAAATTACGCTGGCGCTGGCAGGCATCTGTCAGTCGGCCCATCTGGTGCAGCAGCTGGCTCAGCAGGGTCACTGTCAGCCGGAGGCGCTGACCGTATCGCTGCGCAGCGTGCTTGACCTCAATCCTGGCTCAACGCTGGCGGTGTTTGGCAACAATGAAGCCAATCTGCGTCTCGGACTTGAAACGCTGATGGCGGTGCTGAACAGCAGCAGTCGCCAGGGTGCAGGTGTAGAGCTGACACGTTACACCCTGAGCATGATGGTGCTGGAGCGCAAGCTCAGCGCCAGTAAAACGGCGATGGCAACGCTGGCCCAGCGCATCAATCAGCTCGATCGTCAGCTGGCGCATTATGAACTGGAGTCAGACACCATTCTCAGCGCGATGGCTGCCATCTATGTGGATGTGATCAGCTCGCTTGGCCCGCGTATTCAGGTTACCGGTTCGCCTGCGGTGCTGCAGAATACCCAGGTACAGAGTAAAGTGCGCGCCACCCTGTTAGCCGGTATCCGTGCTGCCGTATTGTGGCAGCAGGTCGGTGGTGGCCGACTGCAACTGATGTTCTCGCGTCAGCGTTTGCTGCGTGAAGCGAAAACCCTCTTATCCCGGCTGCCACTGACTTACTAAGTCGGTGCGGCAAAACACTGCTAAATGATTCAGGAGTTGCACTGATGGAATTATCCTCTCTGACCGCCGTCTCACCTGTCGATGGTCGTTACGGCGATAAAGTCAGCCCGCTGCGTGCGATTTTCAGCGAATTCGGTTTGCTGAAATTCCGCGTTGAGGTTGAAGTTCGCTGGTTACAAAAACTGGCCGCGACCGCAGAGATCAAGGAAGTTCCTGCATTTGATGCCGACGCAAACGCTTTCCTTGATGCGATTGTCGCTGGTTTTTCCGAACAAGATGCCGCGCGCATCAAAACTATTGAGCGCACCACCAACCACGACGTCAAAGCGGTTGAGTATTTCCTGAAAGAGAAAGTTGCCGACGTTCCTGCCCTGCATGCCGTTTCTGAATTTATCCACTTCGCCTGTACCTCTGAAGATATCAACAACCTGTCGCACGCCCTGATGCTGGAAACAGCCCGCCGTGACGTGATCCTGCATTACTGGCAGCAGCTGATTACCGCTGTGAAGGATCTTGCCAGCGAATATCGTGACATTCCGCTGCTCTCCCGCACCCACGGCCAGCCGGCTACACCGTCGACGATGGGTAAAGAGATGGCGAACGTCGCTTACCGTCTGGAGCGTCAGTTACGTCAGCTGAAACAGATTGAAGTACTGGGCAAAATCAACGGTGCTGTAGGGAATTACAACGCTCACATTGCCGCCTATCCCGAAGTGGACTGGCATGCGCTGAGCGAGAACTTCGTCACCTCGCTGGGGATCACCTGGAACCCCTACACCACCCAGATTGAGCCGCACGACTATATTGCCGAAATGTTCGACTGCATCGCCCGCTTTAACACCATCCTGATCGATTTCGATCGCGATATCTGGGGTTATGTGGCGCTGAACCATTTCAAACAGAAGACCATTGCGGGCGAGATTGGCTCGTCGACCATGCCGCACAAAGTGAACCCGATCGACTTCGAAAACTCTGAAGGCAATCTGGGCCTGGCGAACGCGGTAATGCAGCATCTGGCCAGCAAACTGCCGGTCTCACGCTGGCAGCGCGATCTGACCGACTCCACCGTGCTGCGTAACCTCGGCGTGGGCGTCGGTTATGCGCTGATCGCCTATCAGGCGACGCTGAAAGGCATCTCGAAACTGGAAGTGAACCGCGATCGTCTGCTGGATGAACTGGATCACAACTGGGAAGTGCTGGCAGAACCGATCCAGACGGTAATGCGTCGTTACGGCATTGAGAAGCCTTATGAAAAACTGAAGGAGCTGACGCGCGGTAAACGCGTCGATGCCGCCGGCATGCAGGCCTTTATCGACAGCCTGGCGCTGCCGGAAGAGGAAAAAGTGCGTCTGAAGCAGATGACGCCTGCAAACTATATTGGTCGCGCTATCCAGATGGTTGACGATCTGAAATAATGCCCGCCGCAGACCGGCTCAGTCCGGTCTGCGTTAACATCTTGTTTAATACACTTCGCGTATACTTTCTGCAGGTTGACTCAAACAGAGTGTAAGGAATTCCTATGCGTGTTCTGGTTGTTGAAGACAATGCCCTGCTGCGCCATCATCTCGCCGTCCAGTTACGTGACATGGGCCATCAGGTCGATGCCGCCGAAGACGCCAAAGAAGCTGACTATTTTCTTCGGGAACATCTGCCCGATATCGCGCTGGTGGATCTCGGCCTGCCGGATGAAGATGGGATGTCTCTGATTCGCCGCTGGCGCAGTGATGCCGTGCGCCAGCCGATTCTGGTGCTGACCGCCCGCGAAGGCTGGCAGGCCAAAGTTGAGGCGCTGGAAGCCGGTGCGGATGACTACGTTACCAAGCCGTTTCACATAGAAGAAGTCGCGGCACGCCTGCAGGCGCTGATGCGTCGTAACAGCGGTCATGCCTCGCAAATTATCGATATGGCCCCGTTTCAGGTTGATCTCTCTCGCCGCGAACTGACGGTCAATGAACAGCCGGTGAAGCTCACTGCGTTTGAGTACACCATTGTCGAAACGCTGATCCGTAACGCGGGCAAAGTGGTAAGCAAAGACTCGCTGATGCTGCAGCTCTATCCTGACGCAGAACTGCGCGAAAGCCACACCATCGACGTTCTTATGGGACGTCTGCGCAAAAAAATTCTGGCGTTGCATCCCACTGACGTTATCGCCACGGTGCGTGGCCAGGGTTACCGCTTTGATCTCTGACCATGTCCTGGTTTAATCGTTATCGCCCTATTTCGCTGCGCGCCCGCTTTCTTCTGGCCTCCGCAGCGATAGTCCTCTTCCTCTCACTCTCCTACGGCATGGTCGCGGTGATTGGCTATGTGGTGAGTTTCGATAAAAACACCTACCGCGTGATGCGCGGCGAGAGCAACCTGTTCTTTACGCTGGCGCAATGGCATGACAACAAACTCACTATCGCCCAGCCGGAACGGATGACGCTCAACTTCCCGACGCTGGTGTTTATTTACGATGAGCGCGGCAAATTGCTGTGGCAGCAGCGCGACGTGCCGGAGATCCGCAAAAAGATCCGCCGTGAATGGCTGCTGAAGCCTGACTTCTATGAGATTGATACCAGCAACCGTACCAGCATGGTGGCGATGGGCAATAACCTGAATGCTCAGCAACGACTCAACGACTGGGACAATGACAGCAACGATACCTTTACCCATTCGGTCGCCGTTAATCGTTACGATGCCACCACGAATCTGCCCGCGCTCACCATTGTGGTGGTCGACTCTATCCCGCAGGAGTTGCAGCACTCTGATGTGGTCTGGTCATGGTTCAGCTATGTGCTGGCGGCCAACCTGATACTGATTATTCCGTTGCTGTGGCTGGCGGCGCACTGGAGTCTGCGGCCGATTGGCGCGCTGACACAGCAGGTGCGCGAACTGGAGACCAGTCAGCGCGAAAATCTGGCGGATAATCCGCCGCAGGAGCTGCGCAGCCTGGTGCGTAACCTCAATCTGTTGCTGACCAATGAGCGGCAACGCTATACCCGCTATCGCACCACGCTTTCAGACCTGACCCACAGCCTGAAAACGCCGCTGGCCGTGTTGCAGAGCACCCTGCGCTCGCTGCGCAACGGCAAGGAGCTGACGGTGGAACAGGCTGAGCCGGTGATGCTGGAGCAGATTAGTCGTATCTCGCAGCAGGTCGGTTATTATCTGCATCGCGCCAGTATGCAGGCCGATCACAATCCGTTGCAGCGCGATCTGCATTCCGTTTCCGGTCTGCTTGATAAGCTCTGCTCGGCCCTGAATAAAGTCTATCAGCGTAAAGGCGTGGCGATTTCGCTGGATATCTCACCGGAGCTGACCTTTGTTGGCGACCAGAATGACTTTATGGAAGTGCTCGGCAACGTGCTCGATAACGCCTGCAAGTACTGCCTGGAATTTATCGAGATCAGCGCTTTTCAGAGCGAAAATGCACTCCATCTCTATATTGACGATGATGGTCCGGGCATTCCCGAGAGCAAGCGCGATTTAGTGTTTGTCCGGGGTCAGCGTGCCGATACCCTGCGTCCCGGTCAGGGACTGGGTCTGGCGGTGGTGCGCGATATTCTTGAACAATATGAGGGCAACGTCATCGCCTCCAGCAGCGCACTCGGCGGAACACGCATGGAAGTGGTCTTTCAGCGCCAGGAAGTCGAACATCGCCGCGAGTAGAAAACCCTCAGGGCTGTTATACTTGCTGGCATTTACAGCCCTAAGCGGAACCCTTTTATGGACTATCAGCTCGATATTAACTGGCCCGATTTTATTCAGCGTTACTGGCAGAAACGCCCGGTAGTGCTGAAGCGTGGTTTTAAAAACTTTGTCGATCCTCTTTCACCGGATGAACTGGCCGGTCTGGCGATGGAAAACGAGGTGGATAGCCGCCTGGTCAGCCATCAGGATGGCAAATGGCAGGTCAGCCACGGCCCGTTCGAGAGCTATGATCATCTGGGTGAGAACAACTGGTCGCTGCTGGTACAGGCGGTGAATCACTGGCATGAACCCTCAGCCGCACTGATGCGCCCTTTCCGTTTCCTGCCTGACTGGCGTGTTGATGACCTGATGGTGTCGTTTGCCGTGCCTGGCGGCGGCGTCGGTCCCCATTTCGATCAGTATGATGTCTTTATTATTCAGGGTGCCGGTCGCCGTCGCTGGCGCGTCGGTGAAAAGGTGCCGCTGAAGCAGCACTGCCCGCACCCGGATCTGCTGCAGGTTGAGCCATTCGACGCCATCATCGATGAAGAGATGGAGCCGGGTGATATTCTCTATATTCCGCCAGGGTTCCCGCATGAAGGCTACTCGCTGGAAAATGCCCTGAACTACTCCGTGGGTTTCCGTGCCCCCAGCGGACGCGAGTTAATCAGCGGCTTTGCGGATTACGCGCTGGCCAATGAGCTGGGCAGCCTGCGCTTCAGCGATCCGGATGTGCCTGCACGTGATTGCCCGTCGCAGATTCTGCCGCAGGAGATCGACGGCGTACGTCAGTTGATGCTGGATGTGGTCAATCAGCCGGAGCAGTTCGCTCAGTGGTTTGGCGAATTCATTTCCCAGTCACGTCACGAACTCGATGTCGCGCCGCCGGAACCGCCTTATCAGCCCGATGAAATTTATGATGCGCTGCAACAGGGCGATACCCTGAGCCGGTTAGGTGGCCTGCGTGTCCTGACGATTGGCGATGCGGTTTATGTCAACGGTGAGCGGGTTGAGTGTTCACGTCCCGACGTGATGGCGGTACTGGCGCGTCACTATCGCATCACACTGAACGATCTGGGCGATGCGCTGGATGACCCGGCCGTGCTGGCACAGATTGCCGATCTGGTGAATGCCGGTTACTGGTTCTTCGGCGACGACGAATAATCCGCAGCGCTTAATCGTGCGCTACTGTTGAATCAGGCTCTCTGGCCGCTGCTGGCAGAGAGCCTTTTTTTGCGTGCGATTTAGTTCTTCTTCTGCGCCGCCAGTTCTGACAGACGCACAATCACTTCCACCGATTTCGCCATGATATTCAGCGAAGCAAACTCATGCTTGCCGTGATAGTTATAGCCACCGGTAAAGATGTTCGGGCAAGGCAACCCTTTCCACGACAACGCCGATCCATCCGTACCGCCGCGAATCGGTTTCACTACCGGTTCAATGCCGCAGTCACGCATCGCCTGTAAAGCCAGTTCGATGATGTGCGGGAACGGCTCCACTTTTTCACGCATGTTGCGATAGCTATTGGTGATCTCGACGGTGACCGAACAGTCCGGGTGCAGGGTTTTGTTGATCTCTGCGGCAATCTGCAGCAGCGTCTGTTTACGCTGTTCAAAACTCTCCGTTTCGAAGTCACGAATGATATAGAGCATCTCGGCGTGTTCAACGCTCCCTTTAATCTGATGCAGATGATAGAAGCCCTGGTAGCCGTCAGTATATTGCGGTTTTTCGCTGGCCGGGACTGCGGTATGAAACTGGTTTGCCAGATCCAGCGCATTGACCATCACCCCTTTGGCGGAGCCAGGGTGCACGTTGTTACCAACGATTTTGACGGTGGCCGAAGCAGCATTGAAGTTCTCATATTCGAACTCCCCTAAATCACTGCCATCAATGGTGTAGGCCCAGTCAGCGGCAAAGCCTTCCACATCAAAGTGAGAAGTGCCGCGACCAATCTCTTCATCGGGCGTAAAGGCAACGCGGATCGCGCCGTGCGGCGTATCGCTCGCAGCCAGTTGCGCCATCGCCGTCATGATCTCCGCGATACCTGCTTTATCATCCGCGCCCAGCAGGGTTTTGCCATCGGTGGTAATGAGCGTATGCCCAATCAGCTTGTGGAGCACCGGGAACATCACCGGTGAGAGAATTTCGTTGCCGTTACCCAGCGCAATGTCTCCGCCGCGATAATTTTCAATGATCTGCGGATTCACATGTTTCGCCGTAAAGTCTGGCGAGGTATCCATGTGAGAGATAAAACCGATGACTGGCGTCGGCCAGTCAACATTGGCGGGCAGCGTGCCCATGACGCAGCAGTGATCGCTTAAGGAGACATCGACAAAACCCAGTGCCAGCAATTCCTCCTGCAACTGACGCGCCAGCGTCCACTGCCCCTCACTGCTGGGCACCTGGCGCGCCTGCGGCTTAGCCTGTGTCTCTACTGCCACATAACTTAAAAAGCGCTCAAGTAACTGTTCCATATCCCATCCTTTAAAATTGCCATCCGGTATTATTCACAGACCAGCCGGTTACAATGTTGCGTAAAATCATTTGCAGACAGGTTAGCGCTGTCAATGACCGTTGGGAAAGCAATAAGCCCGAAAAAAGCGATTGATGACGAGATTGTTGCGGCAAACCTCGCAATGTTGATAAACACCGGGCGGCTGGAATCAGCATGACGGGCAAAAAACGGCGAGGCGGCCATAGCCGCCCCTGCTTACTTATAAAGCGCGCGCAGCAGCTTATGTACGAACTCCGGCACCTCTTCGCTCGCCAGGCCGTAATGCCGCTCGGCAAATTCGTTGCCCACCTGGCTCGGCTCCAGATTCAGCTCAACAGTATGCGCGCCCTGCAGTTTGGCTTCATGGACAAAACCCGCAGCGGGATAGACATGGCCTGATGTGCCGATAGCGATAAAGTAATCGGCCTGTTCCAGTGCCTGATAAATCTGCTCCATGCCCAGCGGCATCTCACCAAACCACACCACGTGCGGCCGCAGCGGCGAGGGAAACTGACAGCAGGTGCAGCGATCGTCCGGTGTGATATCACCGGTCCACTCAATGACCTGACCGCTGGTGACACAGCGCACTTTTAGCAGCTCACCGTGCATATGCAGCACCCGGCTGTTTCCGGCTCGCTCATGCAGATTGTCAATGTTTTGCGTGACCAGTAAAAAGTTATCGCCTAATACCTGTTCCAGCTCCGCCAGCGCCAGATGGGCCGCGTTAGGCTGAATCTCTGCCTCCTGCAATTGCTGGCGGCGCGCATTGTAAAAGCGCTGCACCAGCGCAGGATCGCGTTGAAATCCTTCGGGCGTCGCAACATCGTCAACGTGGTGTTCTTCCCACAGACCGTCAGCCGCGCGGAAGGTCCGGATGCCAGACTCCGCTGAGATGCCTGCGCCGGTCAGCACGACAACATGCGGCTGAGGATGGGCGGCCAGTTCGGCCTGACGATCGCGCTCAAAAATGCGCTGGCGAAAGCGCTGATGCACTTTTCTCCGGGTTTTCTTCAGGCGGGCAAGTCGTATGCGGCGACGTGGTGTACGCATAAAATCTCCTGGCACAGCAGCTGCGGCGAGCCGCAATAAACAGATTCCGGGTTAACATCACCCGATAGTAACGGTTGCTGAGGGCAGCGCCCAACAGCAAAGGTCTTAAACAGATGCGGCGCGAAAAAGATTCGCGCCGCATTTTATCACTGACCGCTTAATACCCGAGCCGGGTCAATACGGCTGGCACGTCTGGCGGGATACCAGCTCGCCAGCAGGCTCAGCAGAATCGCGGTAATCAGGACTGAAAACACATCAATCCAGTGCAGTTCCGACGGCAGGAAATCAATAAAGTAGATATCACCCGCCAGCAGATGATGACCGGTAATCGACTCTAGCCCGCGCACCAGTGAGGTCAGATTCAACGATACCAGCACGCCCGCGACCACGCCGCTGACGCTGCCCAGCAGGCCCGCCAGCAAACCGTACCAGATAAAGATGGCGCGGATCAGCCGGTCTTTAGCACCGAGGGTACGGAGCACCGCAATATCACTGCTCTTATCCTTCACCGCCATCACCAGCGTTGAGACGATGTTAAAGCAGGCGACGCCAATCACCAGCACCATCGCCAGATACATGATGGCGCGGATCATCTGAATGTCGCGGTACATATAGCCGTAGGTGCCAATCCAGCTCTTGATGTAGACGTAGGAGCGGGTCGCTTCACCGGCATCCCGCACCAGTTTGACCGCCTGGAACGGGTCGGTCATTTTCAGGGCGATGCCGGACACGCTGTCACCCATCTCCAGATAGTGCTGCGCATCGGCGAGTGGCACCAGCGCCAGGCTGTGATCGAGCATGCCGCTCAGTTGCAGAATACCGCTGACCTGAAGCCGGATACGTTTTGGCTGAAGCAGTTTGTTATCACCATCGTTGTTGGGGATCATGATGGTGATCCAGTCGCCCTGTTTCACATTCAGCGATTTAGCAATGCCGCCGCCCAGAATGATCTGCTGATTACCGGCGGCAAAGGAGGACCAGCCGTTATCTGCCACAAACTGTGGCAAGGCGCTGAGGCGCGGCTCCTGTACCGGATCAACGCCCTTCACCTGCAGCGCTTCCAGCCGGGCGCCGCTCTCAATCAGGCCGGTGAAGTTAACATAAGGCGCCGCCGCCGCGATGCCGGGCACCTTTTCAATCGGGGCAATCATCGATTGCCAGTGCTGGAACGGCTGATTGACCGCCTCGATCTCGCCGTGCGGCACCACCGCCAGAATGCGGTTGTTCAGCTCACGCTCAAAACCGTTCATGGCGCTCAGACCGATAATCAGCACCGCCACGCCCAGCGCAATACCGATGGTAGAGATCACCGAAATCAGCGACACCATGCCGCCACGACGACGGCCACGGCTAAAACGCAGGCCCAGCAACAGGGATAACGACGAACCCATTACAGCGCTCCTGCCATGGTGAGCTGATCGCTTAACTGACCATCACGCATCTCCATCTGACGCGTCATCCGTTTTGCCAGCGTCAGATCGTGAGTCACCACCAGAAACGCGGTGCCCTGACGGACATTCAGTTCGCCCAGTAATTCAAAAATGGCGTCGGCGTTGCGCGCATCCAGGTTACCGGTTGGCTCATCCGCCATCACCAGCCGTGGACGGTTCACCAGCGCTCGGGCAATGGCCACGCGCTGGCGTTCGCCGCCTGACAGTTCAGAAGGCCGGTGGGCGGCGCGATGGTCCAGCCCGACCGCGGCCAGCATCTCACGGGCGCGATCCTGTGCTTCCGTTTTAGCCGTTTTGCCAATCAGCAGCGGCATCGCCACGTTCTCCAGTGCGCTGAAGTCCGGCAGCAGATGGTGGAACTGATAGATAAAGCCCAGCTCGCGGTTACGCAGCTCCGCTTTGGCCGACGAGGACATCGCATTCAGTGACTGGCCATCAAACACCACGTCGCCCGATGTCGGTGCATCCAGGCCGCCGAGCAGATGCAGCAGCGTACTTTTACCGGAACCGGAGCTGCCGACAATCGCTGTCAGTTCACCGGGCTGAAGGCTGAAAGCCACATTGCGCAGCACATCGGTCTGCACGCTGCCTTCCTGATAGCGTTTGCACAGGTCGCGGCACTGCAACAAAGGAGTGTTACTCATAACGTAAAGCCTCAGCAGGTTGAACGGCGGCAGCGCGCCACGAAGGATAGAGCGTAGACAACAGCGCCACAATCATGGCGCTGAGGGCGATGGTGACCACCTGCCACACATTAATATCAACCGGCAATGCGGCACCATCAAGGAACAGGCCAATCACCGGCATTAAGTTGTTGAGCTGGCTGGCCAGCAAGACACCGAGCAGCGTGCCGAGCAGCGTGCCAATAATCCCGGCGCTGGCTCCCTGCACCATGAAGACCGCCACAATCTGCCGGCGCGTCAGGCCCTGGGTTTGCAGGATCGCCACTTCGCCCTGCTTCTCCATGATCAGCAGGCCTAACGAAGTAATGATGTTAAAGGCAGCCACGGCGATGATCAGGCTCAGCAACAGGCCCATCATGTTCTTCTCCATACGCACTGCCTGGAAGAGATCGCCTTTGCGCTCACGCCAGTCTTTCCAGACCAGGCCCGCAGGCAGTGTCTGCTGACTCAGACTGTCGACCGACAGCGGTTTATCCAGCCACAGTCGCCAGCCGGTAATGTTACCGGCCGGATAGCGCATCACGCGCGACGCATCCTGAAGATTAACCAGAATCTGATAACCATCGACTTCGCTGTTGGCGGCATAGGTGCCCGCTACGGTAAACAGACGCTGACTTGGCACACGTCCCATCGGGGTGAACTGGCTGACCGACGGCACCATCAGACGCAGCTGATCACCACGTTTTACGCCAAGCTGGGATGCCAGCTGCTCGCCGAGGATGACGTTGTACTGCCCGGCCTGCAGCACGCTCTGCCGGGTATTGACCAGGAAAGGCGTCAGCGGATCTTTTTCATCCGGCTCAATGCCCAGCATCACGCCAACGGAGACGCTGTGCGGGCTTTGCAGCACCACATTGGCGGTGGTCAGCGGCGCGATACGGCTGACACCCTGCAGATTCAGGGAGGTGGCGGGTTGCTGTTGTGGATTGAGACTGCCTTTGTCGCTGGTGATCAGCGCCTGAGGCATCAGGCCAAGAATATTGCCTTCGAGTTCACGCTCAAAACCGTTCATCACCGATAACACGGTGACCATCGCCAGCACGCCGAGCGTAATGCCAATCGTTGAGAGCCAGGAGACAAAGCGACCGAAGCGATCCGATGCTCGTCCGCGCATATAACGCAGACCGATAAATAGCGCGACAGGTTGATACATGGAATCCAGTAAGCCGTTGCCTGAAAATAGGTAGTGGGATGATAAAGGAGCGGCTGGCTTTATGAAACCTCTAACCCTCTGAGTCGGCAGCAAAGTTGCATCCGGATGCGTCACATCCCGCGCCAAAGCCGTGGAATAGCCGATAAACCCGCCGCTTATTGGCTGATTATTCAGCGCTCAGGGGGGTAGACTACAATCAGTACCATGATAACGGGTGATTTATCGCCGGGCAGTATGAGGTAGCGACCATGTTGAAATTTCTCAAAGGCAGCATCGTTAAACATAAATCCGGGGAGATCAGAGGCGAAATCATCAACGTCTTTGAGCAGGGAAACGCACCAGCTGGCTACTACGTAAAGTGGGACGACGGTAACCTCAGCTATCATCCTGAGCAGGAGTTATCCTGGGCCAATATCGACCGCCCACGCATGCATTACACACAGCAATCCATAAAATAAAATGTCCGTTTAACCCCGTCGCTGCATGGCGACGGCGGTTTTTTCTGATCTCTTGCCAGACTCCGTCTATCCTCTCTTTATCCGCACGATTACCGACCCGATAATGGCTGACCGATCCCCTGGTTCAGCGCGGCGCGGCAGGAAAATTGTGCCGCAGAGATGATCCCCCTGACATAATATGGAATGATTACGTCCTGGAAAAATGGAGCAACCCCGAGATCCCATGCCCGAACAGACTCGTTATACCCTGCCCGTTAAATCCGGCGATCACCGTCAGCTCGGCCAGCTCATCGGCGCGGCGCACGCGGTGGAGTGTGCCAGCATTACCGAACGACATGCTGGTCCGGTGTTAATGATTACACCCGATACCCAGACCGCTCTGCGTCTGCTGGATGAAATCCGCCAGTTTACCGATCTGCCGGTGGCGCACCTTGCCGACTGGGAAACGCTGCCCTACGACAGTTTTTCGCCGCATCAGGATATTATCTCCGCCCGCCTGTCCACCCTCTACCAGTTGCCGGTGATGCAGCGCGGTATGCTGATCATGCCGGTCAACACCCTGATGCAACGCGTCTGCCCGCACAGTTTCCTGCACGGCCATGCGCTGGTGATGAAGCAGGGACAAAAACTGTCACGCGACCGGCTGCGCGACCAGCTTGAGCAGGCAGGTTACCGACATGTCGATCAGGTGATGGAGCACGGTGAATACGCCACGCGCGGCGCCCTGCTCGACCTGTTCCCGATGGGCAGCGATCAGCCCTACCGCATCGATTTTTTCGATGATGAGATCGACAGCCTACGCCTGTTCGATGTCGACAGTCAGCGCACGCTGGAAGCGGTCCCCGAAATTAACCTGCTGCCTGCGCATGAGTTTCCCAGCGACAAAGCCGCCATCGAGCTGTTCCGCAGCCGCTGGCGCGAAACATTTGATGTACGCCGTGAGTCGGAGCATGTCTATCAGCAGGTCAGCAAAGGCACGCTGCCAGCGGGCATCGAATACTGGCAGCCGTTGTTTTTTGAGCAGCCGTTACCCAGCCTGTTCAGCTATCTGCCCGACAATACCCTGATTGTGAACTGTGGCGATCTTGAAGGCAGCGCCAGCCGCTTCTGGCAGGATGCCGAGGCGCGTTATGAAAACCGCCGCGTTGATCCGATGCGTCCACTGCTGGAGCCGGTCACCCTGTGGCTGCGTCCGGATGCATTAATGGGAGAGCTGAAAGCCTGGCCGCGCATCCAGATGACCAATGAGGTGCTGCCCGCCAAAGCCGCGAATACCAACCTCGGTTATACCCCGCTGCCTGATCTGACCGTTCAGGCGCAGGCTAAAGCGCCGCTCGATCATCTGCGTCAGTTTATTGAGACCTTCAGCGGCACCGTGGTCTTCTCGGTGGAAAGTGAAGGCCGCCGTGAGAGCCTGCAGGATCTGCTGGCCCGGATTAAACTGCGTCCTCAGCCGGTGCACCGTTTCGATGAGACCGGCGAAGAGCGTTTCCGACTGATGATCGGCGCCAGCGAGCGCGGTTTTATTGATACCCAGGGCAACCGGGCGCTGATTTGCGAAAGCGATTTGCTGGGCGAACGCGTCAGCCGTCGCCGTCAGGATACCCGTCGCACTATCAATCCGGACATTCTGATCCGTAACCTGGCGGAGCTGCATCCTGGCCAGCCGGTGGTGCATCTGGAACACGGTGTGGGTCGTTATATCGGCCTCACCACGCTGGAAGCCGGCGGCATTGAGGCGGAATACCTGATGCTCTCTTACGCCAACGACGCCAAACTTTATGTGCCGGTCTCATCGCTGCACCTGATCAGCCGCTACGCGGGCGGTGCTGACGATAATGCACCCCTGCACAAACTGGGCAGCGATGCCTGGTCGCGCGCACGGCAGAAAGCGGCTGAGAAAGTGCGTGATGTGGCGGCTGAACTGCTGGATATTTATGCTCAGCGCGCCGCCAAAACCGGCTTTGCCTTTAAGCATAATCGCGAGCAGTATCAGCTGTTCTGCGAAAGCTTCCCGTTTGAAACCACCCCGGACCAGGCGCAGGCGATCAACGCGGTGCTGAGTGATATGTGCGAGCCGCTGGCGATGGATCGTCTGGTGTGCGGTGACGTTGGTTTCGGTAAAACCGAAGTGGCCATGCGCGCGGCGTTTCTGGCGATTGAGAACCATAAACAGGTGGCCGTGCTGGTGCCGACCACCCTGCTGGCACAGCAGCATTACGATAACTTCCGCGATCGCTTCGCCAACTGGCCGGTTCGCATTGAGATGCTTTCCCGTTTCCGTACTGCCAAAGAGCAGGCGCAGGTGCTGGAACAGGCCAGCGATGGCAAGATCGACATCTTAATCGGCACCCATAAGCTGCTGATGAGCGATCTCAAATGGCACGATCTCGGTCTGCTGATTGTCGATGAAGAGCACCGTTTCGGCGTGCGTCACAAAGAGCGCATCAAGGCGATGCGCGCCGATGTGGACATTCTGACGCTGACCGCAACACCAATCCCTCGCACCCTGAATATGGCCATGAGCGGCATGCGCGATCTCTCGATCATCGCCACGCCGCCTGCCCGCCGTTTAGCGGTGAAAACCTTTGTCCGTGAATTTGACGATCTGGTGATCCGCGAAGCGATCCTGCGTGAGGTTCTGCGTGGCGGACAGGTCTACTACCTCTACAACGACGTAGAAAATATCGAGAAAGCGGCGCAGCGTCTCAGCGAACTGGTGCCGGAAGCGCGTGTCGCGATTGGCCATGGTCAGATGCGTGAGCGTGATCTGGAACGGGTGATGAACGATTTCCACCATCAGCGTTTCAACGTGCTGGTCTGTACCACCATTATCGAAACCGGTATCGACATTCCGACCGCCAATACCATCATCATCGAGCGGGCCGATCACTTTGGCCTGGCGCAGTTGCATCAGCTGCGTGGTCGCGTCGGGCGTTCGCATCATCAGGCTTATGCCTGGCTGTTAACGCCGCATCCGAAGTCGATGACCGCCGATGCGCATAAACGGCTGGAGGCGATCGCTTCACTGGAAGATCTGGGAGCCGGTTTTGCGCTGGCAACGCACGACCTGGAGATTCGCGGTGCCGGCGAACTGCTGGGTGATGAGCAGAGCGGGCAGATGGAGACGCTGGGCTTCACGCTTTATATGGAGCTGCTGGAGAATGCGGTCGATGCGCTGAAAGCGGGTCGCGAGCCGTCACTGGAAGATCTCACCAGCAACCAGACCGAGGTGGAGCTGCGGATGCCCGCCCTGCTGCCCGAGACCTTTATCCCGGATGTCAGTACCCGTCTTTCACTCTATAAACGCATCGCCAGCGCAGAGGCTGAAGAGGAGCTGCAGGAGCTGAAGGTTGAGATGATCGATCGCTTTGGCCTGCTGCCCGATCCGGCGCGTAACCTGCTGGATGTGGCGATTATCCGGCTGAAAGCCCGCGCTGTCGGTCTGCGTAAGATCGAAGCCAGCGACAAAGGCGGTTATTTCGATTTTGCGCCGAAGAACAATGTGGATCCGGCATGGCTGATAGGCCTGCTGCAGAAAGAGCCTCAGCAGTGGAAGCTGGATGGGCCGACGCGACTGCGGTTTACCCGTGAGCTATCGGAAAGAAAGGTACGACTTGAGTGGGTGCAGGGATTCGTTTCGCAACTGGCTCAACGGCAGGCGTAACACCCTGCCCGTGCGTTGCTGAGCTAACCGGTAAAGCGCCGGTTAGTTTGCCGCAAAAAAAGGCGCATCCTGAGATGCGCCTTTTTCATTACTGCTGTATTACGTTGTGCTGTGTGGCCGCGTGAGCGGCAAAGCTTTGCCCAATTACGCCTGATCGCCGTTGAGAACCAGCTGACCATTGCGATCCAGTGGAATACGCGTGCCGGGGTCATTTTCCATACGGATTTTACCCTGCTGATCGCCTATTTTATAGGTCACGTCATATCCCAGTTTTTTCTCTTGTTTATCATAAACAGTTTTGCAGCGCTGTTCGGTTGTGGTGTAGGTATCCCGATCCTGCAGTCCGCCCTGGACCTGATTACCGGCATAACCCCCCGCTACCGCACCTGCTACTGTCGCCACATCTCTGCCGCGACCGCCACCAAACTGGTGACCCAGCACTCCACCTGCCACTGCACCTAATACAGACCCGGCAAGACGGTTTTCATCCTGCACGGCCCGACGGTGAGTCAGAGTGACATTACGGCACTCCTGACGAGGCTGTTTAATGCTCTCTTTGATTGGCGTTGCAGACAGTACCTGAGCATATTGAGGACTGCGATCAAACACGTTCATGCCTGCTACGGCTGCAACACCCAGAGCTGCTGCCACACCAATACCGATACCCGCTAACATTGATTTATTCACAGGAAGTTCCTCCTGAAAAGTGTTACCGCGCAATCCTGCTGCTAAAGCATCCTCGTTAACTGAGGTATAACCGGCGTGCGCGACGCGCCGTGTTTGTTGAGATGAAGTTTTACAGATGGACCGAAAATGCAACATCAGATAAATGGAGGAAATTGGTCACTTTGCTATCAGGACCAGTTTTTAGGAGAGTTCTGAGGCTGGAAAAGCAGCAGCGATAACCCGGCTACAAAGAAGATAAAAACTTAAAAAACAGTCAGATAGTTGCCGCCACAATGCATTTCAGCAACTGAGGTGCGACAGGCTTATGATCGGGCTTGCCCCGTTTGCTTACCACATTTGCGGCATCGGGGAGCATGCGCCACGTATGCGGTTGTTACTGTAGGTAGGGGGGTACGGGGAGTTCGCGATTTTTTGTTGTCGGGATTGGCAAGCTAAGCATTCCGGTCAGTTAACCGGAATGCTTGAGCATCTCAACGGCTTAAAACCGATAACCTACAGCAATGTTAAAACCATTAATGGCAACATCTTCGTTATATTTTACGCGAGTACCTTCATAGCCAACACTCACAGAGAGGTTGCTGACAGGATTCACGACAACGCCAGCGCCATAGGCGAAAGAGGTTTTATTTTCGCTGTATTCTTCGGAATAGATTCCGGGATAAGTCACGTTCTCATCCACTTTGGTATGGGCAACACCAATTAATCCATAGAAGCTGACGTAGTCATTGATGCGATATGCCGGACCTGCCATCAGTGAGTAATATTTCACTTTGGTTTTTCCATCATATCCGCTGACATCGCCATAAAAATCTTCTCGTTCAGAAAAACTTTCATCGCCTTTCATGTAGCTGAATGAGCCAATCACACTGAGAGGAGACTCCCATTCATAGCGATACTGAACGTTGACGCCACGGATGTTTTTAAAATCTTCAACTTTGCTTTGTGCATATCCAACCGAGACGGTGTGATTATCAGCCAGCGCATTGCTGCCCACGAGCAGACCGCCACACAGTAATGCCAGCGTTGTCATTTTAGAGGTCATGTAATTAATTCCTTTTCATAATTTAACATTATTTCCCTGCGCTTAACGCAGGACTTCGTTCCCTGAATCACCAATACCCGACGGACAGGATAGAGTTTTTATCAATCCGTCTGTATCGGACAGGAATTTCATGTAGCGCTCCGCGCCTGATGTTCAGATCGGTCGGAGAGCATCTATTCATACCCGGATTTTTTTAAAACTGGCTGGCCTGAGTCAATGTAAAACTTAAACTCCAGCCATTATTAAATGGCACTTCGGCCATTTAATTTAGGTTAAGTAAAGAATTTAACCACAAGATTCATCCTGGCGGTTAGTTATCAATCAATTCTTAATGGCATTATTAGACCAAAAAGAATTATAGGTATCAAGACCGGGTTGCCATAAAAAAGCAAAAATCCCTGAAAACCATTATTGCGCCCACATCCAGAAAATTATCCTGCCTTATACAATCCATTAACGCAGATTATTAACTTGCCTGAAATGTTCCCAATTCTTTAAAAGACTAAGTTACAGTTCTATTTACCCCTTCCTGAATACAATGAAAATATTCGGAAAGATAACAGCTGTATTTTCCCAAAAAGCGTTATTTTCAAGCTGACTGCCAATACTGCAACCGGTGCTCATGCCCACGCTCTGGTGCTCGGTTTGTAGTCCGCGTGATTCTCAATGTTGCTGAAGCACAGCGTGTCGGTGTCGAGAAGTTCTTATCGGCGGTGGTGGTGGAACTGATGACCGCGTCGTTCAGCCGGGTGTGCCCGCCCGCCTTAACGTCAAAGCCGCCCTTCCCGGCAAAAATGCCGGTCTGTTCGGCCACGCTCTCCCAGTTGCTGTGCATCTTGTCCTGGCTGAGGTTGACGCTCGCGGAGCCGGTCATCGAGCCGAAGGTGAAGCTGCCGCGCGCGTTGGCGTTCTGCTGCTTGCTGTTGTAGCAATCGCTGTTAACTAAGTAACAAGTCTTTGTAAGGCAGCAACAGGGAGCACCTTTGCCACCCGGAGGTATTCCAAAAAATTCTCATCTATTGCATCAACGATGATTAAATAATATCAATAAGTTACAGGCAAATGTATATTAAGAGCAACTATTTATAAAAAAAACGGAACCTTGACATGAATTAAAAGTTATAAATCATCTTCTGAAATCACATCTAAAGCTCCACAGGCCTTAAATAACCACTTCAAAGCGCCAGACATAAAAGAGAAGTCAAGCGTTGTCACCTCAATTATGAAGTGGCTATTACTTAAAGGTGCGTCAAACAACACTGCATTCCACCAAAACCACTCTCGCCCATCAGGCTCAAGCCAGGATAACCATGATGCTAATGTCCATTCATTATCGGTGGAAGCTTCAATCAACTTTTGCCCATAAGATAACCTTCTCCAGCTTTCGTTCCACTTTTCTTTTTCTTCTTCAGAAAGATCTGGCAGAAAGCCATCAACAAACTGGGATGGAAGAAGACCTGACCATTCTTCAAGAGAAGGCCAGTTTTGCGAGGAATAATTATTTATAATAATCATTACATTTTTTGCTAAACCTAATACTTTAGACACATCATTGCATGACACGATGAAACGGGCGATTCCAACTCCAGTAGCTTTTTCTGTAGACTGAGGTGGGTTTTGCAACCTATTTCTCTCCAGTAATATTTGACGCAATCTTTCATCACTTACCTGCATTTCTTCCTGTCCCCTGGATAATCTTGTCTTTTAATTCTCCCAGCTTTTCTGGCCTTATACCATATTGATCCTTAGCTTTAGTTGGATCTGCAATAACAGGCTTCCCTTTGTTTTCTGGCAATCGAGCCACACTTTCTTTCACAGCAGTGTTTCTTAAATCATCCAGAACAGTGTGGGGTACCTCAAACGTTTTTATCGCTGCACCATCCATATTCTGAGAGCCACGTTTTTCGAAAAACTCTAGCGCCCTGGCTTTTTCACCAAAATTCAAATATAGCGTTGTATTGCCAGTAATACTAACCTGTCCGTTGTCTCCTATCACAACACGTGTATTTGGTGTTCCCTCTACACGATAAACAGTTACGGTGCCTGGACCTTTCAATCCCCACAGAGCACCACCAATCGCTGCAGCAGTATGAACACCAGCCATTGTGGTATAAAGGCCGTCCGCGGTTTCTTTACTCACACCCCAGTTTTCAGCAATGCGGTTGACGTTAGCATCACGCTCTGCTTTCGCATCCGCCGTAGCATACTGCCATATCAGTGCATCGACCTGGCCTTTACCTTCCTTATAGACACTTCCCATATTGCCGATGTACTGACCATCAAGTTGCTCGCTATAACTTTTACCCATTGCCGCCAGTTCCTGCCTCATACCCTGGCAGGCTGCTGAAGACAGTCCTTTACAGGCTGAGTCTAACGCTACATCGAATGCCTTATCTTTCGCATCCAGGTCACTGATTAACTGTTCTGCCTGCTGTTTCTTTTCTCCTTCCAGATACGGTAACGACCACTTCGCATCCTGACGCTTCTTTTCATCTGGTGCATGCAGCGCATTATTCTCAACCGCATTTTTACCCGCCTGCGCGCCCGCCACCGCACCGCCCGTGCTGTCTCCGGCCACGCCGCCCGCAAGGCCCGCCGCCAGCGTCCCCAGCGCGCTGATGGTCTGCCGCTGCTCCTCACTCAGGTCTTCGCGCTTAACTCCCGGATGCATCTGCTGCGCAATATATTCGCCCATCGCCGCGCCAGAAGCACCCGCAAGTGCAGGATTACCCGACGCGTATGACGTCACCGCGCCCACTACCGCGTGCGCAATCAGGTTTGCCTGAACGTTCACCACCTCTTTGCCGTCCGGGCCTTTCGTGGTCGTCAGCGTATGTATCTGCTACGCCAGGATTACCGTATCTGAACCGGGGTTATTTTCCAGGATCGCTTTAATGAAATTGGCACTTACCGGTAAGTCACCTTTCACCATCCGGGCCAGATCGGCCTGGACCAGTTACGGTGGCAGTTTCTTATCTTGGGCATATTACGCATAAGAGGTGACCGACTGACCGTAATCTATCGCTCCTGATGGCAGTATATTGTTCCACCCATCACCCAGCGCATTATTCTCAACAGTCTTGCTTAGAAGGAAAACGAAGGAGTTAGGGTTTCAACCCTACTTAACTTCATTGAAGGCCCGAATTATCGGGCCTCATTTCCTTAACTGACCAGCATTAGGCTTGGTGGTCGGGATCTTTTTTAGTCTTTAAGGCTATGATAAAAACCAATAACACTTTTTAAATCGGTATTCCATTCCGATATTTTCATGCCATCTTCATTATACGTTGTTCGCGGTTCAGTAAAACTATTTATATTTTCAGGAGTGAACTCTGGACATTCATCTAAAAATAAAATGCTATTTTGAACGAAAACAACATCTCCAGAAAAATATAATACCCAAGTAAATATAAAATTTGTATTGGCAGGCTCATACATAGAAACAGCTAAAGCAGCATGCTTTTTATTTGCCAAGCCTTCTTCAAGAGAATATCGCCAATTGTCTTTGTAATCATTTATATTCCAGTAAGATAGAGGTATATTCATCATTTCTGAAAATTCATCAATAATTATTAATGCTGGTAAGACGCATTCGCCCTCAATATCCACTGGTTTATCTTCAGGGAAGATACCAAACATATGTCAATCCTTAATCCTGTTTAGATCGCTATCATAAGTGCCCATACGTTTCCCTCTACGGTCAAACATTTTCCAACCATTGGTAACATTATGGCTGTCGACATCAGGTGTAATATATGTTTTACCATCAAAAAATACAGGTTGACCATGAGAATTGAATGGAGCCTTAGGTGCCGGAATTCTTCGGTCAAAACCTAAATTCCCAGCAGCTTCTTGAGCCTCTTTTCCTTTAAGGGCCAGATAAGCCAAATCATCCTTATTCTGCTCAGAAATCGGTGTAACCTTGGTATTGCCTCCCGTATCCGGCATACCATCCGTATTTCCAGTATTGCTGGATCCCTGCTCACCAGTCTGATCCGGCGTAACCAGCGACGTTCCTTTCTTTTCATCCTGAGCCGGATTGACCAGCTTACCACCCGTCAAATCATCATTAACCGGTACGGTTTCGGTTTTGCTGCCTGCTCCATTAGTGTGCTGCTGTGCCGTAACCACAGCCATTATCACACAACTGGTATTCGCCAGGCAGGTTGCGTCCAGCCCTGCTTTTACCTTTTTGGTCAGCGCCAGTGCCGCCTGTTCATTTGCGCCGCCCTGGCCCGCTTCGGCCACTGTCGCCGCATCCAGCAACGATTTAGCCTGCATCATCTGCAACATGCCCATGCTGACCATATTGTTGCTGATTTCGTTCTGGCCCGCCTGCGCTCCGGCTACCGTGTCCGCCGTAGTCTCTCCAGCCAGACCACCTGCAAGACCCGCCGCAACCGTTCCCAGCGCAACCAGCGTCTGCTTCTGCTGTTCGCTAAGCTGACTGACCGGCACGTCACCGTACAGAACATTTTTGATGGCTTCACCCATCGCGGCGGTGGTAGCCGCGCCCGCCGCACCTGCTGCCGCTGAATTACCCTGTGCCGCAGCTATAACTCCGGCCACCGCAGCATGTGCCATTATACGACTGGCCTCATCCGGCGCTTTCTGCTTAATCAGTTCTGCAAGGTAAGGGGCCAAACCGCCAGCCAGAGCGGCTTTCAAATCGCCCCCCGCCAGCCCCTGAATCGCCGCCATCGCCGCGCTGATACCCTGCTGCACCGAACCGCCGGTTCCCATTCCGCCGGCCAGCATCTCCCGGTTGTACAGCGTCTGATAGACCTGTCCGGTGATGTCGGCCGCGGTCGGCTCCTGACCCGGGTTCGCTTTGCGCCACTGCGCTTCGGCGTCCTTCTTCTGGTCCGGCGAGATGTTCTTCATCTCCTCAGTGGCCGCTCTGGTCGCCGCAATCTCGCCTTGCGTCCGCGCAATGTCGCCCGCCTGGCTGCCGATTTCCGCCAGCAGCTGCGCCGTCTCCATTCGCCGCTGCTCTTTCTCCTTATCGAAGATTTTATCCAGCCCCGGATTCGCACCCGCCGCGTCGCGGCTCAGCGCCGACACGTCCTGCGTCTGCTTCGATGTGTCGCGGATGACGATAGTGCCGTCGCTCACCGCCGCCTTCGTCACCGACGAGGCGCTGCCGCTGCCGTTCAGCCCCGCCAGCAGGCCGTTCGCCATGTTGCCTTCGAACTGGCTGCCGATGCTGCCGCCGGTGCTCATACCCACGCTCTGGTGCTCGGTTTTATAGTCCGCGTGGTTCTCTATGTTGCTGAAGCCCAGCGTGCCGGTGTCGAGACGGTTCTTATCGGCGGTGGCGGTGGAACTGATGACCGCGCCGTTCAGCTGGGTGTGCTCACCCGCCGTCACGTCAAAGCCGCCCTTCCCGGCAAAGATGCCGGTCTGCTCGGCCACGCTCTGCCAGTTGCTGTGCATCTTGTCCTGGCTGAGGTTGACGCTCGCGGAGCCGGTCATCGAGCCGAAGGTGAAGCTGCCGCCCGCGCTGGCGTTCTGCTGCTTACTATCGTAGCGGTCGCTGTCCTGTTCTGAGGTCAGCGTCAGGTTGCGGCCGGTATCCACCTTTACGCTGTCCCCGCGCACCTGTGCGCCCGTTAGGGTGGTGTCGCGCCCGGCGTTCAGGCTCAGCCCGTTGCCCGCCGTGAGCGTAGTATCGGTATGGGTCAGCCCGTTGCCGTTCTCGCGGCCTTTGCCCGCGTTGACGCTGGCTGAAACGCTGATGCCGTAGCCGCCCGACCCGGCGGTCAGGCCGATACCCAGGCTGCCGCCCTTGCTGCTGTTAGTGCTGTCGGTGCGCTCGCTGTTCTGCGCTGAAAGCAGGCTGATGTCGTTTTTCGCCGTCAGCCCGAGGTCGCCGCCCGCCTGAAGCTGGCTGCCCTGCACGAGGATGTCGCCCGCGCTGCCCGGCTGTGCGCCGGTGGCGGTGATGGCCAGGTTACCGCCCGCGCCCAGCGTACTGCCCTGCGCTTCACGGCTTTCGGTGCGGGTCTCGCTTTTCGACGACTGGCTGCCGTAAGAAAGACTGATGCCGATCGAGTTGGTGGAACCTTCTTCATAACCTTTGTCGCCCGGCTTCAGGCCTGCGGCGGTGTTTCTGGCGTTCGCCGCGTCGGTCTGCGCGCCGTCCATCTGGTAAGCCTGCGCGGCCTGGGCCGCCGTCAGCGCCGCTTTGGTGCCCTGCAACGCCTTCAGCCGGTCATCGCCGCTCTCATCGGCGGTACGGGCGGTCTGCACTGCCGTGTTCAGTGCCGCGCCCACCGTGCCGGACAGCGCCAGCGTCAGCCCGCTCTGCTTCTGCTCGGTTTTCGTCAGTGCGGTGTGGCTGTTTTCGGCCGCACTGAGGGTCACGTCGCTGCCTCTCAGGGAGAGATCTTTACCGGCGATTACGTCGCTGCCGTGCACGTTAAGCTGGTTACCGGCACTGAGGGTGACGCTTCCGTCGCTGCTCCCCACCGTGCTGCCGCGGCTGAGTACGCCGCTGGCGTCGGTGCTGCTCTTCTGCATCGCCTGCCCCACGGTGAAACCGATGCCGCCAGTGCCCATCAGGCCCGATTTTTTCTCCTCGCGCTGATGCACTTCATCACGCGTTTCTGTGGCGGTCGTGATGCTGAGATCGCGGCCCGCGGTCAGGGCAACATCCTGCGTACCGGCGACGTTGCTGCCTGTTACTGCAATGTCGCGGCCCGCCTGAAGCCGGACGCTGTCGCCGCTCAGCGTGGTACTGAGCGCCTCGCTGCTGTGCAGTTCGTCGTGGGTCTCCAGACTGCTGCCCGACAGCAGCCCTTTGCTTGACTGCCTGCTGTGTTCGGTGAGATCGGTACGGCTGTTGCCCGCGCTGAGCACGATGTCGCGTCCGGCACTGGCGGTCAGTGCCCCGCCCGCCGTGACGTCCGCTGCCGTAGCGCGGATATCCTGTCCGGCACTCAGTTGCAGCGCGCCGCCGGCGGTGATGCGTGACCCGGCATCGCTCTGCTGTGACAGGCGACGGTAGTTGCTGCTGTTCCAGCTGTCATTTTCAGTGTGCTGCGTGCTGAGGGTGCCGAGCGTCAGGTTATTGCCCGCCTGAATCTTCGTGGTGCTCTTCTCTCCGGCGTTGCCGATATCGCTGGCGGCCAGGGTGATGTTGTTCAGCGCGCTCAGCGTCAGCGCACCGTCGGTGCCCTGCACGTAGATACCGGCCGGACGATCTATCCAGCGGTCGGTGCCGTCGCCGCGCAGCGTTGACTGGCTGGTAATATCCCGTCCGGCCAGCAGCGACACCTGCTTATCACCGCTGATGACGCCGCCAAGGTTAGTGATATCCTGACGGGCGGTGAGACTGACCGTGTTGCCGCTGATGTAGCCGCTGTTGGTCAGCGACTGCGCCGTCAGCTGCGTCACGTCGCGGCCCTTAATGGTCCCGCTATTAGTGATGTCGTTGCGGGCATTCAGCGCCACGCTACCGCCCCCGATCAACGCGCCGTCGCCGGTTAAGTCACCCTGCTTCACTTTCGCATAAACCTGCGGTACCAGCACGGTCTGCTGTGTGCCATCCGGCAGCGTCACGGTCTGATTCACCAGCCAGACGATATCGCTGGTGAGCAGCGCCATCTGCGCCGGGGTCAGCGCCACACCGAGTTCCAGTTCGTAGGCTTTGCCGAAGGCTACCCCATTATTCATCAGTCCGCGATACTGATCTTCATCACTGCCATACCCGCTGATATAGCGGTTGCCGGTCAGCTGAATAATCTGATCGCGCACCAGTCGCTGCTCGTAATAACCATCGCCCAGCCGCTTCAGGATCCGGCTGCTGTCGGTGGTCAGGGCGTTCTGCATATAGTCGCTGCTGAGCCACTGCTTCTGATTCACAAAGCGCGGATCGGTCTCGACCAGGTAATGACTGTCACTACCAGGTTGCAGCTGGTACAGGCTGTTATCCGGCAGCCGGATATCCGGTGAGACGGCGCGGATCACCGGCGTAATCGTCTGTCCGTCGACGACCGTTGCTGGCAGTGTCAGCGAGAATTGTTGCCCGGCAGGTAACAGCAGCGGCCGGTCTTTGAGGCTGCCGAGCTTGTCCAGCGTCAGCGCACTGTCATAGCGTAATCCGGCTGGCAGTAACGCACTGCCGCTATCCGTGGCACTCAGTGCCACTGCCGCAACAGTCTGCTGGAGAGCAGGTGTGCCGATGCGGTCAGCCTGCGCGGTGACGCCCTGCTGCTGGCGGTTGCCGGTCTGATAGCCATTTCCCTGCGGCGCGGCATTCGCCTGCCAGCTTAGCGTCTGCAGATCGATGGTTTCCGTCACGGGCGCCGGGCGGTAGTTTTTCTTATCTTTGCCCTGCGACGTTTTGGTTCCACCCAGTTTCTTTTTCTTCTTCTTCGCATACCAGCGAACCGATTTCCCGTCGTCCGTGGTAACGCGCGTTCCTTTTGTCGCCTGATTATTCAGCTCGCCTATCTGACCGCCGAGCAAAGCACCCGCGACAATCTGGCTGTCGTGGTTGTTAAGACGGCCGGCGCTAAAGGTCAGGTTACCGCCCGACAGAATCTTGCCCGGATCGCTCTCCTGAATCTGAGTTTCTTTCACTATCCGCCGGTAGTCATACTCATAAAACTCGCTGCCGCTGGTGCCATCCGGCATTTTTGCCGTGTGCACGCCATATTTGTTTTTTTTGCTGGTATCCACGGCGTCCCAGTCAAAACGATCGGTGTGGCCTTTTAGCACCGCGTCGTGATGCTGGCTATCTTCGGTCGTAACGACCTGCGTGGTCAGGTGGCGGTTGGTATTGTTGATTTCCGCCATGCTGATCGTGGCATCCTGCCCGGCCTCAATTGTTGCCCCGTCATTGTTGAGCTGCTGCCCCTGTCCGGTGGCCTGATTATTCGCATCCAGCTGGCCGCCAATGTGCAGATCGCCATCACTGTAGATCAGCGCATGGTCGCGGTTGTTCAGCGTGCCAGCCGCAATATCCAGGCGCTGCCGCGCCGCAATCACCGCTGCTTTGCCCGCTTCGCTGAGGTTGTTGAGCAGCGTAGCCGCAATGGCAATGTGATCGCCATAGATACGGCCGGTGCCGCTGTTATTCAGGACGCCCGCCACCAGGTGTGTCAGTCCGCCGTCAATCAAGCCGCGATTGTTCAGGGTGTCGGCTGCCGTAATTTCGGTCTGCCCGCCGCTGATCTCGCCATTTGCCTGATTACTGATATTTTGCGCGGTAAGCAATAGCGACTGCTGAGCAGCGAGGGTGCCATCGTTGGTCACGTTTCCGCCCGCCGTCAGGCGCAGCGTACCGTTGGCTTTGACCTGAGAGGTTATGGAAATCACCTGCCAGCGTGATGCCGAGATTCCCCTGCGACAACACCTGTCCGTCGCCACTCAGGGAAGCTGCGTTGATCTGCGCCTCTTTATCAGCAATCAGCGTGCCCTGCTGATTGTTGATGGCGAGCGCCTGCCCCAGGGCTGAGTCCTGAATAGTCAGCGTATCCGCTGACGAGATCAGCCCGCTGACGTTATCCAGTGCCTGTTGCACGGTAAGCGCCAGCCTCTGTTTTGCGCGCAGAGCACCCTGACTGTTGTCCAGCGTACCGGTTTCGATGGTTAAACTGCCCGCTTCAATGCCTTTGCCGCTCTGTCGTGTATCGCGGTTGATCAGCGATGGCGTGGTGATCGTCATCTGCTGGCCGCCCTGAATCATCCCGCTACGGTTATCCAGCTGCTGGCTCAGTGACAGGGTACCGTTGCCGACGCTTTGCACCAGGCCGTCACTGTTGACCAACTGACCCGCCGTCAGCGATAGCGTGCCTGCCGAAAGGAGTTTGCCCGCCTGATTGTGCAGCGCATTTTGTCCCGCATTGAGCGTCAGATCGGTGCCACCCTGGATCTGTCCCTGCTGGTTATCCAGCGCGCCACTTTCAATATTGAGGTTACCGGCACCGGCAATAAGTCCGCGCTGGTTAGTCAGCGTCTGACCTGCCGTGGTGAGGGTGATATTCCCCGCCGACTGCAGTTTACCGTCACTGTTGTTCAGCGCCTGACCGTTGAAAGTCAGCCCGCCATTGCCTGCGACTTGCCCCTGGCTATTGTTCAGTTCACTGGCGCTGAGTGATGCCTGCTGTCCGGCGGCAATGAAACCCGTCTGGTTATCAATTGCCCTGCTGCGCAGATCCAGACTGTTGAGGGCCACGATACCGCGCTGGTCACCACTGTCGCGATTGATCAGGGCGTGACCCTGGGTGTCCAGCGTCATGTCGCTGCCAGCCTGTAACAGGCCACCCTGGTTTTGCAGCTCCCCGCTGGTGAGATCGAGCCGCCCTTTGCCGCCCGTCAGCGTGCCGGACTGGTTGTTGATATCGCCCGTCACAATCTGCGCGCCGCTATGACCGGTAATGAAGCCGCGCAGATTATCCAATGCGCCGCTGTAGAGCTTCAGCATGCCCGCACTGAACAGGCCGCCTGCGGCTCCGCTGTCACGGTTGATCAGGCTGTTGCCGTGGGTGTCCAGATGCAGATCGCCACCCGACTCAATCCTGCCTGCCCGGTTGTTGAGGAGTCCGCTATCCAGTTGCAGGGTGCCTTTAGCACCCAGTTGACCCTGCTGATGGTCGAAGGTCTGCTGATGAGTATCGATGCGAATATTCTGTCCCAGCATCACCCCGCTACGGCCATCAATCTGGCCGCTGGAGAGCAGCAGATCGCCGCCTGCAACAATGCCACCGCGTTCGCCGCTGTCGCGGTTATTCAGTTCGCCGCCCTGGGTGTTGACGGACAGCGCCTCACCCGACTGAAGCAGGCCGCGCTGGTTATCCACGCTGCTGCTTTCCAGCGTTAATTCATGATCGGCATTAATAATCCCATCGACGTTGTTCACTCCACCGCTGGTGAGCCGCATAGCGCCCGCCGAGACCAGCGAACCCGTGCCGTTATCGAGATCACCACTGCTGATATGCAGATTAGCCCCCGCAATAACGCCGCCTGATGCCGTATTATTCAGCACCTCTTCGTGTGTATTAAGCTGCATATCACCGCCGGACTGCAGTCGCCCGCCGCTGTTATCCAGCGCACCACTGCTCAGCAATAGTTCGCCCCTGGCGCTGAGCAGAGCAGACCTGAAATCAGCGGACTGGCCCTGCGTATCGATCACCAGGTTTTGTCCCTGAATGACGCCGTGATCGCCGGCTAACTTTCCGGTTGAGAGTTGCAGATCGCCGTGCGCCACAATGCCGCCGCGATCGCCGCTGGCGCTGTTGTTCAGCTGCGCGCCGTGAGTATCCAGTGAGAGCGCCTGACCCGATTGTAATAAGCCTCGCTGATTGTCGAGCGCGCCGGTCATCAGCGTCAGCGCCCCATCAGACATCAGTGTGCCGTCAATGTTGGTCAGCAGGCCGCTGCTGATGCTGGCCGCCGAGGCAGCGGCGATGACGCCGTTCTGGTTATCCAGGTCGCCACTGTTAAGGGCAAGTGCGCCACCGCTGATTATCCCTGCTTTACCGCTGTCATGGTTAATCAGCGCCTGTCCGTGGGTATCGAGCGCAAGATCGCCGCCTGACTGGATCAGACCGGTGTGATTGTCCGTTGTCCCGCTGGAAATGCTGAGATCGGTACGGGCGACCAGGTTGCCGCCAGTATTGTTCAGTTCACCCTGCTGCGTGTCGATGGTCACGCCGCGGCCGAGCAGGGTTCCACGCTGATTATCCAGCGCCTGACTGCGCAAAGTGACCTGCTGGCCCGCTTCGATGCGGCCCTGGGTGTTATCAATAGCCTCGCGGGTCTTCAGCGTAGCGTCACCACCGGTTGAGGCAATCAGGCCCTGCTGATTATTCAGGCTTGCGCTGTTGAGTTGCAGATTGCGACTGGCCTGCAGCGCACCCTGCGCGTTCGTCAGGGTCTCCTGAACATCCAGTTGCAGATCGCCGCTGCCCGCAGCCAGCAGCGTGCCACTGCTGTTATCCAGGCTGCCTGATGCAAAATGCAGATTACCGCCGCTCTCAATCCGCCCATCGCGGTTGTCTGTGTCACCCGAAACTGCGATCGCCATCTCGCCAGCACCACGCTGCGACAGCAGACCCTGACGGTGATCCAGCGTGCCCGCCGTCAGCGTCAGCGACTCTGCCTGGGTGTGTGCCTGTGAGAGATCGAGCCTGTCGCCGCTGAGCATTAACGCACCCGCTGACAGCAAATTGCCCTGATTGCCCTCCAGCCGGGTCGCATTAAGGTTCAGCGCGCCATTATTGCCCGCCAGCTGCACAGTGCCGCCCTGATTATCCAGCCATGGCGTATCCAGCTGCAGTGAGTCACCGTTACCTGCGATGAGCCCGCTGCGGTTTTCAATATGCTGCGCCTGCAGCCGGGTATCACCTTCATTGCTCAGCGTGCCCTGATTGTTGAGCAACGACCCCGTGGAGATCGTCAGGGTTTCGCGGTTTTGCTGGCGCAGCAGGCCGCGATTATTACTGACGTTTTGTGCCGCGACAGCGAGGCTGCCCGCCGCCAGTTTGCCGTCATCATTGTTAAGCGCCGTCGCAGCCTGAATCCCGAGTGTACGCCCCGCTATCGTGGCGCCCTGGGTGCTGATATCCGCCTGCGTAGAGGTCAGCGCGATAGCATCTGCTGAGGTCTGGCTCCCGGCAAGATCGACCCGGCTGCCCCGCGCCTGAATCTGGTCGTGCGCCAGGTTTTTACCCCGCGCCTTAAGCTCACCCTGGCTGGTCAGCAGCAAATTACCGGGCTGGCTCAGCGTCTCATTGCCGCCAACGCCTGCCGCCAGCGTACTTTCAGCGGTGCTCTCAATGGTGCTGGCGGAGAGTGTCGCGTTACGGCCTGCGCTCACCAGCCCGCTGTTGCGCAGCGTGCCGCTGGAGGCCAGCGAGACATCCTGCTGTGACACGATGTTGCCGCGGTTCTCCTGGTCGCCAGTGCTGGCTATCTGCAGCGCGGCCTGACTTTGCAGCGTGCCGCTGTTCTCCAGTCTGCCATCCACGGTCAGGTGCAGCTCACCCGCGCTGGCACCCAGTTCACCGGCATTACGCACGCCAACGCCCTTTTCAGTGCCGGTCAGGGTGATTTTATGGGCATACATGCCGCCAATCGCCGCGACGTCGAGCGCAAACTCAGGCGGTGTCGTCCCATTATCCGCTTTCACCGTCGTGACGGTACCTTCGGTCGCAACCTGGTTCCTGCCTGTGACCACATTGAGTTCGCGGGCATGAACTTTTGCGTTAACCGCTACCGACTGCGCAATGATCTGGGTGTAGTCAGCATCGCTGTCATTCAGGCCCTGACCTTCGATATTGATTCGGCCGCCATTAACATCGAAGCCTTTGAGCTGGCCATTTTCAATCAGCGCCTGTCCGGTGGTCAGCGTATTACGGCTGGCGTTGATAAATCCGCAGCCGTTACAGGTAATGCCTGACGGGTTAGCAATGACTACCGCAGCCCGTTTACCGGCCACTTCGATAAACCCGTTAAGCTGGCTGGGATTACGGCTGTTGACTTCGTTGAGGATGACCGTCGCTTCCTGCTTTGACAGCCAGGGGTTAGCTGCCACCATGCCACCCAGTTGAGTAGCCGTGTTCTGATGGCTGTTGTTCAGGATTGCGCCGCGCGCGTCAACGTCGAGCTGGCTGTACTGGTTGCGGGAAACACCCTGGCTATTGGGCGTCTGGATGTTGATTTGCGGCAGACCATTTGCGGTGGCCATGACGGTAGGCTGCTGGCTGCCCGGCGCGCTGCTGTCTGCCACAATGTTGGCCTGCACCGGCAGACTGACCACACCCGCTGCCAGCCAGAGTGCAAAGCTGAGCGGTGAGATCCGCACCCTCGCCTCTGTATATGAGGTGCGCTTCGGGCTTCGGGCAACACGTGAATAGCCGCTACGGGTGATGTCAGACACCACCATTAACATGCCGCGAACCCGGTTGAAGATAAGGCGATAGCAAAGTTTATTCATAATGCGCACAGTCCATTGTCAGCAATATCGATAAAAGGTTTAGTAGTTCCAGTTCACGCTGAAACCATAGGTGACAGGATCGGTTTTGAAGCCGTCCGGTTTCGACAGAGGAATCCCGGCAAAAAAGTCGTAGCTCAGGCTGGCGGGCGTGATCGCGCCGCGCAATCCGATGACGCCGCCCGCCAGATGTCGTCCCAGAGGTCCACCCTGGGAGGCGCTGTTGCCGCCCACCTCGCCATAGTCGGCACCCAGGTAAAGCTCCTGAGTGGGCAGCGGCGTCTGCCAGGCCAGCGTATTCTGAACGGTCCAGCCCCGGCTGGCGCTGAGGGTGCGCTCACCATCAAAACCGCGTACGGTCCAGCGGTTGCCAATCGCGAACTCATCCTGCGGTGTCAGCGGGGTGTTGCTCATCTGGCGACGATATTGGATGTTGTAACTTAAATGCTGATTACCCAGCGCGAACGGCGTGGTAAGGCCGGCCTGCCAGGTCAGGATTTTAGAGAGCGCGGTGGCATAGGTAGAGTCCTGATATGACTCCTCCCAGGCGGGCAGCGCACCGAACCAGCGCGTACCACGCTGATAGCTGACACCGGCGTCCAGCGTCGCCGGACCGATATAGTGCCGGTGTGACAGGCCGAGTCGCCATGCACTGGTACGGCGCTGCTGGCTGCTGATTTCGGTGTCGTTGATGAAGTTGCGCGACTCTTTAACCCGCACATCGGCGCTGACGGTGGTTTTGGCGGCGGCATTGCGGTAGATCACCCGGCTGGCCTGCACATCCAGCGAGCGGCTCTTTCCGGCGTAGAGAAAATCGCGGCTGTAACCGGCGACTGTCTGATGATAGTCGTAGTCGCTGGCGGTAAGGCCAAACAGCCAGTAGCCGACAGGTACTGAGTAATGTCCCGACAGGCTTTTGCTGCTTTTTCTGCCAGCAAATCCCAGGTCGCGACTGGCGGTCAGGTAGAAGAGATCGCTGAGGGAGGTCGGGTTATCCAGCGCCAGCATCATCCCGCTCTGATAGCGCCCGGTACTTTCGGTGCCGGAATCATCCAGCCATGCGCCGAGTCGCCAGAAACGGCGCTGCGTGCGTTCAATCACGATGTCACTTTCACCCGGATTGAGGCCAGGACGGAGCACCATATGCGCCTCTACCGTCGGCAGACGCTGCAGGTTTTCCAGCCCCTGTTCAATATCCCGTAAATCCAGCAGATTGCCTGCATGGGCGGGTAATGTCGGCCACAGGCTGACATAGCGGGATGATGAGGGTGACAGTTCCACACTGCGGATTTTGCCAGGCACGATCAGCAGGTGCAGCACGCCCTGACGCAGATCCTGCTGCGGAGCCAGCACGCGCGTAGTGACCCAGCCATGATTGATCAGCCGGTTTTGCAGCGTGCTCATTAACTGGCTGATGCCTTTTACGCCGAGACAATGACCATTGGCCTGGCTGGCCAGACGCTGCAGAGGCACCCAGTGCGGCAGCGCCTCCTGCCCGGACAAACTGACCTGCTGAATATTAAAACAGGGTGTTTCCTGCGGGAACGTCAGGTGGGAAGGTGCCGGAACCGTTTCTGAGAGACGCACATCAGGCACCTGTGGCATCAGCCGCTGCTGCCGCGCTTTTTGTTGCTCCTGCTGATGCTGTAATTGCTCATCACCCGGTGCCGCCTGCACAGTGCAGACTGGCAGGGCGTTAATCAGCAGAGCGCAAAGCAGAGGTGCCAGCGTTGTTAAAACTCCATTTTTTTGGGGCTGCATAACCGATCCATGTGGTTAAGGTGTAACAAAATGTATATGACTACTTTCCTGCGCACATTATGGCGCTGGAATCAAAAACCACAAGAAAAATTACAGAAAAACTTACACTAAACTTACAAAAGTTAGCGGGACAGGCCTTTTAAAAAAGTACCAGTAATTACCCGTAATTCAGGGGCTGCTGAGTCTGGCGAATCGCCGGGATTAGCTAAAGGCGCAGAGACGGATATTTTTAGCCAATGAATAACAAGGGATTAGCCATTCTTTCAGCGCGTCACAGAACAGATCAGTAGCCGGGCTAACGACAGAACTGAAGTAGCCGAACTCGTTACCTGAAAAGTTTTCTGGTTATAGCAAATATTCTTTCGGCCACCCTCTTGTTATGAATGGTACGCATTTCAGGCATTACCCTGATGCTACGCTGCCCTGCTCATAAAATTTTACTTAAGTCAAAGTTATGAATGCATTTTGCTTTAGCCAATATCGCACTCTCCTGCGCCAGCGTCTGTTTCAGGGGCTTCTCAAGGACATAAAAAAAGCCCCCTCAGAATCGAGGAGGCTTAAAATTAATTTAGCCAGCGTTATTGCTGTTGCTTAGTGCAGCTTCAGCCGGGGACGAATAACCCGGTTAATACTGCCGACCAGCATCATCAGACCGGTTTTGAAGTAGCCGTGCAGCGCAATCTGGTGCATACGGTAAAGCGAGATATAGACAAAGCGCGCGATACGCCCTTCCACCATCATTGAGCCGCGCATCAGGTTGCCCATCAGGCTGCCGACCGTACTGAAGCGGGAGAGCGATACCAGCGAGCCATGATCTTTATAGACATAGGCTTTCAGCGGCTTACCGTGACGCTGCGCCAGGATGTTGTCCATGGCGCGTGAGGCCATCTGATGCGCTGACTGGGCGCGCGGTGGTACAAAACCGCCGCCCGGCAAGGCGCAGGAGGCGCAGTCACCAATCGCGTAGATGTCATCATCCAGCGTGGTTTGCAGCGTCTCTTTGACCACCAGTTGATTGATGCGGTTGGTTTCCAGTCCGCCAATCTCTTTCAGGAAGTCAGGCGCTTTGATTCCTGCCGCCCAGACCATCAGATCGGCTTCGATAAACTCACCGCCTTTGGTATTCAGGCCATTACGCTCGGCGCTGGTGACCATGGTCTGCGTCAGCACGCGTACGCCCAGCTTGGTCAGCTCCTGATGTGCTGCAGCAGAGATGCGTGGTGGCAGTGCAGGCAGGATACGTTCACCCGCTTCCACCAGCGTCACATTCAGCGCTTCCCGGCCCAGGCCTTTGAAGCCGTAGCTGTGCAGCTGTTTCACCGCGTTATGCAATTCAGCTGACAGCTCAACGCCTGTTGCCCCGCCGCCCACGATGGCGATGTTAACTTTCTCGACCCGGCCTTCGCTGGCGGAGAATTTCAGGAACAGGTTGAGCATTTCGTTATGGAAACGACGCGCCTGATGCGGATTATCCAGGAAGATGCAGTGATCTTTGACGCCCGGCGTACCGAAATCATTCGAGGTGCTGCCCAGCGCCATCACCAGCTGGTCGTAGGCCACTTCACGCTGTGGCACCAGCACTTCGCCCTGCGCATTCAGCACTTCGGCCAGGCGGATTACTTTTCGGGTGCGATCGATATCGGTGAGCGAACCCAGCTGGAACTCAAAACCGTGATTGCGGGCATGAGCCAGATAGCTCAATGCATCAATGCCTTCGTCCATTGAGCCGGTCGCCACTTCGTGCAGCAGCGGCTTCCACAAGTGACTGTGGTTACGATCAACCAGGATAATCTCGGCCTTCTTTTTACGACCCAGTTTATGGCCCAGTTGCGTGGCCATTTCCAGGCCACCCGCTCCCCCTCCGACAATAACAATTTTCTTAACAGACGTAGTCAACAAAGACCCCCTCAAATTGTGAACCAAAAGTTAACCAAAGGTTAAATTAAACCTTAAGAAACATAGGGTTGGCGAAGTTAAAATCGCAATCTGCTGGGAGAATAGCATGGCGGGAAGAGGAGAACATAAGAATATTGATATACATCAAAGCGGGAAAATAAAACTCAGATAATTACGTAATAAAAACAGGCACCTTACGATGCCTTTTCTGCTTAACCTAATGTTTTAAAAGCTTTTATCCGCTTAAGATGTGGGGATATATTTTTGAATTTGTGCCCTTCCGTCTCATCCCAGACAATTTCATAAAACGGATGCAACTGCTCAGCAATGTGCTTGCTGTCAAGCGCCTCATCGTGACGGGAGAGAATGGTCAGACAGCGGTCACGATTACGCTCGCGAAAATCGCTGACGCACTTCGTTGCGATATCCTGATACTCCTCCGGCCGGTCGATCTTCCCTTCCATGTTCGCCTGCGGCGAAAGGTTGGGATTAAAAATCACCTGCCGGATTCCGCACAGAAATCCAATGCGCTCTGACCAGAAGCCGCCCAGTCCGACGCCGCAAATCAGCGGCCGGTCGTCGTCAGAAAGCGTCAGCATCTTATCGGTCTCTTTTAGCAGAAACTGCATGTCATGTTTCGGATGGCGGGTGCTGTAACTGATCAACCTGACATCAGGATCGATAAATTGCAGTTGCAGCACTTTTTCGTGATTGCCCGGACTGTTGGAATCAAAACCGTGCAGATAGATGATCATGATAATCCTCAAGGTAGTGATAGCGCCGGGCAGTCACTGCTTACCACGACGCCTTATGAGCCAGCCAGCGTTCCTGAAGCGCACTCAGTTGCTGAGCATTGTTTTTCCAGCGATGCGTTCCCCGCAGTTCATCGCGGGTAAACCTGCCCTGATGATACAGCTGTGTAACCCGCTCTGACCCGACCGGGATCAGGTTATCCAGTACACTGATGGCGCCCTGACGCTGATTGCAGACCAGAATCATGTCACAGCCCGCGGAAAGGGACTGCTGCGCCCGCTCAGGATAGCTGCCCATCACCGCTGCGCCCTCCATCGACAGATCGTCGGAGAAAATAACACCGTCAAAGCCCAGTTGCTCACGCAGCACGGTTTTAAGCCAGTATGGCGAACCACTGGCGGGCAGCGGATCAACTTCGGAGTAGATGACGTGTGCGGGCATGATGGCGTCCAGTGCCTGTTCGGTAATCAGCTTGCTGAAGATTGCCATGTCATGTTCACGCAGCGTCTTTTCGTCCCGCGGATCGCGTGGAGTCTCTTTATGCGAATCCGCACTCACCGCACCGTGACCCGGAAAATGTTTGCCGGTGGTCTTCATGCCGGCCTCGTGCATCCCCGCAATAAATCGGCGGGCGACGTCAAGGGCGATGGCCGGATCGGCATGGAAAGAACGGTCGCCAATCGCGGCACTGATATGACCAATATCGAGTACCGGCGCAAAGCTGATATCGATATCCATGGCGATCATCTCGGCCGCCATTTGCCATCCCGCCTGTTGCGCCAGTTCACCGGCGGTATCCAGGTCATGCAACGCAGCAAAAGATTGCATGGCAGGCAGTTGGGTGAAGCCGTCACGGAAACGCTGCACGCGACCGCCCTCCTGATCCACCGCCACCACCAGCCGGGTGTGAGAGGCGGCGCGGATCTGCCGCACCAGCTCTGTCAGCTGTGCGGGATCATGATAATTTCGGGCAAATAAAATTAAACCGCCCACCAGCGGATGCTGCAGGATGTCGCGCTCTTCGCCATCCAGTTCATAACCCTCGACGTCAAGCATCAGGGGGCCGGGTAAATCTGATCTCATATCATGAATCCTGTAGCGAAACGCACCTGCGTAACGCGATTAAATCTGTTGCCAGCTCTGTCGAGCCAGCTGTTGTAATGTGTCGTCGTCACGCTGACCGGCACGGAGCTGATACCAGCTGGCCATCAGTAACCGCAGCCAGGGCTGCCAGCGTCTGACCTGCTGCACCAGCGCGGTAAGCGGCAGCTGCATCGCCGCGGCATACTCAGCCAGCCAGTCGGCCTGGTGCTGCGGATCGCTGGCACAGAGAGTCGCCAGCTCCAGCGCCACGTCGCCATCGGCGGCATACTCCCAGTCGATCAGACGCAGACCTTCGGGACCTTGTATGACATTTCCGGCATGCAGATCCATGTGCAGCGGAGCCAGCCTCAGCGGCTGGGGTTCACCCTGCTGCGTCAGACGCCTGAGCGCCCGTAACCAGCGGTAATGCCGTTGTGGAGTGAGCTGCCAGTAGTGCCATAGCAGCGGCAGCAACTGCAGACGATAGCCGGTCAGCGGCTGCTGATGCAGTTGCTTTAGCAGTGCCACGATCTGTGGACGCTGCTGGCTGAAGCGCTGTTCATCCAGCGCATCACCTGCGCACCAGGTCAGGATGATCCCCTGACGATGGCCCGCCACGGGCTGGGGTGCCACTCCGCTGGCTCGCAATTTGCGTAACAGACGGAATTCGCGCTGCCGATCCACAAACGGAATAGCTGGTTGCGGTGCCGCCCGCGCGATATAGGTTCCGCGCGGGCTGACAATCTTCTGGCTGTGCCCGGTCAGACCGGCCAGCGGGATAAAGGATGTCTTTTCTGGTTCGCCGGTGACCTGCTGAATCATCCGCTGGAAAGCGGGATTAATTCTGTGCAATGCCGTTGCCGGACCAGATGATTTCGCCGGTCTGGACCAGCATCAGTTGCATTTGCAACGTCGGCGCTTTGACATCGCCACGCGCGTTGCTGTAGAGCACATACTGAGCATTAACGTTACGCGCCAGACCAATCGCTTTACTGCGCGAGTTCAGGCTGTCATCCGGCGATAATCCCAGCGTCTGCTTGGCCTGCGCCAGTTGATCAGCAGAAACCAGGGTGAATTTGCCGTTGTTATTCAGCGCATTCTGGATAGCCGCTGTGGCTTTCTCACTTTGCAGCGCACCGTTGGTGCTGTTTTTAATCCGATCCACCAGCAACACGCTCCCCGGCTCGGCGCTGGCGGCCTGTAACATCTGCGCCACCAGCGGCTGAACGCTGGCATCCCAGTTGATAGTGACCAGTTTCGGTGGCTGCGGCACTGGCTGCGGTTGCGGCACCGGTTCAGGTTGTGGAACGGGCTGTACCGGCTCCACAGGCTGGGTCGGTTCAACCGGTGCAGGCTGCTGCTGTTTCACGACACAGCCGGTCAGAATGAGCGCCATCAGGAGCGCTCCGGTACGATTAACACTGCGTATCACGTAAAAAATCCTTAAAGATAGAGATAAAGACGAACCTTGCTGGCCGTCAGGTTACCGAGTTGCGAGGTGGCGACAATGCTGCCCTGCGCCGGAACGGTAACGGTCTGCGCCGGTTCCTGCGGAGTGATTTCCAGCCCTTTGTCGTCATACCAGTAGTAACGATAGTGCACAACAACCGGTGTTTCGCGCTGATTATAGAGCACGCTGGTGGCACGCTTCAGTCCATCGTTCTCATCCAGCGTCGGTTCATCGGTAATGATCCCTGCCGACAGCACAGAGGACTCCATCACCAGAGACTGTGACGTATTGATCATCGGTTTTTCACTGCTGCAGGCCGTCAGGCAGAGCAGGATCGGCAGGCCAGTCAGCCAGGATCGCATAGCACGTTTCCGTTATCAGATCAGTTAGAGAGCATCGGTCCCAGCGGTTCACCGCCCAGCAGATGCATATGAATGTGATAAACCTCCTGACCACCATGTTGATTGCAGTTCACAATCAGACGATAACCATTTTGATCGATACCTTCCTGTCGGGCGATTTTCGCCGCGGTGGTAAACATACGTCCCAGCGCATGCTCATGCGCTGCTTCCGCCTCGTTGACCGTTGGGATCAGCACATTCGGCACGATTAAAATATGGGTCGGCGCTTTGGGCGAAATGTCGCGGAAGGCAGTGACCAGCTCATCCTGATAAACCACATCAGCGGGGATTTCGCGGCGGATAATTTTACTAAAAATGGTTTCTTCTGCCATGGTGCAATTCCTTTAGCTTTAGCCTGAGTCTTAATCAATCAGTATGCGGGAGAAATTTGTTTTCTTTCAACCTCAGTACCACTTTTCTTGCATTGTTCGCCTGCCTTTGCAGCAGCACCCTCTCTCTGTGACCAGAACGCCGTCCTGAATGCTGTCAACACACCTGCCACACCATAAAAATGAAACGCTGTTTTATAAATTAGAATTTCGCCACCCTTTTCTTTGTCTGTTTGCCACTTCAGCGCCAGCGCTTGCCAAATTGCGAAGGTTTAGCCGCCCCGTCAGTTCTACTTTGCTAACCAGTCCGGGTGAGATGACCGGCATCACCAGGGATAAACCGCCATAAACATCAAGGAGCATCAGACATGCGCTCACGTAAAATTGGTCTTGGCCACTATCTGGCTTACGGTTCCGGAGATTTTCTTGGAGCAGGCACCACGGCGCTGACCGCCGCCTGGTTGCTCTATTTTTACACTACCTTTTGTGGGTTAACCCCGATTCAGGCCACGCTGATCTTCGCCGCTGCGCGCGTGCTGGATGCGATAGTCAGCCCGCTGATGGGCTTTCTGACCGATAACTTCGGTTCGACCTGGCTGGGCAAACGCTTTGGCCGCCGCAAATTCTTTATCCTGCTCGGCATACCCTGTGTATTCAGTTATAGCCTGATGTGGGTCAGCGACATGAGTTTCTGGTGGTATCTCTGCACGTATCTGCTGTTTGATATCGTCTACACCATGATCCTGGTGCCGTATGAAACGCTGGTGCCGGAAATGACCGACGACTTCAAACAGAAAACCCGCTTCTCTGGTGCCCGCATCGGCCTGGCACAGCTGTCGGCCATTCTGGCTGCCTTTTTACCCGGTATTTTGCTGGGTATGCTGGGCAAAGATAATCCTCTCTCCTTCTTCTACGCCAGCCTGGTGTTCTCGGTAATCTGCGCGCTGGTGCTGACGCTGGTGTGGTGCTTTACCTGGGAGCGTCACCCGGATGACTTTTCCGCCGAGTCACGCCGTGCAGAGCAGGAAAAGCAGCAACTGACGCTGATGCAGAATCTCAAACGGCTCTATGTCGAGCTGGCTTCAACCTTACGCATCCGCATCTTCCGCCAGCACCTTGGCATGTACCTCGGCGGCTATATCGCCCAGGATGTGTTTAACGCCGTCTTTACCTGGTATGTGGTATTTGTGCTGATGCAGAGCGCTCAGGTTGCCTCCAGCCTGATGGGCACCATGGCGGTGCTGCAGTTTATTGCGGTGATGGCGATGATTCCGCTCTGCATCCGCATGGGACCCGCGCCCGCCTACCGTCTGGTGGCTGTGCTGTTTGGCCTTGCGGCGCTCTCCTACGCTGGACTGTGGTATGCCGGAATGAACGACAACATGTCACTGCTATTGGTGATCTCTGCCCTGGCAGGCTTGGGACGTGGCGGTATTAACTATGTGCCGTGGAATACCTATACCTATATTGCCGATGTGGATGAGGTGATCACCGGACAGCGCCGTGAAGGGATTTTTGCCGGCATCATGACCCTGACGCGTAAAGCGTCGCAGGCTGGCGCAGTCATGCTGGTCGGTATCGTGCTGCAGCTCTCTGGCTTTGTCTCTGGACAGGCGACCCAGGTACCCGGCGTCAGCCACACTATCCTGGCGATTCTCAGCGTCGGTACCGTGGCCGTGCTGGCCTGTGGCTTTATCGTGTCACTGCGCTTTAAGCTTAATCTGCAGACCCACACTGTGCTGCGCCAGGAAACGCTGAAGATGCGCGACGCGGGCCGCATCGTGCCGGAAAGCATCACGCCGGAAGCACGCGCAATTGTAGAAACGCTGGCTGGCATGCCTTACGAAAACCTTTGGGGCAATAACAACATTGGCTTCCTTAATCGTAATAAGCCAGCGCCGGAAAAATTGTCCGCACATCCCACTTTAAACCCTTCTTTAAACCCGACCTTAAAACGACAGGAATAAACCATGACTGTATTTCCCGTTAAACACAGCAAATTATTGTGCCAGCCCGAGCATCTGTTGCCACGCAGCGAACTGGTACAGCTGATTCAAAAGCTGACACAGAATCTGGTTAACATCACCGATGAGACAGGCGAATTTTTATTACGGCTGGACGATGGCCGGGTGATTGATACCAAAGGCTGGGCGGGTTGGGAATGGACACACGGCATCGGTCTGTATGGCATGCTGCACTACTATCAGCAGACCGGTGATCAGCAGACGCTGACCATTATTGATGAGTGGTTTACGCAGCGTCTGGCGGAAGGCACGCCGACCAAAAATGTGAATACCGTTTGTCCCTTTCTGACGCTGGCCTACCGTTACGAAGAGACCGGGAACCCGGCCTGGGTGCCGGTGCTGGAGCGCTGGGCAGAATGGGTCATGTATGAGATGCCGCGTACCGAACAGGGCGGCCTGCAGCACATTGTCTATAACAATGAAAACCCACAGCAACTCTGGGACGATACGCTGATGATGAGCGTGATGGCGCTGGCTAAAATTGGTCAGTTACTGAAGCGCGATGAGTGGATTGAAGAAGCGAGTTATCAGTTCCTGCTGCACACCCAATATCTGATGGATCGCAAAACCGGCTTATGGTTCCACGGCTGGAACTTTGACGGCCGCCATAACTTTGCTGATGCACGCTGGGCGCGCGGTAACAGCTGGGTGACGATTGTCATTCCCGACTTCCTGGAGATGATGAACTGGCCTGAGCATCACGCTACCCGCCGTTTCCTGCAGCAGGTGCTGGAGACTCAGGTTAAAGCGCTCAGGGAGTGTCAGCACAGCAGCGGATTGTGGCACACTCTGCTTGATGATCCGCACAGCTACCCGGAAGCCTCCGCTACCGCCGGGTTTGCCTATGGCATTCTGAAAGGGGTTCGCAAGCGTTATCTGCCCGTGGAGTATCGTGAGGTGGCAGAAAAAGCGCTGCGCGGCGTGATTGCCAATATTGATGATGATGGCGAGTTAAAACAGGTTTCCTTTGGAACCGCAATGGGCAAGGATCTGGATTACTACCGCACGGTTCCCCTGACCTCGATGCCCTATGGCCAGGCGATGGCCCTGCTCTGCCTGACAGAGTATCTGCGCGTTTACCTCTGAATCCAGGCCAAAAAAAAGCCCCGCTTAGCGGGGCTTTTTCATCGCTATAAATCATTACATGCTGCGGATGTAATCATCCATATCGGTTTTCAGGTTATCGGATTTAGTCCCGAAAATCGCCTGCACACCGGAACCGGCAACCACCACGCCACGGGCGCCGAGGTTTTTCAGTTCAGTCTGATCCACTTTCGCCACATCGGCGACGCTTACACGTAAACGGGTGATACAGGCATCCAGGTTAGTGATGTTCTCTTTACCACCAAACGCCGCCACCAGTTTGCCCGCCATCTCCGTACCGGTCGCGGTAGATTGCTCGCTGCTGCTGCTCTCTTCACGGCCAGGCGTTTTCAGATCCAGCTTCGCGATCAGTACACGGAATATCGTGTAGTAAACCAGACCATAGATGATACCAACAATCGGGAACAGCCAGATTTTACTGCTGTTGCCGCTCAGTACGATAAAGTCGATCAGACCGTGTGAGAAGCTGGTGCCATCACGCATCCCAAGCAGGATACAGATTGGGAATGCCAGACCCGCCAGCAGCGCATGGATCACATACAGGATCGGTGCCACGAACATGAATGAGAATTCAATCGGTTCGGTGATACCGGTCAGGAATGCGGTCAGCGCGGCGGAGATCATGATACCGCCCACTTTGGCGCGATTTTCAGGCTTCGCTGAGTGCCAGATAGCAATCGCTGCCGCTGGCAGACCGTACATTTTGAACAGGAAGCCGCCAGAGAGTTTACCTGCGGTCGGGTCACCCGCCATATAGCGCGGGATATCACCGTGGAACACCTGACCTGCCGCATTGGTGTATTCACCGATCTGCATCTGGAAAGGAACGTTCCAGATGTGATGGAGACCAAAAGGCACCAACGCGCGTTCAATTACGCCATAAATACCAAAGGCGACAACCGGGTTTTGATAGGCCGCCCACTGTGAGAACTCCTGAATCGCGGAACCTATCGGTGGCCAGATAAAGGAGAGCAGTACGCCGAGAATGATCGCTGCCAGACCGGAAATTATCGGTACAAACCGCTTACCGGCAAAGAAGCCCAGATATTCTGGCAGCTTAATGCGGTAGAAACGGTTGAACATGTAAGCGGCGATGGAGCCGGCGATAATACCGCCCAGTACCCCGGTGTCGGCGAGGTGTTTAGCCTCGATCTCCGCCGCAGGCACATGCAGTACCAGCGGGGCAACCACCGCCATGGTTTTCACCATGATGCCATAGGCAACAACCGCTGCCAGCGCCGAAACGCCGTCATTATTGGTAAAGCCCAGCGCCACACCAATAGCGAAAATCAGCGGCATGTTGGCGAACACCGATCCACCCGCTTCTGCCATCACATGCGAAACCACTGCAGGTAACCAGCTGAAATTGGCTGAACCGACTCCTAACAAAATACCGGCAATCGGCAGAACCGATACCGGCAGCATCAGCGATTTACCGACCTTTTGAAGGTTGGCAAAAGCATTTTTGAACATAGCGTGAAGCTCCTGAGTATGAGTGCATATTTGCGCAGAGCGCGTGGCAAAGAGGGAGGATTCTTTGCCGGGCTGGCGGTGACCGCCTTTTGATTTATTACGAAGGGTAAAATAAATCCCGATTTGTTACTTTGACGGGTATCACGTTTCGACAATCACAAGGGCGCACTTTACGAAATTTCTGACTGATCCGCACCAGTAATCGGCGATAAAAAGCTAACCCTGTCTGAAAAAACAGGGTCATATAAGCAGGTTACAGATTAATTACAGAGGCTGAAATAATAGCTGATCAGGCGCCCAGTTGGCTCATCGGAATATGAAACAGCGTGGAGAAGTTTTGGGTGGTGGTGGCTGCCAGCGTTTCTAAATCAACCCCTTTTAGTACAGCCAGATATTCGGCAACATCGCGCGTATAAGCGGGCTGATTCTCTTTACCACGGAAAGGCACCGGGGCCAGATAAGGCGAATCCGTTTCAACCAGCATCCGATCCAGCGGCACATAGCGTGCGGCTTCACGTAACTGCTCAGCATTGCGGAATGTGACGATGCCGGAAAAAGAGATGTAGAAGCCCATATCCAGCAGTTTAGCTGCGGTGGGCTGATCCTCAGTGAAGCAGTGCAGCACGCCGCCGCAACGTTCAACCTGCTCTTCACGCAGAATCGCCAGCGTATCTTCGCGGGCATCACGGGTGTGAACAATGATCGGTTTGTTCAGCGCAATACCGGTACGGATATGTTCGCGAAACGAGCGCTGCTGCTGATCTTTCGTTTCTGGCTGATAGTGATAATCCAGCCCGGTTTCACCCAGGGCCACCACCTGAGGATCGGCAGAGAGCCGACGAAACTCCTCAACATCATAGGCCTCTTCCTGATTCAGCGGATGCACACCGCAGGAGAGCGCTATATTTTTCCGTTCGCCGACCAGACTTTTAAGGGTATGAAAACCCGGCAGCGTGGTGGCGATTGCCAGCATAAATTTCACATCACGCGCCGCCGCTTTGGCGATCACATCATCCAGGTCACGATGGTTCTTTTCATAGTCCAGGCCATCAAGATGGCAATGGGAATCCACAATAAACATAATTACTCTCAGATAGGTTTAGCATACCTGCGCGGGCTTCTGTTTGTCCGCCCAGCTCAGAAGCTGATCGGTCAGCAATAATTCGCGATTTACCGATACCACATGCAGTAATTGCTCGCGACAGCGCATCCACTCCTGGAGGCTGCTGTTGAGCGCGCTGGCAGAAAAGTATCCGGCCAGCAACTGCACCACATCCTGACGATCGATATTACTCAGCCACTGACCTGCATGTTGCTGCCACTTCATTGCATCCAGCAGCAAAGAGAGCAGCCAGCCGATACGCGCTGCCGCGTCGTCGGCATTCAGCGCAGGCAGCAGTTGCAGGATGTCCTGCTGCAACGCAGCGGACAGCGCATCGCAGAGCTTCTGCCGGGCCTGCCACGGCCCGTTTTCCAGCAGGCTGAGCGCCGCACCCGGTGCACCTGCGCTCAGGCGCAGTGCCGCCAGCAGCATCTGTTCGTCTTGCGCAGCGTGCTTCTTCAGCCAGAGCAGACTTTGTCCCTCGTCCGGCGGCGTCAGATGCAGCGTCATGCAGCGGCTGCGTAACGTGGCCAGCAGCCGCGAGGGATCGCGGCTGCTGAGGAAGAACCAGCTGTTGGCTGGCGGCTCTTCCAGCGTTTTCAGCAAGGCGTTGGCCGCCGCTTCCGAAAGCTGCGCGGCATCCGGCAGCCAGACTACTTTCGCGCCGCCCTGCTGACCAAAGTGGTACATTTTTTCCGTAACCTGCCGCACCGCGTCGATGCCCAGGGTACTTTTGCCCTTCTCTGCCTCAAGCCGATACCAGTCAGGATGGGTATGGGCCTGCATCAGCTGGCAACCGTGGCACAGTCCGCAACTTTTCAGGCCATCCCGCTGCTGGCACATCAGCCAGCGGCTCATCCCCCAGACCAGCGCCTCATCGCCCATACCTGGCATCGCCTGGATCAACAACGCATGGTGAGCGCGATTCTCCTGATGCTGGCCAATCACCTGGCGATAAGGCTGATTCAGCCACGGATACCAGTTCATCACGCCTGCTCCGCCAGCCAGCCATCCAGCGCCGCCTTAAGCGACACTGTCACATCACCCAGGGATTGTGTGGCATCAATGGTAATGATAGTGGGATCCTCCGCTGCCAGCGCCAGATAGCGCGCGCGGGTGCGTTCAAAGAAGCGCAATGACTCCTGCTCAATGCGATCCAGCTCACCGCGCGCACGGGCGCGCTGCAGACCAATTTCAGGTGTTACATCAAGATAGAGCGTCAGATCGGGATGGAAATCGCCCAAAACGGTATCGCGTAGCGCCTGCATCAGATCGGCGTCAAGTCCACGTCCGCCCCCCTGATAAGCCTGAGAAGAGAGATCATGTCGGTCGCCGATCACCCAGGCACCGCGAGCCAGCGCCGGTTTAATGACTGTTTCCACCAGCTGAACCCGCGCCGCATAGAGCATGAGCAGTTCCGCTTTATCTGTGACCTGCTCGCCCTCAATACCCTGCTTAACCAGCACCCGCAGCTGTTCTGCCAGCGGCGTTCCGCCAGGCTCACGGGTAAAGACCAGATCGTGAATGCCACGGGCACGCAGCGTGGCGACGATGGCATCACGCGCGGTGGTTTTACCGGCGCCTTCCAGGCCTTCAATGACGATAAACTTACTGTTCATTTTTTTCCTTTAGCGTCTGCCGGTAAACCTGCACCGCCTTGTTATGGCTGGCAAGATTAGTCGTAAAGGTATGGCCGCCCTTGCCGTCCGCAACAAAGTAGAGATAGTTGGTTTTCTCGGGATGGGCCGCTGCCTGCAGGGAGGCTTTACCCGGCATGGCGATCGGACCAGGCGGCAGACCGTTAATGATATAGGTATTGTAAGCGCTGGCCGTTTCAAGATCTTTGCGGGTCAGCGTACCGTTATAGCTGTCGCCCATGCCATAGATGACGGTGGGATCGGTCTGTAACCGCATACCGGTGCGCAGGCGGTTGATAAACACCGAGGCAACGCGCGCGCGCTCTTCGCTGACGCCGGTCTCTTTCTCAATGATTGAGGCCATGGTCACCAGCTCCTGTGGGGTTTTATAGGGCAGATTATCCGCCCGTCCCTGCCACACCTCATCAATGGTTTTTTTCATCCGCTCATGAGCGCGCTGCAGCAGCGCCATATCGGTGGTGTTAGCCGTGTAGAGCCAGGTATCCGGGAAGAAGTTGCCCTCCAGCTGCTCAGGCTCCACTTTTAGTGCGCTGGCAAGGGTGGCGAACTGATCATCTTTCAGGGTATGCCGGATATAAGGCGCTTTGCGCAGCTCACTCAGCCACTCTTTCAGCCGCTGGCCTTCCACGAACCGCACCGGGAACTGCGCCTCTTTACCGCTGGCCAGCAGTTGTAGCAGTGAGCGCACCGTCATGGTCGGCTCAAGGCGATAGGTACCCGCCTTGAAGGTCGCCAGTTCAGGTTCCAGACGCAGCAGCGCGCCAAACCAGATACTGTGCGGAATAATCTTCTGCTCTTCCAGCTGCGCTTCAAGTGCGACCCGGCCCGTGCCGGCAGGCAGCGTGTAGATCGTTTCCTGCTGCAGAGTTAACGGGGTGGCCGCAAACCGCTTAACCTGCCAGTAACTCAGCACAGCCGCGAGACCCACGATCGCCAGCAGGCTGACGACGATTTTTTTGCTTCGAATCATGATGCATCCATTATCTTTTCACAGCTTGCGCGCAACTGATTAAACAGCGAGCGCTCAGTAAACTCTACCGCTTCTATCTGTCGGACCGGCAGGACCGGCATCAGCGCGTTACATATCACCACTTCATCGGCGGCCAGCAACTTCGCCGGTGCGCTTTTTATTACCTGGCAAGCCTGGCCTGCGGCAGCAAGTTGCGCCATCAGACTCCGCCGCATAATGCCATCCACGCCCGACGCTGACAGATCAGGCGTGAAAATTTGCGAGCCCCGACGCCAGAATAAATTGGCCGCACAGCATTCCACCACCCAACCTTCAGTGTCAAGCACCAGCGCCTCGTCGGCGTCTGTCTGGTCAAGATGAGCTCTGATCATCACCTGCTCCAGACGATTAAGGTGCTTGATTCCGGCAAACTGTGGATTACGTGCCAGACGGATCGGGCTGAGTCGGAGTGACGCGCCACGCTGCTGTAAATCGGCGTAGTGTTGCGGCCAGGGCGCCAGCGAGACGATCCGCGTGGGTTCACCACAGCCGCGCCGGCTGTAGCCCCGCCCGCCGCTGCCGGCACTGATAATCACTTTCAGCACCGCCTGGGTTTGTTGCTGCGCGGCCTGTCGCATTTCTGTCTCAAGCTGAAGCCAGTCGACGCCATCAATCCATAACCGCTCACAGCCCTGTCTGAGGCGCTGAATGTGGCTCTCCAGCAGCACGATTTTACCCTGACGCACGGCGGCGGTAGTAAAACAGCCATCCCCAAACTGCAGGCCACGGTCGCTGGCGGCCAGCGTCGATTGTTTTAACCCGTTAATCCACATGGTTCTCTCCTGAGCGTGACTCGTGATTTCAGCGCATTCTGCAGGATAAAAAAAGGCCCGCGATGCGGGCCTTTTTAGCAATCAACAACGATTACACTTTACGGAAGATCAACGAACCGTTGGTTCCGCCGAAACCGAAGGAGTTACACAGGGTGTACTCCAGACCGGGAACCTGACGCGCGGTGTGAGGCACGAAGTCGAGATCGCAGCCCTCATCCGGATTGTCGAGGTTAATGGTCGGTGGAACGGCCTGGTCGCGCAGCGCCAGAATCGAATAGATCGATTCAACCGCGCCTGCTGCACCCAGTAAGTGCCCGGTCATTGATTTGGTCGAACTCACCATCACGCTGCTGGCTGCTGCCCCAAAGACCGATTTCACCGCTCGCGCTTCCGCTTTATCACCCGCTGGCGTGGAGGTGCCGTGCGCGTTGACATAGCCGATCTGCTCTGGCGTAAGCTGAGCATCGCGCAATGCGTTGATCATTGCCGCCGCGGCGCCTGACCCATCTTCTGGTGGTGAAGTCATGTGATAGGCATCGCTGCTCATACCAAAACCTACGATTTCCGCGTAGATTTTCGCACCACGTTTCTTCGCATGTTCATACTCTTCGAGTACCACAATGCCAGCGCCGTCACCCAGCACAAAACCGTCACGATCCTTATCCCACGGGCGGCTGGCCGCTTGCGGGTTTTCATTACGGGTTGAGAGAGCACGTGCTGCACCAAAGCCACCCACGCCTAATGGCGTACTGGCTTTCTCTGTTCCACCCGCCAGCATCACATCAGCATCGTCATAGGCGATGATACGTGCGGCATGACCGATGTTATGCACACCAGAGGTACAGGCTGTCGCGATAGAGATGCTTGGACCTTTCAGGCCATACATGATGCTGAGATGACCCGCCACCATGTTAACGATGGTTGAAGGCACAAAGAATGGGCTGATTTTACGCGGGCCGCCGTTGACCAGTGAAGTATGATTCTCTTCAATCAGACCTAAACCACCGATGCCGGAGCCAATTGCTGCGCCCATACGGCTTGCATTTTCGTCGGTAACAACCAGACCACTGTCCTGCATGGCCTGCATACCGGCCACAATGCCGTACTGGATGAAGGCATCCATCTTGCGCTGATCTTTGCGCGAGATGTAGTCATCACAATTAAAATCTCTTACCAGACCTGCAAAACGCGTTGCATAAGCACTGGTATCAAAATGGTCGATCAGGGTAATGCCGCTCTGACCGGCAAGGAGAGCACTCCAGGTAGACTCTACGGTATTGCCGACAGGAGACAACATGCCAAGACCAGTCACAACTACACGACGCTTAGACACGTTCGTCCTCCAGGGAGGGGAAATAGGGAACTATGTGGGACAAACAAAAAAATCAGGCGGTCGAGCGACCGCCTGAAGATATTCATTAGCCTTTATGGCTATTGATATAGTCGATCGCTGCCTGAACGGTAGTGATTTTCTCAGCTTCTTCGTCTGGAATCTCAGTATCAAACTCTTCTTCCAGAGCCATCACCAGCTCAACGGTATCAAGAGAATCGGCACCCAGGTCTTCTACGAAAGATGCAGAGTTGGTGACTTCTTCCTCTTTCACACCCAGCTGCTCACTGATGATTTTCTTAACGCGTTGTTCGATATCGCTCATACTATTTAATTTCCTATCAAAACTCGCTTTCGCGATGGTTTTCGTAGTGTATAAAATGGTGAAAAAGATGCAACAAAATCCCGGCTGGTCGAACCACGATTTTGCGTTATTTTGCGGTTCTAACCGCAAATAAAGCAAATCATTTCGTGATTTATCAGACCATGTACATTCCGCCATTGACGTGCAGCGTTTCACCTGTGATGTAGGCTGCTTCGTCAGAGGCTAAAAATGCCACAGCATTGGCGATTTCCTGAGCATCGCCTAAGCGACCCGCAGGAACTTCCGCCAAAATACCGGAACGTTGATCTTCGTTCAGTGCCCGCGTCATGTCAGTCTCAATAAAGCCTGGAGCCACGACGTTGACGGTAATGCCACGTGACGCGATTTCGCGCGCCAGTGATTTGCTAAAGCCAATCAAACCCGCTTTTGCTGCCGCATAGTTTGCCTGGCCCGCATTACCCATGGTTCCAACAACGGAACCAATGGTGATGATACGGCCCACGCGCTTTTTCATCATGGCACGCAGGACCGCCTTGGAAAGGCGGAATACCGATGTGAGGTTGGTATCCAGGATGTCCTCCCACTCATCGTCCTTCATGCGCATGAGAAGATTATCACGCGTAATGCCTGCATTATTGACTAAAATATCCACTTCGCCAAATTCAGCACGAATATTCTCTAAAACAGTGCTGATTGAGTCAGCGTCAGTCACATTCAGTAACAGGCCTTTGCCCTTGTCGCCAAGGTAAGCACTGATGGCGTCGGTGCCACTCTGGCTGGTTGCAGTTCCTACCACTTTAGCACCGCGTGCCGCCAGTGTTTCTGCAATCGCACGACCAATGCCGCGACTCGCGCCGGTAACCAGCGCAACTTTACCTTCAAAGCTCATGATTTTCCTCTTATTCCTTACCGAGTGCAGCCGTCAGGGATGCAGTATCGTTAACGGCAGCCGCTGTCAGGCTATCGACAATACGTTTCGTCAGTCCGGTCAGGACCTTACCTGGCCCCATCTCCAGGAGCTGCGTCACGCCCTGTGCTGCCATCGCTTCCACGCTCTCGGTCCAGCGAACCGGGCTGTAGAGCTGACGGACCAGCGCATGGCGGATGGCTGCAGCGTCGGTTTCAGCTTTCACATCGACGTTGTTGATCACCGGTACCGCAGGCGCGTTAAAGGTGATGCTCTCCAGCGCCACCGCCAGTTTATCGGCCGCAGGCTTCATCAGTGCGCAGTGAGAAGGAACGCTGACCGGCAGTGGCAAGGCACGCTTAGCGCCCGCTGCTTTACAGGCGGCACCCGCACGTTCAACGGCTTCTTTGTTACCCGCAATGACCACCTGGCCCGGCGAGTTAAAGTTGACCGGTGAGACAACCTGGCCCTGCGCGCTCTCTTCACAGGCTTTGCGGATAGCCGCGTCATCCAGGCCAATAATCGCCTGCATCGCGCCAGTGCCTTCAGGCACCGCTTCCTGCATCAGTTTGCCGCGCAGTTCAACCAGCTTCACGGCATCAGCAAAGTTAAGCACACCCGCGCAAACCAGCGCTGAATATTCCCCCAGGCTGTGCCCAGCCATCAGGGCTGGCTGTTCACCGCCCTGCTGCTGCCAGACACGGTAGATGGCCACAGAGGCGGCTAACAGTGCAGGCTGAGTCTGCCAGGTTTTGTTTAGCTCTTCAGCCGGACCCTGACTCACTAATTGCCACAGATCATATCCCAGCGCGTCAGAGGCTTCACGGAAGGTCTCTTCTACCAGCGGATACGTTACCGCTAATTCAGTCAGCATGCCCACGGTCTGTGAACCCTGACCGGGAAAAACAAATGCAAGTTGCGTCATCTTTCGTTCCTGTCAATCAAAAGCGAACCAGCGCAGAACCCCAGGTGAATCCACCACCAAAGGCTTCCAGCAGAATAAGGTGTCCGGGTTTGATGCGGCCATCACGGACCGCTTCATCCAGTGCGCTTGGCACCGATGCGGCAGAGGTATTGCCATGACGATCCAGTGTGACGACCACTTTATCCATGGTCATGCCGAGTTTTTTCGCGGTGGCGCTGATAATACGCAGGTTCGCCTGATGCGGCACCAGCCAGTCCAGCATTTCACGATCGAGATTATTGGCCTGCAGCGTTTCATCAACGATGTGAGCCAGCTCGGTGACGGCAACCTTGAAGACTTCGTTGCCTGACATGGTGACATAAGCAGGCTGATCCTGATGCGCACGATCCTGATAAGGCAGCGTCAGCAGCTGTGCATAGCGACCATCAGCATGAAGATGGGTAGAGATAATCCCCTGCTCTTCGCTCTGACCCAGCACGACCGCGCCTGCACCATCACCAAACAGGATGATAGTGCCACGATCTTCCGGATCAAGGGCGCGTGCCAGGACATCAGCGCCAATCACCAGAGCATGCTTCACCGCGCCATTTTTGATGTATTGATCGGCCACGCTCAGTGCATAGGTGAAACCTGCACAGGCGGCAGCGAGGTCAAACGCCGCGCAGTCTTTGATCTCCAGCATTTGCTGGATCATGCAGGCAGAGCTGGGGAAGGCATGGCTGGAAGAGGTTGTGGCGACAATAATCAGCCCAACATCGTTCGCTTCAATGCCTGCCATTTCAAGGGCGCGTTGCGCCGCACTGAATCCCATCGTGGCGACGGTTTCGTCAGGCGCAGCAATACGGCGCTCGCGGATGCCGGTACGGGTAACAATCCACTCGTCCGACGTCTCCACCATTTTTTCCAGATCGGCATTGGTGCGGATCTGGCTTGGCAGATAACTGCCCGTACCGATAATTTTGGTATACATCTAGGCTTTGTCACTCCTGGCTAATACAGCATCAAGGCGCGCAGCAATTCGCTCGGGAATGTGCTGCCTCACCGCCTGCTCTGCCTGTTCTATCGCCACAGCGAAGGCGTGTTGATTTGCCGCACCGTGACTCTTGATCACTGTTCCGCGCAATCCTAACAGACAAGCGCCATTATACTGGTCAGGGTGGAGATGCCCGAAGCGCTTTGTCAGACGTTTCTGAATCCAGCGTCCCAGCAACTGAAGCCACCATGACCGTTTTTTACCTTCCCCTGATGATTTCAGCAGAGAAAGAAACATTCTTACCACGCCTTCCATCGTCTTCAGCGTGACGTTTCCGACAAAACCGTCGCAGACCATCACATCCGTTTTACCGGTGAGCAGTTCGTTACCTTCAAGGTAACCAATATAGTTGATTTGCGGTGATTCTCGCAGCACTGCCGCGGCGTCGCGGATCGTTTCCAGCCCTTTGGTCTCTTCATGACCAATATTGAGCAACGCGACACGGGGCCGTGCAATACCAAGCACATGCTCAGCCATTACCGACCCCATTACGGCAAACTGCACCAGCATTGCACTGTCTGAGCCCACATTTGCGCCCAGATCCAGCACCACGGTTTTACCCTGTTGCTGGTGCGGTAAAACGGACATCAACGCCGGACGTTTAATGCCATCCAGCGGTTTCAATAAGAGTGTCGACAGCCCCATCAGCGCACCGGTATTCCCGGCGCTGATGCAGGCCTGCGCACGTCCCTCTTTAACCATCTCCAGTGCCACACGCATTGAGCTGCCGCGACTGTTGCGGATGGCCTGAGCGGGCCGCGCATCACTTGCAATAACCGATTCGGCAGGGATGACCTGCAAACGCCCCATCAGGGAGGAATCCGCTTTGGCAAGCAATGGCATGAGAGTGTCGGGATGTCCGACCAGAAGAAGGAATAGTTCCGAATGAGAGGCCAGTGCCTGCAATGCTGCAGGCACTGTCACGCAGGGACCGAAGTCCCCGCCCATGGCATCAATCGCCAGGGTCAAACGTGTCAAGGTATCGCCTTGCTAAGCAAGAAACTTACTTAACGATAACCTTGCGACCGCGGTAGTAACCGTCCGCAGTGATGTGGTGACGCAGATGAGTTTCGCCAGAAACTTTATCTACTGACAGAGCAGCAGTGGTCAGCGCATCGTGCGAACGACGCATACCACGCTTAGAACGGGTGGGTTTATTCTGTTGTACGGCCATGGACCTTACTCCTATTACTTACGCTTTAAACTGGCTAATACGGCAAATGGATTTGGTTTCTCCACCTCTGCAGGCAGTTTACCAAAGACCATGTCCGCCTCGGACACTTCACAGTGTTCAGAATCGTGCACCGGAACGACCGGCAGCGCGAGAATAATTTCATCCTCGACAACCGCCAGCAGATCGATCTCACCAAACTCGTTGACATCGACCGGCTCGTACGCTTCCGGCAATGCCTCGGCCTGCTCTTCAGAAGAGACAGGGCTGAAGCAGTAACTCACTTTTACGTGATGAGGAAAGGTCTGGTTGCAGCGCTGGCAACGCAACGTCACTTGTACTTCAGCAGTACCCGTCAGTACTGCCAGACGTTGGTTATCAACCGCAAACGACATGGCACAATCCACATCACTGTCCACACTAACGACCGACTCGGCCACACGCTCCACCTGTACAGATGTGTAGACACCCTGATAATCAAGGCGCTTCTGAGCAGTGCGGACAGGGTCCAGCGTTAGGGGTAATTTTACCTTTTGCATAGGGCGCGCATATTAACTTTGTAATGTCATAGAGTCAAAGAAAAAGGCCGTTATACAGCATCTTTCAACCACTATTCGCATCCAGTGCGGCGCACAGTTTAAAATGACTGTCACCAATTCGCTATCACTATTGAAAAAAAATGACGCCATCGATTCTTTTAGCTTCAACCTCGCCCTTTCGGCAGGCATTACTGCATAAACTTGGCCTGCCTTTTATTACCGCCCCGCCTGAGGTTGATGAGTCACCTCAGCCCGATGAAACCGCTGACGCGCTGGTAACCCGTCTTGCCGTAGCTAAAGCGCAGGCGCTGGCAAAAACGTATCCCAGTCACTGGATAATCGGCTCCGACCAGGTTTGCGTGCTGGATGGCGCAATCGCCGGTAAGCCTCATACGGCTGAGAATGCGCGGGCGCAACTGCGTGCCGCCAGCGGTAAAGCCATAACCTTTTACACCGGCCTGGCGCTATTTCATCCGGTCAGTGGCACGCTGCTGCACTGCTGTGAGCCCTTTGTGGTTCATTTCCGCACGTTAACTGACGCTGAAATCAACGGCTATGTGGAAAAGGAGCAGCCGCTTCAGTGTGCTGGCAGTTTTAAAAGTGAAGGTCTGGGGATTTGTCTGTTTGATCGACTGGAGGGACGCGATCCCAATACGCTGGTCGGGCTGCCGTTGATCGCGCTCAATGAGATGTTGCAGCAGGCCGGCATCAATCCTTTAACGAACTGATGCCGGAGAGATTACGCTTTCAGTTGACGCAGCTTAAGCAGGCATTGCTTCAGGCCATCATCAAGTGGCGCTTCCACCCGCATGACTTCGCCGGTGCCGGGATGCGTAAAGGTCAGCGCCGCAGCATGCAGGAACAGGCGTTTTAAACCGGTTGCCGCCAGCTGACTGTCAAACTCACGTTCTCCGTAGCGATCGTCGAAGGCAATGGGATGCCCGGCATGCAGCGTATGGACGCGAATCTGATGGGTACGTCCGGTGACCGGGCTCGCTTTCACCAGCGTGGCAAACTCGAACCGCTCTTCTACTTTAAAGCGGGTTTCTGAGGCTTTGCCTTCGCTGCTGACGCGCACCACGCGCTCACCGCTCTGCAGGATGTTTTTCAGCAGCGGCGCCTGAACCACCTTCAGGTGTGACGGCCAGTTGCCACGCACCAGGGCCAGATAATCTTTCTGCATCCCCTTTTCACGCAGTTGCTCATGGAGGGAACGCAGCGCCGAACGCTTTTTTGCGACCAGCAGAATGCCGGAGGTGTCACGATCCAGGCGATGCACCAGCTCCAGAAAGCGTGCTTCCGGTCGCAGGGCACGTAACCCTTCAATGACCCCGAAGCTGAGTCCGCTACCGCCATGCACGGCTGTGCCGGAAGGCTTGTTCATCACCAGCAGCGACTCATCTTCAAACAGGATGGCATCGGCCAGTGAAGCCACTTTCGCCAGTTTGGGGGAAACGGCATCTTCATCGCGTTCCGCTACACGAACCGGCGGAATGCGCACTTCATCGCCCTCCTCCAGCTTATATTCTGGCTTGACGCGCTTTTTATTCACCCGCACCTCGCCTTTGCGAACGATGCGATAAATCATGCTTTTGGGCACACCCTTGAGCTGGGTGCGCAAAAAGTTGTCAATGCGTTGTCCGGCATTTTCAGCCGTGATGGCGACAAAATGTACGCCGGGATTCTCTGTTTTCATGGCGGCGATTCTAAATAGTGTCCCCTGATAGCGCCACCCCTTTTTCTGTGCTTAACTCTGGAGTTGATGTGACGGCAGGTCGCTTCTCTGCTGGCTTTTTCAGCAAAGCGCTGTTTTGTCCGACACATTAGCAATTTAAATGTAAAGAAACTTCACAAGCTGGCTAAAGTCGCCTTGCTATATGAAGGTTAGCAATGGAATAATGCTTGAGTTTCTTGCCTGTTGCATTTCAGGGCAGAAAAAGAGCGAAATTGTCATTTTGCCGGATTGAGCAGACACGCAGCAATGGCGTAAGACGTAATGCGAAATCAGGCACTTAGCGGGCTGCGGGTTGCGGCCTGGACAACAGTATGGGATGCACGGGTTTTCTTTATTCTCTCAGGCATTTCCACTATCTGGTGCTGTTTTCCCTTATGAAAAACAGGCCACCGACGTTATTTGCGCCCCTCGCGCGGTCGACAGCCGTGAGGTTGACGACATTGCACTAAGTCACGGGGCCATCGGTTGATACTCGTCCAGGATAACTATGCCCGCAGCTGTAATCACTCATGAAAGAATAACGAGTAAGTCACGATGAAAAGAATGTTAATAAACGCAACTCAGCAGGAGGAGTTGCGCGTTGCCCTGGTTGACGGTCAGCGTCTGTACGATCTGGATATTGAAAGTCCTGGACACGAGCAGAAAAAAGCCAACATTTACAAAGGTAAAATCACTCGCATTGAACCCAGCCTTGAAGCTGCGTTTGTCGATTACGGCGCAGAGCGTCACGGTTTCCTCCCGTTAAAAGAAATCTCCCGCGAATACTTCCCCTCCAGCTACAACGCGCATGGTCGTCCGAATATTAAAGACGTGCTGCGTGAAGGTCAGGAAGTCATTGTTCAGATCGATAAAGAAGAACGCGGCAATAAAGGCGCTGCGCTGACCACCTTTATCTCTCTGGCGGGCAGCTATCTGGTACTGATGCCGAATAACCCACGTGCAGGCGGTATCTCTCGCCGCATCGAAGGTGACGATCGTACCGAACTGAAAGAAGCCCTGTCGGCGCTGGAACTGCCGGAAGGCATGGGCCTGATTGTCCGTACTGCGGGCGTCGGTAAATCAGCCGAATCGCTGCAGTGGGATTTAAGCTTCCGTCTCAAACACTGGGAAGCGATCAAAAAAGCCGCTGAAAACCGCCCTGCTCCGTTCCTGATCCATCAGGAAAGTAACGTGATTGTGCGTGCCTTCCGCGACTATCTGCGTCAGGACATCGGTGAAATCCTTATCGATAACCCGAAAGTACTGGAACTGGCGCGTCAGCATATCGCTGCGCTGGGCCGTCCGGACTTCAGCAGCAAAATTAAGCTCTACACCGGTGAAATCCCGCTGTTCAGCCACTATCAGATCGAATCGCAAATCGAATCCGCTTTCCAGCGTGAAGTCCGCCTGCCTTCCGGTGGCTCGATTGTGATCGACAGTACCGAAGCGCTGACCGCTATCGATATCAACTCAGCACGTGCAACGCGCGGCGGTGATATCGAAGAGACGGCGTTCAACACCAACCTTGAAGCGGCCGATGAGATTGCTCGTCAGCTGCGTCTGCGTGACCTGGGCGGCCTGATCGTTATCGATTACATCGATATGACGCCGGTACGCCATCAGCGCGCGGTTGAGAATCGTCTGCGTGAAGCTGTCCGTCAGGACCGCGCCCGCATTCAGATCAGCCACATTTCACGTTTCGGCCTGCTGGAGATGTCCCGTCAGCGTCTGAGCCCGTCATTAGGTGAATCCAGTCATCACGTCTGCCCACGCTGTAGCGGCACCGGCACCATCCGTGATAACGAATCACTGGCGCTGTCGATCCTGCGTCTGATTGAAGAAGAAGCGCTGAAAGACAACACCAAAGAAGTTCACGCCATTGTTCCGGTTCAGGTGGCCTCTTACCTGCTGAATGAAAAACGTGAAGCGGTTAACGCTATTGAAACACGCCAGGGTGGCGTGCGGGCTATCATCGTTCCTGACGACAAGATGCAGACCCCACACTACTCCGTGCTGCGCGTGCGCAAAGGCGAAGAGACGCAGACCCTGAGCTATCATCTGCCGAAGCTGCATGAAGCCGAAATGGCGATGCCGTCGGAAGAGGAACACGCTGAACGTCGTCGTCCTGAGCAGCCTGCTCTGGCCGCGTTTGTGATGCCTGATGCGCCTCCGGCACCGGTAGAAGTTGAGCCAGAAGCGCAGCGCGCTGAAGCCCAGCCAGCCGCAAAAGCAGCACCCACTGTGGCTGCGCCTGCTACCGTCAGCACCGGCTTCTTTGGCCGTCTGCTTGGTGGCCTGAAAAAAATGTTCGCAGGCGAAGAAGCCCCTGCCGCCGCACCCGTGGCCACTGAGGTTGCAGAGCCGCAGAAAGCACCGGAAAGCGAGCAGGAAAACGGCAACGGCCGTGGCGAGCGCCGCAGCAACAATAACAACCGTCGTAACAATAATCGCCGTGAGCGTACGCCGCGTAACGGAGATAACGCGCAGTCGCGTGAAGGCCGTGAACCACGCGAAAGCCGTGAGCCGCGTGAAAACCGCGAACCTCGTGAAAGTCGTGAACCGCGCGAAAGTCGCGAGCCACGTGAGAATCGCGAGCCGCGCGAGGGCAACGATAATCGCCGCAATAAGCGTCAGTCCCAGTCTGGTGAAGTGCGTGAAGAGCGTCCGGCACTGAGCGAAGAAGCGCGCCAGCAGCGTGATGAGCAGCAGCAACAGCGCCGTGAACAGCGTGCTGAGCGTCAGCGTCGTCGTCAGGAAGAGAAACGCGCCGGTGAAGAAGCTGCCAAAGTGGCTGAGCAGCCGGTAGTGGTAGCCGACGTTCCGGACGTGACCGAGCCGCAGGATGATGAGCGCGTTCAGGTTATGCCGCGTCGCAAGCCGCGTCAGCTGAACCAGAAGGTGCGTGTTGATGATAACCGTCCACCTATGCCAGCCGAAGCCAGCGATTTTGCCCAGCCGGCTGAAATGCTTCAGCCTCAGCAGACAGACGTGGCTCAGCCGCAGCCTGAGTTCCAGGCACCGCAGGGTGAAGAGCAGGATGATAACGATAACCGTGATAACGCCAATATGCCGCGTCGTTCACGTCGTTCGCCTCGTCATCTGCGCGTCAGCGGACAGCGTCGTCGTCGTTACCGTGATGAGCGTTATCCGACTCAGTCAGCCATGCCGCTGGCCGCTGCAGCTGCATCACCAGAGATGGCATCCGGTAAAGTCTGGATCCGTTACCCGGTGAGCCAGGCCAGCGAAGAGCAGGTTCAGAATGTGACTCACGAGACGCCAGCGTACAACCGCGAAGAGACAGCAGACGCTGCCAGTGCGCTGCCCGTTGCTGCCGCAGTTGAATCTGTTGCTCAGGAAGCGCCAGTGCAACAGGCCGAGCCGCAGGCAGAAACGCCAGTGCCGGTCGTGAACACTGACGATACCCGTGCTATCGACGTGCCTGTTGACGAGCAGCCTTCCGTTGTTCCGGCGGCAGATGAAGCAAAAGCGGAAGCAGTAGCAGCCGAAGCCGTGCCTGCTGAGCCTGTCACTGAAACGCCGGTTGTGACACCAGCGGTTGAGACGGCACAGCCTGCAGCGGTTGCAGAAGAAGCACAGCCTGCAGAGGTTGCTGAGCAATCGGCTACCGACGTCAGCGAAGCGATCGCAGCAGAAGTTGAAGAAGTTCTGAATGCGCCGGTCGCTGCAGAAGCTGAAACAGTGCCTGTTCGTGAACCTCATGCTCCGGTAGCCGCACGCGATGTCGCCCCTGCAGCACCGGTGACTGCGGCCGAACCTGTTGTATCAGTGCCTGCAACGGCATCCGTGCCTGCAACTGCCTCAGTGCCGAATGACGGTACGCGCTGGAAGCATTTTGCCTCTGCGCCGATGACTAAAGCGCCTGCGCCAGTCTGGCAGTCAGAACCGGCACCGCACAGTGACTGGGTGCGTGCGCCCTATGAGTTCGACGGTCGCGGTTCTGCGGGTGGTCATAGCGCCACACATCATGCCACTGCCCCGGCGACCAAGCCGTAACGCATAAGCTGTTGTGAACTGAACCCCGGCCTGCAAGCCGGGGTTTTTTTATGCCTGCGATTCTGCCCGCCTGCTGACAGAGGATAATCAGCCTTCCCCTTCTCGTTTATCAGCACTCAGGAAAGTGCGTGTGGGGTGGCGTGTGTGAAAGCGTAAAGCGTGAAAGCAGGACTGCCATGCGAGCAGCCTGCGATGTAAATTAAGCCGGTTTAATTTCTATGGTTCCCGCCACCGGCTGAATCGCAGGCAAAAAAATCCCACCCTCCTTTAGCGGCAGGGTGGGAAAAAGTAAGCGTATCCGGTTAAAGTACGCTCAAAATTTCAGGTCAGACTACGAGTTCATCTGGAACAGCGACATCTTAGACATGTCGGTAAAGGTCTTATAAGACGCCTGTAATGCCGTCTGCTGCATGGTGTAGTTCGAAGCCGCTTCGGTTAAATCCACGTTAACCAGGTCACTCATCTGCGAGCTGTAAATCACACTACGGTCATCGCCCTGGGCATTCAGCGTATCGATCTCTGAAAGCTGAATACCAATCTCAGAACGCACGGTTAAGACATTATTCAGCGAGTTACCCAGGCCACGGTTGGTTTTATCCATCGCCGCCTGGAAGGTCTGTTTGGTTGCCGCGTCAGCATCATCCTGCGGCACTTTCAGTGCGGCAATGGCGCTATCCAGCATCGTAAACACGTTCGTTTCGCTGGCACTGCCATCCGGCTCTTTGGTGGCATTGCCGGAGATCGCCATAAAGACATTGTCACCGGTATGGCCCACGGTCATGGTACGGCTGGTGTCGACCTTCTGAGTGATCGCATCGGTGCCGCCTGCGTAGCCGACGCCGGTACCCGCCGCATCCACAAATGGCGGGCTGTCAGTTTTATAACCGGCAAAAATATAGCGGCCATTGGCATCCTGGCTGTTTGCCTGGTTCAGCAACTGGGCGCGGATACCCTCCAGCTGGGTAGCAATCGAACCACGGTCATCGTCGCTCAGCGTACCGGTTGAACCGTTGACGATCAGCCCTTGCGCCGCAATGATCCCATCGGTGACGCCTTTCAGCGTATTCTCTTCCAGTGACAGCCCCTGCTCGGCAAAGGTACGCGCCAGCTCATACTGCTTGCCCTGCTGCTGGGTTTGTGACAACACGACAGCACGAGAAGCGGCAATCGGATCGTCCGAAGGATTATTCACACGGCGACCGCTGGAAAGCTCCTGGCCTGATTTCAGCCAGGAGGCCTGTGAGTCAGTGATGCCGCGCACCTGCTGCTCAAAAATCATATTGGTACTGATTCGCATGTTATCTCCTGCCCTTAGCGAATATTGATCAATGCATTAAACACGGTGCTGGCAGTCTGCAGCACCTGCGCATTGGCCATGTAATATTGCTGATATTTGGTCAGGTTGGCGTACTCCTCATCGAGGTTTACCCCAGAGACCGATTGCTGGCGCTGGGTCAGCTGACTGACCACGCTTTTCTGAGTGGTGCTGGTGGTTTCCAGTGAACTGGTTTTGTTACCCACGCTGCTGACGATGGTGGCGTAGGCCTGAGACAGCGTGGCGTTGCCGCCGACCAGTTTCACATCCTGCAGATTCAGCAGTTTTTGCGCATTACGGTTATCACTCTCGCCGCCTGCTGCACCCGCGGCGGCGACCTGCGATTCACTGGTGATCGCGACTGACATATCGTTGATAGCGTTCTGGACCGGCTTCACAAGGAAACTGTCTTTGGCAGCAGGTGCAGGCGTGCCGGCGACGGTCAGTTTCAGGCCGTCAAAGCTCAGCGTGGTGTTGCCACTGGCATCGGTACCAGGCGTGATGGTAACAGCCGTACTGTCTGAGGCGCGGGTCGCGGTCCAGTTATTGCCGTCATAACTCACGGTGTAGTTGGACGCTTTCAGTGCACTGGTATCGGTCCACTCAGCGGTGACGGACGCGGCGGTGCTGTTTTTACTGTTGCCCACCACAATCGGGCTGCCGATATTAAAGAAATCGACGCCCTGATTGCCTTTGCTATCAAAGCCCTGCTTGTGGACATCGTTGAAGCTGGTGGTAAACGCCGCCGCTAACTGACCCAGCTGGTTCTGTGCCAGATCCAGATCCTGAGTACGGAACGCCAGCAGACCACCCAGCGAACCGGTGGTGATCAGCTTTTCCGGGATTTCGACGTTGCCCGCCTGTTTATCGACATAGCCGATGGTGGTGCGGGTCGGATCGCTGCTGGAGGGCATCGCCACCAGATCGTGAGATTTGTCGCCGTTCACCAGCGTCAGGCCATTGGCCATCGCGACCGTGTAACCGCCGCCATCCTGCTGCGATACCGTCACACCAACCACGTCATTCAGGGTGTTCACCAGCTGATCGCGCTTATCGAGCAGATCGTTAGGTGCAGCACCGTTTGCCGTGCTCAGTTTGCCAATCTGTTTATTCAGATCGGCAATCTGGCTGGTGAGGGTATTGACCTGCTTGATGCTGGAATCGACATCGGCATTGACGCTGTTCTGCATATTATTCAGGTATTGCGCTGACGTCTGGAACTGGCTGACCAGCCCCTGCGCATTGCTGAGCATCGACTGACGCGCCGACGGATCGTTGGCGTTGCTGACCACGTTCTGCAGGTTGGTAAAGAAGCCCTGCAGCGAGGTCGACAGGCTGGTAGTCGAGGTCGACAGCAGATCGTCAATGTTAGAAATCTGGCTGTGCTGGGTGCTTACCGCGCTGTAGTTCGCGCTGGAACCGCGCAGCTGTGTGGCAATAAATGCATCATATTCACGTTGTACACCGGTGATATTCACGCCGTTACCATAATAGCTATTGCCCTGCAGGGTACTGTTCGCCTGCGCCAGTACCGTGGTCTGACGTGAATAGCCCGCCACGGTGTAATTGGAAATGTTGTTACTGGTGGTGCTCAGAGCGGCCTGCGCGGCACTCAATCCGCTCATCGCGGAGTTAATTATGCTGGACATCTCGGTTCCTTACGTTCCCCGTCAACCGTGCGGGCAGACATCAGAGTGGGCGCCAGCAGGCGAAAACGCTTCTGGCTATAGGGATGTTATCGGCTTGCTAAAGTAAAACTTGAGGCGCAATGATCAGAACAGGTCACCCATATCCTGGCTGTACGCTTTGACGACTTTGTCGCCCAGACTTTTGAATTGCTGAATCATTCCCACCAGCTTTTGCGCATATTTTGGATCGGTGGCATAACCGGCCGCCTGTAAGGCCTGCGCTCCCTGCTCTGCGCTTGAGGCGTTCGTTACCGCCGCATAGCGAGGGTTTTTGGTCAGGAGTTTGACGTAGTCGGTCAGCGCCTCGAAATAGGAGTTATAGACGCGGAAGCTGGCACGCACTTTCTTCGCTTCACCCTGCTCATATTCGGTGGTCATGATATCGGTGGTGTCACCTTTCCAGTCGCCGCTGGCTTTAATCCCGAACACGTTGTAGCTCGGTTTGCCGTCGCGGGTGAGGATCTGACGCTGGCCCCATCCCGACTCCAGCGCAGCCTGCGCCAGAATCAGGTGATGAGGAATACCACTCTGCTGGCTGGCAGCCTGGGCCGGTTGCGTCAGCTGGGCGATAAACTCGCGGCTGTCACTGGGCAGACCCGTCGGTGAAGCGACCGGCGGCAGACGCGGCATTGCCTTACGCACAATCTGCTCCAGCTGCTGTGCGGGCAGTGGCGTTGCCCCGCTGGTGCTGAGAATAAAGCTGTTATCCAGCTTCATCGGCACCGTACCGGCTTTTTCATCCGGCGCGGTGGCGGGCTGCATCTGTTTGACGATGGTTTCCGCCAGGCCGAGGCCACGTTTCCCCATCTCCTGTGCAATCTGCTGGTCATACATAGAGGTAAAGAGTTTGGTCTGCTCGTTGCCCATAATGCCGTCCTGCGGCAACGCCTCGCGCATACTCTTCAGCATCATCTGTACAAACATCCCTTCGACCTGACGCGCCACCTGCAACGCTTGTCCTTTCGGATCGTTGCTGGCCTGGCGTTTCAGTTCATTCAGGGAACGGCTGTCGAAAGCCGAACTCGTCAGAGATTGCATATCAGCCATCAGATAATTTCCAGTTTGGCACGCAGACAGCCGGCACTCTGCATCGACTGCAGAATTGACATCAGTTCGATAGGTGACGCACCCAGCGCATTCAGCGCACGCACCACGTTGTTCAGGTTGGCGCTGGCGTTGACGCGTTGCAGCGCACCGCCGGTCTGGCGCAGATCGATCTGCGTCTGCGTCGTTGCCACCGTCTGACCACCGGCCAGTGGGGTATCAGGCTGACTGACGTTCTGCTGCTGGTTAACCGTCACCGACAGGTTGCCCTGCGCTACAGCACACTGATTCAGCGTCACTTCACGGTTCATGACCACCGAACCGGTACGGGAGTTGATGATGACTTTGGCATCTTCAACCGGAATCGACACATTAATGTTCTGGATCTCAGCCAGCAGACGCACCTGCGCACCATTATTAGGCGATACGCGGATCTGCACGGTACGGGCATCCAGCGGCTGCGCTGCGCCGTAACCGCCACGGGCGTTAATGGCATCAGCAATTCGCTGCGCCATCGAGAAATCTTCGCTGTTAAGCTGCAGGTTAATGGTGTTCTGCGTACCAAAGTTGCTCTGCAGTTCACGCTCAACGGTTGCACCGCCGGTGATACGGCCACCGTTCAGCTGGTTAACCTGAACACTGCTGCCGCCCGCTGACGCACCCGCGCCACCGACCAGGATATTACCCTGCGCCAGCGCATAAACCTGGTTATCGACCCCTTTCATCGGCGTCATTAACAGCGTGCCGCCGCGCAGGCTTTTGGCGTTACCCAGTGACGAGACCACCACATCCAGGTTCTGTCCCTGACGGGCAAACGAGGGCAGTTTTGCGGTGACCATGACGGCCGCCACGTTCTTCAGCTGCATGTTGGTCCCGGTGGGAACGGTAATACCAAGCTGCGACAGCATGTTGCTCACTGTCTGGGTAGTAAATGGCGTCTGGGTAGTCTGGTCACCGGTGCCATCCAGCCCCACAACCAGGCCGTAGCCCAGCAGCTGGTTATCACGAACGCCCTGTACCGTGGTTAAATCACGAATCAAATCGGCTTTTGCCAGCAGGCTGAAGCCTAGCAGCAGCGCCAGCCCGGCGCGTAACAGCGTTAACTTTTTCATTGAAACCTCTTACATCGGCGAGATGTTCAGGAAGAAACGCTGGAACCAACCCATGGTCTGCGCCTCATTGATGTAACCATTTCCGACGTACTCAATACGTGCATCGGCGACAGCGGTAGATAACACGGCGTTACTGGCGCTGATGGTGCGTGGGTTGACCACGCCCGAGAAGCGAATGAACTCCGTGCCCTGATTAATGGCGATCTGTTTTTCACCGACCACGTGCAGGTTGCCGTTTGACAACACCTGATCCACGGTGACGGTAATGGTGCCGGTAAAGGTGTTATTGGCGGATGCGCCGCCTTTACCTGCGAAATCATTTTTGCCTTCGGCGCTGAGGTTGGCTTTTTCACCACCTGCACCCACCAGGCCTGCCAGACCAGTCGGCACCGCGCTCACACCAAAGCTGTTGCTGCCATCGCGGCTGGCATTGGCTGAGGAGCTCTTGCTGGCGCTGACGTTTTCCTGCAGCGTAATGGTCAGGGTATCGCCAATGTTGCGTGGACGGCGATCTTCAAACAGCGGCTGATAGCCGTAGTTAAGCGGTGCGACGCCCTGGAATATAGAGCCGTTGACCACCGGTGGCGCGGACGGCATTGGTTGCGCTGTAGTTGCACCTTCGACCAGCGGGGTACGCGGGACCAGGGCACATCCGTTGAGAGTTAGCAGCAACGAGGCGACTAACCAATGTCCAGGCTTGAGAATCTGTTGCTTCGCCACGGCGTCACGACCTTATTAATGTCTGTCATTCAGGCCAGCACGCGCTGGCCCTGTTCGGGATTAAAGCTGAGTTAATTTCGCCAGCATCTGATCAGAGGTACTGATCGCCTTGCTGTTGATTTCGTAGGCGCGCTGCGTCTGAATCATGGTGACCAGTTCTTCCGCTACGTTAACGTTCGAGGTTTCGGTATAGCCCTGATAGAGCAGGCCCGCGCCGTTCTGGCCTGGCGTGCTGTCCGTCGGAGCGCCCGATGCCTGCGTTTCCTTGTAGAGGTTTTCACCCACGCTATCGAGACCGGCGTCATTCATAAAGGTGCTCAGGGTTAACTGACCGACCTGCGCGGCCTGAGCCTGGCCCTGCTGCGTCACGCTGACCACACCGTCACGCGACACCGTGATGCTGGTGGCGTTAGCCGGAATGGTAATGCCTGGCTGTACCGGGAAACCGGAGTTGGTCACCAGCTGGCCGTTCTGATCAACCTGAAACGCGCCGTCACGGGTATAAGCAGAGGTGCCATCCGGCATCTGAATCTGAAAATAACCCTGGCCGTTAATGGCGATATCTTTTGAGTTGCTGGTCTGCGACAGGTTGCCCTGCGTATGCAGACGTTCAGTGGTCACCGGACGTACACCAGTACCGATCTGCAAACCAGATGGCAGCGTTGTCTGTTCAGATGACTGGGTGCCCGGCTGGCGCATAGTCTGGTACATCAGATCTTCGAACACGGCACGCGAACGCTTAAAACCGTTGGTGCTGACGTTTGCCAGGTTGTTGGCAATGACGTCCATGTTCATCTGCTGCGCATCAAGACCGGTCTTAGCGATCCATAAAGAACGAATCATGTTGTTATCCTTGTGCCTTAGCCCATGCTCAGAAGCTGGTTGGCTTTTTGTTCATTTTCGTCGACGTTGGTGATGACTTTCATCTGCATCTCAAAACGTCGGGCGTTGGCGATCATATCGACCATGGTTTCTACCGGTTTGACGTTGCTGCCTTCCAGCACGCCAGGCATCACCTGCATAGTGGCATCAGCCTGCAGCGCGGCACCGCGGGTCGCCTGCGTCGACGCAGTAGGCCGGAACATGCCGTCATCACTGCGCTGCAGCTCCTGTCCGGTTGCCCTGACCAGCTTCAGTTTGCCCAGCTGAACCGTGGCGTTCGGCGAATCACCGGCATTCAGCCCGGTGATCGAGCCGTCGGCTGCAATGGTGATTTCAGTGCCCTGCGGGATCACAATCGGACCGCCATCGCCCATCACAGGATTGCCCTGAACCGTCAGCGTACCGGTCGGACTGATTTGCATATTGCCGTTGCGGGTATAGGCTTCGCTGCCGTCAGCGGTACGCACCGCCAGCCAGCCATCCTGCTGCACCGCTACATCGAGCGGACGCTCGGTGTAATCCATCGCGCCCTGACTCATGTCGGCGCCCGGTGTCGAGGCGGCGACCAGCGTACGGGTTGGCAGCGACCAGCCACTCACCGGCACAGCGCGCAGCGCATTCAGCTGCGCACGAAAACCCGGTGTAGAGGCGTTGGCGAGGTTGCTGGCGGTAACCGCCTGCTGATCCAGCGTCTGGCTGGCCGCGCCCATCGCGGTATATATCGCGTGATCCATATGGCAATCCTGTTAGCGAATTAACGTAAGTTAACCAGCGTGTTGAGAATCTGGTCCTGAGTTTTAATGGTCTGCGCATTCGCCTGATAGTTACGCTGCGCGACGATCATGTTCACCAGCTCTTTACTCATGTCGACGTTGGAAGATTCCAGTGCGCCAGCCGTCAGTGAACCAAAGGTGCCGGTATTCGCCAGACCGATTGCTGCCTGACCGGATGCACTTGACGCAGACCAGACGTTGTCGCCCTGAGACTGCAGACCTTCCGGGTTAGAGAAGCTCGCCAGGACAATCTGACCCAGCAGCTGGGTTTTCTGGTTTGAGTAGCTGCCGGTGATGGTGCCGTCATCATTGATCGCGTAGCTGGTCAGATCGCCAGGTGCATAACCATCCTGGGTCGGGCTGCCAAAGGTGGTGCTGCCGGTGTTCTGCTGCAGGCTGCCCAGCATGCTCAGGTTGATCGGCTGATTGGCGACTGCGCCATTCGCTCCGCCCACGTTCAGCGTCAGGCCGACGGTGCCATCGTTAGTCGTGCTGACGACAGCGCCGGTGGCATCCAGCTTAGAAACGCTGGTCAGCTTACCGCTGGTGTCAAACGCCATTCTGAAGTCACCCGCTGAACTGCCGGTGTTGCCATCAATGGTACGCACGGTCCAGCTGTTGCTGGTGGTGTCTTTCACGAAATACATGTCGAGCGCGTGATCATTACCCTGCGAGTCGAACACGGTTGCCGTGGTTTTCTTGTTGTAGCTGTCTGCGTTCGCCGTCGAGAAGGTGGTCACGGATGGTGTGGTATCCGTTGAGTTCAGGTTGGCAACCAGACCGGCGGTCGTGGTCGCGCGGGCTGGCATCTGCTCGGTAGGAATACGCAGTGCCACCGGGTTAGCACCTGCCTGGATAGTGGCCGGTGAACCGCTGGCCGGATAGCCGGTCACGTTCAGACCCTGGGTGTTGACCAGGTTACGGTTGGCATCCAGCGTTAACTGACCATTGCGTGAATAGAAGACGCCGCCGCTGCTGTCGGTCATACGGAAGAAACCGTTACCGCTCAGCGCAACATCCAGGCCACGGCTGGTCGTGGTGGTGGCGCCATCGTTAAAGTTCTGGATTACCGCAGCAACTTTGGTGCCGAGGCCGACGTTAGAACCGGCAAACATATCGGCAAACGCGATGGTGCTCGATTTAAAGCCCGCAGTGGCGGAGTTGGCAATGTTGTTACCGATGACATCAAGGTTACTTGAAGCAGCACCAAGGCCGCTGACCGCTTGGGAAAATGACATGTGTTTGTTTCCTGTCTACAGGTTAATCAGAGAATCTGACGTACGTCGTCAAGGGTGGCGGAGCCCATGGTGCCGAGATCCAGTTTTGTGGTGTTGTTCGCAGTACTCACCCCATTGACGTAGGCGTAGTTAAGCGGTTGTGCCACCAGTTGTGCGTTGCCATTGCTTGCAGCAATCGCAACGCTGTATTTACCATCCGGGGCGACAGAGCCATCTGTCAGCTTGCCGTCCCACGAGAAGGTGTGCACGCCAGCGCTCAGCGCGCCCAGATCGACGGTGTCGATCACCGTGCCACTGGCATCTTTAATGGTTGCCGATGTGCCGGTTGAGGCGGAGGCCAGCTCAACGCCAAATGGCGTTGTGGTGCCGTTGCCTACCAGAATCTGTCCGCCATTGACCATCACGCCATGCCCAATCAGCGTGGAGCTCTGCAGCGACTGGCTGGTGCTGATCTGGCCGGAGATCGATCCCAGCGTGGTATTCAGTTTTTCAATGCCGCTCAGGGTATTGATCTGTGCCAGCTGCGTGGTGAGCTGGCTGTTATCCATTGGATTGGTTGGATCCTGGTTCTTTAACTGCGTCACCAGCATGGTCAGGAACTGATTCTGCAGATCCTGCGCATTGTTGCCGGTGCCACTGGTGTTAGAAGAGCTAAGGACCGTGGGGTCCAGTCTTTCGTTAACGCCTACCGCGATAGCCATAATTTTTCTCCGTTATTGCCCGATCGTCAGGGTTTTCATCATCATCGACTTCACGGTGTTAAGCACTTCGACGTTGGCCTGGTAGCTGCGTGACGCCGACATGGTGTTGACGCTTTCAGAGACCACATCCACGTTCGGCATCTTCACGTAGCCTTTGGCATCTGCCATCGGATTGCCCGGGTCATAGACCAGCTTCGCGGGTGTAGGGTCATCCACGACTCTTGCCACTTTCACGCCGCCGGTCGCTGAGCCTGGCGCCGCATCGGTCTGGAAAACCACCTGCTTTGCCACGTAAGGCTTGCCATCGGGGCCGGTGACGCTGTCGGCGTTCGCCAGGTTACTGGCACTGACGTTTAATCGCTGTGATTGCGCGGTCATCGCTGAACCGGCAATGTCAAAAATATTCAGCAAGGCCATAATTATTGTCCTTGTAACACGCTCATCATGCCTTTGATCTGGCTACTGATGAGAGTGAGGTCGGTTTGGTATTTCAGGCTGTTATCCGCGAACTGCGTACGCTCACGGTCCATATCTACGGTGTTGCCGTCGGCAGAAGGCTGGTCAGGAATGCGATAAAGCATATCCATCGATGGCGCGCCGTTTGTCTGTGCTTCAATGTGGCGAGCTGACGTGACTTTTAACGCCATGCTGCTGCCTTCCGCACGACCATTGGACATCACCCGACTCAGCTCGCTGGCAAAGTCGATATCCCGGGCCTGATAACCAGGGGTATCGGCGTTGGCAATATTTGACGCCAGGATCTCCTGACGTTGAGCACGCAGGTTGAGGGCCTCCGTACCAAATTTCAGCGCCGCATCCAGTTTGTCGAGCATGTTTCCTCCGCGTATGAGAATTTCGAGTTCGCATCTTAATTTTAAAATGCAAGGGGTCATCGTCTGAATAAGGCCTCAAATGACCGCTATTTTGACAATTAAGGATTTTTCTTAAGGGGTACACTCGTCGCCATCATCAGTGAGGAAATGCACAATGCGTCGATATCTGACCCTGCTGACCAGTCTGCTGGTCGCGATCGCCCTGCCGGTTTCCGCCGGGGATCTCAATGCACAACTGAATCAATTTTTTAAAGCGCGTGACGCCCAGCATGCTGACGGCATGGTCGTGGTGGTACGCACACCGCAGGAACAGTGGCCAGCCTGTGAGGCGCCACAGTTCACCCTGCCCGGCAACAGCCGGTTGTGGGGCAATATGAGTGTGGCGGCAAACTGTGGTGAGAACCGCCGTTATATCCAGGTACAGGTACAGGTCACCGGTTCCTATCTGGTGGCGAACCGGCTGCTGAGCCAGGGCAGTAGCGTGAGCGAGAGCGATTTCACTCTGCAGACCGGCCGCCTTGATACTCTGCCCGCCCGCGCCCTGCTGAATGCAGACTCGGTCGCAGATGCTGTGGTGCTGCGCGATATCCAGCCAGGACAGCCGATTAATCCCTCCACGCTGCGTCAGCCGTGGCGTGTTAAGGCCGGTCAGAATGTGATGGTGATTGCCAGCGGTGACGGCTTTGACGCCAGCGGTGAGGGCAAGGCGCTGAATAACGCCGCCCGATCGCAGTCGGTCCGGGTCAGGATGGGAAATGGCCAGATTGTCAGCGGTAAGGTACGCGAGGATGGGAATATTCTTATAACGCTGTAAAGTGTTAAAGAAGACAGTAGTGCTGCCGATAGAAGAATCAACGAAGCGATAACGCTATTCTGATTCAGGTGGCAGACTTCCCCTGACCGTACAGGAGCCCGAACATGAGCATTGACAGAACGCAACCTCTGAAACCCGCCAGCACCGTACAGAGCCGCGACAACAGTGAGCCTGGCAACAACAAAGTGCGCCAGAGCGCCAGCCCGGTGGCAGCAGCCACGACCCCTGCAGCAGCCCAGGTCAGCCTGAGCAGCGCGCAGTCGCAGCTGATGCAGCCGAGCAGCAAAGATATTAACGTCGAGCGCGTTGAACAACTGAAAACCGCCATTCGTAATGGCGAACTGAAGATGGATACCGGCAAAATCGCCGATGCGCTGATTGCCGACACCAAGGCGTATTTAGAGGGTAATTAGTTCCCATGAGTAATTTGCAGACCACCTTAGATAAGATGCAGGACGTGCTGGCGTCGCTCTCAGCCGTGCTGGAAGAAGAGCAGCAGCAGCTGGCCGCAGGAAACATTAACAGCAATCTGCTGCAGCGCATTACCGAAGATAAAAGCGCACTGCTCAGTACGCTGAACTATCTGGATGAGATGCGCCGCACCGCTGAGCAGAGTCAGGCGACATCGGCACCTTATCGTGGTCAGAACGACATGGCGCGCCGCTGGGACACTATCCAGCAGCATAGCCGTCGTCTGCAGGATGCCAATGTTCATAACGGCCTGCTGCTGCAACACCAGATCCGCTACACCCAGGATGCGCTCAATGTGCTGAAGCCGCATCAGACCCAGGCCTTTTACGGCCCGGATGGGATGGGTAAAGGCCAGGCGACGTTAAGTCGCAAAGCCTGAACCGGATAGTAGCGAAAAAAATCCCGCCTGGTGCGTAATGCTGGTCAGTTAAGATTAGATTTGTAAAGGCTGTCTCGGTCAAACGTGGCAGCTTTTTTTCCGGGCGAGCGTGCCGCAGTGCGGGCCAGCGCACCTCTGCTGCTGCCGGGCCGTCCTCGCGCCGCTCACGCGGTTCCTTCGGCTTTGACGTCGTGCCGACGAACCGTTCGGGGCCCTGCCTGGCCGGCCCCGAACTGTCTACGCTTCCCGGCGTGGACTTCTGGCCCACCGTCACGCCTCAGCGCTGCGGATAGCCCTTTCAGCAGCAGAGGCGCTCAGGCCTTCACTCTCGTGCCCTTTTTAACAATACACACTGAAGTTTCAGAGCAGGCCGGTGCCGGGCAGGGGCAGGCAATCCGCAGCGCTGAACAGAATGAGTCTGCCAGGAGAGCCCGCAGGACGCGGGCGAAAGGCGGGGCGGCACAGGATGTGCCATCCCCGGCGGTCCGTCAGGCAGGCGAATGAAGTGAAGGGACCGCGCAGCGGCGCGAGGACCGCCAGCCCCTGTCCGGCACCAGACTGCGTTATCACCTGCCGCTTAACTGACTGGCATTACGCCTGATGCGGGATTTTTTTATGGCCTGATTTAGGCCCTCGGTTACGATTCGCTTTGAAATTGTGTTTTCACAGGGAGTTAAGTTTACTCATTGTGGCAAACCTTACACAGCGGTGCGACGCGCGTAGTCGCGCAGCCGGAAGCCCAGCAGCCCCAGCGCCAGGAAGTAGGCCCCGCCGCCCACACCACAGACCGCGGCCAGACGCAGCAGCCGCCACAGCATCGATCCCTGCTCCCAGTCTGGCATCCACTGCAGCATGGCAAACAGCGCGCCTGCCATCACCACTACGGCTATCAGCAGGCGGATCAGGAAACTGCTCCAGCCCGGCTGCGGCATAAAAATATTCTTCTTACGCAACTGCCAGTAGAGCAGCGACGCATTCAGACAGGCTGCCAGCCCAATCGACAGTGACAGACCGGCGTGTTTCAGCGGACCAATAAATGCCAGGTTCATCACCTGCGTCATGATCAGCGTGATAATCGCGATTTTAACCGGCGTTTTGATGTCCTGACGGGAATAGAAGCCTGGGGCCAGCACCTTGACCACGATCAGCCCCATCAGTCCGACGGAGTAGGCAATCAGGGCGCGCTGCGTCATCAGTGCATCAAAGGCGGTGAATTTGCCGTACTGGAACAACGCCACGGTCAGCGGGCCGGAGAGCATGCCCAGCGCCACCGCGCTGGGAAGCGCCAGCAGGAAACAGAGGCGCAGACCCCAGTCCATCAGCCGGGAATATTCATCATGGTTGCCGCTGGCAAAACTTTTGGCCAGCGACGGCAGCAGAATGGTGCCCAGCGCCACGCCCAGCACACCCGAGGGGAACTCCATCAGGCGGTCCGCGTAGTACATCCAGGAGACCGAACCTGAGACCAGAAACGAGGCGAAAATGGTGTTAATGATCAGCGAGATCTGACTGACAGAAACGCCCAGAATGGCTGGTCCCATCTGACGCATGACCCGCCAGACACCCGCATCACGCAGATTCAGGCGTGGCAGCACCAGCATCCCGAGTTTCTTCAGGTGTGGCAGCTGATAGCCGAGTTGCAGCACGCCGCCAGCCACGACGGCCCAGGCCAGCGCCATTACCGGTGGGTGGAAGTGCGGCGCGGCAAACAGCGCAAAGCCAATCATGCTGACGTTCAGCAGGGTCGGTGCAAAGGCCGGTACCGAGAAGCGGTTCCAGGTATTCAGCACTGCACCCGCCAGTGACGCCAGCGAAATCAACATAATGTAGGGAAAGGTCACCCGCAGCAGCGAGCTGGTGAGCGCAAACTTATCGGGACTGTCGGCAAAGCCGGGTGCCGTCACCATAATGACCCAGGGCGCAGCAATCATGCCCGCCACCGTGACCAGCGCCAGCGCCAGCGTCAGCAGGCCCGAGACGTAAGCCAGGAACAGTTTCGTCGCCTCTTCGCCCTGCTTGCTTTTATATTCAGCCAGAATGGGCACGAAGGCCTGAGAAAAGGCGCCTTCAGCAAAAATACGCCGCAGCAGATTGGGAAGCTTAAACGCAACAAAGAACGCATCGGTCGCCATTCCGGCGCCAAACACCCGCGCCACGATGGCATCACGGGCAAAGCCCAGTACGCGGGAAAACAGGGTCATAGAACTGACCGCTGCCAGCGATTTTAACAAATTCATAATTGACGGCGCATCCTGAAAAGAATCGGCAAAAAAGGAGAATTAGCGCGGGCACCCAGAAGATGCCCGGCGACAGTCTACTGCCACGGAGGGAAATGACCAGCACGGAGTGTTACAAGGCGTTATTCCTGCGTCGCCTCACGCCACAATTTTTCCACCACACGCTGCGCCATCAGCGCCTGCTCACCGCTGGTTTCAGGCTTCGTCTGATTTTGTACGCAGTCGATGAAATGGCGAGCCGCACCGCTGAAACCGCGCTGGGTCAGATGACTCTGCCACGCGGGCGGTGGCGTAATCAGCAGCCCGTCACGCCGTTCTTCCTGCCAGTCGCGCATTTCACTGATGTCGATGCACTTACTGTCACATACTGCGCTGACCCGCTCGCGCTGGCTGCCTGCGCGCCGGTGCATGCTGGTGGTAATCGACAAGCCCTCAACAGCGAAATGGTGCTCGGCATAGAGCATCTGCCCCTGTTCGTTGGTGTCGATGCGTCCCTGAACCTGGCGAAAGGGTTTCCCGCCCAGCCAGAGAGCGGTGTCCACCACATGCAGGTAGTCGTCGAGCAGAGTAAAGCGGAGATCCTGTGGCCCGACGCTGTCGCTACGGTGCTTTTCAATCCGCAGAGAAGCGGCGTCCGCCATCTCTGCCCGCAGCTGCTGATAGCGCGGGGCGAACCGACGGTTAAATGCCACCATCAGCTTACGCTGCCGTTTTTCCGCCAGCGCCACCAGCGCCTCAGCCTGCTCCAGGGTTTCAGCCAGCGGCTTATCGACGCAGACATCCTTTCCTGCCAGCAGCAGCGCCCTGACCACGTCATAGTGCGTGGCGGTGCTGCTGTGGACAAAGACCGCGTCGCAGGCAGCGGCTAATTCATTCAGCGAACCAAAACATGGCATGCGATAACTGTCACAGACCGGCCGGGCTTTGGCCTGGTTCGGGGAAAACGCCCCTGCCAGGGTCCAGTCCGTCGCCGCCGACAGCACCGGCAGCCAGGCTTTCTGCGCAATACCGCCTAATCCCACTACGCCAATACGTAAGGTCATCTCAGCTCTCCGGTTGCAGCAGTTGGGTGAGTTGTGTCTGAAGCGCTGCAACCTGCTGTTCCAGCGTTGCGACCCGCGCCGCCAGATCGCCCTGCTCTTCCGACGCGTCTGCGGCCTGCGACTGGTCTCGCTCATCGCCCAGCAGATGCATAAAGCGGCTTTCGCGCTTGCCAGCTTCACGCGGCAGGCGGATCACCTGAGCGCTGTCGTCGCGCTGCATCAATCCTTCCAGCGTGTGCTCAACTTCGCTGACATCACTGAACTCGTGCAGACGACCGCTGCGGGTACGCAGTTCGCCTGGCGTCTGGGGCCCGCGCAGTAACAGCAGCGTCAGCAGAGCGACTTCTGCGCTGTTTAGCTTTATCGTGCCAAACGCGGAGTTGCAGAAACGCTGCTCATATTTCACGACCCGCTGCCCGGCGGCGCTGCTGGCGGTAATCAGATGCCGTTTTTCCAGCTGATCGAGCTGATCCTGTACCTCACTTTCGCTCAGCTCCATCACCGGCTCGCGGTTCGATTTCTGGTTACAGGCAACCACCACGCCATTCAGTGACAGCGGATACTGTTCCGGCGTGGTGACCTGCTTCTCCAGCAGGCAGCCCAGCACACGCATCGCCTGCGCCGATAAAGTCATCTTCATGCTCACATCCTCAATATTATCCACGCCGGTCAGGCGTCCATTCCCGCAGGGTTAAGGCTGTCAGCACGTGATCCTGCCAGCGTCCGTCGATCAGCAGATAATCTTTCGCGTAACCCTCTTTCTCAAAACCGAGTCGCGCCAGCAGATCGCCGCTGCGCTGGTTGTGCGGCATGTAGTTAGCCATGATGCGGTGAATATGCTGCTGACGCTGCATATAGCGGATAGCCACCTGCAACGCTTCGAACATGAACCCCTGTCCCTGCCACTTTTCACCCAGAGAATAGCCGAGGTAACAGGCATGAAAGGATCCGCGCAGCACGTTGCTGAAGTTCGCCACCCCCCTCACTTCGGTTTCATTGTTGTCCATTAAAACGAAATAGAAGGCCGAACCCTGCTTATGCATGTCGGAAATCAGCCCGAGCCGCGCCTGCCAGCCTGAGGGATAGCAGTGACTGTCATCGCGCACCGGCTCCCAGGGTTTTAAAAAAAGGCGGTTTTCCGCGTAGTAATCTGCCATTCGCCAGGCATCACGCTCGTGAACCAGACGGACCACCAGTCGATCGGTGGTTAATCGCACCCTGGGCGCGGCAGAACGATAGCCAAACATCCTGACTCCTGAAATCAATGGCTGATAGAGATGAGCCGTCATAACCCGGCTTTCACTATAACCGCCGCCTGCGTTGCGGTAAAACGTTACAGCGGTCTGGCGATAAAGAGGTTGATTCTGCTCGGATAGCACAACGGATTACCAACAGTGCAGGCAGCTTCAGCAGCGGATCCTGCAGCGCGCCTGACAGCCAGGTTTGCCCTGTGAGGTAATCTCTTCCATACTTTTTATGAACCCGAAAACAGGGTGAGTCGATTCACTCTGTCAAACACTAAATCTGTAAAACCCGGGAGATCAGGATGAAGCTCTATATCTACGACCACTGCCCTTTCTGCGTTAAAGCGCGAATGATTTTTGGCCTGAAAAACAAGCCGGTTGAGCTGGTGGTCATGCTCAACGATGATGAAGAGACGCCGAAACGACTGATCGGACAGAAAATGGCACCCATTCTGCAGAAACAGGATGGCAGCGCGATGCCCGAGAGCATGGAGATCGTACACTATGTCGATCAACAGGATGGCGAGCCGCTGATCGTCGGCGCGCTGAATCCTGCGCTCGGCGACTGGCTGCGTCATATGAACAGCTATGTCAATAAACTGCTGCTGCCGCGCATTGCAGAGGCGGCGTTTGCCGAATTCGCGACGCCGGAGGCACGTGACTATTTCCGCAACAAAAAACAGGCGAGCATCGGTGATTTCGACACGCTGAAAAGTCATTCTGCCGGCCTGATTAAAAACGTCAGCGATGATCTGCGCAAGCTTGACAAACTAATCGTCCAGCCCAATGCGGTGAATGGCGAGCTGTCCGAAGATGATTTTAATCTCTTCCCGCTGCTGCGCTCTCTGACGCTGGTGGCTGGTATCGACTGGCCGAGCCGGGTCGCTGACTACCGCGATAACATGGCCAAACAGACCCAGGTGAATCTGCTCTCCTCCGTCGCTCACTGACCTCTCCCGATGAGAGACGCTGAGGCGTTTCTCATCTCTTTCCTGATGACACCCGCCACGCATTCAGGCAGGCTATGGCCTGTTTATTGGCTCTGATATTCAGGATAAAGATTGATGAAAAAGGCTTTTTTCGGGCTGACTGCCCTGTTGATCGCGCTGCTGGTGAGCGGCTGTAATCAACTGACGCAATACACCATCAGCGAACAGGAAGTAAACCAGGCGCTGCAGAAGCACAATAACTATGAGAAAGATATTGGCGTTTCCGGGCTGGTTAATGCGCACATCGTCCTGAACAACCTGACCAGTCAGATTGGCCGTGAAGAGCCAGGTAAAGTGACGCTCTCTGGCAACGCCAAAATCAACGTAACGTCACTGTTTGGTCCGCAACAGGCCGATATGCAACTGAAGATGCGTGCTCAGCCGGTCTATGACCAGCAGCAGGGTGCAATCTATCTGCGCGATCTGGAAATTGTTGATGCGCAGGTCGCTCCGGAAAAAATGGCCTCCATTATGAAAACGCTGACGCCTTACCTGAATCAGTCGCTGAAAAACTACTTTGATCAAAAGCCCGCTTACGTGCTCAGCGCTGACCGCAGTAAAGGCGAATCGCTGGCGAAGAAATTTGCCAAAGGACTGGAAGTGAAACCTGGCGAACTGGTTATTCCCTTTACGCAGTAACGCCGTTATCCGCGCCCCTGGCGCGGATTTTCTTTATCAGCATAAAAAGCAGGTGCAAACGGTTGCCTGAATCCTTATGCTTATACCCCGGCCAAAACACGCCTTTTGTTTCCCTTCTGCCGGAGCTTCACTGATGACAGCACAACCTCAGCAACTTACCCTGCGTCGCCCTGACGACTGGCATATTCATCTGCGCGACGATGAGATGCTTAACACGGTCCTGCCCTATACCAGCGCGGTGAATGGTCGTGCCATTGTGATGCCTAACCTGGTGCCGCCGGTGACCAGCGTGGCAGCGGGTGAAGCGTACCGCGATCGTATCCTGGCGGCGCTGCCCGCCGATCACGCCTTTACGCCGTTGATGACCTGCTATCTGACCGACTCGCTTGATCCTGATGAGCTTGAGCGCGGTTTCACCTCGGGTCTGTTTACCGCGGCTAAGCTCTATCCGGCGCACGCCACGACGAACTCCAGCCATGGCGTTACCGATATCGCCTCGATTGCCCGCGTGCTGGAGCGGATGCAGAAGCTCGGTATGCCGCTGCTGATCCACGGCGAAGTCACCGATGCGCATGTCGACATTTTTGATCGCGAAGCCCGGTTTATCGAAACGGTCATGATGCCGCTGCGCAGCCAGTTTCCGGCACTGAAAGTAGTGATGGAGCACATTACCACTCAGGACGCCGCGGAATATGTTGCCGCCGCCGATGAGACGCTGGGCGCGACCATTACCCCGCAGCATTTGATGTTTAACCGCAACCACATGCTGGTGGGCGGGATTCGTCCTCACCTCTACTGCCTGCCGATTCTTAAGCGCAACGTGCATCAGGAGGCGTTGCGCAAATTAGTGGCGAGTGGTCATCCGCGCGTCTTCCTCGGCACTGACACAGCACCGCATCTGCGTCATCTCAAAGAGGCCAGTTGCGGCTGCGCAGGCGTATTTAATGCGCCAGCGTCATTACCCGCTTACGCCACCGTTTTTGAAGAGCTGAACGCGCTGGAACATTTTGAAGCGTTCTGTTCAGAGAATGGCCCACGTTTTTACGGCCTGCCGCTGAATGAAGGGACGATTACCCTGGTGCGTGAGCCCTGGCAGGTGCCCGAGTCCATCGCGCTCGGCAGCCACTCACTGGTGCCGTTCCTGGCGGGTGAAACGCTGAACTGGCGCATCGCATAATTTTCCTTGCCTCCGGCCTGCTGATACTGTAAATATATACAGTATCTTAAACGGAGGCTGTTATGCGCGTTGAAATTACCGTATCAAATACCCGACCTCTTCCTGCTGGCGCGATAGAAGCGTTAAGCGATGAATTATCGCGCCGCATTGATGAACAGTTCCCTGACTCGACCAATCACGTCAAGGTACGTTATGCCAGTGCTAATAATCTCAGCGTGCTGGGCGGTGGAAAAGAGACGCGCGACCAGATCAGCGAAATCCTGCAGCAGACGTGGGAAAGCGCTGACGACTGGTTCATTACTGATTAACCGCCACTGTGCTTTTTTTCCGGGTGTCGCCACCCGGTTTTTTTATCTTTTCTCCCCTCTCGCACTTACCCCATCCTGCATCTAGACTCTTAATGATCAATGCCCTATCCTTGCGCTCGTCACGCATAACAGGAGGTGCGACACCATGACTACTGATAAACCGGAAGAGGCGATGACCTTTGGTGAGTTGTTAGCACTGATTGGTGATCAAAAGCGTCGTTTAACGGTGCTGGAAAATGCCTTTTCCAGTCTGATTTTCTGTCTTGACGATCGTGCCAGTCAGCTACTGGTACACAATCTGTCGCTGGAAGCCCAAAATCAAAACCATGATGAGCAGCTTCAGCAGCACTTTGCCCGTCTGGCAGAAACCCTGCAAAAACGCGGCGGCGGCGTAGTGCCAGAAACGCCGGCTCTCTGAGTTCCCGCTCACGCGGCATAGCCCGCTTTTTGCCTGTCTATTGACTGCTGATAAAAATGCCTGCCCGTCAGGCATTTTATTTTTTTACCCCCGTCTTTCAAACGCAAATATTCTGTGAGAAGCTGACTCACGGCATTTTTTAAACAGTGATGCCCCGGTTTACTGTTATAATTGTTTCGCTATTGGAATAAAAAAGCCGCATTGAACCTCATCATGCACTTCGTTTAACGAGTAATAAGGAGGTTATAATGGACAGAAGAAAAGATGTTATCCAGACTCACCCACTGGTGGGCTGGGATATCAGTACCGTTGATAGCTATGACGCCATGATGATCCGCCTGCACTCATTGTCGTCGCAGGATCAAAAAGAAGAAGAAGCGGATGTTGGCCCGACTTACTGGCTGACAACGGATGTGGCAAGGCAATTTATCTCGATCCTCGAAGCAGGCATCGCCAAGATAGAATCAGCTGAACAGATAGAACGACTCCTCAATAAGCATTAATTTCTGCCGCATCAAAGAGGCGCCCTCAGGGGTGCCTTTTTCGTTTCTGTTTCTGGTATGCTTTTGATTCTCTGTCTCTTAGAGCGTGGTTACCATGATTTATGATCTTATCGTCGTTGGCAGCGGTTCAGTGGGCGCGGCGGCAGGCTACTATGCCACTCAGGCGGGTTTATCGGTGTTAATGATCGACAGCGCCCATCCTCCCCATAATCAGGGCACACATCATGGCGAGAGCCGGCTGATTCGTCACGCTTATGGTGAAGGCGAACGCTATGTTCCCCTGGTTCTGCGGGCGCAAACGCTGTGGGATGAGCTGGAACAGCGTGCCGGTGAGCGCATCATGCATCGTAGCGGCGTACTTAACCTCGCTCCGAATCAGTCGCCGTTTATTCAGAACGTTATCGACAGCGCAACCCGCTGGCAGCTCAATATTGAGGTAATGCAGCCTGAAGACGTTCGCAGGCGCTGGCCACAAATCAACGTGCCTGAAGGTTATCTGGGCGTATTTGAGCCGCAGTCCGGCTATCTGAAATGTGAACAGGCGGTACGCAGCTGGATCCAGCTGGCGGAGCAGGCGGGCTGCGCGCAGCTGTTTAACTGCCCGGTTTCAGAGCTGGGTCGCGATGGCGATCTGCAGCAGGTCACTACCCTGGATGGCGTCTACCGGGGCCGCAAAATGTTGATCAGTGCAGGCACCTGGGTTGGCAAATTAGTGCCTGACCTGCCAGTTGCGCCCACTCGCAAGGTGTTCGCCTGGTATCAGGCAGATGGCCGCTACAGTGAGAATAATAAGTTTCCCGGTTTTACGGTGGAAATGGGCGATGGCAGCCAGTTTTATGGCTTCCCGGCGGATAATAATGCCCTGAAAGTAGGTCGTCATGATGGCGGTCAACTGATGCAGCAGCCGGAGGATAGTAAAGCTTTTGGCGCGGTGGCGGCCGATGGCAGTGAAGCTTTTGGTTTCCTCCGTCAGTTTTTACCTGGCGTCGGTGTCTGTCTGCATGGCGAAGCCTGCAGCTACGATTTTAGCCCGGATGAAGACTTTATTATTGATACTCTGCCAGGAGAACCTGACCGCCTGTTAATTACCGGGCTCAGCGGACACGGGTTTAAATTTGCCAGCGTATTGGGCGAACTGGCTGCAGAATTTGCCCAGCAAAAACCGTTCTCTTTTGATCTGACCCCCTTCCGCCTCTCACGTTTCTGACTCTGAAAAAGGGTGGTATCAGGTTGATGCCGCCCGATTCACAGACTTTGACAAAAACTGACTATTTCTGACATTAAGCCAGATTATATTTCGCCCTTATGGTTAATTCCGGCCCTTTTTAGTTGACGATCAGCGCGTCAGAAATAACTCATTCAGTAATATTGCGCATTTCACGCCCGGTTTATTCAACCTTTTCACAAAATAAAATTAAAGTTATAGAAGCGTAAGGATGATTGCTTTTATATTTCATAATGTGGATGCTTATTTCAGATTATTACTTCATGAAACCCCATTATGTTATTACGTAATTCATCTCATCAGTTTGGCCTGGTTGCCGTGCTGCTGCACTGGTCGATGGCGCTGGCGATTTATGCCATGTTTGCGCTGGGTTTATGGATGGTCGGCCTCGGCTATTACGATAGCTGGTATCACGACGCGCCTGAGATCCATAAAAGCATCGGCGTGATCCTGTTGCTGACGCTGATCATTCGCCTGCTGTGGCGCGTTATTTCACCGCCGCCAAAACCGCTTAGCAGTTATTCCCCGCTGGTACGCATCAGTTCGGTGGTGGCCCACCTGTTACTGTATACCCTGCTGCTGGCGATTCTGATCAGCGGCTATCTGATCTCCACCGCCGATGGCAAACCCATCTCAGTATTCAGCTGGTTCACCCTGCCCGCGCTGTTCAGCGGTGCTGGCGAACAGGCTGATCTTGCGGGCGACATTCACCTCTGGCTGGCCTGGACGGTTGTGGTCCTGTCACTGCTGCATGGTCTGGCTGCGGTAAAACATCACGTTATCGATCGCGATATCACCTTAAAACGGATGTCGGGTTTGCGTTTCACCTCTCCCTCTGAAAAGGATAAATAATATGTTTAAAAAGACCCTGCTGGCGATGACCGGTGCCAGTCTGCTGCTCGGCTCACTAACCGCCTCTGCCGCTGACTACAAAATCGATAAAGAGGGCCAGCACGCCTTTATTCAGTTCCGTATCCAGCATCTGGGTTACAGCTGGCTCTACGGCACCTTTAAGGATTTTGATGGCCGCTTCACCTTTGATGAGAAGAATCCTGCCGCAGATAAAGTCGACGTCACCATTAACACCAGCAGTATCGATACTAACCATGCTGAACGTGACAAGCACCTGCGCAGTGCGGACTTCCTGAACACCAGCAAAAACCCGCAGGCCACTTTTAAATCCACAGCGGTGAAAAAAGAGGGTGATGAGCTGAAGATTACGGGCGATCTTACACTGAATGGCGTGACCAAACCGGTAACGCTCGAGGCAAAAATGCTGGGTGAAGGTAAAGATCCGTGGGGCGGCTACCGCGCTGGCTTTGAGGCCGAAGGGGAAATTGCACTGAAAGATTTCAACATCACCAAAGATCTGGGGCCAGCTTCGCAGAAGGTTCAGCTGATGATCTCGGTTGAGGGTGTACGCCAGTAAAACAGCAAGCCGCCTGAAGCTGACTTCAGGCGGCCACGCTTATTTCTTCAGCGGCGAGGGAATGGTCATGTTTAACAGGCCACGCGACTTGTTAAAGATCTTGTTGCCATTTTCACGTCCTCCCCGACGCGCGCGCTGCTCTTCCGGTGAGAGCTTTGCCTCTTCCTGGCAGATCGGGCTACAGCAGTTCTCAAACTTCTCTGCGCAGCTCTTGCATTGAATAAACAGCAGATGACAACCGTCATTGACGCAATTAACGTGGGTATCACAGGGTTCGCCGCACTGATGACAGTTCGACAACACATCGTCAGAGATACGCTCACCCATCCGCTCATCAAAAACAAAGTTTTTGCCTTTGAAGCGTACCGGTAATCCCTGCTCACGGGCGCGTCGGGCATACTCGATGATGCCGCCCTCAATGTGATAGACATCCTCAAAGCCGTTATGCCGCATCCAGGCGCTGGCCTTTTCACAGCGGATCCCGCCGGTGCAATACATCACGATCTTTTTGTCTTTCTGATCCTGCAGCATCTCAACCGCCATCGGCAGCTGGTCGCGGAAGGTGTCAGCAGGCACTTCCAGCGCGTTGTCGAAGCGACCCACTTCATATTCGTAGTGGTTACGCATATCCACGAACAGGGCGTCAGGATCGTCCAGCATGGCGTTAACGTCTGCCGCTTTAAGATACTGACCTACATCACTGGCATCAAAACTGTCGTCTTCAATACCGTCCGCGACAATACGGTCGCGTACTTTCAGACGCAGCACCCAGAACGATTTTCCATCATCATCCAGCGCAATGTTCATCCGCAGGTTGTTCAGCGCCGGATCAAAGCCATATAGCCATTCTTTCATCTTTTCATACTGGCTGGCGGGCACGCTGATCTGCGCATTGATGCCTTCGTGGGCTACGTAGACGCGACCAAAGACCTTAAGAGCCGTCAGGCCAAGGTAAAGCGCGTCACGGAATGCTTTGGGATCGGCAATCTGGAAATATTTATAAAAAGAGACTGTGGTGCGCGGCTCGGTTTCAGCCAGCATGCGCGCCTTCAGCTCTTTATTGGAAACGAGGTTATGTAACACTGGCATGGTGTTCTTTCCTGTTATCAATAGAAGAAATTTAGCGCGCACATGATACCTGATTTCACCGGGATGCAAAGGCCAGTGACCCGATTGATCGCCTGTTGCCGTTTTTTCCAGCAACATTGGACTATTACCCTTTGTTCATTGATGGCACGTGCTGACAGTGATATTTAAGCGCACGTAAAAAACTGGCACAATGGCGTAAATCAACGAGATATCAGCACCGCACGGTGCGCGACGCAGGAAAATTAACCTTCACATGACTCAGTTGCCTCAGTTTTCACGAGAACTGCTTCACCCGCGCTATTGGCTGACCTGGCTGGGTGTCGCTTCTCTTTATCTTTTGGTGCTACTTCCTTATCCCCTGCTTTATGTTCTCGGCTGTAATATTGGCCGCATTGGGATGCGTTTTATGAAACACCGCGTCAGTATTTCCCGACGTAATCTGGAATTAAGTTTCCCTGATATGCCGGTAAATGAACGCGAAGCGATGGTCAAACACAATTTCGAATCGGTTGGTATGGGATTGATCGAAACCGGTATGGCGTGGTTCTGGCCTGACTGGCGCATCAATAAATGGCATACGCCGTCGGGGCTGGAGCATATTCAGCAGGCACGCGATAGCCAGCGCGGCGTATTGCTTATTGGCATGCACTTTCTGACACTGGAAATTGGTGCTCGTATGTTTGGTATCCATAACCCAGGCATTGGCGTCTATCGCCCTAATGACAACAAACTGATCGACTGGCTTCAGGTTAAAGGCCGGATGCGGTCAAATAAAAGCATGCTCGATCGTAAAGATCTAAAAGGAATGATCCGCGCACTGAAGCACGGAGATATTATCTGGTATGCACCCGATCACGATTATGGCCCGCGTAGCAGCGTCTTTGTGCCCTTCTTTGGCGTGGACAAAGCGGCAACAACGGTGGGAACCCATTTGCTGATCCGCACCGGTAAACCGGCTGTCATCCCTTTCGTACCGCGTCGTCTGCCTGGGGGTCGCGGCTATGAACTGATGATACTGCCTGACATCAGTAGCGAATTTACGCTGGAAAGTGATGTCGCAACCGCAACCAGAATGAATCAGGTTGTTGAAGAGGGTGTGCTGCTGGCGCCTGAACAGTACATGTGGCTCCACCGCCGCTTTAAAACACGCCCGGAGGGCGAACCTTCCCGTTATTAATCAGATTGCGCTAAATGGCCTTTGAGGACATTTAGCGCCTGCCCCACTCCCTGCTAAATAAATCAGTCACTCATCGCTGAGTAATCCCTTAAACGAACCCACAGGGCCATTTTTTAATGAGTCTCCGGATTGAGAATATAAACTCACTATGATTAAAGTTAAAGCGACTAAACAATACAAAGGCCGCCAGGCGGCATTGCGCCTTTTTCGCTTTTAATTAATTAATAATACAGTGAACTCTATTTAATTTTCTATGGCGCTGATTATTCTGCACGCCAGGCCTAATCCTATTTAGCCGGTCTTAATGATGTTTCACCGCTAATGAATTGGAGAAAATCAACTTACTTTACAAGCAATTGCCTTGATGATTTGGTTTATATTCCATTTTACATATTTTTAACAGCCCGATAGACCATTATGGCATTTGAAGTCATTAATGCTTATCGGTAATTTCGTTCGTAACAGTCAGACCTTTAACGGCTCTGGCCAAAATTATAAAAAATACAACACAGCAAACCTCTAACGGGACAGTTAATATGAACAAAGGTCTCTACTATTACGTTACAATCGGTACCGATCAGGAAAATTATCACTTTCTTCATCGTAAAGGCTGTAAACGGTTGCCTGATAAAGAAGAAGTCATATTTATCGGCACGTTATATAATTTGAGTCAGGCACTTTCCATCGCCAGAATTAATTTTAAAAAAGTTAAGCCCTGTATAAAATGTTGTATCCGTTACTCAGCACCCGTGATTCATGAGTCCGTTCAACCGGTTCTGCACTTTCCGCAAAAGATGATCTGACCCTGACTGGCGGGAAATGGTTTATTTCCCGCCAGTTGCACCGGCCTGCCCTTTCCCTCCTTCAGATTTCGTCTATCCTTCACTGAAATCAAATCAATCCATAGTCAGTGACCCGTAAAGGAGATGAGCGATGAGCATGTACAGTACTTTAGAGGAAGCCATCGATGCTGCACGTGAAGAGTTCCTCGCTAACCACCCAGAGTTTGAGGAAGGGGATGCGTCGATCAGCCAGTTTGGTCTGCAAAAGTATGTGATGCAGGATGGCGATATCATGTGGCAGGCTGAGTTCCTGGCGGAAGAAGGTGAAGCTGGCGAATGTCTGCCTTACCGAAGCGGTGAAGCGGCACAGGCCATTTTTGAGGCAGATTTTGACGAAGTCGAAGTGCGTCAGGAGTGGTTAGCAGAAAATACCCTGCACGAGTGGGATGACGGCGAGTTCCAGCTGGAGCCGCCGCTGGACACCGAAGAGGGTGAAGCTGCAGCACAAGAGTGGGAAGATGATAACAGCGATTCCGATCGCAGTTACTCGTAAGGACCGTGACTGGCATCCACCGGTAACAACAGGGTGTCAACCACCAGCGACAGCGGCAGGTCGAGGATCGTCAGGACCCGCCATCCGCTGTCGCGAACATCCCACTGTACGCCGGGATAGTACTGATTACCATGCCCCTGCCCGGGAATGGTACGACTGATAATACTGCCGCATCCGCTTAAGCAGAGCACAGCCGCGACGATAACACCCGCCTTTAAGTACCCTTTCACCACTCATATCCGCCATGAAGAAAAAGCCATTGAGATCGTCACGCGCTGCTCGCGGTGACTGCCAGCGATAAATTTATCAGCGAATCGCTGTTTTAATCCGATAAAAAAAGCGGCATCGCTGCCGCTTTTTCAGATTACGCGCTGTTTGCCAGCGCGTTGGGGTTGAGCGTGAGTTTCTGATAACTCTCCACCCACTGATGATACTTGTCCGCATCTTCCCACAGTCGGGTATGAACACGGGCCAGCACCACCGGATCGCTGATCAACTGCAGACGCTGTTCGCGACCCAGTTTATCCGGCGAATCGCTCAGCGCCTGATCCACACGACGGTCACGCGCATAGTCCAGTAACTGACTCTGCCTGTGGCGCGAGGTGGCCAGTGCCGTTGCCAGTGCGTTAAACGCAGGATGGAACAGAGCATGCATAAAGCCATTCTCCAGCGCGCGCTCACGGTTCAGCACCACATAGCGATCGGTATCCACCAGTTCCTGCGGCGGCGAGTACTCTTCCGGGATCAGGAACAGCTTCGCTTTCTTGCTCTTAATGCCCAGGGTTGATCGGCTCGACATGACCGAGACAAACGGCGACAGAATCAGTGAGAAGACAATCGGTGCCAGCCACCACAGGAAGTTAAGATCCAGCAGTCCCATACCAATCGCCCACACCAGACCCAATGCCATCTGCGAACCGTGACGTTTAAACGCCTCGCTCCACGGTGTTGCATCGTCATCACGCTGCGGTGAGTTCCAGACTACTTCCCAGCCGAGGAAGGCGCTGACCACAAACACCGTATGGAACAGCATACGCACCGGAGCCAGCAGCACTGAGAACAGCGTTTCCAGCACCAGTGATGCCAGCAGGCGCAGTGGGCCACCGTAGGCCTTCGATCCTTTAAACCAGATCAACACCACACTCAGCATCTTAGGCAGGAACAACAGCACCATAGTGGTTGAGAACAGCGCTATCGCCAGCTCCGGACGCCACTGCGGCCAGACCGGGAACAGCTGCCTTGGTTGCAGGAAGTAGGTCGGTTCCATCAGCGTATGCACCACCTGCAAGGCAGTGGAGAGCGCCAGGAACATAAACCACAGCGGAGCCGAGAGGTATGACATGACACCGGTCAGGAACACCGCACGGTGAACCGGGTGCATCCCTTTCACCAGGAACAGGCGGAAGTTCATCAGGTTGCCGTGACACCAGCGGCGGTCACGCTTAAGCTCATCCAGCAGGTTCGGTGGCAGCTCTTCATAGGAGCCCGGCAGGTCATAGGCAATCCAGACGCCCCAGCCGGCACGACGCATCAGCGCAGCTTCTACGAAGTCATGCGACATGATTGAACCCGCAAAGGAGCCCTCTCCCGGTAACGGTGCCAGGGCACAGTGCTCAATAAAGGGTTTCACGCGGATAATGGCGTTGTGACCCCAGTAGTGAGACTCGCCCAGCTGCCAGAAGTGCAGACCGGCGGTAAACAACGGACCGTAGACGCGGGTCGCAAACTGCTGACAGCGCGCATAAAGCGTATCCATACCCGATGCTTTCGGCGAAGACTGGATGATACCGGCATTCGGGTTGGCATCCATCATGCGCACCAGACCGGTGAGACACTCTCCGCTCATGACGCTATCGGCATCCAGTACAACCATGTAGCTGTAGTTGCTGCCCCAGCGACGGCAGAAGTCATCGATGTTTCCGCTTTTACGCTTCACGCGACGACGACGACGGCGATAGAAAATCTTGCCTGCCCCGCCAACATCCCGCACCAGTTCCATCCAGGCTTTCTGTTCGGCAATCGCGATATCCGCATCGTAACTGTCGCTGAGGATGTAGACGTCGAAGTGTTCAGCGTTACCGGTACGAACCACCGACTCCCAGGTCGCACGCAGACCGGCGTAGACACGCTCAACGTCTTCATTACAGATCGGCATAATCAGCGCGGTACGATGTTCCGGATTAAGCGGTTCATCTCCGACCGTTGAGTAAGAGATACTGTATTTGTCACGTCCAATCAGCAGTTGCAGGAAGCCCATCAGGGCCGTCCAGAAACCGGCAGAGACCCAGCAAAAGAGTATGGCGAACAGGAACAGGATGCCGGTCTGCAACAAATAAGGCAGGATCTGCATCACTGACTGCTGCCAGTTCTGATTGATCATCTCCATCGGATCCAGAAGCGTCCAGCCCTGATACGGCAGAATACTCTTCATGTACCAGGTGGCGACCACGGTCTGGAAAATGGTCAGGATCAGCAGAATGTAGCGTCGAATCGAACCGACATGACGCCACTTCTCCTCGGCACGCCGCTCTTCCGCATTGGCATAACGCGGCACCGATTTGTGTCCACGCAGTGAGTCCCAGGCACGGGCGACCGGGTTGGTGCGCCAGGCTTCCGGGAACATCAGTGAGCGTTTGACCTTCGGCATCGCCTTCAGCGTGGTGCGGTCGAGGTAATCTTTACCCAACTGCTGACCTTCGGCCAGCGAATCGGGCCAGGCCATTTCAACCCGCGATGAGACCGATTTTAACGGCGCATCGTCGGGACGGTCACTGGCTGCGACATCCCTGCCCAGCACATCATGGATGAAGTGGAACTCGCCGGCATTCTGCAATGAGACGCTCAGGCGGGCCTTCCCTGCCGCATCCAGCGGCAGAGATTCCACATAACGTTGAGGTGTAAAAGTCGATTTATTCATTGGCAGGTAACTGATAGCTCCAGGTTTCCGTCAATGTCTTGTCGCCGCTAACCAGGGCCGCACGCATTTCGGTGGACTGTTTGGCATCTTTCACACGCAGACGCAACACCAGACGCCAGCCTTTGGTGACCGGGTTATAACGTACGCTCTGCTCAACCACATCAGCATTTTTACCCACGCTGACCTGCGGTGCCACCTGACTGTTTTCCGCCATCTTGCTCATGTCTTTACCCACGAAGTCGATGGTGAAAGCCACGGTGCCATCCGGCTGACGCACCAGATTAGACTGCTTCACGTCACCCGCTGAACGCAGGGTATTTTTGACCCAGGCCGTATCATCGGAGTGCAGCTGGTTTTCGTCGCGCGAGAAGTGCAGACGATATTTGAAGTTCATCTCTTTGCCAGGCTCTGGCAGTGTCTCCGGCGTCCAGAACGCAACGATGTTGTCGTTGGTTTCATCTGCCGTCGGGATTTCAACCAGTTCAACCCGGCCTTTACCCCAGTCGCCTATTGGCTCAACCCATCCGCTTGGACGGAGGTCGTAGCGGTCATCAAGATCCTGATAGTTGTTAAAGTCACGCCCACGCTGCAGCAGACCAAACCCTTTCGGATTCTCGATGGTAAAGGTACTCACCGCCAGATGACGCGGGTTGTTCAGCGGACGCCAAATCCACTCCCCGTTGCCGTTGTGGATAGAGAGACCGTCAGAGTCGTGAAGTGCCGGACGGAAGTTGTTCACCGTCGATGGCTGGTTCTGACCAAACAGGAACATACTGGTCAGCGGTGCAATACCCAGTTTGCCGACGTTATCACGCAGGTAAACTTTTGACTGCACATCAACCGTTGAAGCGTCACCCGGATGCAGCACAAAGCGATACGCACCCGCCGCACGCGGCGAATCGAGCAGTGCGTAGATCACCAGCTGTTTGTCCTGTGGTTTAGGACGCTGAATCCAGAACTCTTTAAAGCGCGGGAACTCTTCACCGGACGGCAACGCCGTATCGATGGCAAGTCCACGCGCCGACAGGCCATAAACCTGACCGGCACCGATGACACGGAAATAGCTCGCGCCCAGGAAGCTGGCGATCTCATCGTTTTTACCCTTGTTGTTGAGTGGGTAAAGCACTTTGAAACCGGCAAAACCGAGGTTTTTTACCGCATCCGCGTCATGTTTTACATTACCGAAATTAAAATAATCGGGGTTGTATTTAATCTCGCGCACCGCGCTGGCGGTCACTTCATTGATCTGCACCGGGGTATCGAAATACATGCCCTGATGATAGAACTCCAGCTTGAACGGCGTGCGCAGTTTGCCCCAATACGCTTTATCGTGGTTAAACTGGATCTGCTGATAATCAGCAAATTTCATTTCACGAAATTGAGAGGGTAAATTGCTTTTAGGCGCTTCGAAGCTTTTCCCTGCCAACGCTTTGGCTTGTTTGGCAACATCGTCGATGTTAAACGCCCAACTGTTATTGGCGTACAACGCCAGCAGAACTGCAGTACCAATCCAGCGTACCTTCATCAGTCCGGCTTTATTTTTTTCTTTAGTCAGCACATCCCCCCCTTTCGTGTGCTTAAATCAAACCCGTTTATCTTAAAGGATTATTCGGTTTTCCGACAGCTTATGCGCAACATTGTTCCCGCATTTCGTCAGGCTCAACGCTACTTTTAGGACAATTAGACACTACGGATTCCACTGATAGTATACCTGGTTTATCCCAGGTAGAATTTTCACAGAGCATAATCCGGTTTCAGGGTGAAACCGGTCAAACGTACTAACGAACTGGAACTTTATGAGTACTGTAAAACCTGAACGTGAATACTTCCTCGACTCCATCCGCGCCTATCTGATGTTACTGGGGGTACCGTTTCACGTTTCCCTCATCTACTCCGCGCAGAAATGGGCAGTAAACAGTCATGAAGCGTCATTATGGCTGACGCTGCTGAATGATTTTATTCATGCGTTTCGTATGCAGGTGTTTTTTGTCATTTCTGGATACTTCTCCTACATGCTGTATCTGCGCTATCAGCCACGTCGCTTCCTGAAGGTGCGTCTTGAACGGGTAGGTATCCCGATGCTGACTGCCGTTCCGCTGCTGACGCTGCCGCAATTTTTTATGCTGAAAGAGTGGACTGATAAGCTGGCTGACTGGCCCCGTTTCACGCCCTATCAGAAATTTAATAACCTGATGTGGGAGCTGATTTCACACTTGTGGTTCCTGGTGGTGCTGGTGATGCTGACCACGCTGGGGATGGTGACGTTCCGCTGGCTGCGCGATCAGCATCGCACCATTGATTACACGCGGGTTGGCTGGGGTGCACTGACCGCTGGCGTGCTGGCGTGGGCGCTGATCTGGTGCGTGTTCCGCCGTCTGGTGTTTATTTACCAGCCTGCGTGGCTGATGGATGGCTTGTTTAGCATCATTGTCATGCAGACGCTCTTCTATCTGCCGTTCTTTATGCTGGGGGCGCTGGCGTGGAAACATCCGCCGCTGAAGCAGCTGTTTGTCCGCTTCAACCCGGTGATGTGGGTCGGTGCACTGCTGATGTTTGCGGCCTATTGCGCCAACCAGCGACTGAGCAGCGGTGAGGGTTGGTTGTATGAGCTGGATGCGATTATCTCAACGCTGATGGGTATTTGCATGCTGAACGTCTGCTTCTGCTTTGGTCATAAGCTGCTGAATTCACATTCGCCGCGCATTATGTATCTGGTCAATGCGTCACTGTTTATCTATCTGGTGCACCATCCGCTGACGCTGCTGTATGGCATTTACGTGACGCCGCGGATTGAAAACAACACGCTGGGCTTCTTCGTCGGTCTGCTGATGGTGTTTGGTATCGCGTTTCTGCTGTATGAGATTCACCTGCGCATCCCGCTGCTGCGGTTCCTTTTCTCGGGGAAATTTGAGCGTAAACAAGCACAATGACAGGCGATCAGTGACCTCGGGCCATAAGTGAGGTCAGGCTATAAATGATGTGTCTCACAGACAGCTTAAGAGTTTAAAGCGATGGGAGCATACGCCAGTAGCAAAGCATAGCGGGCCAGGGATGGCCCGCGCTGAGCCCGCCAGGGATGGCGGGTTTTGCGTCTTTGCGGAGGGCGTATGCTTCCTGAGCCAGCGCCTGTACCCAGGCAAGGTCCAGCTTACAGCAGCCACTCAATCGGCAGTCGCCACACCAGACGGACCTGCAGACGCTGCCACCAGGAGCAGCCCGGCTCGTGTTTATGCACAATCTGCTGCGGCTCATCCGGATACTCCAGCCAGTTTACCCTGCCCCACTTATCCAGCCGCAGCGTCCAGGCCCGATCGCGCATCGACTGGCTGAAACGCTGATGCGTCTCTCCGGCCAGCGCCGCACTCTCAATCACCAGTCCCATTTCCGTATTCAGCACCGCTGAACGGGGGTCGAAGTTAAACGAGCCGATAAACAGCGTCTGTTGATCTACTGAGAAGGTTTTGGCATGCAGACTGGAGCCGGAGTTACCGGTTAATCCCCGGTCGTGCGGGGCATCAGGCACGCCCGCCTGCGGTTTCAGCTCATAAAGCGAAATACCATGACGCAGCAGCTTTTTCCGCCACTTAGCGTAGCCAGCATGGACAATCGACACATCGTTAGCTGCCAGCGAATTGGTCAGAATGGCAATTTTTACCCCTTTGCGCTTCATTGCCAGCAGTTGAGCGACGCCTGCACGGGTCGGCACAAAATAGGCCGAGATGATGTCGAACTGCTTTTGTGGCGTGCCTATTACCTCCAGCATTCGCTGCGGCAGCAGGCTTCTGGCACGCGCTTTGCCTAATCCTTTACGCGGATCATCGCTCAGGAGGCGCGCTTTTGCCCAGGTCAGGGCCAGCGTGCCCTCTTCCAGCTCCTGCAACAGCGAAGAATTTTCCAGTCGCTGAAGATAGCGCTGCACCGGTTCACTGTGACGCCACTCTGCTGGCAGACTCACACTGTCCTCTTCCGGCGCCTCTTCATCCAGCACCTGCTGCAGCGGCGAGACCGGCTTACTGTGCCAATAGCGCTCAAAATCCTCGGCGACTTCTTTAACCACCGGGCCTATTGCCATCACGTCGAGATCGGCAAACAGCGGTTCATTACCGGTGCCGAAATATTCGTCGCCAACATTGCGCCCACCGACCACGGTCGTGACACCATCCACCGTAAAGCTTTTGTTGTGCATGCGGCGATTAAGACGGGCAAAATCGGTAAGGTAACCCAGCGCACGCAGGGTGCGAAACGAGAACGGGTTAAACAGCCGCACCTCAATGTTGGGATGGCGGTTGAGCTGGGACAGCGTGTCGTCCAGGCCCGGCGTATTGTTGTCATCCAGCAGCAGCCGCACTTTTACTCCGCGTCGGGCAGCTTCCAGCACGGCGCTGAACAGCAACCGGCCCGAGAGATCGTTTTGCCAGATGTAATACTGGATATCGAGTGAACGCTCCGCTTTTTGCATCAGCAGATAGCGGGCAGCAAAGGCATCCAGCCCGTCGCTAAGCTGATGGACGCCGCTCAGCCCCGGATGGCGCAGACATTCTGGCTCCAGCTGTGTTTCCAGCCAGCTGGACCGTTCCAATGGCTGGGAGAGCTCAAACGCTTCGGTCATGACATTTCCCTGTAAAATGCAGTTATTTTTATTATTCCCCGGTCCGGCCTCTGAGACTATTCCTCTGTTCCGACTCAGTAAGCGGTCACGGGCGTTTTTTAGTCTAGACTTAACCGGACGATCTGTGACCGGCATTAGTCCGGCAGGAGAGGAATATGTCTCATCAATCCCTTACAGATACCCGCCAGCGCTTCCATCCCAGCCTGTTTCGCAGCTTTTTTCAGGGCAGCTTCCCCTGCTCCACCGCCTGCCGTACGCCCGGAAAACGGCTGGATATGGTGATCAGCAGCGGACACGATATGCTGCTGGAAAAAGATTATGCCGCATTAGCTGAGCAGCATCTGCTCACCGCCCGCGACGGTGCGCGCTGGCATCTGATTGAAAAGATCCCTGGCCAGTATGACTGGCAGAGCTTTCTGCCAATGGTCGAGGCCGCGCGACGTCAGCAGATGGAGATCATCTGGGAACTGGCTCATTTTGGCTATCCCGATCATCTTAATATCTGGAAAGCCGAATTTGTTGACCATTTTAGTCGTTTCGCTCGCGCGATGGCACAACTGATGCGCGATCAGGGCATCGAACGCCCCTTCTTTACACCGGTTAATCAAATCTCATTCTGGTCATGGGCCGGGGCGGATGTGGCCTGGTTTAATCCTCATGCCGCGAATCGCGGTAAAGAGCTGAAGCGCCAGCTGGTCCGCGCCTCGCTCGCAGCAATACATGCCATTCGCGAGGTCTATCCGGAGGCGCGTTTTGTCCTGACTGACCCGCTGGTGCAGATCGCTCATCATCCTGATAATCCGGACAGCAAACCCTATGCCGATGCACAGCATCAGGCGCAGTTCGAAGCCTGGGATATGCTGGCCGGTCGCATCGATAAGGAGCTGGGCGGCAGTGAAGATTGCCTGGATATCCTCGGCCTGAACTACTATCCCGATAACCACTGGTTTTTCCCCGACCAGCCGATGTCGCTGGAAGATCCGGAGCGAGTACCGCTGCATATTCTGCTGGCGCAGTGCTGGCAGCGCTACCAGCGTCCGATGCTGATTGCTGAAACCGGCGCAGAGGGTGAAGCGCGTGCCCCCTGGCTGCAGGAGATCAGTGAAAACGTGGCGGTGGCGCTGGATCAGGGCATTGCAGTGGAGGGAATTTCGCTCTATCCGGTGGTGGAGTATCCGGCCTGGGCCGATGACCGGCGTTCGCCTGGCCCGCTGCTGGGATTAGCCGATCCCAATGGCAACCGTAATCTGCATGAACCGCTGGCACTGGTATTGCGCAGTCAGCAGATTAAGTTTGCGACGCGTAATCAGACGTGCTGAGAGGGTGGCTTTTTAGGGTAACAGGAGCGTACGTCGAGAGAGGGATCGGCAGGATGACGTACGTCGGTCAGCCAGACCATGGTAAACAGGAAGGTCACCCCGATCAGGCAGGCCGCCAGCAAACCGATAATTGCGATTAATTTGTCATCTCCGGAGTCCATCGCCTTCTCCTTATTCAATCCGTTGAATCCCTGTGCGTGTCAGCTCATCCAGAGCGTAATCATCAGGACAAAGATTATAAGCGTTACCGAGGTCACCGCAAGCACCACTATCGCAAAGTGCGCATCGTCAAGTGACTGGCGAATTGGCTCATCGTGATCGTCGGGTGGCAAGGGTAAAGACATAACTATCCTGTGAAAAACATGGGCCGCCGGGTTGTGATGCGGTGAGTGACAGTGTAGATGAAAGGCTGATTATCGTCCGGTTCTTTCGTCCGAAAAATAAACTGGCCCGTGCCAGCGCGGCACGGGCCTGAGATCAGACGCCGCGCCAGCGTTTGAAGATCAGTGAAGTATTAATGCCACCAAAGGCAAAGTTGTTGCTCTGGATATAGTCGGTTTCAAGCTCACGCGGCTCACCCATGATGTAATCCAGCTGGCCGCCATCTGCTGCCGGTTGCGTCAGGTTCAGGGTTGGCGCAAACCACCCTTCCCGCATCATCTCTATACTCATCCAGGCTTCCAGCGCCCCACAGGCACCCAGCGTATGGCCAAAATAGGACTTCAGTGAGGAGATCGGCGTCGTTTCGCCAAACACCGCCGCCGTCGCCAGACTTTCGGCCATATCACCCCGTTCAGTGGCGGTGCCGTGCGCATTTACATAACCAACGTCTGCGGCCGTGATACCGGCGCTTTGCAACGCCCGCTCGATGCAGATCTGCATGGTTTCCCGCTGCGGCTGAGTAATATGGGCGGCGTCGCAGTTGGTATGGAAACCGGTGAGCTCGGCGTAGATCGTTGCACCGCGTGCCAGCGCATGTTCCAGCGACTCAAGGATCAGCGTGCCCGCCCCTTCGCCAATAACCAGACCATCGCGCTGCTGATCGAAGGGGGCTGGCGTGGTGTGTGGCGCGTCATTACGCTGGCTGGTGGCAAACAGGGTGTCAAACACCGCGGCTTCCGACGGACAGAGCTCTTCTGCGCCGCCAGCCACCATCACTGTCTGATACCCGTGACGAATCGCTTCCCAGGCATAACCAATCGCCTGGCTGCCAGAGGTACAGGCGCTGGAGGTCGGGATGACCCGGCCGCGCAGGCCGAAAAAGAGCCCGGCATTGACGGCCGTGGTGTGCGGCATCATCTGCACATAGGTGGTGCCGGTGATATTGTTGGTGTGCTTTTCGGTCAGCATGGTGGCGAACTCGCTGACTGGCCCGGTGCTGCCGGTGGAAGAACCGTAGGCGATGCCCGTTTCTCCGCTGGTCAGCACCGGATGGTCAATCAGGCCCGCCTGGATCAGCGCCAGCTCGGTCGCGCGCGTTGCCAGCAGCGAAACGCGGCCCATGGCGCGGATACGCTTGCGGGTATAGTGCGCAGGCAGCACAAAGTCATCCACCGGTGCGCCGAGCAGCGTGTGCAGCCCGTCGTAGATCTGCCACTCCGGCATAAAGCGCACCGCATTGCGGCCCGCACGGATCCGTGCCGAAACCTCTGCCCAGGACTCACCAAAGGCGGTTACACCGCCCATACCGGTTACGACTACCCGCTGGATCACAGCATGCCTCCGTTTATAGAAATGACCTGACGCGTCACGTAGCCTGCGATATCGGACATCAGATAGCTCGCCAGTCCGGCGACCTCTTCAGCCGCGCCCATGCGCTTCATCGGCACGATCTTCATCGCTTCTTCAATCACCTGGGGTTCCAGCCCCTCCATACCGGTATCAATCAGGCCTGGCGCAATGCAGTTAACGGTGATTTTGCGTTTCGCCAGCTCAATCGCCAGCGCCTTAGTGGCACCAATAATGCCCGCTTTCGCCGCGCTGTAGTTCACCTGACCGCGATTGCCCATTATTCCCGACACCGACGAGAGCGTGATAATGCGGCCGCCGCGCCGCAGACCGATCATCGGCATCACGCAGGGCTGGATCACATTGTAAAAACTGTCGAGATTAGTGTGGATGACGCTGTCCCACTCCTGATCCGTCAGGGCAGGAAACGCCGCATCGCGGGTGATACCGGCGTTGCTTACCACGCCAAAATAGGCGCCATGCTGTTCAATATCCGCCTCCAGCGCAGCGCGGGTTGCCGCCCGATCGGCCACATCAAATCCCAGCACACGGCCGCTGCCGCCTGCGGTTTCGATCTGCTGCAGGCACTGCTCAGCGCCGGCGCGATCGCGGTTGAAATGGACGATAACCTGATAGCCATCCTGGGCGAGACGCAGCGCAATCGCGCGGCCAATCCCTTTACTGGCGCCCGTCACTAATACCGAATCTGTCATGGCTGATTTCCTTGCGACATCAATTGCTGTAATTCTGCTTCATTGGGCTGATACGTATTCAGACGACCGCTGGCAAGCCGCTGCGTGCCGTAACGAATGTCGCCCTCAAAGCTGCCCATGCGGTCATCGCGCATCAGCAGCGTCATTCGGATATCGAGCGTGACACGGGCGGGAAAGAGCGGCTGTTCTGCCCGCCAGCCGCGTCCGCCCAACAGCATGCCGGGCGGGATAAGGGTTGCGCCGCTCTGCTTTGCATGCCAGCCCGACCAGACGCCCACGGTCTGCGCCATCATCTCGACGCCAAACCAGGCAGGCAGTTCACCCTGAGGCGTCAGAAACGGTGTCAGTACGCCTCCGGCACAGGTCGACACCTGACAGTGAACCTGCTCATCATCAACGGCGATCAGCTGATCAAGCAGCAGCATCGGCGCAGCGTGCGGCAGCCAGCGTGCCGCGGGAGAATTAATAACCATGTTGGCGTCCCAGAATCAGACAGGTGTTGTTGCCGCCAAAGGCAAAGGAGTTAGAGGCAATGACAGGCCGTTGCAGCGCCTGCGGCTGTAATAACAATCCGCAATCAGGCAGCGTCTCATCCTGTGCCGTCTCACTGAAATCCTGCGCGGGCAGCGGCAGATTGTTTTGCAGGATCAGCGCACTGAGGGCGGCTTCACACACTCCCGCCGCGCCGAGCGTGTGACCGGTCAGATGTTTGGTCGAGCTGCACGGCACCGCATTGCCAAACAGGCGCTGAATCACGGCGGCTTCCATCTGGTCGTTAAGCGGCGTCGCGGTGCCGTGCAGATTGATATAACCCACCTGCTCTGGCAACAGGTTCGCCTGTTGCAGCGCCATACGCATCGCCCGTTCAGCACCCTCGCCCTGCGGATGAGGCGCGGACATATGCCAGGCGTCAGACGATTCGCCAGCCCCCAGTAGCGCCAGCGGCTGCGGTTCCCGCGTCAGCAGCATCAGTGCGGCCCCTTCGCCAATCGAAATACCGTCGCGATCGCGGCTGAAAGGGGCACAGCGACGTTCAGAGAGCGACTCCAGGCTGTCGAATCCGTTGATCGGCATCCGGCTCAGCGAGTCTGCACCGCCCACCAGCGCCACATCCACCAGCCCCGCCGCGATCAGCCGCTCACCACTGATAATGGCGCGGGCGCTGGAGGAGCAGGCGGTTGAAATGGTATAGGCCGGGCCATCCACGCGCAGATAATGAGCCAGGAAACGGGAGGGATCGCCCAGCTCCTGCATCTGATAGTGATAACCGGACTGACTGCCGCCAATCTGCTGATCGCCCTCATCCACGCCCGAGGTGCTGGTGCCCAGCACAATTGCCACTCTGCTGGCACCATAGCGCGCAATTGCCGCGTCGAGCGTCGGACGAATCTGCGCCAGCGCGGCCAGCAGCAGCTGGTTATTGCGAGTATTATGCGCGCTCAGGGCAGCAGGAACCGGTGGCAACTCGCCTTCAACCCTGCCGAGCCAGCAGGTGCGGTCACCGCTCAGCCAGCCCTGACGCAGCTGCATGCCGGGTGCCTCACCCATTTTCAGGCTGGCCGTAATCTGCTGAGGGTCATTACCCAGGGCATTCAGCATGCCAATGGCAGAAATGTAGATCATGAGGCGTCCAGATGTTGAATGCGGATCTGATAGCCAAACGCATGCTGCTGAATGCTGATGGGCTGTCGCTGATTACCGCGTTGCAGATAATCGATTTCGGTGACCAGCTGGTTATGGGCATCGATCAGCCGTCGCTTTAACCCCTGATCCTGCAGCGTCCAGCCAGGCGGCAGCTGTTTTTGCCACAGATCCCGTGGCCAGTAGCTGAGCATAATATCCGCCAGTACCTGACTGGCAGGTGGCATCTGCGGCAGCGGCATCAGCTGCTGGGTGTGAATACCGCTGGCATCGTAGCGCAGGCTGAACAGGCGAATACCCACCGAGGAGAGTCCGGCCAGATCAATTTGCTGTTCATCGGCGCTGAGCAGCACCAGCAGTGACTGACTCTGGCCTTTCACCTGTCCGGTCAGTAACTGCTGCTGCTGAAAGGCGGGACGGATGCCCGGCGGTGGCAGCGTCACCTTCACGCCCGGTTTCAGCCAGGCGGTGGGACGGCTGCTGTCGGGTGCAGGTCCGGCACAGGCGCTGAGCAGCAGAGCCGTCAGCAGAATAAGAACGGCGCGGATCATCGTTTACTCCTTGATCGGGTGGGTCGCATCGCCAGCGGCGACAGCAGGAAAGCGCTGAAGATGCCGCTGCATAACACTGTGCCAAAACTGGCAATCGCGCTGGTGCTGCTGAATACCAGCATACCCAGCGTCAGTAAGGTGGTAATCATCGCCAGCGACACCGCCAGCAACGAGGTCAGCGGCGTACCCTGCGGGTTGCTGAAAAAGAGCGTGTAATTAATGCCAATGCCCAGCACCAGAATCAGTGCCAGCAGCGCAAACAGATTCAGCGACGCGCCGATCCAGCCCAGCGTTGCCAGCGCCATCGCCAGCGACAGCACTGACGGCAGCGCGCTGCGTAAGCCCGCCTTTAACCCCAGTCGCAGGATAAAACTCAGGGTGATCAGCAGCAGCGCCAGCGCCAGTAACCCGCTCAGCAGGGTGCGCCAGAAGCTGAACAGCGAATCGTAACCTGATTTTCGGTCAATCCAGCTGACGCCCGGATGCTGTTTGGTCAGCTCCGCGAGTGCAGCGCTGTTTTTTACACCGCTGGTGGGGATCAAGACACCGCTGCGCCCGTCTGGCAGCGTCAGCCACAGCAGTCGCCAGCCTTCACTCAGCGGACTCGCCAGCCACGCCTCTGGTGTTACCGGCATCGGGGTCAGATCCGGTGCCGGTAACGTGATACCGGCCTGCTGCAGGCGGGCCGTAATATCCGGTGCTGCCTGTTTCAACAGCTGAAGATCCCGCTGTTGCTGCGCCAGCGACCTCAGCGGCAGCAGACGATAGTGCTGCAGCCAGCCCTGCTGCTGCGCCTGATGCAGATCCGGTGCCAGTTTTTCCAGCCGCTGCAGCGTCTGCTGCGCGTCATCGCCCCAGACCACAAACCAGGTCTGATCGGCGCGCTGTCCGGTCAGGGTTGCCAGCTGGCGATCCTGCTCCAGCAGATGCGCAGGTGCACTTTGCAGATGGGCGATGTCATCATCCACCTTTAACTGGGCGATACCGGCCAGCGCGAAGATCGCCATCGCCACCGGTAATCCGACGCGCAGCCCGCGCTGGCGACGCCAGGCGGCAAGCCAGCGCGCCAGCGGCACCATCAGCGGTACCGGACGCACCGGTAATCCGCGTACCAGCCACGGATAGATCAGAATCACCGTCAGACAGGAGGCCGTTAATCCGCTGGCGGCAAACACCGCCAGCTGCCGCAGCCCCGGAAAGGGTGCCAGCAGCATCAGCAGCCAGCCGATGGCGGTGGTTCCGAGCGCCAGCAGCAGCGTGCCGCGGATTTTTCGCAGGCTCTGCCACGGCGTCTGCTGATCGCCGTGAACCCTGCGCTCGGTGAGATAATAGAGCGTGTAATCCGCAGAGATCCCGACAATACTCAGGCTCATCACCAGCGTCATCAGATGCAGTTCACCGAAGCAAAGCAGCGTCATCACCGTGCCCGCCATCGCGCCGATGGCCACGGACGTGACCGTCAGCAACAGCGGGCGCAGTGAACGGAAGACCAGCAGCACCAGCAGGATGACGCCACCCAGCGTCACACTGCCCAGCGTTTTTACGTCATGCTGCGCACGCTGGCTGGCGTTGTCGCTGAAGAGCACCGTGCCGCGCGTCAGCAGTTTCGCCTGCGGCCAGCGGCTTTTAAGCTGTTGCTCCAGCGCGCTGAGCCGGGTCACCAGCGCATGACTTTGCTGCATACTGAAGGCATTGTTCGCCAGTTCGCCATGCAGAAAATACCACTGCTGACCCTGTGCATCTTTTACTGTCAGCCAGCCATCCTGCAGTGTCATGCGCCCGGCGTTCTGGGCCAGCGCAAGCTGTGAACCCCGCACCAGCATCAGAGGATCGCCCTGCAACTCTTTACTGCTGACGCCAGAGAAGGCCGAAAAGAGCTGCGCCAGCAGCCAGTCAGCCTGTGCCTCACCGCCGTTCTGCAACCGGCTGCGCGTCGCCTCATCAATCAGGCCGTTACGGTGTTGCCAGGCAAAACGGCCCCACTGCTGTTGCTGTTGCGCATCAAGATCGCCCTGCACCTGTTTCAGGTCAGGCAACGCACGCAGCTGCGCCAGCCACCAGGCGGCGACCTGCTGATCGTCCTGCTCGCCGGGTGAAACCAGCCACACCAGCTGGCGATCCAGCCGCTGCATAAAGCCCTGCTGCAGCGCAGGCGGTGCCGCCCCCAGATTCTGCTGCGGCAACAGCGCCAGCACACTGCTGTTGAGCTGGCTGCGCGGCAGCAGAAAGGCGAGCGCCGCCGCCAGCAGCAGACAGATAACCAGCCACAGGAGGGCCAGCAGCCGATCGTTACGGCCCGGCAAAACGCGCCTGCTCCTCGTCGCTTAACTGCGGCGGCTCAATCTGGGTGTTGCTGAGCTCTATTTGCGTTTTATCGCCCTGTTTATCATCCAGGTTGATGCTGTCCAGGTAGGCGCTGCCCGCCAGCGAGATACGGTTGAAGATTTTGTTGAGCGGCGCCGCTTTGGGCGTCAGCTCCAGCGTCCAGGCTCCGTTGCCGCGATCGCTGAAGGCCACGCTGAAGTTCTCGTTCAGCACTTTCTGGTCGGCCTGGAACAGCGCCCGCAAGAGATGGTTGAACTGGAACATCTGCGGGTTACTGTCGGCGGTGATCACCTGAGGCTTCTGGCCGCTAAGGCTCTGCACCATGCGTTTATCATCCAGCAGCAGCGTCATCACAAAGGGTGTCTGCTGATGCCACCATAAGCCCTGCTCGCGAGCGATCAGCATCTGCCCGTGCGAGACCAGCGGCTGACGCATGCCGGAAATGGTACGCGTCTGGATAAAGTCTGCCCGAATCACCGGCTGGCTGGCAAAACGCTGCTGCAGCTGATCCAGCGTGACCGCGCTGGCGGCACTGGCCCACAGCAGCAGGCTGGTAAGCACAATTTTCAGCATCCTTTCACTCCTAAACGTTCCAGTAAAATATCGGGTGAAACAAAGCACAACGCCTGACTCTCCTGCTCCACCGCCACCTGCAGAGTATGCGCTTTGGTGGTGATCTGGCCGGCAGCATTTCGCACTTCATAGTCGATGCGCAGACGGTTCTCATATTCCGTGATCCGGGCGCTGACGCGAATTGTCTCTTCGCAGCGCAGTGGCTGGCGGTATTTGACCCGGGTATCGACCACCGGCCAGACGTAGCCGCTGGCGGCCATCTCGGCATAGCTGTAGTTAATGCTGCGCAGCAGGGCTTCACGCGCCACTTCGAAAAAGCGGAAATAGTTGCCGTGCCAGACCACGCCCATGGGATCGCAGTCGTGGAATGAGACGGTCAGCACGACTTCAGCATGATGTTCAGTCATGGTCAGACTCCTTGTGGTGCGCCTGTTGATCAGGCAGCGTCCAGAAATCGAAAAAGTTAAACCAGTCGAGCGGCGCCAGCATTGCGTAATGGGCCAGCCGCGCTGCGTAACGATCCACCGCCTGTTGCAGCGCCTGCTGACGTTGCGCACGCGGCAGCAGCAGCGGATCGGCGAAGGGCTCACAGTGGATACGCAGTTTACCCTGTTGCTGCAGGGCGAACATCAGCAGCACCGGACAGCGCAACGCGGCCGCCAGTATAAACGGCCCCTGAGGAAAGGGTGCGACACGGCCCAGAAAGTCACTCCAGATCACCCGCCGCTCGCCGCCGCGCTGCGGATTGACCGCAGTGCGATCCCCGACAATCGCTACCCATTCGCCCGCATCCAGCTTCTGTTGCAGCAGGATAGCGGTCTCCGGCCCGATATCGCTCACCGGCATCAGATTCACCCCCGCCTGCGGGGCGATGGTTTCCAGCACCGCCCGAAAACGCCGGGCATTATCGGTAAACACCAGCGCATTAATCACCAGCCCGCTGACCTGCTGCGCCATCGCGCGACAGGCTTCAATGTCGCCAAGATGGGAAGCGAGAATCAGCTTGCCCTGAGGTGTGGGTGTGCGGATCACCGCTTCTGCGCCTGGCGCAAAATCGATATCACGTCCCCAGCGCAGATCGCCGCGCCAGCTGGCCACTTTATCCAGCATTGCCCCGGCGAACCGCAGGAAATGGCGGTAGCTGTTAAGCCGTGGCGGTAACGCAATCTGCTGCTGCTGCGCGGCGGTAGTGACCTGCGCCAGCCACTGCCGGGACGCGCGTCGCGCGCGCTGACCGCTCAGCCAGTAGACCGCTACTACCGGCCAGAGTAGCAGCGTAAAGGGCAGCCGCCCGCCGTAGCGATAGACCGCCAGCATAAAGCGTAATCCCCCCTGTCCGCGCCGCTCGGTTTCCACAGACCAGTGCGTCGGCGGTTTGCGCATCGCCAGCAGACGAGGAATGCGCGGCAGCATGCTGAAAAACAGCCGGGTATGCATCCAGGAGATGCGCAGGTTGTCGTAGAGCGCATCGAAGTGTGACAGCCCGCTGGCCGGATAGGTGACACGGGTCGGGATAAAGCGACTGCGGGTTCCCTGCCAGTAGAGTCGCACCATGATCTCGGTATCAAAATCCATGCGCTGACCGATGGCCCGGCGATCGCACAGCGCCAGCGTCGCGGCCAGGGGATAGACGCGGAAGCCGCACATGCTGTCGCGGATCGACAGCGACAGCGTTTCAATCCAGACCCAGAAATGAGTGATGTAACGACCATAAAGGCGTGATTTGGGGATCGAGTCATCATAGAGCGGCTGACCAGAGATCAGCGCATCGGGATATCGCTCCGCTTCCGCCAGCATCAGCGGCAGATCTTCCGCCTGATGCTGGCCGTCCGCGTCGAGCTGCACTGCATGGGTGAAGCCGCGTGCCGCCGCCACCCGCAGTCCATGGATCACCGCCGCACCTTTACCCTGATTGCTGTTGAGTCGCAGCAGGCTGAGCTGCGGGGCGTGCAGCGTCGCCAGCTGAAGCTGAGTGGCCGCATCGCTGCCATCATCCACCACGATTACCGGCAGATTAAAGGGCGCCAGCCGCGCCAGCACCGACGCCATCATCGCGCCGTGGTTGTAGCAGGGGATCACCACGCAGGGTGAAAACGGGGCGCTTAACACAGTGCGATCTTCCCGCTGCTGGCGGTCTGCTCGCCGTCGTCCTTCAGCAGGCTGTAACGGAAACTCAGACGCGATTTTTCAGCGTCCCAGTCAAGACGCAGTTGCAATAGCGAGTCGGGTAATACCGGCTGCTGAAATTTAATGTTATCAACGGCGGCAAACTGTTTGCCGGGCGCGAGCAGTGACACGCCGTAGTGCATCACCCAGTCGAGCTGAGCCACACCGGGCAGAATGGGCAGCTCCGGAAAGTGACCCTGAAACCAGAAGAGTCCGGCCTCAACCTGCAGGGTCAGCGTGACGCTGTCAGGCTGCAGATCCCGGCTGCGTTCAATCGGCAACATGAAAAAGTTCCTCTATTTGCGGCCAGGCGCGTTTGCTTTGGGTGGTGACCGGAATGGTGGCGACAATCCGCCAGTAGCGCGGCATCGCCAGCGGTTCCAGCCAGCGCTGCAACTGGCGTTTCCACTGCTGCCTGCGCTGATGCAGAGCCGCCTCATCCAGCGCGCTGTTCAGCGACAGCACGACGCCAATCGCCTGACGCTCATGACGCGTGACCACCAGCGCCACGGCATCCCCGATTTCCGGCAGGTCGATCAGACGGCGCTCTATCTCGCTTAATGAGATGCGCTTATCACCGATTTTTACGATGCGATCGTGGCGTCCTGCCAGCTGAAATCCGCCGTCCGGCTGTATAGTCAGCCGATCGTCCAGCGGCAGGCCGCTGTCACCGGCAATCAGCGGCGACCAGACCTGCCAGCGTTCAGGCGTGATCTGCTCCAGCCTGACCTCCGGAAAGCAGCGCCACGACGTGTCGGCCCGATCACACTGACGCCAGGCCAGAATGCCGGTTTCGGTGCTGCCGTAGATTTCACTGACCTGACAGCCAAAACGCTGCCAGACCTGCTCCGCATCCGACCCGCGCAGTACGCCACCGGCAGAGACAATCAGTTCACAGGCGGGCGCATTCAGTGTGCTGTCCAGCCGCGATAAAAAGGCCGGGCTGCTGATAAAGGCATAGCGACAGTCACGCGGAAGCTGGGCCAGCTGTTCGCCGTAAAACAGCGGCTGGGCGGAAAACGGCAACCTGAGCATCATCGGCAGGAAAAGTCGAAACGATAAACCGTAAAGATGCTGATGGCTGACCGAGGCGATGACCCGGCACCCCCGCAACTTTTCGCCCCACAGGGTACTGAGCCAGCGACTCTCCTGCTCCATCACCGCCAGCGACTTCACCACCTGACGCGGCGCGCCAGTCGATCCCGAGGTGAAAAGCACCAGTTCTGAAGACGCCGGCAGCGGCGGCAGTTGTCCCAGCGCGTCTGCGTCGTCGCACATCAGCAGTGGCAGGCTGACCGCCAGCGGTATGTCGCACAGCACGCCATCCAGCTGGTCCTGCATCTCATCCAGCAGGGCGGCGCGGCTGTGACCCGGCATCACCGGCGTTTTACCGGCATACCAGCATGCCAGAAGCGCCACACAAAACCGGTAGCTGTCATCACAGCAAAGTGCCCAGTGCGTGCCCGGCTGAGCCGCTACTCGCTGGCTCAGCGCCAGCACCTGACGATGCATCGTGCTGAGCATCAGCGGTTGATCGCCACGCCAGGCGACCTCGCGATCGTCTCCCGTCAGCCAGTCGGCCACCATCATGCTTTTCGCCTCACGCGCTGACGCACCAGCCATTCAGCCCCCATCAGCGCGGCGATTAACAGATAACTTATGCCGCCGTTCCACAGCGTCCAGAGCCGCAGATCGCCATTCAGACACGTATAGAGCGCCATGCTGCCGTTGCCGATAAAAAACAGGCACCAGATTTGGGTGACGCGGCGGGTATAGCGCAGTGCCGCAGGGGGAAGCACGGGCTCACGCAACCGGGCGATGCGTTCCACCAGCGGCATCGCGCTCCAGAGTGAGGCGCCAAACACCAGCAGCATCGCCAGATTGACCGCCACCGGATACCACAGCAGCAGATGCTGAGTGCGTAATAGCTGGCTGCTGACACAGAGCAATGCACCGAGCAGCGCCAGCCAGCCCATGACCGCGCCCATGGCGTTTTGCTGACGACGCAGCTGCAGCCAGCGCAGGCCAAACAGCAGCGCCAGCAGCCAGAAAAGTCCCTGCCAGCGTGGCTGCGTCAGCGCCAGCCAGACCAGCAGTGGCCAGGCCAGCAGCGTAAGCAGATTCAGCAGGCGAAGCATAGCAGCAGGCACGGCGGGATCAGGCGTCTTCGCGCATCAGTTGTTCCACGGCGTCCACCACATCCTGCACGGTGCGCACCGCGCGGAAGGTTTCCGGTTTAATTTTACGGCCGGTACGTTTTTGCAGATGAACCACCATATCAACGGCGTCTATGCTGTCGAGTTCGAGATCTTCATACAGACGTGCCTCGGGATGGATATCCTCAGGCGCAATTTCAAACAGGCTGGTCAGCAGCGAAGCCACTTCCTGATAGATCTGTTCTTTGTTCATCATAAGGTTGTCTCCGCTTTCAGCCGCGCTGTTGGTTGACGAACGCAGCCAGCGTCGCAACAGAGAAAAAGTGGGCGCGCAGGGTTTCACTCTCAGCGGACAGCGCTACGCCGTAGCGATTTTTCACTGCCAGGCCAAGTTCCAGTGCATCAATCGAGTCCAGGCCCAGCCCGTCGCCAAACAGTGCAGCGTCGGTCTCTATATCATCGGGACTGAGATCTTCAAGGTTCAGCGTGTCGATAATCATCTGTTTGATATCGTTAATTAATGAATCCATACCGGTTTTCGTCTTACCTGTTCTGGGGGACCAGCGCCTGCTGTAAATGGCGGGTCAGGCGACGCGCGGCCAGTGGCTGCGCATCGGGATTGCTTTCACAAAATGACTGACTGTCGATTCGCGTTTGTACACGCACGGTAAACAGCGGTTTAACCGGCGGAATCTGATACCAGCGGCTCTGTTTATCGAGCATACGCTGGCTACAGGTGATGTGAACCACGCGCAGATCGCATCCGGCGCGCACCGCGATATTGGCTGCCCCGCGCTGTAGCGTCAGTGGATGTCCGTAGCGGGTGCGGGTGCCTTCCGGAAAGATCAGGATATTGTCGCCGCGCGCCAGTCGCTGCTGACTGTCCGGCAACAACGTCTCCGCTTCACTGTTGATCAGATAGTCCGCGGCGCGGATCACCCCACGCATAAAAGGGTTCTTTTGCAGATCGGCTTTAACCAGACAATCCATCTCCGGCAGTACCGACGCGATCATTACGTAGTCGATCAGTGACGGATGATTGGCGACAATCAGGCATCCACGATCCTGTTGCAGAAGCTCTGCGCCTTCAATGCGGTAGTCATAGACCCCGGTCATCCGGCAGAAACGCAGAAAGCAGCGGAAGCTAAAGGCGATAGCGCGTCGGGCCAGCAGTCGGCGGCGCAGCGAATCGCGCTGTACCAGTAGCAGCAGGTTGAAGCCAATCAGCGACAGCAGCAGTCCGCCGAGGCCAAACAGCGTAAAACTCACCGCCGTCATCACCAGCCGCCAGCAATAGTTCATCCGGCTGCCGGTGTCGTGCGCCGGTTGTGAACAATCAGCCATGATGTCTCTCCCAGTGCCATGTCAGGCGTTCGCCCGGCAGGCTGAAGGTGGGCGATTCCGCCAGCCACTGCTGCAGAAAGCGCAGACTCTGCGGTAACCCTGTGTCTGCCCTCGCCTCTCTGCCAGCAAGGCCAGTGCAGTGCAACTGGTCGCCTGGGCGCAGCAGCAGCGCCACCGCATAGGGGAAATTCACACGCTGTTCCGGCAGCCAGGGCAGATAATAGTCAGGCACGATGCCGTCGAAATCGACCAGCAGTACCTGCTGATAACCCGCCTGATGCAACGCGCTGACTTCAATCAATCCCTGCTGAAACGAGTCGATGCCTGCCGCTATCGAGGTGGAGACCAGTGGCGCTTTGGCCGCAATGGTCAGGCTGCCAACCGCCGAATTGTGAACCGACATGGCAAAATCTGTGGGTGACATTGACTGCTTATCGGCCAGCGTGGTGAGGATACGCAGATTACGTTCCAGCTCACCGTGACGACTGGTGAACACGATAGCGTCAACCTGCTGACGCGCAATCAGCGCCAGCCCACACTCTACCGCCGCACGACTGCCGCCGCTCAGACGACGTGCTGTCATCATCGGTAAAAATTGCGGCTTCGCCATCGCCTCTTTAGGGTCTATGACGGTGCCCTGTTGCGCCCAGTGCTGCCAGCCCTCGCCCTCGTGTAATCCCGGAGCCAGAGCCTGCCAGTCGACCAGTGAGTAAGCGAGTCTCATCTCAACACTCTTTTTGTCATATGTGTGGCGTCGGCGTTCATCGGGGCGTCACCCCGGCCCTCTTCAAAAAAAGTGCGTCCGGGAAACCCTCTGCCGATTCCGCATCAGGCCTTCACGGTAGAGGGTTACTCAGTGGTTCAGCAATAGCGGCTCATCTGATTTGTCGGCCGGTTGCCGGAGATCTTTATGCTTTGATCGTCTGTCGACATCTCATTGCGACAGGACACGCATTACTGAGCGGCCAGGGCCGAGAGTCGTAACTGAATATCCTGATCGAGATTGGCAATCCAGCGGTTGTAGTTATTGTGGATCTCGCCCTGCCCCGCTTTCAGGTTCTCACTGCTGACATAATCGATGCGGTAGTTCTGGCTGGTATACGTGATGCGAATAGTCGCGACGAAATCACGCTGGGCCAGACGACCATTGATCACGCCAGGCGAAACGGGAGTCATCACCCATTTCCGGCCAATACCTGCTTCAATGATCGCCAGTTTCATCTGGTTGTCGCTGTAACGCTGAGTGAGCGTTTGATTCACGTTATGAATCGGCGCAGTGCGCGCACAGCCGGTTAATAACGCAGCGACCAGGGCCAGAGTAAAAACTGTTTTTATATTCATGGTGAATCCCTTCATTTATTTTTTATATCAGTAAGTTAAACGGATAGTGCGCCTCGCGCAGGCTAAGCTTTCAGTGCGATTTTCAGTCTGGCTGGCTTAAAACCCGCGCATGATACCACCGAATGTAAAGACAGGTAAGCAGAAGTATGCATAGGTTTTAGAGGGTTATTCAGGGGATTAAAGCGGGGGAATAGGCGCAGTCGCCGCGGCAACTCAGAGGCCGATCCCGGCCGCATAAACTCTGGCTGCGGCTGGATCGGTCTGAGGATTACTGCGTGGAGGCGGGTGTCCAGCCACCGCCCAGCGCGCGATAGAGATCGATCTGCGCCAGCAGCAGGTTATTTTTGACAGTCACCCGATTCAGCTGCGTTGAAAACAGGGTGCGCTGCGCATCGAGTTCATCCAGATAGGAGGCGTAGCCGTTCTGATAGCGATTGCGGGCAATGCGCAGCGCCTCCGTCACATAGGCTTCCTGCTTTTGCAGCTCCTGAAGTTGTGCCTCACGCTGCCTGATAGCGTCTATTGCATCGTTAACTTCCGAAAAGGCGTTGCGCACCACTTTTTCATAGCCATACAGTGCCTGATTTCGCGTCGCCATTGAGACATCCACCTGCGCCGTCAGCGCTTCACGGTTCAGCAGCGGTGCCAGGATGCTGCCGCCCACGCTCCAGAGCCGGAACGGATCATCCGCGAGCTGGTGCAGCACCGAACTCTGCAGAGTGCCGGTCGCGGTGAGGTTCAGTCCCGGCAGCAGCTTAGCCCGCGACGATGCCAGACTGGCATCTGCGGCCAGTAACTGACGCTGCGCCTGCACAATATCCGGACGGCGATTAAGCAGCTCTGATGGCAGCAGCGACGGCATCCGCTGCGGTGAAATCTGGTCAAACTGCTGACGACGGGCGATGCTGCGCGGGTTCATACCGACCAGCAGGCTCAGCGCATTCTCCTGCTGAGTGATCTGGTGCTGCAACTGGGGCATCTGCGCTTTGGCCGACTGATATTCCGAGGCGGCCTGCATCCACTCCAGCCTGGAGGTGTAGCCGGTTTCAAACTGACGCTGTGCCAGCTTCAGCGAATTGTTGCGGGTCGCCAGCGTCGCCTCTGTGACCCGCAACTGCTCATCCAGCGCGCACAGGTTGAGATAACCTGACGCCACCGAACTGGCGATGGTGAGCTCGGCGGCAGAAGCGGCGGCCTGCTGCGCCGCTAAACTCGCCTGCGATGCCGTGATGCTGCTGCTGCGTGCGCCCCAGAGATCAACCTCGTAGTTCGCCTGTAATAAGCCCTGAAAAATATCGGTTTCATACGGCTGGCCCGTCACTGACGAGAGCGTACGCTCCCGGGTCGCGGCCACACCGGCGCTCAGGGTCGGAAAATTATCGCCCTGCGTGGCGCGCAGCTGGGCGCGATACTGGTCAACCCGGGATCGCGCCGTGAGGATATCAGGGTTATTGCGCAGTGCCTGCGTCACCAGCCGGTTGAGATTTTCATCATGAAAAGCGCGCCACCACTCCGCTTCCGGCGCAGCAGATGGCCCGACACTATTGCGCCACGCGTCGGGGATCGGCAGAGAGGCCGGTGCCTTTTCAACCTGGGTGGCGCAGCCTGTCAGAAGGAGTGCCAGTGCACTTATCATTAAGCCACGCCGCATCATGGCGCGCCCTCACCAGCGGGTTGTGCGGCGGTGTCGATGTTTACTTCAACCGACATACCCGGGCGTAACTGATGCATATTCTGGTCATTGATGCGGATGCGAACCGGAATGCGCTGCGCAATTTTAACGAAGTTACCGGTGGCGTTGTCGGGCGAAATCGCGCTGAACTCTGAGCCTGCAGCCGGAGAGATAAATTCAACCTGACCCGTAAAGCGTTTGCCATCCAGCGCATCGACCCGAATCGTCACCGGCAGGCCAGGACGAATATTTGCCAGTTGCGTCTCTTTAAGATTCGCGATAATCCATTTGTGATTGGTCACTACCGAGGTCAGGCGCGTACCTGCCGTGACATAGGCGCCGGTGCGCACCGCCAGTTGACCGAGCTGGCCATCATCAGGCGCGGTAATCCGGGTATTCGCCAGATCGATCTCCGCCAGCTCCAGCGCGGCGCGGGCGCTGTCGACATCGCCTTTCAGCGCGTCGCGGTTAACAATGACGGTTTGCAGATTCTGTTGGGCGACGGCGATCTGCGCCGCAGCCTGACGCACCTGCGCCTGCGCCTGGGCGTTTGCGGCTCGGGCGGCGTCGCGCTCGCGGACCGACAGGGATCCATCCGCCGTGAGATTTTCGACGCGCTTCAGATCGAAGCCGCTTTTCAGCGCCTGTGCTTTAGCATTCTCCAGCGCCGCTTTATTGCTCTGGATGGTCGCTTCTGCGCTGCGCCGCTGCTGCTGGTTATTGTTCAGCGCCGCCTGTTTCATCGCCAGTTGTGCCTGCGCCTGATGCACCCGCTGGCGATAGATACGATCGTCAATCGTCATCAGCAACTGTCCTTTTTTCACCGGCTGCAGATCGATCACCTCGACTGAGGTGAGATAGCCATTGACCTGCGGACTGATAAAGGTCACCTGGCCGCGCACATAAGCATTCTCGGTACTTTGTATTGCGCTGGTGAAGGGCCAGAGTTGCCAGGCGTAAAGAATAACCAGTACACCAATCACCACAATGCCGCTGCCTGCGGCGATAGAAAGAATACGGCGGCGATTCGCGCGTTCGCGTTCCGCCGCCTGAAGCTCATCCTGCTGACTCATTGTTTCTCCGTTGATTCCTGTAATGCGGCCAGCTGTTGCTGCTCACGCAGGTTAAATTGCGCCTGACGCCAGTCAAGATAACGACGACGGGTCAAACGCCAGATCACCCACATCAGGGTGACCAGTGCCAGCGCAGCGGTTAACAGGTAGGTGTCGTTATAGGCGAGCACGTTGGCCTGCAGCGTGGCAATCGTCTGAAGCTGGCTGGTGCTTTGCGCACCGCGCAGAACGTCGTCACCCACCAGCGAATTAAATAGCGCATTGTACTGGCTGAGCCGTTCGGTGACGTTGGGATCGAGCAATGAGAGCTGATCGCCCAGCAGGCTGGAGTGATATTTTTCCCGCCAGACCTGAAACGTGCCAAGAATAGCAGAACCGATTAGCCCGCCGAGGTTCTGACTCATGCCAAACAGCACCACAAAACTTACCAGATTTTTCGGCTGAGTCACCACGCTGCCAATGCCCATCAGCATCGCAGGCGCCATGAAAAAGGCGCTGCTGAAGCCCAGCAGAAACTGGCTGAAATACATATTGCTGGCGCGGGTCAGCGGGCTGGATTGCGCATCCATCAGCGAGGCGATAATCATCACCACCAGCGAGGTGACAATCGGCCAGTTGAGATGATTGGGCTTGATAGTCAGCGCACTGGCGGCGATGCCCGCAATAACCCCGGCCATGATCGCCAGTGCCAGACCGCGCATCTGATCGTTCTGCAAGCCAATCTGCTGCAGAAAGCCGATTGCGCCGGTGTTCTGTTCCGCCAGTACGATGCGGATCATGATCATCACAATGCCCAGCCGTACCATCATGCCGCTGCTGAGCCAGCGGGTATTGATCAGCGGGTTGCGCCGGTTATGCTCAATGACGATCGCAGCGACAATCAGCGTCAGGGCGAGCGCGGTACAGATACCGAGCCACGGCGTGGTGAACCACCACTCAATACGGCCCAGCGTCAGTACGCCGCACAGCAGCGCCATACCGGGTGCCAGCAGGATAAAGGTGACGAAATCCATCTTTTCAAAGGTTTTGATGCGATCGCCCGGTGGCAATTTCACCAGCAGTACCCCGCCCAGCGCAATCAGCGCCAGACCGAGTTCAAACAGATAGAGACCGCGCCACTCGTTGAGCTGCAGCAATTCCGAAGAGAACAGGCGGGCCAGCGGGATAGCCAGTTGCGATACCGTCAGGCCAATTACCAGCGCTTTCAGGCGATGTTTCGCAGGCCAGGCCTGTACCTGATAGTAGATGCCCAGAGAGCTGAGCGCCGCAGCCACCATACCGTGAGCGGTGCGCACAATGATCGCCGAACTGAGATCGTTGGCGAAGAGATGGAAAAACGCCACCAGTACATACAGCACCAGAAACGCCTCGGTAAAGACACGCAGGCCAAACTGCTGACGGAATTTCACCAACAGCAGATTAATAGAGATGTTGCCCATCACGTAGACCGCAGGCAGCCAGGCAATCTCATTCGACCAGGCACCAAAGGTACCCTGCAGGTTGACCAGATTCGCCGTGACCAGCGCGTTACTCAGCGCACCGGTCAGCGAGATGAGTAAACCGATCAGGCCAAACGCCAGGCGTTTTGGCATCGGATGCAGCGGCGTCGAGGGCGATCCCGGCAGCATCGGTTTTTCGTGCGGCAACCACTCGCGTGCAGCGTAGGGATTTCGCTTTGCCACTGCTACATACTTCCCATGCGGCTCAGGAGTTGTTGCAATACGCGCTCGGTCACGGCCAGATCCTGAGGGTCAATATCGGCCAGCATTTCAGTACGGAGTGCGTCAGCCTCGGTTTTCACTTTGGCGAACGCTTCGTTACCCTTTTCAGTCAACACCAGATGACGCTTACGTCGATCTTCTGGCGGCTGTACCCGCATCAGCAGTGACTGTTTCACCAGCCGATCCACCAGCGGTACCATGCTGGCATCTTCCAGCCCCAGCAGCTGTGCCAGCTCGGTCTGGGTCATGCGTTGCGGCTCACTGGCAATCAGCCCGATGGCCATCCAGCTGCTCATGCTTAAGCCGCTATCTTTAAGGTGACGATCCACCGCCAGGCGCCAGGCATGTGCGGTCAGATGCAATAAGTGGGTAAAGGTACGCGTGTGCTGAGACAAATGTTAGCAGCCTAATAGTAAGAGTTCTAATTGAGTGGTGGCGTTATTATACGCAAAGCGAAACGCCAATGAAAAGCGCCGGTTCTGTTAAAAATTAGTGGATCGCGGCAGAATGTCCAGAGGCCGCAACCGGGAGCCGGATAACATGAAACAGGCATCAGCAAACTGGGTCGATCTGCGCCGTGACGCCGTCAGCGGTATTGAGGCGCTACGCGCCCATTTTACCGGACACGCCTATGATCCTCACTGGCACGACAGTTATCTGATTGGCGTGACCGAGCAAGGTGTACAGCAGTTTCATTCGCGGCGCAAACAGCATCAGAGCCGTCCGGGGACGGTCTTTATGCTTGAGCCGGAGGAACTGCATGATGGCGATGCCATCAACGACAGCGGTTTCACCTACCGGATGCTCTATCTTTCGCCGCAGCAGATTGCCCGATACCTGGCACCTGAGCAGGCTGATAGCTCCTCACCGCGCGAGCTACGTTTTGCCGCCACGCTGCGCGACGATCGCTCGCTGGCTTATGTCGTCTGGCATGCGTTTGATGCGCTGTGGCACAACCACCCCGCCATCATCAAAGAAGCGGCGCTGGACCGGATGTTTGGTCAGCTCACTCCGCACCGGCAGTGGTCGCTGCCCGCTCAGCCCCCGGATAAAGATGCCCGGCTGGCGCTGCAGGCGCGTGACTGGCTGATTGCCCATCATGCCGATAATCCCGGCCTGGAGCAGATGGCGCAGCACCTGCAGGTGAATCGCTTCCGGTTATCGCGTCTGTTCCAGGCTCACTGGGGTTTGCCGCCCCACGCCTGGCTGGTGCAGTGGCGGCTGAGCCAGGCGCGTCGTCAGCTGGCGCAGGGCCAGTCCGTCGCCGATGTGGCAGCCGCGCTGGGTTTTGCCGATCAAAGTCACCTTGGCCGCTGGTTTAAACGCGCCTGCCAGCTTTCCCCGGCACGTTATCAGCGCGCCTGCACAAATCTTCCAGACCTGAGTTAAGCCAGTTGCCACAATGCGCTTTTTTAATCAGGAGAAGCGCAATGCAAGACCCACGCTGTGTGATGATACTCAATGCCGCTCTGCCGCCAGGCAAAGCCACCAATGCTGCCGCCGTGATGGCATTAACCCTGGGACAGCGACATCCGGCGCTGGTTGGCGACACCCTGGAGGATGCTGAGAGGCGCCCTTCTCCCGGTTTGATCACCACCGGGATTCCGGTACTGGCTGCGACTGATGAACAGCTCAGTGCATTGCGGGAACAGTGCGAACAGGCTGAATACGATCTGGTGCTGTTTCCGGAAGAGGGCCAGACCACCACCGATTATCAGGCGCTGAGCGCCGTCCTGCGACAGCAACCACGTCAGCAATGGCGTCTGCTGGGCGTCGCCATCGTCGGCGATAAAAAAGCCCTGCGAAAGCTGACGGCAAAACTGGCGCTATTCAGCTGATTATTTTGCGGGAAGCGGGTCAACAGCTTCCCGTTTTTTCCCTTCTGCCCCACAGCGCCGCTGTTTGTACAGGTTATTTGTACAGATTTCGCTTCGGAATAGTCCTTATAACCTACTGATAACTGAAGAATGGCACAAATTGTTAAAGAATCCATTTGTACAGATTGGGTTTCATTGTATAAGTTTACTGCCACGAGTTGTCATGCGACTCTGTAACGAATGATGCATTTGCGTCGCCTCTGAAGGTGTCAGTGGATTTCCACCTTCAGAGGTTATTTTTTTCTGTTCAATTTGTGACACTGGTACCATCGCATCTGTCCATGCGGTGGTTTTTTTGATCGCTTTTGTCCTGACATCCGAACCGGAATCGGGCTGTTCTGAAGGGCTTACACATGCAATATATTCTTCCCCGGACCAATCAGGAAATTGCTGATTATTTTAACCCTGCCGCCAATAAACCCGCCAGCGAGATGGAGATGCTGGGTATCCTGGTTGCAGAAATTTTGCAGTCCGGCATGCCAGTGAACAATAAAGCGATTATCTCAAAGCTTATTCATCGGCTGGAGCTGGAAAGCGACAGGGAATTACTGGATATCTACCGACAGCTGCTTGAACTGGTGGTCCATAAAACCCCGGACGATTTTTCACTGTAACATCGATTCCATGGAAGGAGTCGCCCGCCTTTTTCTGGTATCTTCGCCGGTCGCCCGGTAGTATCTGCCCCTCACTTTTTATCCTGATCTTCCCGCCCCTCGCGCGGGAGCAAAATAACTAAAGAGCCTGCAATCTTCTATGACTCAAACCAATGATGTTGCCACAACCGACGTTGTGGCGGGCGATATCAGTGTAGGGCGCGTTCTCCGTTCCCCTGCGCTACTGACCCGAGAATGTTTGGCCGGGGTGATTACTGCGCTGGCGCTGATCCCTGAAGTGATCTCCTTTTCCGTTATTGCCGGTGTAGACCCGAAAGTCAGCCTCATCGCCTCGGTGGTGCTCTGTCTGACCCTGTCGATACTGGGCGGACGCCCGGCGATGGTAACAGCGGCTGCGGGTTCAGTGGCGCTGGTTATCGGGCCGATGGTTCATCTGCACGGCGTGGAATATATTCTGCCTGCGGTGGTAATGGGCGGCGTCATTCAGATTCTGTTTGGTGTGGCCGGCCTGGCGCGCATGATGCGTTATATTCCCCGTTCGGTGATGCTGGGATTTGTGAATGCGCTGGGCGTGCTGATTTTCTTTGCTCAGGTGCCGCACGTCTGGGGACAGTCATCACTGGTGTGGCTCTTCTTTGCCGTCACTCTGGCTATCGTGCTGGTGTTACCGCGTCTGATAAAAAGTGTTCCTTCACCGCTGGTTGCCATTGTGGTAGTGACTGCCGTCGCGCTGTTAATGGGCTATCGCATGCCGAACGTAGGCGATGAAGGGCCGATGAGTCCCGGTCTGCCCGGTTTTAACAGCCTGCTGGTGCCGCTTAACCTGCAGACCCTGCAGATTATCTGGCCCACGGCCCTGAGCATCGCCTTTGTCGGGCTAATGGAGTCACTGCTGACTGCCAAACTGGTTGATGATCTGACCGATACCCCCTCCAGTAAGCGTCGAGAATCATGGGGCCTGGGTGTGGCGAATATTCTGGCGGGATTTTATGGTGGTATCGCCGGGTGCGCGATGATAGGTCAGACCATCGTCAATGTTGAGCTGGGCCGGGCGCGCAGTCGCGTCTCCACCGTGGCCGCCGGTCTGGTGCTGCTGTTACTGGTGACCGGACTGAGCAGGATTATGGCGCAAATCCCGATGGTGGTACTGGCCGGGATCATGATGGTGGTGGCTGTAAAAACCGTTAACTGGCATAGCCTGCAACCCGCTACGATGAAACGTATGCCGTGGTCAGAGACGCTGATTATGGTGCTCACGGTAGCGGTGACGGTCTGGACAGGCAATCTGGCACTGGGCGTTCTGGCTGGGGTGATCCTGGCTATGCTGCTATTTGCCCGCCGTATTGCGCACGTTATTCATGCGGAGCGTCAGCTGAGCGAAAATGGCGAGTCGGTGCGCTATGTGGTGCGCGGCCCGCTGTTTTTCGCCAGCAGCAACGATCTGTTCGAGCATTTCGATTATGCCCATGACCCTAAAAAGGTCACTATCGATTTAACGCATGCGCAAATCTGGGATGCGTCCAGCGTCGCGGCGCTGGATGGCATTGAGTATCGCTATCAGCGTTATGGCGCAGAGGTAACCATTGAGGGGCTGGATCCACGCAGCACGGACTTCCATCAGCGCCTGACCGGTAATTTCGGCTAAAAACGCCGTTCTGCTGCCTCTCCGGCAGCAGAACTCACTCAGCCTGTTGCCGCCGCGCGCGGTAGCGGCCAACCATGGTAATCAGCGCCTGGTAGATTAAACCGGCGTAGAGACTTGTCAGAATCGCCAGACCCGGCTCTTTGCCCTGCTGATGCCATGACATAAACCACATGAATACGCCCCACAGTACAGAGAACACCAGCCACCCGCGGACGAACTTCATCATGCCATTCATAACGACTCCTCTTAAATGAAGCGCTACCTTAGCGCGCTCCGGCCTGAAACGCATTGCCAGCATGCACGAGTTGCGAAGCGTCTCAAATAATCGTCGACAATTTGCCATGCATGTTGATGATTTTGTCCTGTCCGGGCGATTTTGTTGCGATTCTCTATACTCAACGTTCCGCTTACCTGATCGGGGAATGATGATGAAACGTACTGCTTATCTGTTATCCACACTGGCTCTTCTCGCCACGCTTACGGCGTGTGCACCGCCACCACCGGGCAGAGATGCCCCACCACCGCCACCACCTGGCGGGCAGCAGCCGGTGGGCGCACCCGGCGGCAGCGGCCCGGCAGGACAACCGCAGGCCTGACAATATTCTGCCAGCCTGCGTTGCGGGCTGGTTAATGCCGGAAGGCGCAGCCGCAGGCTGACATCTCACCCGGCAGCACTTTGCCTGCGTGAGAGTGACGCTGCTGTAATTGCCCCTGCTCTTCAGCACTGCTGTTGCCTGCCTGCTGTCCCAGCCAGCGATCCAGCGCGCGGCCAGCGATCTGCCGGATGTCAGGTGACCAGCTGGTAAGATGCCAGGTTGAACTGCGGGCTTCCTCACTATCGCCAAAACCTGCCACTGCCAGATGGATGCCCTGGCCAAAATCCCGAATAGCCTGCATCGCACCAAAAGCCATCAGGTCGCTTTCACAGAAGAGTGCCTGGATACGTTCAGCAGCACGTGTCTTTTTCAGGTAAGACATCATCGCCTGATAAGCGCAGTCACGATCATCACTACCCACAGTCAGTTCGGCGTTCAGCGCCATGCCCGCCCCCAGCAGAGAGGTGCGATAGCCCTGTTTTTGCGCCAGTTCGCCTGGCTGAGCCTGCATAAAGCCAAACCGCTGATGTCCCTGTTTAAGCAATAATTCCGCTGTCACCTCACCCGCCCGCAGTGCATCCGCCTGCAGTTCAGGCTCAGCGTCAATCTGAAGCACCGGCAAATTGCAGGCATCAGTAACGCGGTTACCGGGGAGTAATAGCAAACCACGCAGCCCGAGCGGTGTAGCCTGCCGGATAAGAGCGGTCAGTGTGGCTTCAGTTTCGGCACTCAGTAGCAGCGTGATAACACCGCGCGCGTTAAGCTGCCGCATCACTTCGTCCAGCATTTTTTGTTGATACGGATTGAGCAACTGGCTGGCGACAACACCGATAACCGGGGGGGCCGCCGGTTCAGTTAAGTCAGGTGTGAAAGGTGTAATCATTGGCGTTAATTCTCTGCGACGGCAAACAATAGCCACTACGATACGGTAAACCACAACGTTTCAACAGGTTACAGAGTTCGACCCAGGCCGCAAAAATGAGTGAAATCGGATGTAATTGGGATGGATCGGCAGAACACCAAAAGGGATAAGGCTGGCATTTACGTAGATGCAGGAGAGGGACCGGGCAGCAGGAGTTGAACCCGCATCGTCAACTCATCAAGAGTTGCAGTAATACCTTTATACCATGCCCGAATGGCGTGCCTGTAAAAGCCGCGCTGTGTGAACAAGAAGCGTAGTACGACTCTCTGACCAGGCAAGCGCAAGCGGCAGGTATTTTTGCAACCGTCGTATGAAATCAAAAAAGAGGTGCCGCCGCCTGTAGGCATTGATTATTCAGCTAACCTTAAGTTTCAGGCAGCCTGTTCCGACCGGGACTTATGGCCAACATTATGCAGAGGTCAAGACTATGCCTTCAGGACAATTTTACGTGGTTGATCAACCCGAACTGAATTTTACCGCCAATTATCATATTGATACGGTCAATGATAAACCCTACCCCTCGCGGATGGTACTGGAGATCCGTAAGCAGTCACAGCCGACCGACGCCTTTGATGATATCAGCATCGGCCATGAAGTGACCTTTGTCTCTTCCAGCGGCGAGGCGCAACGAATGGTGCTGGTGAGTGATACTGATGATGAGCTGGTGTTCAGCTCCCGGGGCTGATGCCAGCTTATACCGCTAAACGGAGGTTGCACTAGTCGTATCCGCCAGATAGCAGGCACAAAAAAACCGCCCTTGGGCGGTTACGACATTACTGCATATTGCTTCTATTTTATTAGATTTTCTTCGGCAGAAATATGGTGCCCGGGGCGGGACCTGAACCCGGTAAATGCTGCCATTAGGCTTCAGCACTCGCCAGAACTCCGCCAGGCAGCAATCCAGCCACCGTAAGTAATCTTCATCCCCTTTCCACTGATTATCTCAACCTAGCGGCTTTACTTTGAAATACGGCGTGTCAGTAACAATCAGGTCAACTGAATCGTCTGCCATGGTTTTAAGCACGCGCAAACAATCGGCCTTGAACAATACAAGACCGGGAGCGGAGACTTTGTGCATTTCGCTAGTTCTATTTAATAGGGTGGGAAGAAACAATAGAGCTATCCTGATGACGGCCCTTAAATAGTTTAAGGCGCGATTTAATGACTAGCGATCATCTAAACAAAAAAGCCCCAGCAATGCTGAGACTCATTTATTGTGGTTGCCTGGCTAGAGGCCCGCCACTATCTGATAAGATATACGCCAGTTTTATGCAAAGTCAAAATTTTTAACTTTGAAAATTCTCAGCTCTTTAGTAAACCGTAGATAGTACTAAATCACGGTGACTTATCGGAGTTGATGTTATGGATAACTATCTGGACAAGAAAAGATTTAACAGTTATTACCTGCTTCAGGCAAATGACGCTGCTCACTATTTGCGGATGACTGCGCGCAGACTTTCATCTCAGCATCTCAAGAACCTTATCTCTCATATGAATTTCAATAATGAAATAGATCGCTTTATTGGAGCGCAGATTCAGGGGGTTAAGGGAGCAAAAAATGAGCATGAATGTAAGCTCTGCCTGTATAATTTACAGGAAGAAAAAAAATTACTTCACCAGCAGGATGCGGCTATCAGGACAGGTACAACTAAAATAGTTGTATCTGCTGAATTGGTAAATAATCACCTCGATACGTGGGGTTATTTTATTAATGGCGTTAGTATTATATTGGCAACCGGACAAGTCCTGGCAGGTGGGAGCATAGTATCTGCATCAATCTTTACCGGGAATATTGTCGGGGTTATTGCTGGGGCATCTCTGGTGCTGCATGGATTAAATAACATTCAGGAAAGTGCCTTCAACATCATCAATAATCGCGATAACACCTCCGGATTTCTTCGTGATGCGTATAGTGCCACTGCAGAATTTCTGGGACTTGAAGCTAAAACAGGAAGCATTGCCTTTAGCTCTATGGATCTAATGCTGTCAGGCTACGGGTCAGGTCGGATGGTATTGAAGCCTGATGCCTGGCGACTTTTTCGCTTTATACCAACTGACTATATTCGTAGTATAAAGACAATGGGTGCGCCTGCATTGGCGATTGAGGTGCTGGGTGACGGGCTGACGATCAAGTCTATTTATGAAAAATCATAATGGTGCCTGGCGTTAAAATTTAATTCTCTTTCTATTTACAATCAACTTAGCTCCTAATCTCATGGGAGCTATCATCATAAATATGATAACTGCTATTATGTACGCGATACAGTATGCATAAAAATATTCAATATCTTTTCTATAAAACTCCATAACGCCTATTGCTGTAGTCAAAGCAATCAGCAAAGCCATACCCAAAAATACACGAACAAGCCGCTTGCACGTTTCTGGAACACTCATTCCTTCCCGTTGAGCCAGCCCCGATATATAGGTTATATCCCGTTTTGTCAGACTATCAGTGTTTATATTATCCATAACTTACGCCCTCTTCGTTTCAACAATGGCAATATTAACCCGAATACGTTGCGCGATGTAGTATTTTTTGACGCCAACCAACTTCCGAAAGGAGTATCGCAGCCTTACGGAAGAAGTTAAAATAAAATCAGAATTATGCCCGAGCGATCATCTGAAAAGTTAAATCAGCGTAATTTTCTTCAATTTCACTCTTCGCCACCAGCTTATCAAAGAATGGTTTCCAGTTCCGCGAACAGGACGACTGCGTAAAGTCTGGCACCAGCACGTTGATAGCTCTGAATACAGTGCTGGATGGAATACGACGATACCCACGCCCGGTGCAGCGCTCACACTTTTTATCGACCGGCGCACCACAGCGAGCAGATTCCGACATGTCCCGCACGCGCCCTGTTCCGTTACAGCGGCAGCGTGCAGATTCCCGACCCTTCCCATCACAGTGATCGCATTTCTCTCTGACCAGCTCAGATTTAATTCGAGGCGGTATTTTTTCCTCACCATCCACCGAGCTGATATAGCCCGGATACTTAACAACGTCACGAATCACTTCTCGGATTCCGGTCCCTTTACAAAGTCGGCATGGTGCCGTTGATAATGCTCAACGAACATATTCATCAAATGCAAGTTTCGACAGAATGACCAGGCAGTTTTTCAACTTTGGCCCAGCCGCTTTACGGAGCATTTTCGGTGCAGTCAGGTGGCCATTAGTGAACGTCCCGTGAACTTTAACTAAGACACGCTTCGCCAGGTTCGCGAAGACAGAAATTGAAATTAAACATCGATAGGCCGTGACCTGTCACGGCTCAGCAGACCTGTTGCAGCAGGTTATGTGGAGAGAACGAGATGTCTGATATTGAAAACGTGATAATTTCTGATGCCGATATCGAAAAAATAATCGGCTATAAAATCCCCTCAAAACAATGCCAGTGCCTGAAACAAGCGGGTATATTTTTTGCGGTCCGCCGTGATGGTCGCCCCAGAACTACATGGCAGCATTTCAACGATCCTATTTCATCAAGAAAAGCCCCGGAAACTAATCAACATGAACCCAACTTTGGAGCGTTGGATTAATGGCACGCGTTCGCAAAAACGCTGCAGGTGCCTGGATGCTGCCACGCGTTTGTCGCGGTAAGTCAGCTTATGAGTTCCAGCCCAAAAACGGGGGTGCTATACGCCTCTGTGCGCTGGATGCTGCCCAGTCTTCTGTATGATGGGCAGCATATGAGGCGCTGATAAATGAGATACCTGATGACAGGCTGCTGGCGTCACTGGCTGAGCGTTTTTTCAGATCGGCTGATTTTTCGAATTAGCACGCGAAACACAGCGGGACTACCTGAAATATTCAAAAAATGTTTTAGCTGTTTTCGGGGCATTGCCATCTGATGCAATCCGGCCTGAGCACGTCAGAAAGTACATGGACAAACGCGGATTAAAAAGCCGGGTGCAGGCCAACCGGGAAAAAGCGTTTATGTACCGCTGGGGCTAAGAGCGTGGCATGTTCAAAGGTAATCCCACCAAAGGAGTTAAGAAGTTCAAGGAGGCGTCCAGGGATCGGTATGTGACCGATGCGGAGTACCAAGCTCTCTATTCATGCGCGCCTGATGTGGTGAAGATCGCTATGGAATTAGCCTACCTCACCTGCTCCCGTCAGGGTGATATTCTCGCAATGAAAAAGAGCCAGATCATGGATGAGGGCATACTGATCAAACAGAGTAAAACCAGTGTTGCTCAGATCAAGGCGTGGTCGCCACGGTTTGCAGCAGCAATCAAAATGGCTGCCGAATTGCCGCTCAAACCAGGGATGAGCAGTATTTTCATCATCCACCAGCCTAATGGTTCTGGCTACACCCGGGACGGGTTTAATAGCCGCTGGAGTGCTGCACGTGAAGCGGCAAAGCTCAAATTTCCAGAACTACTTTTTGATTTCACTTTTCATGATTTGAAGGCAAAGGGTGTGTCTGATCTGGAGGGGGATTTGTACGAGAAGAGAGCCATTACGGGGCATAAAAACGTGGAGCAGACTGCGACTTATGACAGAAAAATAGTGGTGGTTTCCGTAGTTGGCGGACAGGTGAAAGAGAAATAATATTAGGAGTGGATATTAGGAAGCTGAATTCAGGCACAAAAAAACCGCCTCTGAGGGGCGGTCATACGACACTGCTTATCATTGATTTTATTGGTAATTCGATATGGTGCCCGGGGCGGGACTTGAACCCGCACAGCCTTACAGCCGAGGGATTTTAAATCCCTTGTGTCTACCGATTTCACCACCCGGGCAGGGTGTAACTGGAGGCGCGTCCCGGAGTCGAACCGAGGTACACGGATTTGCAATCCGCTGCATAGCCACTCTGCCAACGCGCCTTAAACTGATGTGCCGTCAGGTTAACCTGACCTGCGAATCTGGAGCGGGAAACGAGACTCGAACTCGCGACCCCGACCTTGGCAAGGTCGTGCTCTACCAACTGAGCTATTCCCGCAATTCAGCAATTTCGTCGAACCTGCTGATTTTATTTATCTTCTGGCAGCCTGGCTGCCGTTCGATGCGATGCATTCTACTTAGATGACGCAATGAGTCAATAAAATTATCCTCACAGCGCGTCCGTTTGCTGCTTTTTAAATCGTATCGATCACGGTTCGAGCAGATCGCCGCGCGCGGCGCTTAAATACTGGAACATAGACCAGAAAGTCAGCACGGCAGCAATGTATAACGCTACCACACCTATCGCCACGACAGTGGCATCAGGACGCCACAGCAAGGCAAACAGTGAGAACATCTGGGCAGTGGTTTTCACTTTACCAATCCAGGAAACCGACACGCTGCTGCGTTTACCAATCTCCGCCATCCATTCACGCAACGCAGAGATAATGATCTCGCGTGCAATCATGGTGGCAGCGGGCAGCGTAATCCACCAGGCGTGGAAATGTTCAGCCACCAGCACCAGCGCAATGGCCACCATCACTTTATCCGCTACCGGATCGAGAAACGCACCAAAGCGTGTCGTCTGCTTCCAGCGGCGCGCCAGAAAGCCATCAAACCAGTCGGTGATGGCAGCAAAAACAAAAATCAGTGCAGTCGCCAGCGGCGCCCAGGTGAACGGCAGATAGAAAGCCAGCACAAAGAACGGGATGAGCACGACTCGAAACAGGGTGAGACACGTCGGGATGTTTAATTGCATATGCCGGTAACTGTCTGGATATAGGTAGAATTTAGCCTATGTTCCTACATTGCCCCCCCCGTTTCAATGCTAGTGTTTCAACGAGTAGTATATTTTTTCTGCCAGGGCATGTGAGATACCGGGTACATTGGCAATCTCCTCCACCGACGCATTCATCAGCGGTTGCAGGCCCCCCATGTACTTGAGCAGTTGCTGACGCCGTTTCGGCCCCACCCCTTCGATGCTTTCCAGTGCGCTGGTGTTCTTTACTTTGGCCCGTTTTTTACGGTGGCCTGAAATGGCATGATTGTGAGCGTCATCACGAATATGCTGGATCACATGCAGCGCAGGTGCATCGGGTGGCAACGAAACGCCCTCACCTTCCGCTTCAAAGAACAGCGTCTCCAGTCCGGCTTTACGATCGCTGCCTTTCGCTACGCCGAGTAAAATTGGCCGGCTTTTGTCCCAGGGTACATCCAGTTCCGCGAAGACCTGCTTCGCCTGAGACAGCTGGCCCTTACCGCCATCGATCAGAATCACATCCGGGATCTTATCTTCTTCAATCGCTTTACCATAGCGGCGGCGTAGCACCTGATTCATGGCGGCGTAGTCATCACCCGGCGTAATGCCGCTGATGTTGTAGCGACGATAATCGGCACGCAGCGGGCCATTCTGGTCGAACACCACGCAGGAGGCGATGGTCTGCTCACCCATGGTATGACTGATATCGAAACACTCCATGCGTTTAATTTTGTCCAGCTCAAGAAACTCCGCCAGCGCCATCAACCGCTGATGAATCGTGGAGTGCTGTGACAGCCGCGTGGTTAACGCCGTCGCGGCGTTGGTGCGCGCCAGTTTGAGATAACGGGCGCGATCCCCACGCGGCTTGCTCTGGATACTCACCCGACGCCCGGCCAGTTCACTGAGCGACTCAGCCAGCAGTTCACGCTCTGGCAAGGTGAAGTCCAGCAGAATATCGCCAGGCAGCGTGCGTGCCTCACTGCCCTGCAGGTAGAACTGCCCGACAAAGGTCTGAACGACCTCAGCCAGATCGGTATCGACGGGCACTTTCGGGAAGTAGCTGCGGCTGCCCAACACTTTGCCCTGACGGATAAACAGCACGTGGAGACAGGCCATGCCCGCTTCATAAGCCACCCCCATCACATCAAGGTCATCACCCTGATTCGAGACAAACTGCTTTTCGGTGATCCGTCGCACAGCCTGAATCTGGTCGCGCATGCGTGCCGCCTCTTCAAAGCGCAGGCCCGTGCTCGCCTCTTCCATCCGTTTGACCAGTTGGTTGAGAACCTGATCGTCTTTACCCGCCAGGAACAGACGTACGTAATCGGTCTGCTGTGCATATTCCTCCTCACTGACCAGCCCCGCGACACAGGGACCCAGACAGCGGCCAATCTGATATTGCAGACAGGGCCGGGAGCGATTGCGGTAGACGCTGTTTTCGCACTGGCGGATAGGGAAGACTTTTTGCAGCAGCCCCAGCGTTTCACGCACCGCATAGCCGTTGGGGAACGGGCCAAAGTATTCGCCTTTGGCATGCTTTGCACCACGGTGCATCGCCAGTCGCGGATGGGTATCGCTGCTAAGAAAGATGTAGGGGTAAGATTTATCGTCGCGCAGCAGCACGTTGTAGCGCGGCTGGTAGAGCTTGATGTAGTTATGCTCAAGCAGCAGCGCTTCGGTTTCGGTGTGGGTTACGGTGACATCGATGTGCTGGATATTGCTGACCAGCGCTTCGGTTTTGCGGCTGCCGACCTGAGCGCGGAAGTAGCTGGTGAGACGCTTCTTCAGGTCTTTGGCTTTGCCTACATAGATGACGGTGCCTGAGGCGTCATACATGCGGTAAACACCGGGCTTGCTGGTTACCGTACTCAGAAAGGCTTTGGAATCAAAAACGTCATTCACTACTGATTAACGGCTCCGCATTATAGAGGCCATGTCGAATGGCCAGATGCGTTAACTCTACGTCGCCACTGATATTCAGCTTACTGAACATCCGGTAGCGGTAGCTGTTAACGGTTTTAGGACTGAGATTTAACTGCTCGGAAATTTCCGTCACCTTTTGTCCACGGGTGATCATCAGCATAATCTGCAATTCCCTTTCCGACAAACAGCTAAAGGGGGATTCCGCTTTTTGTGGCTCTATCTGGCTCAGCGCCATCTGCTGTGCGATATCTGAAGCGATGTAGCGCTGTCCGGCATTGACCGAGCGAATCGCATTGATCACCTCCTGCGGCGCAGCTCCTTTACTGAGGTAGCCTGCAGCCCCCGCCTGCATCACTTTCGCAGGCAGCGGATTTTCCGTGTGAATGGTCAGCATGATGATTTTGATATCGGGATTGTAACGCACGATTTTGCGCGTCGCCTCCAGTCCACCAATACCCGGCATGTTCATATCCATGAGGATTACATCAACCTGATTGGCACGACACCACTTAGCCGCATCCTCGCCACAATTGACTTCTCCGACCACGGCCAGACCTTTGACATCCTCCAGGATGCGACGGATTCCGGCACGGACAAGTTCATGGTCATCAACAAGAAGCACACTGATCAACGGGGAAACTCCAGAGGCTAAAAAAAGAGGAAGCAGTTAACTCATGCAAGCGATAATCATACCCGCTTTTACCTCAAAAGCACATCAACAAAGCAAAACAGTCGCCGCTTTACATACCGCTTTTCAGCCCCATCCAGCCAGCAATAACAGAGATTTCTTACAACTGACAGACATGCTGAATAATCCGTAAACTCTTACTATTTCATGACATTAACACCAGACCTCGCTGCCCCTTACGGCTACAGAGACTTGTCATCTCTGGCCCGGAGAGACCTGTAATTACTCTCAACGATTGATTAGTTACACTGGACATACCAGCGTTTTATACCGAAGCGAACCGGCTGGATCAGCAACTTGCTGCCCCTGTGATATACTCACGCACTGCTGTTCGGACAGATTGCCGACACGTTGTCATTCACCAAGGAGAAACGCATGAGCGATGAAGATTTTGCAACTTCGCAGGAAGCCCGGAAACTAGCGGATGAAATCGCGGGTCTGAAGATGATGATCACCCTGATCCTGAAAGGTATGGGCCAGGCTGATGCCGGTAAAGTGATTATCAATATGGAACGCTATGTACAGACGCTAGGTGACAAGCCTCAGGCGGAAGTATTCAGCAATACCATTAAACAGATTAAAACGGCCTACCGTCAGTAAGCTTTTTTGCCCCCAGCGGCGGGGGCAAATTAATTAACTGTGTGCCTGCCAGTTGACCGAAACGCCCAGCGTAGGCAACACCTCTTCCGGACTAAAGCGACGTGTTCCCCGATACTTCTCAGCCAGCGCTGGCTGAACCACCGGAATACGGATCGCAAACAGATTATCCTCTGACAGAATAAGTCCCGGCGTCAGCGGCTCGTACACCACGTGATGCTGCTCAAACATCTTCTCCAGCATCGGCGTTGCCGAACTGATGATGTATTCCATTCCATGCAATTCCGCCAGCTGCACGGCGTGCCACAGAATATTCAGTGGCAGTTCCGCATCCACATCCAGCCGTGCCGAAAAGCGCGACATCTCCCACACTTTCTCATGGCTGAAAGGTAGCACGATGCCTTCACTCAGCTCAGGTTCGAACCAGGGCATCAGACGTGCGCAGCCGCTGATGCCCTCACGCGCATTCCATGCGATCAGCCAGGTGACATCTGAACGATCGTAGCGATCATATTCCTGTCCTGGCGTGCTAAGGCGTGGCGGAATTGACCACCCTTCGCCGCGCGCAAAGACGCTGTATCGGTAGCTGCCGAGCTCGGCAAGCAAAGAGGATGGCATATCCTTTAATTGCGTTTGCACTATTTTCATCATGCGCCTCTGACATCCCCATGTTTGCAATGATTTCTTTGCGCCAGCCTGGCAAAGTCCCGGCGCAGGGTAGACAACAGACTTGTACAAAGGAACTGCTAAATGTAGCAGTTGCTTTATGTTCAAATCAGTCCAATTGCCGCTGCATAGCAGGCAATCTGCGTTTTATTGGAAACATTGAAACGCTTTTGCATATTTTTTTGGTGAAAGTTAACGGTATGTTCAGAGATGGATAAAATAAGTGAAATTTCGACCGCCGTTTTTCCTTCGGCTGTCCATTTCAAAATTTCCAGCTCGCGCTGACTAAACCCTTTTTTTAGTACCATCATTGCATCATCGCTAAAGCGTTCCAGCGTATCCAGACCTAGTTCCGCTAAAAGGTGTAGTTTCGCCTCCAGCTCAGCATGGCAGAGCTGGACAGAAATGGGCTGTTGCGACGATATAGATAATATACCAATGACGCGATTTGGTGCCATTGCAGAGCAAGAAAATCCGCTCTGCAGCCCATATTCTCTTGCCTCATGCCACAGATTGCCGGCGTCAGCAAAGAGTTCCTGCGTCCACGCCATCCCCCTGCCCGGTCGCTGACACAACCTGAGCACCGGATCGACAGCGTAATAATTCTGCTTCTCATAGCGTTTTACCCATAATCTGGGATAGGTGCTATGTAAATGAATGCGTGGTCGGCTAAATGGCACCGGGTGCTGAATCAAAAAGGCAAAATAATCGAAGCCTAATGATTCCGTAAATTGTTGCAGTAACGGCTTCAATTCAGAAGAAACCGTTAATGCCTGAAATTGTTCTTTCGCCTCACGTCGCCAGGCGAAATAATTTTCAGTGCTCATATTGCCTCAGCGTTAATTTCACTCGCCCTTCCGGTATTATTCATTCGGATTCATCGGATAAAATAAATTAACAGAGGAAAATTAATTTATCGTTTGGGATGAATCTGTCGCAATCTACAGCGCTTTAACCCTTCACCGTTGGAGCGGAGTGAAAAAGTGTTCCTGCCTTTACAAGGTGAGGACGATCACAGCAATTTCAATCACCCCGGAAGAATAAGATTTTTCTGATAGGATTTCAATCCCTGACATCAACTGCAATTTAATTTCAGGCCTGAAAATTCTGCTGAAAATAGTGAATCGCGGTGTTTATTGTTAAGTAAATAATGCGTAAACAAAGCGTTAATTAGTGCCTTACAAGCGAAGCGGCAACGACAGTTTTCTGACATATTTTTCCGCAGAAAATAAGAATAGTTCTGCCACTGTAGCTTTTATGGCGGGCTACGTCAGACGACCCCGGAGCAACTGCGCCGCTCGATGAGACAGCTCATCAGTTCGCTGCCTGCATGCTGCGCTTCCCGTCTACAGACCAGCCTCGCTGTCCAGTGGGTATCTGTCACCGTACCGGTGCTCTGTTTAATAAAGACATTCTGCTCCCTCCTATCCGACGATCGTCTGTATCGGTCGATTCGCAACCTGCTGTGGTTTATCCACCTATCTGATTACAGGTTCCTGAATCAAGGACAGGCCGTCCGTGAAAATGACCTTTAGTTAATCTGCTGCTGAGCATACTGCCTGGCGAAGATCACTAATTGTGGCGCAGCACGTTCAACGCTGGCTCTGTTTTAATCAGTTAAATCACTTTACCGATTGTCACGCAACTAAATCATCTGAAAATAAATTTGCTGGAAAAAATTTCATCATTATTCATTGAGGCAATCTTTATTTATGCGATAAATTTCCCTTATTTCTTCAGGCGCAATCGTGAAAAAATTTCATCATACGGCCTGAAAAAGTGGAGCCTATGATGCTGAGAATGTGCACAATGGATTTATCCCGCCGGCATCACCTTATACATAACACTGGCACTCAAATCGGGTTCTTCATGCGTATCATGATCCGTTGTCAGGCTATTTCCATGCTGGATCAGGTTCAACGATGATAACGGGATTAGTTTTACTGGCACCATAAGAACATTTCTTAATCAGACACGGTATTAATCCTGTCTGATGATTTATCGGCAGTAGCCTGCGCCACGCATACCCAGATGAAAATGTGAGGCGTGAGCGGCGTTATAGTCCGGCCCCAGCGCATTGCCGAATACCTCACAGCCGCCACGCCACAGCGTATGAAGCATTGCCGCCTTTTCTTCTGGCTGTTGCCAGTGACGACTGACCTCAAGCCGCTGGCCATCAGCCAGCTGAAAGCCTGTCACATCCCAGGCATCGGCGGTGGCATGTTCACTGAGCCGCCCCTGGGCACGATGATAAATATTACGGCAGGCGTAACTGCCGACATGCGTAATTCGTACCAGTGGACTGTGCAACTCTCTGGCGGTCTGTTCACGACTGCGCAGAGCATACATGGTGCTGGCGACGGCCATAGGGCAGCTGGCCAGAAAGCTGCTGCTGAGGCTGACCGGGCCAAATTTCTGAACCCGCAGCGGATGACTGAGCGGACAGTGACCCGTGACGTCCGGACGCTCGCTGAAGCTGACCCAGCCCGCCTGTTGAGCGCGGCGCATCACCGCCAGACATGCGTCGGGATCGCTGGCCAGCCTTTTCATCTTAATCTGCGTCATCCACCCCGGCGGATCGGTGACAGAGAGTGGCGTAAAGGGATTGAACTGCGGCGGCAGATGCTGCTTAAGCCAGGGTAAGCTGACCCATGCCAGCGCAAGCAACAGCAAAAACAGGATAAGCGTGCGCATAGTCCCTCTCGCAGCGTGATGATTAGCAAACAAAAAGTGTAGAACCCCATCGCCCTTCACGCCGCCTGACTGACATAACGTGAGGAATAATTACCCAGGCTGACGAAGGTTTGAACAAAATCGCGCTTTATTGCCGCTTCCGGGACGGCTGGCATCACAAATGGTAAAAAAGCGTTACCCGATTCCGGCTCTCTTCCTCTATCTTATGCCGACTTGCCCTCAGGCAGACGCCTTGACTAACAGCCAGCAGAGCTGAACACAACATCACGACAGGAAAGACAATTCTATGGTTGATCAATCTAAAGAAACCGCATCCACCCACGAAACGCCCGATAAACTCCAGCGCAATCTCCACAATCGCCACATCCAGCTGATCGCCATTGGCGGCGCTATCGGTACCGGCCTGTTTATGGGCTCTGGTAAAACCATTAGCCTGGCTGGCCCTTCGATCATTTTCGTTTATATGATCATCGGTTTTATGCTGTTCTTTGTGATGCGCGCTATGGGAGAACTGCTGCTCTCCAACCTTGAGTACAAATCCTTTAGCGATTTTGCCGCCGATCTGCTTGGCCCGTGGGCCGGCTACTTTACCGGCTGGACCTACTGGTTCTGTTGGGTGGTAACCGGCATTGCCGATGTGGTGGCAATCAGCGCCTATTTCCAGCTCTGGTTTCCGGGCTTCTCAATCTGGATGAGCGCCCTGCTCTGCGTGGTGGTTTTTCTGGCGCTCAACATTGCCACCGTCAAGCTGTTTGGCGAGATGGAGTTCTGGTTCGCGATCATTAAAATCGTCGCCATTGTGGCGCTGATCGTAACCGGGATTGTGCTGGTATCGATTCACTACCCCTCACCGGGCGGCGGCACAGCGTCACTCAGCAACATCTGGGATCACGGCGGCATGTTCCCGAAAGGCCTCAGTGGTTTCTTTGCCGGCTTCCAGATTGCGGTGTTTGCCTTTGTCGGCATTGAACTGGTAGGCACGGCAGCGGCTGAAACACACAATCCGCATAAAGTGTTACCGCGCGCGATTAATGCAATTCCATTGCGAGTCATTATGTTTTACGTGCTGGCGCTGATGGTGATTATGGCGGTATCGCCCTGGACCCAGGTGATGGCCGATCGCAGTCCGTTTGTTGAGATGTTCGTTCTGATTGGTCTGCCTGCTGCTGCGAGTATCGTTAACTTCGTGGTGCTGACTTCTGCTGCCTCCTCAGCCAACAGCGGCATCTTCTCCACCAGCCGTATGCTCTATGGCCTGTCGCAGCAGGGTGTGGCCAGCCGCGCCTTTGGCCGACTCTCTGCCCGTGCGGTGCCGACTACCGGCTTGTTTTTCTCCTGCCTGTGCCTGCTGATTGGTGTGGCGTTGATCTACCTGATCCCGGATGTGATGAAGGTCTTCACGCTGGTGACCACCGTCTCGGCCATCCTGTTTATGTTCGTCTGGACCATCATTCTGTGCAGCTATCTGGCCTACCGTAAAAAGCATCCGCAGCGCCATGCGGAGTCGGCATTTAAGATGCCGCTGGGCAAATTCATGTGCTGGGTCTGCATGGCATTCTTCGCCTTTGTGCTGGTGCTGCTGACGCTGCAGGAAGATACGCGCCAGGCGCTGATGGTTACGCCACTCTGGTTTGCCCTGCTGGGTGTGGGCTGGATGCTGCGTAATCGTCGTAGCCGCTAATCGGTAATATCATGAACAAAGCCCGGTCATCTGACCGGGCTTTTTTTTACAGGCGATCGCCCAGCGCAGAGAAAATGGCGGATAAAGAGGGGCGTTCATAAGGTAAGCGCTGCGGCCGGGGATCGGGTTGCTGAGGCGTGCCCAGACCAAAGGTGAAGGTATACTTATCGCCTTCACCCATGCGCAGGTCGGCAATTGTCGTCTGCCCGTCCTGCTCACGCAGGGCGTAGAAGCCGTGGCTGAACCAGGCGACACGTTCTGCATACCAGCTGCCCCGAAAGGCGTCGAACAGTTCAGGATGACGTGGGTACCACGCTACCTGCAGTGGCCGTGAGGGCGACAATAGCGACCAGTAAACTTCGCCATAGCGATCCGGCGTCATAATCACGCTACGCCATACCAGCGTATTAAAGGCCGTGGGCGTCACCAGCAGTTTATTGTCCGGAATACCCTGCTCCGCCAGTGATGCTCTGATCTGCCAGCCTGCGACGCCCTGAATCACCACGCTCCAGACCAGATAAAGAGTACTCAGCGTCAGCCCGAGCCGGTTTCCGCGCAGCCCTTTATCACTGCGCCGCCAGAGCGCAACGCCCAGGCCTATCAGCAGCGGCAGCGTATAGAGTGGATCGATGATGTAGATACTGCCGATGGCATAAGGATAATCGGTGATCGGCAGGCCAAGCTGGGTGCCATACACCGTCATCAAATCGAGCAGCGGATGAGTAATCAGCGCCAGCCAGATGGCAGGCCACCATGCTGCCCACTTCACCCGCTGACGAAACAGCCCCGCCACCAGCCATGCAATCAGTGGCGAGAGCAGAGTGAGCCAGAGCAGCGCATGCGTTTCAGTGCGATGCAGGGTCATGTTGCGTATCGCATCGCCATGATCAAGAAAGACATCGAGATCGGGTAAGGTGCCGCAGACACCCCCCACCAGCGCGGCCTGCCAGACCGGTACCCGACGTCCCATCACTGCGACACTGACTGAGGCACCCAGCACCAGCTGCGAAACAGAATCCATTGATTAACTCCGTACCTGAACCGTGAATGTATCCTGCATTAGCGTACGCGAATCCCTTCGATGATCATGCGCTGAACGTTATCAACGGCCTGATCGAAAAACACCGGATCGCTGAGCGTCTGGCCCGTAACGGCCTCGACCTGAGTGGCAAAATCGGCGTAATGCTGCGTGGTGGCCCACAGCATAAAGATCAGATGCTGCGGCTGTACGCCCGCCAGGCGTCCTTCATCAATCCAGCGTTCAATAATCGCCGCTTTGTCATCCACCAGCTGCTTAAGATCCCCTGCCAGCTCCCCTTTCAGAAGCGGAGCACCCTGTAGCATCTCCAGACAGAAAAGCCGGGAAGCCTGAGGATGATCGCGCGACACTTCCAGCTTAAGCCGGATGTAGCGCCGAATCGCGACCAGCGGATCCTGATCGTGCGCCAGCGCGCGCAACGGGGCCAGCCAGACATCCAGAATCTGCTTAAGCACCGCCACATAGAGCACTTCTTTAGAGGGAAAATAGTAGAGCAGATTGGTTTTAGAGACATCGGCCCGCTCGGCCACCTTATCGAGGCTGGTGCCGTGAATGCCAAACTGTGAGAAGAAGGTTAATGCCGCTTCCAGTATGGCGGCCCGCTTCGCTGCGACCGCACGCGAACGACGCGTTGGCTTTTTTTCATCGGTATTCACACATTTACCTCATCCTTCTGGTGTCAGCGCATCATAGCAAAGGGATTCATCGCTGCCCAATCCGCGCCCTGCACCTTTTTTGCTCAGCCTGCATGGAAAACGTGCAGTGAATTTTGACCAGACGGTCTGAAATGGACCAGTCACTCCACTTACCTCTTTTGGGTTAATTTTAACTTACTGTTATTTAAAACAATAAAAAATGTGGCACACCGTTTGCAGAATTGTGACTGAGCGCGGCCCACACGGACGATGCAGGATGCAGTGCAGCGCGTGAAACACCTTTCCCCCATCGCAACGAGGTTTCACATGAAGATAGGCGTCTTTATTCCGATTGGTAACAATGGCTGGCTGATTTCGTCCAATGCACCGCAGTACATGCCGACCTTTGAACTGAACAAAGCGATCGTGCTGAAAGCAGAGCATTACCATTTCGATTTTGCGCTCTCGATGATCAAACTGCGCGGCTTCGGCGGAAAAACCGAGTTCTGGGATCATAATCTCGAATCGTTCACTCTGATGGCTGGCCTGGCCGCCGTGACATCGCGCATTGAGATCTACGCTACCGCCGCCACCCTCACGCTGCCTCCGGCGATTGTGGCGCGCATGGCCTCCACCATTGATTCCATTTCAGGCGGTCGCTTTGGCGTCAACCTGGTGACCGGCTGGCAGAAGCCGGAATATGAACAGATGGGAATGTGGCCTGGCGATGAGTACTTCAGCAGCCGCTACGCTTACCTGACCGAATACGTTACCGTGCTGCGCGATCTGTGGGGCACCGGAAAATCGGACTTTAAAGGTGAGTTCTTCACCATGAACGACTGCCGCGTGAGTCCGCAGCCGCAGCGCCCGATGAAGGTGATCTGCGCCGGACAGAGCGATGCCGGTATGGCCTTCTCTGCTCAGCACGCCGATTACAACTTCTGCTTTGGTAAAGGGGTTAACACGCCTGCCGCGTTCAGCTCTACCTCGATTCGTATGAAGCAGGCCGCTGAAAAAGCGGGCCGCGATGTCGGCTCCTATGTGCTGTTTATGATCATCGCTGCTGAAACGGACGAAGAAGCGCGGACGAAGTGGGAACACTACAAAGCCGGTGCGGATGAAGAGGCGCTCTCCTGGCTCACCACCCAGAGTCAGCAGGACACCAAATCGGGCAGCGACACCAATGTGCGCCAGATGGCGGATCCGACCTCGGCAGTCAATATCAATATGGGTACCCTGGTGGGATCTTATGCCAGTGTGGCGCGGATGCTGGATGAGGTCGCGCAGGTCGAAGGCACCCACGGCGTGCTGCTGACGTTTGATGACTTCCTGCAGGGTATCGAGAACTTCGGGCAGCACATTCAGCCGCTGATGGCCTGTCGCAGCGCCCTGCTCGACGCACAGCAGGAGGTGGCATGATGGCTACCGTTTATTGTGCTCACACACCGGATGTTCACCAGGTTGAACTGCCGGCGCGGCCAGAACCGATCGCCTTTCCGCCTGGCCAGACCGCGCTGATTGTCGTGGATATGCAGAACGCCTACGCCACTGAAGGCGGCTATCTCGATCTGGCGGGCTTCGATGTTTCTGCCACAAAGCCGGTGATTGCGAAAATCCATCAGGCAGTGACGGCGGCCCGTGCGGCAGGCGTTCAGATCATCTGGTTCCAGAACGGCTGGGACAGTGACTATGTTGAAGCGGGTGACGCCGGTTCCCCCAATTTCCACAAATCGAATGCGCTGAAAACCATGCGCAAACGACCTGAACTGCAGGGGTCGCTGCTGTCGAAAGGCGGCTGGGATTACGCGCTGGTCGATGAACTGGTTCCGCAACCCGGTGACATCGTGCTGCCTAAATCGCGTTACAGCGGCTTCTATAACACTCCGCTCGACAGCATGCTGCGCAGTCGCGGGATCCGGCATCTGATGTTTACTGGTATCGCCACCAACGTCTGCGTTGAATCAACGCTGCGCGACGGCTTCTTTCTGGAGTACTTCGGCGTGGTGCTGGAAGACGCCACGTATCAGGCCGGCCCGCCCTTTGCTCAGCAGGCTGCCCTGTTCAATATCGAAACCTTTTTTGGCTGGGTATCGGATGTCGATACCTTCTGCGAAAGCCTGAATGCCCGCTAATTCACGATAAGGACAACGCTATGCCGAAAAGTATCATTGTTCCGCCAGGCACCTCCACCCCCATCGCCCCGTTCGTTCCCGGCACGCTGGCAGATGGCGTGGTCTATGTCTCCGGTACGCTGCCGTTTGATGCTGACAACAACGTGGTGTATGTGGGTGATGCCGCAGCGCAGACCCGCCACGTGCTGGAAACCATCAAAACGGTGATTGAGACCGCCGGTGGCAGCATGGCCGATGTGACATTTAATTCGATTTTTATCACCGACTGGTCGAACTACGCCGCGGTGAATCAGGTTTACGCCGAATACTTTCCCGGCGAAAAACCGGCGCGCTTCTGTATTCAGTGCGGTCTGGTCAAGCCTGACGCGCTGATTGAGATCGCCAGCGTGGCGCACATCGGCAAAGCGGAGGTCTGATGCAGCTGGATATTCTGGGTCTGCAAAATCCCGATGCACCGACGCTGGTGCTCTCATCCGGTCTCGGCGGTGTGGCGGGTTTCTGGCAGCCGCAGCTGGCTGCGCTAACGGCACGCTATCGGGTGGTGATCTATGACCAGCGCGGCACCGGTCGCAGCGCTGACAGCCTGCCGGAAGGCTACAGCATGGCAATGATGGCGTCGGAACTGGCCGCCGCGCTGGCACAGCACGGCATCCTGCGCTTCAGCCTGATCGGTCACGCGCTGGGCGGTCTGATGGGGATGCAGCTGGCGCTGGATTATCCGGAACGGATCGAACGGATCGCGGTGATCAATGGCTGGCTGACACTGCATCCCCATACCCGTCGCTGCTTTCAGGTGCGTCAGGACCTGCTGCTCAACGTCGGCGTCGAGGCATTTGTCCGTGCTCAGCCGCTGTTTCTCTATCCTGCGGAATGGATGGCCGAGCATCAGACGCGGCTGGAGCAGGAAGATAGCCATCACGTCGCACATTTTCAGGGAATGGAAAATCTGATGCGGCGGCTGCACGCCCTGATGAGCGCCGACTTCAGCGCGCGAGCTGCTGCCATTCCACAACCGGTGCTGGTGATCGCCAGCCAGGACGATCTGCTGGTGCCGTGGAGCTGCTCAACTGAGCTGGCCGCGACCCTGCCCAATGTTACTGAAAAGATGATGGCTTGGGGCGGCCACGCCATGAGCGTCACCGCCCCCGAAAACTTTAATGCCCTGCTGCTGCAGTGGCTGGATCAGACTGATGACGTGCAGCCGCTGCAGCGCGTCGTCGGATAACCTTTTCGCGGAGAACACGATGAGCCTGGATACCCTTACCCCTGCCGTTGAGAAAACTGAATTTCGTCATGCAATGTCGCGGCTGGGTGCTGCGGTCAACATCATTACCACTGAAGGCCCGGCCGGACGCGCAGGCTTTACGGCCTCGGCGGTGTGCAGCGTCACGGATTCGCCGCCGACGCTGCTGGTCTGCCTTAACCGCTCTGCCTCGGTTTACCCGGTGTTCCGCGAAAACATGCAGCTCTGCGTCAATACGCTGGCGGCGGGCCATGAAACGCTCTCCAGTCTGTTCGGCGGTAAAACGCCAATGGCTGATCGTTTTATGGCCGCTGAGTGGTCAACAGCCGTGACCGGCTCACCGGTACTGAGCGGCGCCGTCGCGTCCTTTGACTGTCGCATTACTCAGATTGTCAGCGTCGGTACGCATGACACGCTGTTCTGCGAAGTCGTGGGCCTGGTGCGCAATGACGACACTCACGGTCTGGCGTGGTTTGACCGGGGATACCATCCCCTGTTGCGGCAGGATGCCTGTTAACGTTTCCCTGAATCCCACCGGCATTCATAACGCTCTGGAGTAGACGATGGCACGATCCTGGTTTCCGCAATGGCAAAAGAAGTCGGCATTAACAGAAAACGGTATTATCGCCCCGGATGAAACCCTGCCTCTGGGGCAGACGCTGGTGCTGGGTTTACAGCATGCGGTGGCGATGTTTGGCGCAACGGTGCTGATGCCCCTGCTGATGGGGCTGGATCCCAATCTGGCCATTCTGGTCTCGGGTATGGGCACGCTGCTGTTCTTCTTTATCACCGGCGGTCGGGTGCCCAGCTATCTCGGGTCGAGCGCTGCCTTTGTCGGCGTGGTGATTGCGGTAACCGGCTTCAGCGGTCAGGGACTGAACCCCAATCTCAGCGTGGCGCTGGGCGGCGTGATCGCCTGCGGCCTGCTCTACACGCTGATTGGTCTGGTGGTGATGAAGTCCGGCACGCGCTGGATTGAAAACCTGATGCCGCCGGTCGTGACCGGTGCGGTGGTCATGGCAATCGGACTGAATCTGGCCCCGATTGCGGTTCACAGCGTCTCCGCCTCGTCATTCGACAGCTGGGTTGCGGTGATGACCGTGCTCTGCATTGGTCTGGTGGCGGTGTTTACCCACGGAATGATTCAGCGACTGCTGATTCTGGTCGGCCTGATTCTGGCCTGGGCGATCTATGCGCTGCTGACCAACGTTCTGAGGCTGGGTAAGCCGGTCGATTTTACCCTGCTGTCACAGGCCGCCTGGTTTGGCCTGCCGCACACCACCGCACCCACCTTTGATTTGCAGGCGATGGTGCTCATCGCCCCGGTGGCGATCATCCTGGTAGCTGAAAACCTCGGGCATCTGAAAGCGGTGGCGGGCATGACCGGACGGAATCTCGATCCTTACATGGGACGCGCTTTTGTTGGCGATGGCCTGGCCACCATGCTCTCCGGCTCGATAGGCGGCAGTGGCGTTACCACCTATGCCGAAAATATCGGGGTGATGGCGGTGACCAAAGTCTACTCTACGCTGGCGTTTGTCGCCGCGGCTGTCATCGCCATCCTCGCCGGTTTCTCGCCGAAGTTTGGTGCGCTGATCCACACCATTCCGGCCCCGGTGATTGGCGGCGCATCCATTGTGGTGTTCGGGCTGATTGCGGTAGCAGGTGCCCGCATCTGGGTGCAGAACCATGTTGATTTAGGCCAGAACAGTAACCTGATCATGGTGGCGACCACACTGGTGCTCGGTGCCGGTGATTTCGCGCTGAAAATCGGTTCTTTCACACTGGGGGGTATCGGTACCGCCACCTTTGGCGCGATTATCCTCAATGCTATTCTGCGCCGACGCAGTGCGGCAAAGCAGGACAAGCCCCTGGCGCGACAGCAGGGTTAACTACTCCAGCGGTGTGGCAGCAGGCCGCACCGTTTTTTTTCGTTTCAGCCGCAACTCACTGACGATCACCCCGCAGACGATCAGCGCCCCACCCAGCAACGCCAGCGCAGGCAGGCGCTCACCCGCAATACGCCCCACGACGCCGGCCCAGACCGGTTCTCCGGCATATATCACCGTAGCGCGGGTGGGCGAAACGCTGCGCTGCGCCCAGTTCATGGTGACCTGAATCAGGGCGCTGGCCGCCCCCAGCCCCAGCGCGCTGAGCAGCAGCGGCGTTGAGATGGCAGGCACCGTTTCCCCATTGGGGATCATCAGACCAAAGGCGCACAGCGACGCCACCGCCAGCTGGATCAGGGTCACACGGCGCACATCAACCTTACCGGCATAGCGGCTGATTAAGATGATCTCGGCGGCGATCGCCAGGGTACTGAGCAGCGTGGCTATTTCACCCGCATTCAGAGTGATGCGACCATCCTGCGGCCCGGCCACCAGCAACAGGCCGGTAAACGCCAGTACAATCCCCAGCCACGACATCAATCCCGGCGGACGGCGTAGAAACAGCCATTGCAGCAACGGCACAACAGGGACATAGAGCGCGGTGAGAAAGGCGGACTGGCTGCTGGAGATGGTCTGCATTCCCCAGGTCTGAAGACCATAGCCCCCGGCGATCGACAGGCCAATTAGCGCGCCTGCTTTCACCTCCAGCCAGGTCATGCCTGTCAGATAGCGGCGGAAAAAGAGCGCCAGCAGCAGCGCGGCGGTGGCAAAACGCAGGCCGACAAAGAAGAACGGGCCGGAGTGCTGCATTGCACGATGCACCACCAGAAAGGTGCCGCCCCAGATCATGGTTATGAAAAGTAAAACCAGCTCCTGCCGTGTCAGGCGCAGGGTTAAACCGCGGAGTGTGTCCGACATAATTCACCTGATAATGTGTCCGGACAACATTGTGGGGAGAGCGGGGAGGAAAAGCAACGACGATAACCGCCGGTCTCAACCGGCGGCAGTATGGGGTTATGCGTCCGGTTTTTTAGGACTGCTGCGTCCCCCCTTCTCACCCGCGCGTGCGGCGCGCTGCGGATCATTTTTAAAATTACCGCCGCTGTTTTTCCCCCCTTTACGTCCCGCTTCTGCGGCACGTTCACGGTTTTCAGCAAAATTTCCAGAACCCCCACGATGCGTTGTCATGATTTGCTCCTGTCGCGTAGTGCGATAAGTAAGAATTAAAAACAGAGGGCTGATGACCCGAATCCCGAATTCAACCCATGGTTAAATAATAGCCAGATTTTACTTTGCCTCTTCCGACAGTCACATTTAGCAACAGAGTAATCACCAGAAATTTGGCTAAACAACGAATACTCTGCCGACTTACAACCGATTAGCTGCTGATTTATTGCCCGACTTCTCCGCTTCGGCTTCGGCATCGCCTGCGTAAAACGAAAGCTCTTCTATACTTTTTCTGGACGTCGAAATCACCTGGAGAGATCAATGGCCAAGATTCTGGTGCTCTACTACTCGATGTACGGACATATTGAAACAATGGCGAACGCAGTTGCAGAAGGCGCTCGTCGGGTTCCCGGCGCGGAAGTGGATATCCTGCGGGTACCAGAAACGATGGAAGCCGATCGCTTTGCACAGGTGGGCGGCAAAACCGATCAGCGGGCGGCAGAAGCCACGCCCGAGGTGTTGCCACACTATGACGCAATTATTGTTGGCACGCCGACCCGCTTCGGCAACATGGCCGGACAGATGCGGACATTCTGGGATCGCACGGGTGGTCTTTGGGCGTCTGGTGCGCTGTTTGGCAAGGTTGCCAGCGTCTTTACCTCAACCGGTACCGGCGGCGGTCAGGAACAGACGATTACGTCAGTCTGGACCACCCTGGCGCATCACGGCATGGTAATTGTGCCAATCGGCTATGGAACCAAAGAGTTGTTCGATATTTCTCAGGTTCGCGGTGGCACGCCTTATGGCGCCACCACACTGGCGGGCGGCGATGGTTCGCGTCAGCCTACGGAAGCAGAACTCAACATCGCCCGTTTTCAGGGTGAACATGTTGCCGGACTGACAGTCAAACTGCAGGACTGATTTAATCAAAGGAGAAAAGTATGTCTACTGAACAATCGAAAGCACATCACGTTGGCGAATGGGCCAGTCTGCGTCATACCTCCCCTGAAATTGCTGAGGCCATCTTCGAAGTGGCCAATTACGATGAAAAACTGGCAGAAGAGATCTGGCGTCAGCAAGGCAGTGATGACGTGCTGATCCGCGCCTTTGAAAAAACCGATAAAGATCTCCTGACCTGGGATGACAAGCCCGTAGAACGTAAGAACGTCTGATTCAGGGGCGGGATTTTCCCGCCCTTAATTTTTTAGATCACCAAGGAGTACGCTATGTCTTCCTATCAAAGCATTAATCCCGCAAACAACCAGTTGCTGAAAAGCTGGCCATCACACGATGAAGCCGCCGTCAGCCATGCCCTCGAAGTGGCCGATCGCCTTTTCCATTCCTCATGGAGCAAAGGTGATATTCAGCCGCGTCTGCAGGTCCTGAAAAAACTGGCTGACCTGATTGATAGCCGCGCGGAAGAACTGGCTACCATCGCCAGTAAAGAGATGGGTAAACTGATTGGTCAGAGCCGCGGTGAAGTGCAAATCTGTTCGCAGATTGCCCGCTACTACGCAGAGAATGCGGAACGTATTCTGCAGCCGCAGTCCTATCCCAGCGAGCTGGGCGAAGCCTGGGTTGAGTATCACCCGATTGGCGTTTTAGTCGCCGTCGAGCCGTGGAACTTCCCTTACTATCAGCTGATGCGCGTGCTGGCACCTAATCTGGCGCTGGGTAACCCGGTGCTGGCAAAACATGCCAATATCGTGCCGCACTGTGCCGATGTCTTTGAAAAACTGGTTCGTGAAGCGGGTGCGCCTGAAGGGGCCTGGACTAACCTGTTCATCTCCACCGATCAGGTCGCCGATCTGATTGCTGATGACCGGGTGCAGGGTGTCGCCCTGACCGGTTCCGAGCGTGCTGGCAGCGCCGTGGCTGAGCAGGCCGGTAAGCATCTTAAGAAATCAACGCTGGAACTGGGCGGCAATGACGTGTTTGTGGTGCTGGATGACGCCGATCTCGACGAAGCGGTCCGTCAGGGCGTGCAGGCGCGCCTCAGCAACTGCGGTCAGGTCTGTACCGCCGCAAAACGTTTTATCCTGCATGAGAAGATTGCCGATCGCTTTATCAGCCAGTTCAGCGCCGCGCTAAGTTCTGCCACGCTGGGCGATCCGCTGGATGAGAAGACCACCCTTGGCCCACTCTCTTCCGCTGACGCGCGTGACCGCCTGGTGAAACAGGTAGACGAAGCCGTCGCCAATGGCGCAAAACGGGTCACGGGCGGCAAAGCCGTTGAAGGTGCAGGTTGCTATTATCAGCCAACCATTCTCACCGGCATTACCCCGGATAATCCTGCTTATTATCAGGAGTTCTTCGGGCCTGTGGCGCAGGTTTATGTCGTGGGTGACGACAACGCGGCTGTGGCGCTGGCGAATGATTCTCACTACGGCCTGGGCGGCTCGGTCTGGACGCGTGATATTGCACGCGGTCGCAAACTGGCCTCCGCCATTGAAACCGGCATGGTGTTTATCAACTCCCAGAGTGACACCTCAGCGGAACTGCCCTTTGGTGGCGTGAAACGTTCAGGTTATGGTCGTGAGCTGTCTGATCTGGGCATCAAAGAGTTTGCTAACCAGAAACTGGTAGTCGTGGCGGGTTAATCACCTTGCTGCCATAAAAAAACCCCGTCTCGACGGGGTTTTTTATTATCGGCCGGTTAGCGCGATTACTGTGTCGCCACAGCCGCTGACTTTGATTCGTCGTTGTGCGCTGTTGCAGGCGTTTTCGGGGCGTTAGCCTGGTCAGCCGTGGCTTTATCGTCACTGGCTGATTTCGCTGCCGCGTTATCCGCTTTCGCTTTCTCAGCGGCAGCTTTATCGGCGGCTGCCTTATCTGCTTTTGCCTTCTCAGCGGCGGCTTTATCGGCTGCTGCCTTATCTGCTTTTGCCTTCTCAGCGGCGGCTTTATCGGCGGCTGCCTTATCTGCTTTTGCCTTCTCAGCGGCGGCTTTATCGGCTGCAACTTTGTCTGCTTCAGCTTTCTCTTTAGTCGCTGTTGCTTTGTCAGCCTCTGCCTTATCCGCGGCAGCATCATGGGTTGCTGCGGCTTTCGCACTGTCGTCGTCAGACTGTGCTGCCGGTTGCGGTGCCGCTGCTGGCTGCATTGGCGTGCCCTGCAGCGCAGTATTCAGCGTCTGAGAGAACTGCTCCCAGCTGCAATAGCCGTTGGCATCGGTCTCACAACCCGCCAGCTGCAGTGTCACGCGCTTTGGTGGGTTCTTCAGGCTCAGCACGTCCGCATTGCGCAGCTGATCGGCGGTCTGATAGACATACTCGACTTTAAGCAGGTCTTTATCATTTTTCGCATCATGCCAGCGTTCGAAAACAACCTGACCGCCAATCGGCGTTTTTTCGTAGGTATCAGGCAGCTCATAAGGCTTAACCTGCAACGCGCTCAGCAGCGAGGCGATGTTCGAGTCATGGCCGACCATCAGCGTGATTTTAGGCGCGTTGGCTTTATCCTGATCTACTAACTGACTGCGGATGTAATCCACCAGCGGTGCCGCCACCTCACGGGAAATGTCCGGGCTGGTAAACAGCGCATCCTGGTAACCATTTTTAATCGCTGACAGCTCTTTCCACTGCTCAGGCGTTTTGATCTGACCCCATGCAACCTGATCCAGCGGGAAACCTTCGTAATATTGCAGCGTAAACGCATCCATCAGGGAGTTACCCACTTTCAGCGGGCCACTGACGTTCGGTTCTTTACCGTTTTCAGCGCTAAAGGTGTTCTGGCCGCTGCTAAGATCACACTGCTTTTTATTGTTGCAGGCAGGCGATGCTTTGTAGTCGACAATCTTTTCCAGGCGCTGGAAGGCAGGCTTCAGCGACAGTTTTTCATTCGCAGCAGCCATCGCGGTCAGTGCTTTCTTGTTGAATGCGTCACTGCCGTCTGTGATGACAGGATTAAAGATAGGATCCATGGAACCCATTTCATCCTGATGAGTGACAGCGACGTCACAACCCGGGAAGGCGCCATTAACAAAGAACTGGGCGGTGGCCACGGTGCGCTGCAGGCTGTTGGCGTACACAAAGACGTTCTTGTTGTCAGGACAGCTGCCGTTCTTCACCAGGCCCTGCTGTGCCAGCCACTGACGGGTGTAGTTACCCATGTAGACTTCCAGCACCCCGCCTTTAGTGGTCAGCTGTCCGCCGGGAACATCCCACTGCGGCCAGCTCTTTTTGGTCGCCTGCGCCAGCACGCTGCCATTATCAGCCAGCGGTGCACGCAGATTGTGGCGACTTAACATCAGCACCTGTTGCAGCTGCATATCACTCTCAGCAGCAAATGCTACCGTTCCGACCGGCAATGCAGCGAGCACTGACAATGCGCAAAGACTCAGTTTCTTGATCATTGTGCCTATTCCATTCATTCAGTAAAGAAACACTCTGGCTATCAACCGATTAGCTCGCCTCAGAGCGATGTAATCAACAGTGTAACTCAGCTCGCCTCAGAAAAGCGCCAGATGTTTGCAAAAACGGTGAGTGGACTATAGCAGAGATGCACCGGAGAGATGAATGCGCAGCCACGCGTCACAGAGAGAGTCACGCTTTTTTCGGACAGGAAGAAGAAACAGTAAGGGCAGAAACGAAACAGGCCAGCACTAAGTGCTGGCCTGTAAAATGTGGCGGAGGAGGAGAGATTCGAACTCTCGGATGGTTTCCCATCGGCGGTTTTCAAGACCGCTGCCTTAAGCCGCTCGGCCACCCCTCCGTTTTAAAACTGTACTACATTGGCAAAATAGGTATTTTTGCCGCTTTATTGCCCAGGGCAGATAAAGTGGCGGAGGAGGAGAGATTCGAACTCTCGGATGGTTTCCCATCGGCGGTTTTCAAGACCGCTGCCTTAAGCCGCTCGGCCACCCCTCCGCAATGACGCGCACTATAAACACCCCGTTTAGGGATGTAAAGCACCTATCTGTCTATTCGCCTGAAAAACAGCCAGATTGTGATTTTTCGGTGTCAAAATCGCCACTCTGCTCAAACAATTAGCAGTTTAGCGCGTAAAGAAGGGTAAAACGCCTTTTCCCTCTTTAATGGCCTGCGTATTCTCGGCACATATTTGGTGTTCTGCTTAAAGGAGCGCAACATGGAAAGAATTGTCACCTCATCGCAGTCCTCACTGCTGTCTACGCACAGAGTTCTGCGCAATACCTATTTTCTTCTCGGACTGACCCTGGCCTTCTCGGCCGTTACGGCTACCGCCAGCACCCTGCTGGCCCTGCCTGCACCGGGTTTAATCCTGATGCTGGTTGGCTTCTATGGCTTGATGTTTTTAACCTACCGTCTGGCTAACAGCCCGATGGGCATCCTGGCCGCTTTTGCCTTTACCGGCTTCCTGGGTTATTGCCTGGGGCCTATCCTGAGCTCATTCTTAACCGCAGGCATGGGTGACGTGATAGCGCTGGCGCTGGGCGGCACGGCGCTGGTGTTCTTCTGCTGTTCGGCTTACGTGCTGACCACCCGTCGTGATATGTCCTTCCTCGGCGGCATGATGATGGCAGGTTTCGTCGTGTTGCTGGTTGCTGTCGTAGCCAATATTTTCCTGCAGCTGCCTGCATTGCATCTGGCCATCAGCGCCCTGTTCATTCTGTTTTCAGCCGGTGCGATTTTGTGGGAAACCAGCAACATCATTCACGGTGGCGAAACCAACTACATCCGGGCGACGGTCAGCCTCTATGTTTCGCTCTATAACATCTTTGTCAGCCTGCTGAGCCTGCTGGGATTTGCCCGCAGTAACTAATCCGCAGTGACAGTAGCCTTTAAAACCCCGCTTCGGCGGGGTTTTTGCTTTTACTGCCCGCCAGGTTTGATAAACTGCGCCGTCATTTACTAAGAGGATGTCACGTGAATTTTAACGGTAACGAAATCGCCGTCGATGCCGAAGGCTATCTGAAGCATCCCGGCGACTGGAGTGAAGCACTGGCTGTCCACATCGCCGAGCAGGAAGGCCTGACCCTGACCGAAGCACACTGGGAAGTGGTCCATTTTGTGCGCGCCTTTTATCTGGAATATAACACCTCCCCTGCCGTGCGAATGCTGGTGAAGGCGATGGCGCAGAAATATGGCGAAGAGAAAGGCAATAGCCGCTATCTGTTCCGCCTGTTCCCTGAAGGGCCGGCTAAACAGGCGACGAAAATCGCCGGCCTGCCTAAACCGGCGAAATGTCTGTAATTAACCGGTCGTAAAATCGCGGGGCGGCTCTGCAGGCTGGTGCGGCTCCACCAGCACCTTATCAACGCGCGCGCTGCGTGGCCCGCCCGCTTTAAGCCAGGCGATCAGCGCATCGACCTGCTCCGCCTCACCCCAGGCCAGCACCTCGACACTGCCGTCATCCAGATTCCGCGCGTAGCCCAGTACACCCAGCGTCCTGGCTTCTGCCTGAGTACTGTAACGAAACCCGACGCCCTGGACGCGGCCATGAACCCATGCTTTAAAACAGGCTGCTGACATTATTCTCTCCTGCTGCTGTTCGTTGCAATTTCCCGTTATCCACCGGACAATGGCGCCTCATTTTTTCAGGTAAGCATAGCAAACTATGACAGTCAGATTGATTCTCGCAAAGGGACGTGAAAAGTCCTTGCTCCGTCGCCATCCCTGGGTCTTTTCAGGTGCCGTTGCACGTCTGGAAGGTAAAGCGCAACTGGGTGAAACCATAGACGTTTGTGACAGCAACGGTAAATGGCTGGCTCGCGCCGCTTATTCACCCGAGTCGCAGATCCGCGCCCGCGTCTGGAGCTGGCAGGCCGATGAATCCATCGATATCGCCTTCTTTGTCCGCCGGTTTGAACAGGCGCAGCAGTGGCGCGAATGGCTGGCGGCCCGCGATGGTCTGGACAGCTATCGCCTGATCGCCGGTGAATCTGATGGTTTACCGGGCGTTACCATCGACCGCTTTGGCAACTTTTTAGTGATGCAGCTGCTCTCAGCAGGCGCAGAATATCAGCGAGCACCAATCATCACCGCCCTGCAGCAGTGTTTCCCTGGCTGCGCCATCTATGACCGTTCTGACGTCGCCGTGCGTAAGAAAGAGGGTCTGGCGCTGACGCAGGGCACCGTTACCGGTGAACTGCCGCCGCCGCTGCTGCCGATTACCGAACATGGCATGAAGCTGTTGGTGGATATTCAGGGCGGTCACAAAACCGGCTATTACCTTGATCAGCGTGACAGCCGTCTCGCCACGCGTCGTTACGCGCAGGACGCCAGCGTCCTTAACTGCTTCTCTTACACCGGTGGATTCGCGGTTTCTGCCCTGATGGGTGGCTGTAAAGAAGTGATAAGCGTGGATACCTCACAGGAAGCGCTGGACGTTGCCCGTCAGAACGTTGAACTGAATGAGCTGGATCTCTCCCGCGCACGCTTTGAGCGTGATGATGTTTTCAAACTGCTGCGCCGTTATCGTGACAGTGGCGAGAAATTCGATCTGATCATTATGGATCCGCCAAAGTTCGTCGAAAACAAAAGCCAGTTGATGGGTGCCTGTCGCGGCTATAAAGACATTAATATGCTCGCCATTCAGTTACTGAATCCAGGCGGCATATTAATGACCTTCTCCTGCTCCGGTCTGATGGCCACCGATCTGTTCCAGAAGATCATCGCCGATGCCGCGCTGGATGCGGGCCGCGAAGTACAGTTTATCGAACAGTTCCGCCAGGCTGCGGATCATCCGGTGATCGCCAGCTATCCGGAAGGACTCTATCTGAAAGGTTTCGCCTGCCGCGTCATGTGACTTGAAAATTCTGCTCCTGCCCCCATATTGGTAAGAGAGCTTTTTTTTCGGAGGTCACAATGATTGCCAGTAAATTTGGTATTGGTCAGCAGGTTCGTCATCGTCTGTCCGGCGTACTGGGCGTTATCGTCGATGTCGATCCTGAAGACTCGTTAGATGAGCCTAAAATTGAAGATGTTGGCGCGGAAGAGAAAATGCGCACCGCGCCCTGGTATCATGTGGTGATGGAAGATGAGGAAGGCGATCAGGTACATACCTATGTTGCTGAGATTCAGCTTTCCGGCGAAACCAGCATTGAACACCCTGAGCAGCCTTCAATGGATGAGCTGGCAGCATCGGTACGTCAGCAATTACAGGCACCTCATCTGCGACACTAATCTGTGGCGGCACGCTCTGCCGCCACACTCATCATTTCTGACGCGTTATTCCCAGACGCGGAATTTCAATCTTCGGGCAGCGATCCATAATTACCGTCATGCCCGCATCCTGTGCCAGTACCGCCGCCTGCTCATTAATCACACCCAGCTGCAGCCATAATGTTTTTGCCCCCACGGCGATAGCCTCCTGGGCCACGCCCCACGCGGCTTCAGAATTGCGGAAAACATCCACCATATCAATGTTGCCCGATACATCCGCCAGGCTGGCATACCCCTGCTGCCCCAGCAGCGTTTTCCCTGCCAGTTTCGGGCTGACCGGGATCACCTCGTACCCCTGATCGAGCAGATATTTCATCACACCGTAACTGGGACGTTCGGGGCGATCGCTTGCTCCGACTAAGGCGATACGTTGGGTGCGCGTCAGCACTTCACGAATTGTCTGATCGTTCATATTTATCTCCTTTCAGGCCAGTGTTGAGTGTAGATTGGCGGGCCCTCTAGCGGGTAAGTCCTCAGCGAAATTAATTGAACCCGCGCACGAATAAATATGTTTAAATGTAAATTAACTGCCATAATGTAAGAATTTGCTACACACCATCCTTTGTGTCTTCAGTTACCGGAGTTGAAATGAAGCTGTCGCTGGCTGTAACGGGGTTACTTACTCTCCTCGTTTCGGCGTCCTGTTCTGCCATCACATTAAAGCTTGATCCACAAATTGATCTGCTGGTGCTGGATGGTCGAAAAATTTCAGGCTCCCTCCTCAAAGGCGCAGACAGCCTGGAGCTGGACCGCGGTCAGCATCAGTTTCTGTTTCGGGTAGAGCAGCAGCGCAAAGGTCAGAAAGAGGACGTCATCGCTTATCAGTCGGTGCCGATGATCGTCACGTTCACCGCGGTTGCCAAAACCATTACCATCCGGTTGCCTGCGCTGGAGACAAAACGCGAGCGTTATCATTTTGACCGCAGCCTGAACTTTCAGCTGGTGGATGAAAAAGGCACGGAGATTACCAGCGTGCGCGATCACCTGCCGGTCACCACATCCGCAGATATGGAAAAAGCGATGCTGAATTATAATCGCACCCGCCAGATTGCCTCTGTGCCCCGGTTTGCAAATACCACTTCTGCTACGCCCTCTTCTGTCCGGCTTACCGCCGATCTGGACTGGACCACTCAGGCCGAACTGCCTTCGCTGCACCGCTGGTTTCACCGCTTCGATGAAGCCACGCGTCAGCAACTTCTGACGCTGGTCAAAATGCTACGTACGAGTTGATAGAGTCGAAAGGCCAGAGGTACACTCGTGCTCTCTCTTCTTGCGCATGAGCCTTACCAGGACGCCTTTATGGAACAGACTGTTCGTACCCTTAGCACTACAAAACATATCGCGCTGGTCGCCCACGACCACTGCAAAGCCGCCCTGCTTGACTGGGTGAAACAAAACCAGCCCGCGCTGGAATCGCACATCCTCTATGCTACCGGCACTACCGGGAATCTGATCAATCGCGATACCGGTCTGAATGTGACAGCCATGCTGAGCGGCCCGATGGGCGGCGATCAGCAGGTGGGTGCGCTGATTTCGGAAGGGAAGATCGATGCACTGATTTTTTTCTGGGATCCGCTCAACGCAGTGCCGCACGATCCGGATGTCAAAGCGCTGCTGCGTCTGGCTACCGTATGGAATATCCCGGTAGCCACTAACCGCTCCACGGCTGACTTTATCATTCAGTCGCCACTGTTTGCACAAAGCGTTGAGATTATGATCCCCGACTATCAGCGCTATCTGGCCGATCGTCTGAAGTAACTCAGGCTTTACGCAGCACCGGCACACCCAGCTCACGGAAGTGATCGACAAACGGTGACGGCGCTGCCTTATCGAACATCAGAAAAACCTGCTGACGCGCGCGCGTCAGTGCCACATAAGCCAGACGGCGCTCTTCTGCATCCGGGAACGCTTCTGGCTGCGGTAACAAGCCCTGTTCAATAATCGACTCGCGCGCTTCTGCCGGGAACCCCTCTTTACCCTGCTGTAATCCCAGCAAAATGACGTAATCTGCCTGCTGACCTTTGCTGGCATGAATCGTCATAAATTCCAGATTGAGCTTCGGCCAGCGGGTTCTGGCTTTATCCAGTAAATCCGGCCGCAGATAGTGATAACGCGCCAGCAGCAGAATTCGCTCATCAGGCTTCGCGTAACCGCTGAGTTTGTTCAGCAAGGCTTCCAGCTGATCCTGCGCCAGCAGCGAAATCGACTTTTTATTGCCTCTGGTAATGCTGTTCAGCGGTTTTGCCAGCTGCTGCGGATTCTGTTGTATAAACCGGTTGGCAATGTCGCCAATGCGATCGTTAAAACGGTAGGTTGTGTCCAGTACGCAGCGGTCTCCCTCACCAAAATAGTGATGGAATGCCGTCGTCAGCGTCATCTCCGCCCCGCTAAAGCGGTAGATAGCCTGCCAGTCATCACCAACAGCAAACAGTGCGGTACGCTTATTCTGCTGGCGTAATGCGCTCAGCAACGCGGCACGCTGAGGCGAGATATCCTGGAATTCATCCACCAGAATGTGTTTCCACGGACTGATAAACCGTCCTTTTTCCAGAATGGCAATCGCCTGGTGAATCAGACCCGAAAAATCGACCGCGCCCTCCTCTTTTAATGCGCTCTTCCACGCTTTCAGCAACGGTGCCATTAGTTTGATGCGCTTACTGAAGAGATCGCGGATTTCTTCGGGCACGTCGGCGATCATCGCTGCCTGCGCACCGCCATGCATGCGCATCAGACCGAGCCAGCGCTCCAGCCGTGACGCCAGCCGGTTTGCCAGCCTGTCGTCTTCCCAGAATGGCCCATCAGGCAACTCCCACGCCAGTTCATCACGCAGCCACTGACGCCAGCCGTTTGCCTGTGCCTTCTTCTCATGACACTGCTGCCGCCACTGCTGAATCAACAGCGTGCGACGCGCATCGGCATCACTCTCAAGTTTGCTGATAACCGGCTGCTTATTACTGCCTTCACGAATAATATGCAGCGCCAGCGAATGGAAGGTCCGCGCCTGGATCTCACTGGCGGAGAGCCGCGACTGGATACGTGCGTTCATCTCTTCAGCCGCCTGTCGGCCAAATGCCAGTAACAGGATTTGATCGGCGCTGGCCAGCTTGCGCTGCATTAACCAGCCTGCACGCGCCACCAGCACCGAGGTTTTACCGCTGCCCGCGCCTGCCAGCACCAGCAGAGAATTCTCACCATTGACCACCGCCTCACATTGCGATTGATTAAGTGGCGTGCTCTCGACACTGGCAAAAAAATCCTGATAGCGGGTGAGCATGGCGGCCGTCCAGTCGCGGTTTCGCTGCCGCAACGCCGTTTCGCCCTGCTCCAGCCAGCGCTGACAGAATTGCCAGTTATCCCGGCAGTCAGCAAAATCTTTTAAGCGTGAGAGCGGCATCGGCAACGCATCGAACTGTTTGAGGATGTTGGTTTTCAGCGCCTGCAACTCGTGCCGGTTCAGCCAGCGATCCTGCGCGCCAAACGCCTCGATTTCGTCGCGTAGCGCCTGCAGCACCTCGCGGCACACTGCACTCATCTCCAGACTCCAGCTTTGCCAGGCCTGCAGCAGATAGTGGTGAAAGCGCTGCGTTTCCTGCCATTCCGTGCCATGCAGGCGGACCACTTTTTCATCGGCCAGCAAAAACTCCAGCTCGCCCCACACCAGCCCGCGCTTGCAGGCGATATCCAGTAACTGGTTAAAGGGGATCAGATACTCATGCTTATCGCCGCTGACTTCGACGCCTGCTGCCATCAAACGGACACGATTATAAGGATGCTGGGCAAGCCGTTTGCCCATCGAGGTTGCTTTCAGTTCCACGCCGACACCAACGTCAGAGAATAGGATTAGGGGGAGTTTACCTGTCAGACCCTTAGCGCTCCAGCCTTAAAACAGGCTAAACTTGGCGTCACATCTTGCGGAATGCAAAAGGAAAAGAAGATCATGCGCACCGTTTTAAATATTCTTAATTTTGTTCTGGGCGGTTTTTTCACCACCCTGAGCTGGCTGTTTGCCACGTTAATCAGCATCGTGCTGATTTTTACCCTGCCGCTGACCCGCTCCTGCTGGGAAATCACCAAACTCTCGCTGCTGCCGTTTGGCAACGAGGCGGTGCATGTTGACGTGCTGCGTCCGGAAAGTAAGAGTCATGTTCTGAATACCGGCGGCACCTTTCTGAATATCTTCTGGCTGATTTTCTTCGGCTGGTGGCTCTGCCTTTCGCATATCTCCGTGGGAATTGTGCAGTGCATCAGTATCATCGGTATTCCGGTAGGGATTGCGAACTTTAAGATCGCCGCTATCGCGCTCTGGCCGGTTGGCCGTCGGGTGGTGTCAGTGGAAGAGGCGCGCGCCGCGCGCGAAGCCAATGCCCGCCGCGACTAATATGATGTCGGATGCCGTGCCAGGCTGGCGCAAATATCTGTTTAACAGTACATGGCGCTATCTGCTGCGGATCCTGTTTGCACTGAGTGGCTGCGCCGCCATTCCCTGGTGGCTGCATCAGATTGAGTGGACGATCCCTCTGACGCTGGGCGTGGTCGCTGCTGCGCTGGCCGATCTCGATGATCGCCTGGCCGGTCGCCTGAAGAATCTGCTGATTACCCTGCTCTGCTTCTGCATCGCCTCGGTTTCAGTCGAATTACTGTTTCCCTATCCGTTCGCCTTTATTATCGGGCTGGCAATCTCGACCTGGGGCTTTATTCTGCTGGGCGCCCTTGGTCAGCGCTATGCGACTATCGCTTTTGGTGCTCTGCTGATTGCGGTCTATACCATGCTTGGCATCGGACTGTTCAGCCAGTGGTATATGCAGCCGATGCTGCTGCTGGTCGGCGCGCTGTGGTACAACCTGCTGACACTGCTGGGTCATCTGATGTTTCCGGTCCGGCCGGTGCAGGAACAGCTGGCCGGGAGTTTTTCACAACTGGCGCGTTACCTTGATGCCAAAGCGAATCTTTTCGATCCGGATGCGGGCGATCAGGATGATGCCGCGTTTATCGATGCGGCGATGGTCAACAGCCAGTTAGTGGCGCAACTTAATCTGACCAAGACCACACTGCAGAGTCGTCTGCGCGGCGATCGCGGGTCGCGCGGCACCCGCCGCAGCCTGCACTACTATTTTGTGGCGCAGGATATTCATGAACGGGCCAGCTCTTCCCATCTGCAATATCATCTGCTGCGCGGCGACTGGCGCTATAACGAAATTCTGTTTCGCTTTCAGCGTCTGTTGAATATGCAGGCTCAGGCCTGTCGCCAGCTGGCGCATTGTATTCTTATGCGTCAAAGATGGGTGCATGACAGCCGTTTTGAGCGTGCATTTGAACGATTACAGAAAGCGATAGAACGTCTGGAGCAACATGATCCTGACGCTACGCATACCCGTGCGCTTTTCTGGCTGCTGCGCAACCTGCGCGCCATTGACGCACAGCTTGCTTCGATCGAATCAGAACAGACGCTGGCCGGTGAAGATCCTCAGCACAGCGACAATCTGCTGTCACGCGAAGGATTGAGTGGCTGGAGTGATATCCGGCTGCGCTTCAGCCGCCATCTCTCTCCCTCCTCGGCGCTGTTCCGGCATGCGGTTCGCATGTCCGTGGTGCTCTGTATTGGATACGGTTTTATTCAGGTAACCGGGCTGGAGCGGGGATACTGGATTTTGCTGACCAGCCTGTTTGTCTGTCAGCCCAACTACAATGCAACGCAGCGACGACTGGCCTTGCGCATCGGCGGAACGCTGGCGGGGATTGCGATTGGTCTGCCCGTTTTATGGCTGGTGCCGTCGATTGAAGGTCAGTTAATCCTGATAGTGATTACCGGCGTACTGTTCTTCGCTTTCAGGCAGGTGCAGTATGCACAGGCTACGCTGTTTATCACTCTGCTCGTGCTGCTTTGCTTTAACCTGTTAGGTGAAGGGTTTGAAGTTGCCCTGCCGCGGGTAGTGGATACTTTACTGGGCTGTGGTCTGGCCTGGCTGGCTGTCGCGTTTATCTGGCCTGACTGGCGTTTTCGTCAGTTACCTGCCGTGGCAGAACGAACGCTGAAAGCGAATTGCCGCTATCTGGATGCGATCATGGAGCAATATCATCAGGGCAAAGATAACCGTCTTGCCTATCGCATTGCACGCCGTGATGCGCATAACGCGGATGCTGAACTGGCGTCAGTGGTCTCCAACATGAGCAGTGAAAGCCGCACCAGCCAGAAGCTGCGCGATTCGGCTTTTCAACTGCTTTGCTCCAACCATTCGTTTCTGAGTTACATTTCTGCGCTGGGCGCCCACCGCGATAAAATTACCGCACCCGAGCTGCTGACATTGCTGGATGATACGGTTTGCTATGTTGAGGATGTGTTGCAGACGGAAGTTGTCAGCGATGAGCACGTTGAAACGATGCGCCATCAACTGGCTCAGCGAATCAGCCAGCTGGCCGCAGATGCGGATACGCGTGCGCCGCTGGTGCTCCAGCAACTCGGTCTGCTGGTGGCATTGATGCCCGATGTGGCTCGCCTGCGCCGCACGCTAATCACTGATTAGCCTTCGCCGCTTCTGAGATTGGGGTTTGATAAAAGCGTGCGCTGGAACCATGCATTCAGCTCCGCCCGTGTCGCCTGCGGCAACGCGGCAGCATGGTGGCCTGTGATGGCACCCTGCAGCGCAAGTAACGTCTGGAATCCAACGTGCTGATTGATCGCTTTTAGCTTCAGCCAGCACTGTTTGGCTCCCATCTGATAGAGATGATTGACGCTCATGACACCCGCCTCATAGAGCATCATCTCCATACGTACGCTGAGATTAGGCAGATCTTTTAACCGCGGAGAGGATTGTCTGTCCTGCAACTCCAGCTGCGCCGTTTCTAAAGAGGCGGCGGAGAGCGCCAGAAGATGATCAGGATCGCGCCATAACACCTCATCGACCCGAAAGTAATTGAGGCTCACCAGTTTGCCCCGTTTGCGAAAAATCAGAGGTTGTAGTGGACGATCTGTAATGTATTCCCGCAGAGGTTCACTGGCCCGCAGATAGAGCTCGTCTTTATTAATTAAGGCAAAAACCACACTTTCAACAGCCAGGGCATAGCCACCAAACTGGGTGCGGGACTCTATTGTTCCCAATGCGGCCAGACGCGCTCTGGAGCGCTCTACAACCGGATTCACCTTTTTCATTGCACCACCTCCATGTAAGAAATATATCGTAAATTACCTTGAGTATCAGGTAATTAGAAGATAAAAAAAAGCGTCAACGGGTTCAATGAATAAATAGCGTTTCAACTAATCTTGTCGCGATTTTGCGAGGCGTTTTCCGAAATTTGGGTTGATCTTTATCCAGGATGACAGTACTGTATATTCATACAGTCCACTGCTGGTGATTAACTTATGCGAACACAACATCCTAATAATGCACGCTATGCTCATCATTATGCGTCCTCTTCCGTTCCGGCCTCTCAGGGCGGTGGAATTACTGAGTTACGCTACAGCGAACAGCCCGGTATGATGCAGATGTTGCTGTTGCCATTATTGCAGCAGCTGAGTCAGCAATCGCGCTGGCAGTTGTGGTTAACACCAGCACATAAACTGAATCGCACCTGGCTACAGGAATCAGGATTACCACTGGATAAAAGTATGCATATCGCCGATTCTGAACGTCTGAATGCGGTTGAAGCGATGGTCAAAGCATTACGTACGGGAAATTACAGTGTCGTTTTGGCATGGATTCCCTACGATCTTGACGAAGATGAGCGACGTCAACTTGAAAATGCGGCCGCAGAGGGTGAAGCGCTGGGTTTGATTTTGCGTGCAAGTGGGATATCTGGGGCATCAGAAGCGCCTCTCAGACCGCAAACTGCGATAAAAATTCAGTCGGATTTGTTTCATTAAGTAAAAATCAGAAGTTTCCCAAGCTATTTTTCTTATCTGTCGCTGCTAAGCCACTGATTCTGTTAGTTCGAGCGTTGACAATGGCTTAGCAAGATTTTTGGGCTTTTTGCCGCGACAATACTACCAGTCTAATTGTTAGAAATTGTGTATAAATCGCTGTTTTTTTACATAAGCGCCTCACATCATACTTGTAAGTTTCCAATCTCGTTGTAGACTTTAGCTCGCCAGGGTGCTCAATAACCTCCGTTTTTTGCGGTAGAGTCATAAGCGAGCGTTTTGACCCGGCGAAGGATTTAAACCAAGAGCAACCTTTTTGCTCATTGCCTATTTGGATGATAACGAGGCGCAAAATGAAAAAGACAGCTATCGCAATTGCAGTGGCACTGGCTGGCTTCGCTACCGTAGCGCAGGCCGCTCCGAAAGATGACACCTGGTACACCGGTGCTAAACTGGGCTGGTCTCAGTATCACGACACTGGTTACTACGGTAACGGTTACGAGAACAATGACGGTCCAACTCATGAAAGCCAGCTGGGTGCAGGTGCATTCGTTGGTTACCAGGCGAATCCATACCTGGGCTTCGAGCTGGGCTATGACTGGCTGGGTCGCATGCCTAACAAAGGCAACGTGACTAACGGCGCATTCAAAGCACAGGGCGTTCAGCTGGCTGCTAAACTGAGCTACCCAATCTATGACGATCTGGACGTGTATACTCGTCTGGGCGGCATGGTATGGCGTGCAGACTCAACGCAGACTAACCCAACTACTGGCCGCATCAGCGACCACGACACCGGCGTATCTCCGCTGGCTGCTGTTGGTGTTGAATATGCGCTGACCAAAAACTGGGCTACCCGCCTGGATTACCAGTGGGTTAACAACATCGGTGATGCACAGACCGTTGGTACTCGTCCAGACAACGGCATGCTGAGCGTAGGCGTTTCATACCGCTTCGGTCAGGATGACGTCGCTGCTCCGGCGCCAGCTCCGGCTCCAGCACCAGCTCCAGTTGTTGAAACCAAGCGTTTCACTCTGAAGTCTGACGTTCTGTTCACCTTCAACAAATCTACCCTGAAGCCAGAAGGCCAGCAGGCTCTGGATCAGCTGTACAGCCAGCTGAGCTCAATGGATCCTAAAGATGGTTCCGTTGTCGTACTGGGCTTCACCGATCGCATCGGTTCAGAGCAGTACAACCAGAAACTGTCTGAGAAACGTGCTCAGTCAGTCGTAGATTACCTGGTATCTAAAGGTATTCCTTCTAACAAGATCTCTGCACGTGGCATGGGTGAATCTAACCCAGTTACCGGCAACACCTGTGACAGCGTGAAAGGCCGTAATGCCCTGATCGACTGCCTGGCGCCGGACCGTCGTGTAGAAATCGACGTTAAAGGTATCAAAGACGTTGTAACTCAGCCACAGGCTTAAGTTTACACGTAATAAAAAACCCCGCTAAGGCGGGGTTTTTTTATGCCGGTAATAAAACCGGACTGAAGGATAAAAGCTCTGATTGCCCTGCCCGATTATTCGCTCTCTGAACCAGAGTTACCCAGAATCGCCTGCAAATCCTGCTTCAGACTCGACATCTGAGTGGCATATTTCTCTTTACGTTCTGCATCTTCTATCAGCTGAACAATCGTTTCAGAGAGCGTGCAGCCGCGCCGCTGTGCCAGACCTGCCAGTCGCTGCCAGACCAGATACTCCAGGTCTATCGATTTTTTTCGCGTATGCTGATGTTCAGCGTTGAAATGGCGTTTTCGTCGGGCACGGATGGTCTGCTTCAGTCGGTTATCAAGATCAGCGTGAATATGTTCCGCGATCCATTCATTTACTGTAACCGGATTATTTTCCATTGCCAGCAGCTTATCCACTGCTGCCTGCGCCGCGCTTAACTCAAGGTGACGCGTGATCAGTTCACCTTCCCGATGTTTTTTCACCAGGTATTTCCACTTCCATCCACATTCAAGATTTTCGAGTTGCTGGTATTTCATCGGAATCTCATCGTGATCACGTAACGAACTAAGAATAACAGCTTTTTTCCCGGATGCAGCAACGAAAAACATGCTGTCACCATCACATCTTCAACAGGAAGTCTGCAGTGCTTAACAAGGGTGAATCCTGTATAATCTCGCTTTTCTTAAAACAGACAAATGCGATTATTTTGACCAGCACTCAACTTACGTGGCAGACCTTACAGCCAGATAGCGCGCAATACCAATCCGTTTTCTCCCGAATTGCTGATGAAGAAACTGATGCTCTGGCAACGGTACAGCCCCGGTTGCTGAATGCACTGGCGCATTTACACCATCAGACGCAGGGGTTCCCGTTACTGCTGGTTCGTAGCCAGGAGAATCGCGATTATCTGACATTCATTGCCCAGGCCGCAGAGCGGTTTATGGCCGACAGTACCACTCTATTCGGCGGTGATTACCATATCATGGCCGACAACGTCACGCTCCAGCCCCCCTCCGATCCTCAACGCCCGTTCACCAGTCAGGGTGGTATTCACTTTGCTGAATGGATTGAGATGGAGCAGTTATTTGGTTGCGTGCGCCAGTATAAAGATCGCATCCAGCTGGAACCGGGCCTGATCCATCGTGCTAATGGCGGTACGCTGCTGCTTTCACTGCGTAGCCTGATGACGCAGCCGATTCTCTGGTTGCGCCTGAAAAAGTGTATTGAGCAGGGTTATGTTGAGTGGACATCTCAGGATGAACGCCGACCGCTGCCAGTTTCGATTCCTCCTTTGCCGCTCAATCTGAAACTGGTCCTGTGTGGCGATCGGGAAGCGCTGGCAGATTTTCAGGAGCTTGATCCTGAAGCTCACGAAATGGCCATCTATACTGAATTTGAAGAGAATATTCAGATTCTGGATGAAGATGACATGCTTGCCTGGTGTCGCTGGAACCTCGAACTGGCGCAACAGGCGGGTCTGCCCCAGCCGGAAGCGGACTTCTGGCCAGAGCTGATCAAAGAAGGCGTCCGCTACAGCGGCGATCAGGAAACGCTGCCACTCTGCCCCCGCTGGCTTCAACGCCAGATGCGCGAATCGGCCCTGATGGGCGATGAACTGAACGCTGAAGCGCTGCGTGATGCGCTGGAAGCGCGTTTGTGGCGCGAGAATTATCTCAATGAGCGGATGCGTGACGAGATCCTGCTGCGACAGATTCTGATTGAAACCGAGGGCGAAGTTGTCGGTCAGATTAATGGCCTGTCGGTCGTTGAATATCCTGGCCATCCCCGTGCCTGGGGCGATCCATCGCGTATTACCTGCGTGGTACATCCCGGCGATGGTGAATTCATGGATATCGAGCGCAAAGCGGAGCTGGGCGGTAATATTCATGCCAAAGGCATGATGATTATGCAGGCTTACCTGATTGCCGAGCTGGAACTCGATCAGCAACTGCCCTTCTCGGCCTCAATGGTCTTTGAGCAATCTTACTCCGAGGTGGATGGTGACAGTGCTTCACTGGCTGAACTCTGTGCCTTAATCAGCGCGCTGGCTAATCAGCCCATCAATCAGCAAATTGCGGTGACCGGCTCGGTTGATCAGTTCGGCAATGTACAACCGGTGGGCGGACTGAATGAAAAAATCGAAGGTTTCTTTGATATCTGCCATCAGCGAGAACTGACAGGTCAGCAGGGTGTGATTATTCCCGCCAGTAATGTCCGTCATCTCAGTCTTAGCCAGGCGGTTGTCAGTGCAGTTGAACAGGGTCATTTCCATATCTGGGCAATTGACCGTGCCGATGAAGCGCTACCGCTGCTGACCGGTAAAATCTGGAGTACCGAGGATGGCCTGGGCGATTGCCTGCTGAATACCATCCAGGAACGCATTAGCCTGTTCAACCAGCCGGACGGTCCGCAACGTCCCTGGGCGCTGCGCTGGCTTAACTGGTTTAACCACCGTTAATCCGATTTGCTCAGCGTACAACTGTTCGCTAATATTCGTGATTCACTAAAACAAGGCTTATTGAAAACATGGTAGATAAACGCGAATCCTATACCAATGAAGATCTGATTCTGTCAGGTCGTGGTGAACTGTTTGGCGAAAATGGTCCGCCGCTTCCATCCGGCAACATGCTGATGATGGACCGCGTGGTCAAAATGACCGAAGACGGCGGCAAATACGATAAAGGCTTTGTTGAAGCGGAGCTGGATATCAATCCTGATCTCTGGTTCTTCGGCTGTCACTTTATTGGCGATCCGGTGATGCCGGGTTGTCTGGGCCTTGATGCCATGTGGCAGCTGGTTGGTTTCTATCTGGGCTGGCTGGGCGGCGAAGGTAAAGGTCGTGCGCTGGGCGTGGGTGAAGTGAAATTCACCGGTCAGGTCCTGCCAGATGCGAAAAAAGTGACTTACCGCATTCACTTCAAACGCGTTATTAACCGCAAACTGGTTATGGGCGTGGCAGATGGTGAAGTGCTGGTTGACGGTAATCTGATTTATACCGCCAGCGATCTTAAAGTCGGCCTGTTTAAAGATACTGCCGCGTTCTAAGCGTTTCCCGCTGGAAACAAAAACCTCCGCGCATGGCGGAGGTTATATTCCCTTTTCAGTGACATCCGGTTATGCAGCTACCGACCTGTCCTCCATGGCTTGTCGCCAACCTCCCAACCAGTGAGACTTAGCGTCAATCAACTGATACGGACACATCTCTTTTGAGCGTCCAGTAATGCCTGCCTGATAACCACGTGAATGGGCGCGTTCGAGGCGGTCTCGTTTCTGTCTCTTCATACTCCGTGTCCCTCATGTAAGGTCTGTGGAATCTGGTGGAAAGAAAAGTGGTGAATTAATGTTCAACCACCCTTATGTTCTACCCCCTGCGCACCCAAAGATCAATGCCCAATCTTCATGCCAGTGTCATAAATGTGACCTTAATCGGTAAAAATAACCCCGTTTTGTGATGAATCCGACAACACTATCTTTCTGATTAAGCTAATAAAAAAGCCCCTGACCCCTGTCGAAAAAGCACGACAAGCGGTCAGGGGCTTAGCTTATTTATTCACATCAATCTTAATTTAACGCAACCACACTATTGGCAATCTTCTGCGCCGTCTGTTGCCAGCCCGCCGCCAGCGTTCTGACCATCGCATCGTAGCCATCTTCGGTCTGCGGCAGTACCAGGTTAAACGCCTGTTTGGTCAGCCGGCCCTGATGTTCCAGCGTCCATTCGCCACTGACGATTGCTTTGCCATCATAGCGTCCCTGGAAGCCTGTCACGGTCACATTCAGCGTATCGTGCTGCGCGCCTAAAGGTGAACCTGCTACCAGCCGGCCTGGCAGCGCCTTGCTCAGGTTCGTGATCAATGTCTGCTGCAACTGCTGATCGAGCGGGCTGGCCCAGAGATTATTCGCGGCGATAACGTATTTAACATCGCTGGTCTGATAAACCAGCCCGTTGCCTGCCAGATAGTCCGGCACCGTCACCTGCTGCACCCACAACATCGGTTGCGCTTCATTCAACTGGCTGCTGCTGACCTGCATGGAAGCCGCCCCGGAGGGCAGCTGATACCAGGTATTGTCAACGCTGCTACTGCACGCACTCAACACCAGCGCGGCACAAAGTATCAATCCTTTATTCACTGTTTCGCCCTCTTCGGCTGGGGATCCTGTCCCGGTTTTGCCTCAAATACCAGCGCATTGCTCTTAGTGTTAAGCGTTCTTAACACCGGCTGGAGTTCACGCAGAACCTTATCCAGGCGCTGCATATCCCCCACCAGCTTGCTGTAGGCTGGTGAACCTGGCTGCAGGCCCTTCATGCTGCGGTTCAGCTCGCGCAATGTCTGCTGCAGGTCTTCCGGCAGCGTTTTCATAGCCGGACTGGCGGTGACTTTGTTGATGTTGTCGATGGTGCGTTGCAGATCACGCATCGTTTTCTGGCTCTCTTTCAGCGTACCTGTCGCTTCATTGACCATACCGTTCAGTGGCAGACTGTTGATTTTATCCAGCGCCGCCATCAGCTTCTGCTGTATCTGGCTCAGGCCACCGCTAACCGTTGGGATCACTTCATAGCCAGAGACTTTCTGCGGACCTTTGTAAGGCGGCGCATTGTCATAAAAGTCGAGATCGACATAGAGCGCACCCGACAACAGGCTGCCGGTTTTCAGCGTCGCACGCAGGCCACGTTTTTTACCATCCTGCAGATGCTGTTGCAGATCGAAGTTCTCACCCAGTCGGCTGATAAAGCGATCCGGCTCGATGCGAATCAGCACCGGCACGCGGTAATCATTATTCAGCGCCTGGTCCAGACCGGCTTTCATCAATGGCGCTTCTGAGACGGTACCCAGACGAATACCACGGAACTCAACCGGCGCACCCGCCTGCAGACCACGGATGGAGTCGGTGAAGAACATCAGGTAATCAATATGGTTGGTGTAGAGCGAGTCCTGAATGCTGCGCTGATCGTCAAACAGATGATAATCAGACTGATTCTTCGCAGGCTGACCCAGCTCCCAGCCATCCGGCACGTCAAAACTGACGCCGCCACTGAACAGCGTGGTCAGCGATCCCATTTCCACCCGCATTCCTGAAGCGGACATATCCACGGCGATGCCGCTGTCCTTCCAGAAGCGAACGTTGGTTGTAATCAGGCGATCGTAAGGCGCAGCGACGAACAGCTGATAAGTCATCATGCGTTTTTCGGTATCAAACGCACTGGTCTCGACCGTACCGACGCGATAGCCGCGGAACAGCACCGGATCCCCCGGATTGAGTTGACCCGCTTTCTTGCTGTCCAGCACGATGCGGATACCTTTGGCATCCGGTGGCGCTAACGGCGGCGCATCCAGCAGCTTAAACTGCTCGGGTGCCTGGCTTTTAGTGCCAGGCTGCAATTCGATATAGGCACCGGATAACAGAGTACCGAGACCGCTGATCCCTTCGCGACCCACCTGCGGTTTCACTACCCAGAAAACGCTGTCGCTGTGCAACAGTTTTCCCATGCCGGCATTCAGGCGCGCTTTGATTTCCACATGGTGGAGATCGTCGCTTAACACCGCGCTTTCCACCACACCGACATCCACGCTACGGCTTTTAATCGTGGTTTTACCCGCAACAATGCCTTCGGCGTTTTCGGTGATGAGGGTGACTTCCGGCCCCTGGTGGCTGAAGTGATAGAAGAGGATCCATCCGCCGATTAACAGCGTAACGATGGGGACAATCCAGACCGGCGACCAGCGCTTAATCTGTTCAACCTTTGCATGGCCGTGGTTAGTTTCCGTCAAGGCGCGACTCCTTCATATTGTTTTCGCGTACACGATCCCAGGTTAATCGCGGGTCAAAGGTCATGGCAGCAATCATGGTGATAATCACCACCATTGCAAACAATACTGCCCCCCACGCGGGATAAACATTCATCAATTGCCCCATACGCACCAGCGCAGAGAGCACGGCAATCACAAACACATCGATCATTGACCAGCGGCCAACAAATTCGACCACTTCATAAATTTTGTGCATCCTGTGGCTGTCACGCTGTCCGCGTCCGCTGGCATCCCAGCAAAGCCAGCCAATCGCCAGCATTTTCAGCGTAGGCACCATGATACTGGCAATAAAGATCACCAGCGCCACCGGATAGGAACCATCGCCCCACAGCACAATCACTCCCGCCATAATATTGGAAGGGTAGGCTGTGCCGAGGGTTTCCGTCACCATGATCGGCAACAGGTTGGCCGGGATATAAAGCAGTATTGAGGTGAACAACAGCGCCAGCGTCCACTGCAGACTATGTTTACGCCGTGCCTCGGCTGTGACGCCGCAGCGAGTACATTTATGCTCTGCTTCGGGCAGGATAGCGGTACAGCAGGGACAGGAGCGCAGGCCCTGCTCTAAACCACTGATGCCCACTTCGGGCGGATGGGGCAGCGCCGGTCGGGGTGACAGACTGTCCCACAAGCCGCGCCGATCAACGCACTGAAAGGCCCGCAACTGTAACAGACAGAACAATACCCACGGCCAGAAGCTGGTCTCAAGGCCGATCTCGCCATAAGCCATCAGCTTGACGAAGCTGACCAGCACGCCCGCCATAAAGATTTCTGACATGCCCCAGTTACGCAGCTGAAACAGGATGCGTGCCAGACCGATTTTGAGGTGCGTCGGCAAGGGTACAGGATTGACCAGCAGGATAATGGTAACCATGCAGAAGGCCGGAACCGCCTGCACAAAGAGAAGGAACAGCGTCGCCAGACTGCTGTAATCTTCCGTCACCATCACCTGAGGGATCTGCGCCAGGGTGATCTGGCTGGTCAGCCCGGCCACCTTCATTGAGACAAAAGGAAACAGATTCGCCAGCAGCAGCATAAATAGCGCTGCCAGCGCATAGCCCGTTGGCCGTTTACGCGGTTCGTGCCAGTTGGCCGTCAGGGAGGTGTGGCAGCGCGGGCATGACGCACGGCTGCCAACGGGAATGTCCGGCAGCTTAATCATTAAATCGCATTGTGGACAGAGCATCCACGCGTTACTTTTCACTGCTGAACACATCCGTTAACCCTGCCCTACGCGCCGTTTTTCAGTGACTCTAGCTCTTCCCAGCGCGCAAAAGCGGTTTCCAGCTCCTGCTCAGCCTGAGCCAGATTATCCAGCACCGGTTGCGTCTGATCGTGTGCCTGACTGAAGAAGTCCGGGTGACTCATCTTCGCCTGCAGTTCACCGATACGCGCTTCCAGCTGCTCCAGTTTTTGCGGCAGCTGTTCCAGCTCACGCGCCAGATTGTAGCTGAGTTTATTCACGCTACGCTTCGCATCACCCTTCTCTGCTGCAGGCTTAGAGGCGTTGCCCGTCGCTTTCGCCGGTGCTGCCGCCTTGTGCTGCCGGTAGGCGGCGCGCTGCTGCTGAGCATCGTGATAACCACCAACAAAGGTACCAATCTCACCGTTGCCTTCAAAAATCCAGCACTCGGTAACAGTGTTATCGACGAACTGACGATCGTGGCTCACCAGTAAGACGGTGCCCTGATAACCATCAATCAGCTCTTCCAGAAGTTCCAGCGTTTCGACGTCGAGGTCGTTGGTCGGTTCATCCAGAATCATCAGGTTGCTGGGACGCAGGAACAGGCGTGCCAGCAGCAGACGGTTACGCTCACCGCCCGAAAGGGCGCGCACCGGCGTCATGGCACGTTTCGGGTGGAACAGGAAGTCCTGCAGATAGCCCAGCACGTGGCGCGGTTTGCCGTTGACCAGCACTTCCTGCTTGCCTTCGGCCAGGTTGTCCATCACGGTGCGATCCGGATCCAGTTCAGCGCGATGCTGATCAAAGTAGGCCACTTCCAGCTTGGTGCCGGAATGCACACGGCCATGATCGGCTTTCAGTTGCTGCAGCATCAGGCGCAGTAAGGTGGTTTTCCCGCAGCCGTTCGGTCCGATCAGCGCAATTTTATCGCCGCGCTGCACCTGGGTTGAGAAATCCTTCACCAGCACTTTGCCATCGACGGCGTAGTCGACATTTTCCAGCTCAAAGACAATCTTGCCGGAACGGGACGCTTCGCCCACCTGCATATTGGCTTTGCCCATCACTTCGCGGCGTTCTGAATGTTCACGACGCAGCGCTTTCAGCGCACGCACACGGCCTTCATTACGGGTACGACGGGCTTTGATGCCCTGACGGATCCACACCTCTTCCTGCGCCAGTTTGCGGTCGAATTCGGCGTTCTGCATCTCTTCAACGCGCAACGCTTCCTCTTTGCCTTCCAGATAGAGATCGTAGTTGCCAGGCCAGGAGACCAGCTTGCCACGGTCCAGATCGACAATGCGCGTCGCCATGTTGCGGATAAACGAACGGTCATGGGAAATAAAGATGATGCTGCCGGTGAAGTTCTTCAGGAACGTTTCCAGCCAGTCGATGGTTTCGATATCGAGGTGGTTGGTTGGCTCATCCAGCATCAGGACGCGCGGGTTACTCACCAGCGCACGGCCCAGCGCCGCTTTGCGCAGCCAGCCGCCCGAGAGCGACGACAGCTCGGTATCGGGCTGCAGACCAATCTGCTCCAGCACATCATGGATGCGGCTCTCCAGCTGCCACAGATTCTGATGGTCAAGAATGCTCTGCAGACGCGCCATCTCGTTGAGGTTTTTATCGCTGGGATCTTCCATTACCACATGGGAAATGGCGTGATAGGCTTTCAGATGCTCAGCCTGCTCTTCAACGCCCTCGGCCACGAAGTCATACACCGAACCGGTAATATTGCGCGGTGGATCCTGTTGCAGACGCGCCACGACCAGATCGGTTTCATAAATAATGCGGCCATCATCCAGTGGCTGTTCGCCATTGATGATTTTCATCAGCGTGGATTTACCCGCACCGTTACGGCCCACCAGACAGACGCGTTCGTTCTCTTCGATGTGCAGTTCGGTATTGTCTAACAGCGGCGCATCGCTGAAGGAGAGATAAGCGCCGTGGATACTGATTAATGACATGTAATCTTATTCCTTACCGGCGTGAGTGATCAGCCAGCAGTTGTGAATTTGACGGTTACGCGCGAAGTCCTGCGACTGCGTTTTCTGGGTAATATCCTGCGCCTGCAGGCCCAGTGCTTTCAGGCCATCCATGTCCATTTTGAAACCACGTTTGTTATTGGAGAACATGATGGTGCCGCCGCGACGCAGCAGGCGCTTCAGGTTGCGCATCAGCATCATATGATCGCGCTGAACGTCGAAGCTCTCTTCCATACGTTTGGAGTTGGAGAAGGTTGGCGGATCGATAAAGATCAGGTCAAAATTCTCGTCACTCTCATTCAGCCAGCTCAGGCAGTCCGCCTGCATCAGACGGTGCTGACGACCGGTCAGTCCGTTAAGACGCAGGTTGCGCTCCGCCCACTCCAGATAGGTACGCGACATATCTACCGTGGTGGTTGAACGCGCGCCACCCAGACCGGCATGCACACTGGCGGTGCCGGTATAGGCAAACAGGTTCAGGAAATCTTTGCCCTGACTCATCTGGCCCAGCATTTTACGGGCAATGCGGTGATCGAGGAACAGGCCGGTATCGAGATAGTCGGTCAGATTCACCCAGAAACGCGCATTAAACTCTTTAACTTCGAAATAGTCGCCCTTCTCGCTGAGCTTCTGATACTGCGCTTTGCCTTTCTGGCGTTCACGCGTTTTCATAATCAGACGATCGGCAGGCAGTTGCAGCACACTCAGCGTCGCGCTGATAACATCGAACAGACGCTGACGCGCTTTATCAGGATCGATGGTTTTTGGTGGCGCGTACTCCTGAATAATTACCCAGTCACCATAGCGATCGACAGCAACGTTGTAGTCTGGCAGATCGGCATCGTAAATGCGGTAGCATTCAATGCCTTCCTGACGCGCCCACTTCTCCAGTTTTTTCACGTTTTTACGCAGGCGGTTAGCGTAATCTTCCGCAATCTGTCCGGCGCTTTCATGACTGTTAACCGCCAGCTTATAGTTTTTCTGCACGCAATCCAGCGGACCGTTCTTCGCTTTAAACTGGCGATCGGCACGCAATTGCAGGCAGCTCAGCAGTTCTGGCGAGGCGCTGAACAGCGACAGGTTCCAGCCGCCAAAATGCTGCTTCATCAGACGACCGAGCTGGCTGTGCAGCGCAATCAAGGCTGGCTCGCTTTCCAGACGCTCACCATAAGGAGGATTACTCAGCACCGTGCCGTGAACCGCCGGATCGACCGGATTAGTCAGCTTCAGCAGATCCTGCTGGCCGAAGGTGAAAAGTTCAAAGACGCCAGCGCGGCGGGCATTCGCCTGCGCCCACTCCAGCACCCGACTATTATTGTCGTAGCCAAAGAAGCGCGCCTGGGTGGCGGCCGTACCAGCACGGGCACGCTCCTGCGCCTCGGCCTTCACGTCCTGCCAAAGCGCAGCGTTAAACTGGTTCCATGCGGTAAAGCCCCAGTGCTTGCGCAGCAGGCCAGGCGCACGGTCGCAGGCGATTAGCGCAGCTTCAATCAGCAGCGTACCGGAACCACACATCGGGTCGATCAGCGGTGTGGACGGCTCCCAGCCTGAACGCAGCACAATCGCCGCCGCCAGGGTCTCTTTTAACGGAGCCTGACCGGTCTGCTGGCGATAACCGCGCTGATGCAGCGAGGTGCCGCTGAGATCCAGCGCAATGCTGGCGCGATCATCATTCAGCCAGACGTTGACACGGATATCCGCCTGCTCACGATCGACGTTCGGCCGTTCGAGATTCTGGCGGGTAAAGCTGTCCACGATGGCATCTTTCACTTTCAGCGCGCCGAACTGGCTGTTACGGATCGAATCGTTAGTGCCGCTGAAATGGACGACAAAGGTTTTGTCGCTGCCAAACATCGTCGGCCAGTCCACGCTCTGCACACCCAGATAGAGATCGAGATCGCTGTAGACGCCAAACTCTCCCAGCGGCAACAGGATGCGTGATGCTAAACGACTCCACATCAGGCTTTGGTACAGGGTGCGATCGTCGGCTTCGTAATGAACGCCTCCCTGCACCACTTGCAAATCCTGCGCGCCCAGCGCGTCCAGCTCACTTTTTAACAGCTCTTCGAGCCCACGCGCCGTGCTGGCAAACAGAGAATTCATATCGTCACTTTTTAACTCTTGAGAAAATTGTCGCGCATTATAGCGAATCGGAGACCTATGTCATAAAGTTAGCTTCTTTTGTGTCGCGCGTCGGGTTCAAGGAGAACACCATGATCACGCTTTCCCGCTTATTTATTCATCCTGTGAAGTCAATGCGGGGATTAGCATTATCCCACTCGCTGGTCACTGACAGCGGACTGGCGTTTGATCGTCTGTTCATGGTGACCGAACCTGATGGCACCTTTATTACCGCCCGGCAGTACCCTGAGATGGTGCGCTTTACGCCCGCGATTCTGCCGGATGGTCTGCTGCTGGCTGCCCCGGATGGCAGTCAGTCCCTGATCCGCTTCAGCGATTTCGATGAGCAGGATCATCCCACCGAAGTCTGGGGTAATCATTTTACCGCGCGCATAGCGCCGCGTGCGATTAATCAATGGCTGAGCCAGTTCTTCCCGCGTGAAGTTCAGCTGCGCTGGGTCGGGCCGCAGCCCAGCCGCCGGGTCAAAAAGTTTGATCATATTCCGCTAAGCTTTGCCGATGGCTTTCCGTTTTTGCTCATTAACAACGCGTCGCTGCATGATCTGCAACAGCGCTGCCCGGCCAGCGTCCGAGCGGAACAGTTTCGCCCGAATCTGGTAGTCAGTGGCGCTGCCGCGTGGGATGAAGATAGCTGGGCGGAGATTCAGATTGGCGACGTGATATTTGAGGTGCCTAAGCCATGCAGTCGCTGCGTGCTCACCACGGTCAGCACCGAGACCGGCGTTAAGCATCCTGCCGGTCATCCGCTGACCACGCTGCAGACCTTCCGCACTGCACAGGATGGCAGTGGTGATATTGATTTCGGTCTGAACTTAGTGGCGCGCAACAGTGGCGTAGTGCGCGCCGGTGATGAAATGATCATCCTGAAACGCCATACACCCCGCAGCTATGGTGCCGGTGACGTGGTCGAAACGTTAAAACCGCAGCAGCAGGCACCTGATGCCGTGACCATTACTTTTCAGGGGCATGCATTCACCGGGGATAATCAGCAGGTATTACTGGATCAGCTGGAGATGCAGGGCTTCCGGATCCCCTACTCCTGTCGGGCGGGACTGTGCGGCAGCTGCAAGTTGAGTCTGGTCGCGGGTGAAGTGAAGGCGCTGAAACAGAGTGCCCTGCGTCAGGACGGCACGCTGTTAAGCTGCAGCTGTATTCCGGCTGGTGATGTCGAATTAAGGTAATCAGACTGCGCGGGCGTAGCGCGGTGCGACATCCTGATACAGGGGCTGCAGGCGATCGTTCATCACCTTAATGGCATCACCCAGCACCATGTTTTTTCCGGCCAGGGTCAATCCCGGCTGCGCCAGCAGGCAGAGCGCCGCGTTATCGCCACTCTCAACCACCAGCAGACGCGCCTGCGTTCCCTCTTGTGCCAGCGTAACCTGTACCATTTCACCGGGACGGGGCTGCATTGCCGGGACATAAGAGGTGAAATGCCAGCTTTTCGGCATCAGTGGCTTGAGGAAGCGTGCAGCGACCAGCGCATTTAACACCAGTTCAGCGCGATGGCTGCCACTGAGTTTGCACTGACGGCAGGTCTCTTCAAAGGTGTAATAAAGGGCGGCATCATCGACACAAAAACCCGATTCAGTGAAAGCATCCGGCGTGAGCATTTTGCGGGAATAACGGGAACGAAAAAGCATACCGTCTGCCAGGTCGAGCATCATTCGGTCGTGGCTGCTGTCAAAATACCAACGCCAGTTATCATCGGGTTTAATTTTCATCGTGTGCCCTGTATTTACCGCTGCGCCAAAAATCACGCAGAATTCAGCGAAAAAAGAAACATAAGGAAAAGCTGAAAAAGCGTGCAACAGGACAAAATATAAACGAGCCGAGGGGATAAATAAACCCCCCGGTCAATCATTGTGAGAATTGTCTTAGAGATGGGTGACGATATCTTTAATTAAACCTGGTCCCTGATAAATAAAGCCTGAATAAATCTGAACCAGTGTTGCCCCGGCGGCGATTTTTTCACGCGCTGCCGTCAGAGAATCGATCCCGCCTACGCCAATAATCGGCAACCGTCCCTGCAGTTCCTGAGAGAGGCGCTGGATCACCGCCGTACTGCGCGACTGAACTGGCCGTCCACTTAACCCACCCGCTTCCTCAGCATGCTTAAGACCGCTTACAAGCGAACGATCGAGCGTGGTATTGCTGGCAATCACGCCATCAATCTGATGACGAATTAAACTGTCCGCGACCTGAATTAACTCTTCTTCAGAGAGATCGGGCGCAATTTTTACGGCCAGCGGAACATATTTAAGATGACGCTGTTCCAGCTCTTTTTGTTTCTGTTTGATGGAAGAAAGCAGATCATCCAGCGCCTCGCCATATTGCAGCGAACGCAAACCTGGGGTGTTAGGGGAAGAAATATTGATGGCGATATAACCGGCGTGGGCATAGACCTTCTCCATGCAGATCAGATAATCATCTTTGCCCTGCTCGACCGGCGTATCTTTATTTTTACCGATATTGATCCCCAGCACGCCGTTAAAACGCGCTTTCTTCACGTTCTCAACCAGGTGATCAACACCGAGATTATTAAATCCCATCCGATTGATAATTCCGCCCGCTTCGACCAGACGAAACATGCGCGGTTTATCATTTCCTGCCTGAGCGCGTGGTGTGACGGTACCGACTTCAACAAAACCAAAGCCCATCGCCGCAAACGCATCAATACACTCTGCGTTCTTATCCAGACCCGCTGCCAGGCCCAGGGCATTCTTAAAGGTCAGTCCCATACAGGTGACCGGACGCGACGGCAGATTCTGGCGATAAAACATCTCCAGCGGCGTGCCATTCATAAAACGCAGTTGCTGAAAGGTGAGTTCGTGTGCGCGTTCGGGGTCGAGTTTAAACAGCGCCGGTCGGACGATAGGATAAAACATGCACTCTCCTGAAGGACGGAAGCGATCGTGGAAGTCGGTGCACGGGAAAATGTGCGCCAGAATGGTAAAGTGCTCTGGCGCAAAAGTAAATCGAACAGCAGGGATGCATCAAACTATCTGAAAATGCTTTGATCTTACGCGGCGGAATCGTTTACGGGGTGATTTTTCACCTCAGAGGGAAACAGATATTCCCGCAGGATGCCGTGACGTTGCATGATGCCAAAAATACCAAGGCAGACAAACGCTTCAGCCCCGACCATCGACCATGCGGCACCAATGGCACCAAACTTCCACGCCAGGAAACAGCACAGCGGCACGTTAACCACACCAGCGGCCATCATCACCCACATACGCTGGCGGGCCAGACCATGTGGGATCAGAATCTGCAAGCCAGCCGGATAGGCAATATTGCCAAACAGGAAGCAGAGCACAAAGACGCGCAGCACATCCGCCGACGGGATAAAGTCTTTTCCCAGTAAGATTGAGACCACCAGGTCAGCAAAAAACCAGGTAAAGATCACAATTGACAGACTCAGGGAGAACGACAGCAGCAGGCTTTTGCGTGTCGCTGCAATCGCGGCCCGTTTATCCCGGCCGAACAGGTGACTGACGCGCGGGAAGAAGGCGCTGCCGATCTGCTCCGGCACAGAGTTAGCCGCTTTACGCAGGCGATCGGCGCCGTTGTAAATCCCGACCATGTAAGTAGAAGCAAAGGAGGCGAGAATCACCACGTTGACGCTGTTGAAAAGGTTAGCTCCGGCAATGGCGATAAACACGTCCATGCTGTCGGTGATGCGCTGTTTGATTTCGCGAGGTTCAAAGCGATAACGGCCAATGACTTTCATCTCCAGCACGAACTTCAGCGTAATCGCCGCACTGATAATGGAGACCGCGCCAGGGATCAGGGCCGCCAGCCAGGTGTCCTGCGGAGATTTCACCAGCAAAAAGGTCAGCGGAATCGCACAAAAGTTACCGAAGGTGGCGATCATCGCCGTCTTACCCAGCTTCTCAAAGCCCTGCATCAGCCAGCCAAATGAAAACAACGAGCCGACCAGCGTGGTGCAGTTCGCCAGAATAATGAAGAACAGAGGGTGCCAGGAGGGATTGAACCAGGTCGCGGTCAGCAGCGTGCCGCTGGTGACCACCAGCAGCATCAGCTTGGCGTTAAACGTTGACCAGAAGAGCTGACTGACGCGTTCTTTGTCATCACGATGGTGAGCAATATCTTTGGTCGTAAAGACATTGAATCCCCAGTCGGAGATGGTGCTGCAATAGAGGACGCAGGCGATCGCCAGCGCCAGCGTACCCATCTGCTCTACGCCCAGAACGCGGGCAAGGTAGGGCAGCGTTGCGAGCGGAAACAGAAACGACGCGCCGCGATAAGCCAGCAGCGAGAAAATATTAATAACCAGACTTTTATCGAGTACTTTTGCCATGACGCAACAACCTTATACACATTGCATGTCTCACCTTCTCATTTCGCTAAGGCATAAACAATATCGCTTCACATTTTTCAGAATCAGGCTGTTTTTCAGAATCAGGCTGCGTTTTTCAGCTCTTTTTTAACCTTGTAATGCTGTAGCGCTATAAACAGTTCAGGACGATTAAACAATAACCATTCTTTAAAGTTCTCTTTTTTTACATTACGTCCCATAAAGCGAATAGCATTAAGTACATATTCCGGCACAGGGGTAAGATTATAGAGCGACAAATAAATCATCAGGCGAAACGAGTGCACTAAATAGGCTTTTTCCAGCGTATCGCGCCACGCTGATTTAACCTGAGAACCGGTTAACGTATTGTAGGCGTGCATAAAGGCGTCATAACGCTGATAGAAAAACTCATTACTTTTGGTACTGTTTGTCAGTGAACCGTTGCGGATACGCTGTTTATAATAGACCTGATGACTGACCCAGGCCTGCCGGCTTTTCATAAAGCAGGAAAGGGTAAAATTGTGGTCTTCATGAACGCGTTTAACAAAGCGTAATTTATGTTGTTCAATAACGCGTTTGCTGATGACATAGCTCCAGGCCGCCGAGGTATAGCTGCCGTTACGCAGCAGGCCCAATAAGACTTCCTGCGGTTTTTGCTGGCCAAAATATTCATGTCTGACTTTTGGCGATGTGATGTCAATCTGACCATCACGGTAGACGCAGGAGTTAAAACAGAACAGGTCCGTCTCAGGGTGTTTTTCCGCCACCATCGCCAGTTCGGCCACCAGCCCATCCGCTACGACGTCGTCCGGGTCACAGAAAAAGAGAAACTTGCCCTGCGCCTGCGCAATACCCACATCCCGTGCATGACCGGCTCCCCCATTTTCAGTGGTAATTATTTTCACCTGAGAAAGATGCGCATAATTCTGTTCAAGTAAGGCTAATGTTCCATCGGTGGATCCATCATTCACAATGAGTATTTCATTGGGCGCTTTAACCTGACGTAATAATGAATCGACGCACTCCACAATATATTTTTCAACATTGTAGGTGGGAATAATTACTGATAACAACGTGTCAGACATAGCAATTCTCTGCTGTTAGAAAAAAGACAATACGATTCACCCGCCAGATGCAGGGCATGACCAGAGGTAAAACGTCGAAAAGGGTGACGCGCTAATATTATGATGGCTTTCATTTAGCCTGATTATCTTAAACCGGTAAGGCGAAAAAAGACCAGTCGTAAAAATTCTCTTAACGTTTCACGGGAGAATCACTGTTAACGAAAGTGCATCTATAGCCCGGGTTAATGTTAAAACCGTTGATGATCGATTTAAAATAGCCCTGTAAAGCAGACGTAACCAGATTCAGGAATCTGTAAGCGAACATCTGAAACGATGTATAAATTCAGCATTCCTTCATTTTTATTACAGTTTTCTTTCTGCAACTAATCCTAATCTCTGGCAGTCGTTTACCGCAGACAAGCTGATTCTGTGCTGCTTTGCCACGCTGTTTTGCCAGCCGTTTCGCTTTATTGTCGTGCCACTCTCAGGAAAAATGATTAAGCAATCAGACGAAAGATATTTTTTCTTCTTAATCGGCTCATTTTGACGATCTCGTATCATCACCCTTAATGAATTATCCCGCTGCCAGCGCTTAATTTAAGAATTATCGGAAGCGGTCAGCCTCCCTTCTGCCGCTACGGCTTCTATTTGCAGATTTCACCCTTACTTTGCCGGATAAATCATTTAAGCCCGCTCCCCTGCTCTGACAGTATGAAGACATAAGTTCTCAACATTTGATAATCAATAACTTTTAGTTATAAGGAGTAATGATGCGAGTTATTACGCTGGCAGGCAGCCCACGATTTCCCTCCCGCTCAACCTCACTGCTGACGCTGTGTCAGCACAAGCTGGAGGCACGTGGCGTTGAAGTCATTCCGTGGAATATTCACAACTTTCAGCCTGACGATCTGATCAATGCGCGTTTTGATGCGCCCGCGCTACTGGCGCTGCGTGACGATCTGGCGTCGGCAGATGGCGTAATTGTTGCGACACCTGTCTATAAAGCGTCGTTTTCGGGTGCGCTGAAGACCCTGCTCGATCTGCTGCCTGAGCGCGCACTGGAACACAAAGTGGTATTGCCGCTGGCCAGCGGCGGCAGTGCTGGCCATATGCTGGCGCTGGACTATGCCCTGAAACCGGTGCTCAACGCCTTAAAGGCGCAGGAGATCCTGCAAGGCGTTTATGCCGAGGATCACCAGATCAGCCATTACGACCGTCAGCCCGAACTGCAGGATTCACTGTCACAGCGCCTGGATGAAGCCGTCTCCGCCTTCTGGCTGGCGCTGACCCGTCACCATCATCCTGTTGCGCAAGCGGTATAAGGAAGCAATCGATGAAACAGAGATTAGGAAAGTGGCTGGTGGCCGGACTTCTGCTGGCCGGCCTCCAGGTACAGGCCGCCGAATCCGATCCAACTGAGATTCGCATCGGCTATCAGAAAGGTTCGGTCAGCATGGTGCTGGCAAAGTCACATCAGTTACTGGAAAAACGATTTCCTCATACCCGGATTAAGTGGATCGAGTTTCCTGCAGGTCCGCAAATGCTGGAAGCGCTGAACATCAACAGTATCGACCTGGGCAGTACCGGCGACCTTCCCCCGCTGTTTGCCCAGGCCGCGGGCGCGGATCTGCTTTATGTCGGCGCGGAACCGCCCAAACCTAAAGCGGAAGTGATTCTGGTGCCAAAAAGTAGCCCCCTGAAACAGGTTGCGGATCTGAAAGGCAAGAAAGTGGCTTTCCAGAAAGGCTCCAGCTCTCACAACTTACTGCTGCGCGCCTTACAGCAGGCGGGTCTGACCTTTAAAGACATCACGCCGGTCTATCTCACCCCCGCCGATGCGCGCGCCGCCTTCCAGCAGGGTGACGTTGATGCCTGGGCAATCTGGGATCCTTACTATTCATCAGTGCTGCTGCAGGGGAATTCGCGCCTGCTGATTGATGGCAGCTCCCTTAACCTGACCGGCTCCTTCTATTTAGCGACCCGCAGCTACGCCGAAGCCCATGGCGCGTTTATTCAGCAGGTGCTCGACACCTTCAGTTCTGCTGACGCGCTGACAATCAGCCAGCGTCAGCAGAGCACCACGTTACTGGCGCAGGCGATGGGCTTGCCCGAACCGGTTATCGCCAGCTACCTCAGCCATCGGCCACCTACCCGGATTTCGCCGGTCAGTGCCGAAACCGCAGCCGCCCAGCAGCGCACCGCTGATCTGTTCTATGCCAATCATCTCTTGCCAGTAAAAGTGACGATTCAGGATCGCATCTGGCATCCGCATACCGTGACGCAATAAGGAGCAACAATGAGCGTATCCATTTTCTGGTTCCTGCCGACGCATGGCGACGGCCACTATCTTGGTACTGCCGAAGGGGCGCGACCGGTTGATCACGCCTATCTGCAACAGGTGGCGCAGGCCGCTGACCGCCTCGGCTTTGGCGGCGTACTGATCCCCACCGGCCGCTCCTGCGAAGATGCCTGGCTGGTTGCCGCCTCGCTGATTCCGGTGACGCAGCGCCTGCGATTCCTGGTGGCGCTGCGTCCTGGGGTGATTTCACCGACCCAGGCAGCACGTCAGGCCGCCACGCTGGACCGTCTTTCTAACGGACGTGCGCTGTTTAATCTGGTGACCGGCGGCGATCCGGAAGAGCTGGCGGGCGACGGCGTGTTTCTCGATCACCGCGAGCGTTACGCGGAATCCGCCGAGTTTACCCGCGTCTGGCGTCGGGTGCTGGAAGGCGAAACCGTCGATTATGAAGGCAAGCACGTGAAGGTTCGCGGTGCGCGTCTGATGTTTAAACCGGTGCAGCAGCCTCGTCCCCCGCTGTGGTTTGGCGGCTCTTCTGAACCCGCCCAGGAGCTGGCGGCCGAACAGGTCGATGTTTACCTCACCTGGGGCGAACCCCCTGCGCAGGTTAAAGAGAAGATTGAGCAGGTGCGCGCGAAAGCGGCAGCCCAGGGACGCACCGTCCGGTTCGGCATCCGTCTGCATGTGATCGTGCGTGAAACCAATGAAGAGGCCTGGCAGGCCGCCGACAAACTGATTGCCAATGTGGATGACGCCACCATCGCCAAAGCGCAGGCGGCGTTCCAGCGGGCAGATTCTGTGGGGCAGCGCCGGATGGCCGCACTGCATGGCGGTCGCCGCGACAAGCTCGAAATCAGCCCTAACCTGTGGGCAGGCGTCGGCCTGGTGCGCAGCGGAGCCGGGACCGCGCTGGTCGGCGATGGCCCGACCGTGGCCGCACGCATCAAAGAGTATGAGGCGCTGGGCATTGAGACCTTCATCCTGTCGGGTTATCCGCACCTGGAAGAGGCTTATCGCGTCGGCGAACTGCTGTTCCCGCATCTTGATCTGCAGGTTCCACTGGTGCCCCAGCCGCGCGTGGTTCAGGCACACGGTGAAGCGGTAGCCAACGATTTTACCCCTGAGAAAAAAGTCGCCCGGGGCTGAGGAGAGCATGATGACCAGAACCCGAAAACGCCTTGCTGATACGCTGGTGCCCTGGCTGCTGCCGACGCTGCTGATCGTGGTGTGGCAGACTGCCTCGCAAGCCGGCTGGTTGTCGACCCGCATTCTGCCCGCACCGGAGAAAATTGTAACCACCTTCTGGCAGCTGACTGCCAGTGGTGAACTCTGGCAGCACCTGGCGATCAGTAGCTGGCGGGCGCTGATCGGCTTCAGTATCGGCGGTTCTATCGGCCTGCTGCTCGGGCTGATTACCGGCACCTCCAGAACCGGTGAACGACTGCTGGATACCTCGGTACAGATGCTGCGCAATGTGCCGCATCTGGCGCTGATCCCGCTGGTGATCCTCTGGTTCGGTATCGATGAGTCCGCCAAAATCTTTCTGGTGGCGCTGGGTACACTGTTCCCGATCTACCTGAATACCTATCACGGCATCCGCAACATCGATCGCGGGCTGGTTGAGATGGCGCGCAGCTATGGCCTTTCCGGCTGGAGCCTGTTTATTCAGGTGATCCTGCCCGGCGCGCTGCCCAATATCATGGTCGGCGTGCGTTTCGCGCTGGGCCTGATGTGGCTGACGCTGATTGTCGCAGAGACCATCTCTGCCAACGCGGGTATCGGCTATCTGGCCATGAACGCGCGTGAATTCCTGCAGACCGATGTGGTGGTGGTCGCCATTATTCTTTATGCCCTGCTCGGCAAACTGGCGGATGTCGCCGCGTTGTTGCTTGAACGCGTCTGGCTGCGCTGGCATCCCGCTTATCAACTGAAGGAGGAGAACGCATGAGTCAGACTCTCTCACCGGCGCGCCTGAACACCGGCACGCCGGTTGGCGTTAACGGCGTCAGTAAACAGTATGGCAGCCGCACCATTCTCAATAAGATTGACCTGCATATTCCCTCAGGTCAGTTTGTGGCGGTTGTGGGTCGCAGCGGCTGTGGCAAAAGCACGCTGCTGCGCCTGCTGGCCGGTCTCGAACAGAGCTCCAGCGGTGAACTGCTGACAGGCAATGCGCCGCTGCAGTCGGCACACGAAGATACCCGCCTGATGTTTCAGGATGCGCGACTGCTGCCGTGGAAAAAAGTGATCGATAACGTCGGGCTGGGTCTGCGTGGACGCGAATGGCGCAGCGCGGCGCTGGATGCACTGGCGGCGGTAGGCCTCGCCGATCGGGCAGATGAGTGGCCGGCCGCCCTCTCCGGCGGTCAGAAACAGCGTGTCGCACTGGCCAGAGCATTGATTCACCGGCCCGGTTTACTGCTGCTGGATGAACCGCTGGGCGCGCTGGATGCCCTGACACGCATTGAAATGCAGGGATTGATTGAGTCCCTGTGGCAGCAGCATCACTTTACCGTGCTGCTGGTTACGCATGATGTGAGTGAAGCGGTGGTGATGGCAGATCGGGTGCTGTTGATCGAAGAGGGTCAGATCGGGCTGGATCTGCTGGTGGATTTGCCCCGTCCCCGCCGTCGCGGATCGGCGCGGCTGGCAGAGCTGGAAGCGGAGGTACTGGATCGGGTCATGCAGCGTACGGAGCGACCGCAGACGGTTCGTTACGCGCAGCAGCGCTAAAAAAGGGGAGTGTCTCAGACGCTCCCCTTTTTCATTATCAGGCGTTCAGTGCCCGGGTAATTTTCTCGTAGAGGTCGCCAGAGAGTTTATCCAGCTCCAGCAGCTGCTCCAGCGCCTGGCGCATCATCGCCTGACGGCCTTCGTCATAACGTTTCAGGCGAATCAGCGGCTCCACCATCCGTGCCGCAACCTGCGGATTGCGGGTGTTGAGGTCGGTAAGCATCTCCACCAGGAACTTATACCCGCTGCCATCCCTGGCATGGAAGGCGGCCGGGTTAGCCGAGGCAAAGGCACCCACCAGCGAGCGAACACGGTTCGGATTACTCATGGTGAAGGAGCGATGATTCAGAAGCTGACGCACGTTGCGCATTACGTTAGCGGCCGGACTGGTCGCCTGCAGCACAAACCATTTGTCCATCACCAGACCATCCTGATGCCAGCGCTCATCGTAAGCTGCCAGCAGCGCATCACGGCACGGTAACTGTGCCGCAACAGCAGCAGAAAGCGCCGCCAGCGCATCGGTCATGTTGGTCGCCTGGTGATACTGGGTCTGCACCAGTTTATCCGCCAGCTGCGCATCGCTGAAGGCGAGATAGGTCAGGCAGATATTTTTCAGGCTGCGCTGACCAATCGCGTCATGCTCCACGCGGTATTCAGGCTGCTGATTGGCGTTGTAGATCGCAAAGAACTCATCGGCCAGTTCGCGTGCCAGCGTGCGTTGCAGCGCGTCACGCACCAGCGCAATCGCCTGCGGATCGATAGTATCAAACAGCTCGGCAATCTCATTTTCCGACGGCAGCGTCAGGATCAGCGCGGTCAGCGCCGGGTCACAATCGGTATCCAGCAGCACCGCGCGGAAGGCGTCGGCCACATGCAGCGGCAGTGACAGATGCTGACCCTGCTGATAGCGGGCGACATTCAGACGGATATAGGTCGCCAGCAGGCTCTGAGCCGCATCCCAGCGGGAGAAGTCGTTGCGTGCATGACGCATCAGGAAGGTGAGCTGAGCATCACTCCATTTGTAATCGAGCTTCACCGGGGCAGAGAATTCACGCAGCAGCGACGGCACCGGCTGGAAGTAGACGTTATCGAAAATAAAGGTCTGGAACTCCTCGGTGACATTCAGCACATGATGCACCGGATGACCATTATTCTGCAGCGGGATCACCTTGCCTTCGCCATCATAGAGTTCAATATCCAGTGGGATATGCAGCGGCAGCTTCTCTTTCTGATCGGCAGTCGCAGGCGTGTGCTGCGTAACGTGCAGCGTATACTGCTCCAGCTCCGGGTTGTAATCGTCGCGCACCGTCAGCACTGGCGTACCGGACTGGCTGTACCAGCGGCGGAACTGCGACAGGTCAACATTTGAGGCATCTTCCATCGCCTGAACAAAATCATCACAGGTGGCGGCGCTGCCGTCGTGGCGATCAAAATAGAGCTTCATGCCCTTCTGGAAGTTCTCTTCACCCAGCAGGGTGTGCATCATACGGATCACTTCTGACCCTTTTTCATACACCGTCAGGGTATAGAAGTTGTTCATCTCGATGACCTGATCCGGACGGATCGGGTGTGCCATCGGGCTGGCATCTTCGGCGAACTGTGCACCGCGTACGATCCGCACGTTATCAATGCGGTTCACCGCGCGTGAACCCAGATCAGAGCTGAACTCCTGATCGCGGAACACCGTCAGTCCCTCTTTCAGGCTGAGCTGGAACCAGTCGCGACAGGTCACGCGGTTACCGGTCCAGTTATGGAAATATTCGTGACCGATAACCGCTTCAATGCCCAGGTAATCTTTGTCCGTCGCCGTTTCCGCTTTAGCCAGCACATATTTGGCATTGAAGACGTTAAGACCTTTGTTCTCCATGGCACCCATGTTGAAGAAGTCCACCGCCACGATCATAAAGATGTCGAGGTCATACTCCAGACCGAAACGCTCTTCATCCCACTTCATGCTGTTTTTCAGCGAGGTCATCGCCCAGTCGGCCCGGTCGAGGTTACCGCGATCGACGAAGATCTCCAGCGCCACATCACGTCCTGAACGGGTGGTGAAGCTGTCGCGCAGCACGTCGAAATCGCCCGCCACCAGCGCAAACAGGTAGCAGGGTTTCGGGAACGGATCCTGCCACTTCACCCAGCTGCGACCCTGCTCATCCCGGCCGCTGTCAATGCGGTTACCGTTGGAGAGCAGGAAAGGATAGCGTTCACCGTCGGCATAAATGGTGGTGGTAAAGCGCGCCAGCACGTCGGGGCGATCGAGATACCAGGTAATATGACGGAAGCCTTCAGCCTCACATTGGGTGCAGAGCGCCTCGCCCGATTTGTACAGCCCTTCCAGCGCGGTGTTCTGGTCCGGGTGAATATCGTTAATAATTTTCAGGGTGAAGCTGTCCGGCAGCTGGCTGATGACCAGTGCGCCCTCTTCTTCACGGAAGGCCGTCCAGGCTTGCCCGTCGACCTCCAGCGCAATCAGCGTTAACGCTTCGCCGTCCAGTCGCAGCTCAGCCTGGCTGTCGCCCAGTCGTTTAACCTGGCTGATGGCCGTTACGCGGGTGGTGGACGCATCCAGTTCAAAAGTTAAATCGATATCGGTAATGGTGTACTCAGGCGCACGGTAGTCGTGGCGATACTTGATTTGGGGCTGTTGCGTCATATTGCGTCTCGCGTTGTTATAAGTTTACCGGCAAAGTCTAAGCTTGTTACTACAAGCTTGCCACGCACAATGCACCTAAAGGGTGAAATGGCTACACTTTGTTAACAAAGGCACAGATTGGCCTCGACCCGCCCGTCTGAAATATGCTGTGATCGGCTTCAGATAGTGAATTATACTTTTGCGTCTTTATGACTGTGTACAACACCGGGCTCTGCGCCACCGAACAGGATGCTGAAACGCGCCATGACAGGACATGCTTCCCCGATACTGACCTCGCTGCTGGATACGGACGCCTATAAGCTCCATATGCAGCAGGCCGTTTTCCACCGCTATCATGACATAACGGTGGCGGCGGAGTTTCGCTGCCGCGGCGACGAACTGCTGGGTCTCTACGCTGACGAAATTCGTGACGCGATAACCGCCATGCAACACCTGGCGCTGACTGATGATGAAGCGACCTGGTTGTCTCACCTTCCCTTCTTCCGGCAGGATTACCTCAGCTGGTTACGCCAGTTCCGCTATAACCCGGATCAGGTTGAGGTGCGCAATCATCATGGCAAGCTGGAACTCCGTATTCAGGGGCCGTGGCGAGAAGTGATCATGTGGGAGGTGCCGCTGCTGGCGCTGATCAGTGAGATTGTGCATCGTCATCGCACGCCGCAGGTCACTACTCAGCAGGCACTTGACCACTTACATCAGAAACTCGGCGACTTTAAAGCCCAGGTGGCTGACCTTGATATGTCACGCTTCCGCCTGATGGATTTTGGCACCCGTCGTCGCTATTCGCAGGATGTGCAGCAGTCGATCGTCTCAACGCTGAAACAGGATTTTCCGTGGCTGATTGGCACCAGTAATTATGATCTGGCGCGCCGTCTGTCACTGACGCCGGTGGGTACTCAGGCGCACGAGTGGTTCCAGGCCTTCCAGCAGATCAGTCCGGTACTGGCCAACAGCCAGCGCGCGGCGCTGCAGGCGTGGCTGGATGAGTATGACGATAAGCTGGGCATCGCCCTGACCGATTGCATCGCCATGGACGCCTTTCTGCGCGATTTTGGTCCGGTGTTTGCCCGCCGCTACCAGGGACTGCGCCACGACTCCGGCGATCCGGTCGAATGGGGCGAGAAAGCGCTCGCCCACTACCAGAAGCTGGGTATCGATCCGCAAAGCAAACATCTGGTCTTTTCTGACAACCTGAATCTCGACAAAGCGCTGGCGCTTTACCGCCACTTTGGCCAGCGGACGAACGTCGTGTTCGGCATCGGTACCCGCCTCACCTGCGATATTCCGGGCGTGACGCCACTGAACATCGTTATCAAACTGGTGCAGTGCAATGGCAAGCCGGTAGCGAAACTCTCAGACAGTCCGGGCAAAACTATCTGCCAGGATAAAGCCTTTGTCAGAGCCCTGCGTAAAGCTTTTGATCTGCCGCTGGTGAAAAAAGCGAGTTAATCCTCTTCTTATCGGGGCGTTGATGCGCCCCGCCTCTGCTGTAATAAATCTGCTTTCCCCCTGAATTTTGCTTGTTTCCTGAAGGCTCGCAAGTAACATAGCAAAACCCCGGATGGGGCAACTTTTTACTCACTTCTTCTATATAGAGAGATATTTATGAGCGTAGTGCCTGTAGCGGACGTACTGCACGGTCGCGTCGCGGTTGACAGTGAAGTCACCGTACGTGGTTGGGTGCGTACCCGAAGAGATTCCAAAGCCGGTCTTTCCTTCATCGCTGTCTATGACGGCTCCTGCTTTAATCCCGTTCAGGCTGTCGTCAATAATTCTCTGGATAATTATCAGGATGAAGTGCTGCGTCTGACCACGGGCTGTTCCGTTATCGTCACCGGTAAAGTGGTGGCCTCGCCGGGTCAGGGCCAGGCGTTTGAGATTCAGGCGACCCACCTTGAAGTCGTGGGCTGGGTGGAAGATCCCGACAGCTACCCGATGGCGGCGAAACGCCACAGTATCGAGTATCTGCGCGAAGTGGCTCACCTGCGTCCGCGCACCAACCTGATTGGCGCGGTCGCCCGCGTTCGCCACACCCTGGCGCAGGCGCTGCATCGCTTCTTCCATGAAAATGGCTATTTCTGGGTCTCGACGCCGCTGATTACCGCCTCCGATACCGAAGGTGCCGGCGAAATGTTCCGTGTCTCTACGCTGGATATGGAAAACCTGCCGCGTAACGATCAGGGCAAAGTTGACTTCAGCGAAGATTTCTTTGGTAAAGAGGCGTTCCTGACCGTTTCAGGTCAGCTGAATGGCGAAACCTATGCCAGCGCCCTGTCGAAGATCTACACCTTCGGTCCGACGTTCCGCGCAGAGAACTCCAACACCAGCCGCCATCTGGCGGAATTCTGGATGCTGGAGCCGGAAATTGCGTTTGCGTCACTGGATGATGCCGCTGCACTGGCCGAATCAATGCTGAAGTATGTCTTCAACGCGGTGCTGGAAGAGCGTGCCGATGACATGGCCTTCTTTGCTGAGCGGGTAGATAAAGAAGCGGTTGAGCGCCTGCAGCGTTTCATCACCACCGATTTCGCGCAGGTGGATTACACCGATGCGGTTGAGATCCTGATGAACTGCGGTCAGACCTTCGAAAACCCGGTTTCCTGGGGTATTGACCTCTCCTCTGAACATGAGCGTTACCTGGCGGAGAAACACTTTAAAGCGCCGGTGGTGGTGAAAAACTATCCGAAAGACATTAAAGCGTTCTATATGCGCCTGAATGACGATGGCAAAACCGTGGCGGCGATGGATGTTCTGGCGCCAGGCATTGGTGAGATCATTGGCGGTTCACAGCGTGAAGAACGTCTGGATGTCCTGGATGCGCGTCTGGAAGAGATGGGTCTGAATAAAGAAGATTACTGGTGGTATCGTGACCTGCGTCGCTACGGTACCGTGCCACATTCTGGCTTTGGATTAGGCTTTGAACGTTTAATCGCCTATGTCACCGGCGTACAAAATGTCAGGGACGTAATCCCCTTCCCGCGCACCCCACGCAACGCGAGTTTCTGATATTCGGCATTAAATATAAGAAATTCATATATATAACGAGGTCGGCACTGCCGGCCTTTTTTTATTTTTGTAAATTTTGAGTTCTCTCACAAAGTTCCGTGTTTTTTACATTTTGTAATACATATTTTCTTACTGAAACAAGATTACGAGTTTAGTAGCATTTAAGCGCTAGAATTACGGCGGGTGGGATGGAAAGATGCGTGCAGACACAGGAAGACACCAAACTTCGTTCAGGGTTCTGTAAAGATTTCCTGACGGCAGTGGCAGGTGTACAAATAACTCCAATGAGGGTAATGAATAATGATGAAGCGCAATATTCTTGCAGTGGTTATCCCTGCTCTGTTAGCCGCCGGCGCAGCAAACGCTGCAGAAATCTATAACAAAGACGGCAACAAACTGGACCTGTACGGTAAAGTCGATGCACGTCACCAGTTCTCTGACGACGATGGCAGTGATGGCGATGAGTCTTATGTTCGCTTCGGCTTCAAAGGCGAGACCCAGATTAATGACCAGCTGACCGGTTACGGCCAGTGGGAATATAACATTCAGGCGAACAACTCTGAAGGCGATGACGCACAAAGCGGCAACAAAACCCGTCTGGGCTTTGCCGGTCTGAAATTCGGTGATGCAGGTTCAATCGACTACGGCCGTAACTACGGTCTGGTTTACGATGCAATTGGCTGGACCGATATGCTGCCAGTATTTGGTGGCGACTGGGGCGGCTCAGACAGCTTTATGAACGGTCGTAGCACTGGCCTGCTGACCTACCGCAACACCAACTTCTTCGGTCTGGTTGATGGCTGGGACTTTGCTGCTCAGTATCAGGGTAAAAACGAACGTACCGCAATCGATCGTGCTAACGGTGACGGCTATGCATTCTCAACTTCATATACCTTACCAATTGGTGTAGGCATTGTTGGTGCGTATAGCAGCAGCGACCGTACAAATTCGCAGGCAGCGGGTGTTGCTGTGAATGGTAACGTAGTTGGTCAGGGCAAACGTGCTGAGAACTGGGCAACCGCGCTGAAATATGATGCGAACAACGTTTACCTGGCAGCGATGTACGGTGAGGGCCGTAACTCTTCCGTTATCGGCATCCCTGTAGCTAACACTACCGACTCAGTGACTGCATTTGCCAATAAGAGCCAGACTATTGAATTAGTTGCTCAATACCAGTTCGACTTCGGTCTGCGTCCATCCGTTGCATACGTGCAGCAGAAAGGCAAAGATATCGAAGGTATCGGCGATGCTGACCTGTACAAATACATCGACGTTGGCGCGACTTACTACTTCAACAAAAACATGTCTACCTATGTTGATTACAAAATCAACCAACTGGATGACAACAACCCACTGGGTCTGAACACAGACGACGTGGTTGGTGTTGGCCTGGTTTACCAGTTCTAATCCTGCTTAAACATGTTGAAAAACGGGGCTACGGCCCCGTTTTTTTATGGCTGCCATTCCCAACAGGTGCGTTTTTCCCCGCGCCGTTACCCCGCTTTAATCACTACCTTTCCTCGTCGCGCAATCCACGCTGCAAAATGTATGAATTTGTCTCGCAAACGGTTGGCATTTGCCTGGCCGGACGCTAACCTGAGAGCTCTTTTCGCTAAAGTTCACGCTAATGGACCTGACACATGTTTGAATCGATCTCTGCTGCACCCGCCGATCCTATTCTTGGGCTGGCCGATCTGTTTCGTGCTGACGACCGCCCGGAAAAAATCAATCTGGGTATCGGCGTCTATAAAGACGAAACCGGCAAGACCCCGGTGCTGACCAGTGTTAAAAAAGCTGAGCAATATCTGCTGGAAAATGAAACCACCAAAAACTATCTCAGCATTGATGGTCTGGCTGATTTCGCCCGCTGCACGCAGGCCCTGCTGTTCGGCAACCAGAGTCCGCTAATCACCGCTGGCCGCGCTCGCACGGCTCAGACACCGGGTGGTACCGGTGCGCTTCGCGTTGCAGCCGATTTCCTCGCCACGCAAACATCGGTAAAGCGGGTCTGGATCAGCAATCCGAGCTGGCCGAATCACAACAATGTGTTTAACGCTGCCGGTCTTGAAGTCTGTGAATACCACTATTATGACGCGGCAAACCATACGCTCGATTTCGATGGCATGGTGGCGTCACTTAAACAGGTTCAGCCAGGCGACGTGGTGTTGTTCCACGGCTGCTGCCATAACCCGACCGGTATCGACCCGACCGCTGAGCAGTGGCAACAGCTGGCGGAGCTGTCACAGGCCAACGGCTGGCTGCCGTTGTTCGATTTCGCTTACCAGGGTTTTGCCCGTGGTCTGGAGGAAGATGCAGAAGGCCTGCGTATTTTTGCCGCCTCGCATCAGGAACTTATCGTCGCCAGCTCTTACTCCAAGAATTTTGGCCTGTATAACGAGCGTGTCGGTGCCATCACGCTGGTTGCCGCCGAAGCGAGCGTGGCAGATACCGCGTTCAGTCAGGTGAAGTACACCATTCGCGCCAACTACTCCAATCCGCCGGCACATGGCGCCGCCATCGTCGCCACCATTCTGGGCAACGATACCCTGCGTACCATCTGGGAGCAGGAGCTGTCGGATATGCGTCAGCGCATCCAGCGCATGCGCCAGCTCTTCGTAAATACCCTGGCGGAAAAAGGCGCACAGCGCGACTTCAGCTTTATTATTAAGCAGAACGGTATGTTCTCGTTCAGCGGCTTAACCAAAGACCAGGTCATTCGCCTGCGTGAAGAGTTTGGCGTCTACGCGGTGAACTCAGGTCGGGTGAATGTGGCGGGCATGACGCCAGACAATATGTCGGCGCTGTGCGAAGCGATTGTCGCCGTACTGTAAGCAGGAAGAGTGAACAGAAAAATGGGCCTGCTGGCCCATTTTTTATTGCAGAAAAGGATTGCTGATGCGTTCATGCCCCAGCGAAGAAATCGGGCCGTGACCGGGCAGAAAAGTGACATCATCGCCCAGCGGCAGCAGTTTCGTGCGGATAGCATCGATTAACTGCTGATGATCGCCCTGCGGGAAGTCTGTGCGTCCAACGCCGCCATTAAAAATCACGTCACCTGAGATCAGTAACCGTCCTGAACGATCAAAGAACACCACGTGGCCAGGTGAATGGCCCGGACAGTGCAGGACTTCCAGCGTGGTCAGCCCTACCTGTACGCTCTCCCCCTCTTCCAGCCAGCGATCAGGGGTAAAAGGCGCGCACTCATCAAGTCCGAACATCCGGCTCTGGGTAGGCAGTGCTTCCAGCCAGAATGCATCACGTTTTTGCGGCCCGACAATCGGGATCTGCCAGAAGGCAGCCAGTTCAACGGCAGCCCCGACGTGATCAAGGTGTCCATGGGTCAGCAGAATCAGGGCAGGTTTGAGTCTGAGCTGTTCCAGCGTCTCTTTGATCAGATCGGCATCGCCGCCTGGATCGACCAGCGCGGCTTCACGAGTAGACTCGCACCAGATAACTGAACAGTTCTGGGCAAACGCGGTAACAGGAATAATGTGGTAATTCATAACGCTCCATGACCGGCTCACGCAGCGTTGCCGGTGTCATTACCAGTGCCTGATCGGCCCGGTATCAATATGTACAAAGTTACTGCGGGGATAATATCCTACACCACCCGCACGCAGAGATAACGCCGCTTTGCGTACATTGGCCAGAGAAACCCCTTCGATATGAAAATCCATTGCCTGGCCTTTGGTGTGATAGCTGTGCTTTGCCACCCCAGGACCGCTCTCACGTAACATGTTGTTGGTTGCCAGTGAACGGTAGCCCGAAACCAGCTGTATCGGTTTACGCATTCCCAGCAGCGCCTGCAGGCGGAAGATTTGATCAAACAGGTGTGGATCGATGCTTTTCACTTTATTGGCGCGATAGTCCCGGAAAAAGTGATTTAATCGTGACAACTCATCCTTGTCGTAACTCTTACCATTAAAAAACTCAGTTTTAAGGGTTTCACCGGTATGAAGATTATTAAGCATCAATACACGCGGGCGAGAGGTAGAGAGCGAGGCCCTTGCAGAAGCGGGTAATAATGCCAGACCGGCGGCGGCGCTACCGCACAGCAGTAGTTTGCGACGAAAAGAATCAATAGTAGACATGTAACGATTTACCTGAGAGTGAAGCCATAGAAATGTGCAAAAAGCGCACAGCCCGAACCATAACTTTCTCTCAGTAGAGCGTCAACCCATCTGCGTTCTGTTTGCGTGACGATCCCGCCAGGGATCGTCATTTGATAAGATTTATGTGAGTAACCGGCACGCCGCTAACGATTTAAAATCAATCACTAGAGCAGCAGTTGCTCAGCCCGACTCAGTGCCTGACTGCCCGAACGGGCGGTGTCATCATAATTGTAAATATCTGTGCGGAACTGTGGTTTGCCATCATCAGCGACCCACGCCGTCAGATAATAGAGATTGACCGGGATGCGATGGCGAATGGGCACGTATCGGGTGTCACCCTCTTTTAACGTGCTGGAGATGCGGGCATCGTTCCAGCCAGCATCCTGCAGTAATAAACCTGCCAGTTCGGACGCTTTATTTACCCGGACGCAGCCTGAGCTGAGCGCGCGGATATCACGCTGGAACAGGTTATGGTTCGGCGTGTCGTGCAGATAGATCGCATCTGAGCTGGGCATATTAAATTTATAGCGGCCCAGCGCATTCGCCACACCCGGTGCCTGAATCAACCGATAGGGGAACGATGAAGCGGTGACCATGCGCCAGTCGATCATGCTGGGATCGATCACTTCAGCATCAGCGCTCCAGCCCGACAGCAGGGTATAACCGTGCTTATAGAGATAGGTTGGATCCTGCTTCACTTTCGGAATGATATCTTTACGCACCAGCGTCGTCGGCACATTCCACGGCGGATTCAGCACCACATTATTCAGTGCGCTGCGCATCAACGGTGTTTTGCGATCGGGACGCCCGACGATGACCCTGGATGAGAGGATCTTGTTGCCGTTGTTGTAATAAATCAGCGAGTAGTTGGCGATGTTCACCATGATGCCATTGTGCATATCGTCCGGCAGCAGGCGTAGTCGCTGAATGTTCAGCGCCAGCAATGAAGCGCGCATCTGCGGAGAGACGTTAAGCCACTGCCGCGTTCTGGCCCCGATAGCACCGTCGCCATCCAGTCCCTGCCACTGCTGGAAACGCTTCACACCCGCCACCAGCGTCTCGTCATAGACATTGGCGGTGTTCCCTTCCAGCGTCTGACTCTGAACGTTACCCGGCGATTGCAGTGAAGGCGCAGACAGATCGGTGACTGGCGCGGCAGAAGGGCTGACCGCAACCGGCTGGTCGCTGTGGGTCACTGGTGAGGCGGCCACCGGCACCGCATCCTCATCCGGTGCAGGCGCATTAACCTGCGACGTTAACATGCCGCTGCGCTGCAGGATTTCACGCAGCGCCGGCACATCGTCACTGACCTGTCCCGGACGCAGCGTTTCACTGCTTTTCAGCTGCGGCCAGGGCTGCTTATCGCCTAGCAGGGTTTTCAGCGCGGCGTGCATCGGCTGATACTGCGGGTGCTGCGGCTGCAGTGACGCAATAAACGTGTTGCCCGATCCTGCATTGACCGCATTCTGCCACTGATTCACGACCGCCACCGACGGCTGCGTCAGCCGGTAGGGAACATTGCTGTAAAGCCAGATTTCACCCTGCGTCGGCACATTCGAAACAAATTGCAGATAGCCCAGCATCGCATCGGACAGCGCGACATCCCGGGCAAAGCCGGTGATCGCCGGGTTAGTCAGACGCTCAATCCAGCGCGTGAACTGAGGCTGAACCCCGGAAAGTGCCACTTCAGCCAGCTGCTGCTGAAATTTTTGCACCGCCTGGGGATCCTGCCAGAGCGGTTGCATATGGCGGGATGCATAGAGCGTCGCCAGCGGTGCCAGATAAAACGGCTGATCGGCGCTGGAAAACGCCTGCCGGATGCGTTGCTGACTTTCGGAGACGGAGGTGACCGCCTGCATTGTCCCGGGCAAAGCGGCGATGACAGCGGCCTGCGGTAGCGTAAATGGAACAACGGTTAGCGCCAGCGCTAACAATGATAGAACGCGATGATGATTTAATTTTTTTACCAGCAACATCCCTGCCCCCTTGTTTTTCAACTTCGCAGTGTTCCCTGTATCCACTGCGACCGCGCTGTGACTCATCATGTGAGTATACAAACAAAAACGGCATTTGCCTCATGCGACAAATGCCGTAACCAGATTAACGAATGGTTCAGTTTTTGACTACGTTTCCGCCTGCGAATTTTCAGCGGTTAAATCGGGCAGCGCATCTGCGTCGCTTCCCGCCCGCACCGGCGAAGGATCGGCAGCAAAACCACGCAGACCGACCACATGCACATGTTCGGTGTTATTAAACACCTTACGCACCAGTTTGTAGGTCGTGCCTTTTTCCGGACTGATATTCTCCGGTGCTGCAATCACCAGCTGCATCTCCAGTCGCTCACACAGTTCGAACAGCGTGGCGATGGAGCGGGCATCCAGACGGGCCGCTTCATCAAGGAACAGCAGTCGGCATGGCGAAATATCTTTGCCGCGCAGACGACGAGACTCTTCTTCCCAGCTCTGCACTACCATCACCAGAATGGACATACCGGTACCGATCGCTTCACCGGTTGAGAGCGCCCCGCTCTCTGCGCGCAGCCAGCCATCGGAACCGCGGTTGACTTCCACTTCCATCTCCAGATAGTTGCGGTAGTCCAGCAGCTCCTCACCGATGGTCTGCGGCGTACGCTGCCCCATATCGATGTGCGGATTAAGACGCTGATAGAGCTTCGCCAGCGCCTCCGAGAAGGTCAGGCGATTGCTGTTAAAGAGATCCTGATGCTGCTCGTGCTCTTCCGACAGCGTATCCAGCAGCATAGCGTGGGTTTCACGCACGTTCACGTTGAGCCGCACGCTGCGTACCTGACCAAAGCTGACGGTCTGCAGACCCTGGTTGAGCTGGCGGATGCGGTTCTGTTCACGTTGGATCGTTTTACGGATGATGTTGGCCGCACTGCGCGAACTGATTGCCAGCATCTGCTCACGCGCCGTCAGCTCTTCCGTCAGACGGTTCAGTTCGATTTCCATCTGCTCAATCGCTTCGACCGGATCGTCAGTACGAATAATATCCTGACGAATACGCTCGCGCAGATGCTGATAAACCGCAATAAAGAACTGAATTTTACGTTCCGGACGTTTTGGATCTTCCGACAGTCGCAGCACGTCACGCAGATGTTCGTTGTCCGCCACCGCCAGACGCAGCGCACCCAGCGCTTTATCCGACATAGAGCGCAGCTCATCGCCGCTCAGGTAGGCCAGTTCACGGCGATGCAGACGACGCTCAACGCCATTCTCTTTTACCAGACGCAATACGGTACACCAGCCCGCTTTGGCGCTGACCACCTGTTCGCGCACCTGATGATACTGACGCTCCAGCTGACGCAGTCGCTTCTGCAGGTTATCCATCTCCGCTTCGCAGAAGGTGAGCTGTTTCTCCAGCTGATTGCGGCGGGCGCGATTGTGGCTCAGTGCCGTGTAGAGTTCGTCACGGCGAACACGCGCGCGTTCTTCCGCGCTGCTGTCAGCCTGGACGCCAATATCCTGCATCTCCTGCTGCAGCTCTTTCAGCATGTCGCGTTTGGCGTCATAGGCGCTTTTCAGCGAGGCCAGCACCTGGGAGTATTGCGTCAGCTGCGCCTGATGTTCACGCAGGCGATCACGACTGCGACTGCGTTCGCCCTCAGCCTGTTCCAGACGCTGGCGCAGCTTATCGCTGAGGTCGCTGTTGCCATTGAGCATGCTGGCCGAGTCGTCGTAGCTGAAGTGGGCGCGACGCTGCACCACCTCTGTCAGGGCAAAGGCCTGCTGACGCGCGTTGCGCTGCTGCTGCTGCGCCTGCTGATAATCCGCCTGTAACTGCTCATGCTGTTCCGGATCGCTCTGCAACACGGCGATAATCGGTTCCAGTTTCGCCAGCTTAGCGCCATGCTGATGCAGGAAGCGCGCCGCTTCCTGTGCAGCATCGACCTGCTCGCGGATCTCTTCACAGCGATCGCCCAGCGTGTCGTCCAGCAGCAGATTGATACGTGGCAGCAGCCGGTTTAACTGTGATACGCCCTCTTTGGCCAGCTCATACTGCTGACGCTGCTGCTGATTGTTGCTCTCATGCTGATTCAGCGCGCGTTCCAGCTCACCCCGGCGTGCACCGAGCTGACGGATCTGCGCTTCCGGATCGGCGTCAAAGGCGACAGCCAGATGACTGCCGATGAAGCGGCTGAACGACTGATGCAGACGCTGCGTTTTCTGCACGTCGAACGACAGCGTGGCGTAGCGTTCTGCCAGCTTGTCGCGCTCAAGGTGCAGCAGCTCCAGCTGATTCTCACGCGCCGCGCGGCCAAACAGCGGTATTTTCGGGAAGCGGGAGTAGCGCCACTGACGCTCTGCCACCTTCACCACCACCGCATTCTGCAGTTCATCGACGCTGAAGACGCTGTCATCGAACGACTGCGGATCACCCTCGATCAGGTAGAGATCTTCCGGACACTCTTCCAGACCATCCAGCAACTCACGAACGCGGGAGAGATCCGGCACCACAATCGCATGACGTGACGGACCGTAGAGCGCCGAGAAGTAAGGCGCATCATCCAGCGTCACATCATCGTAAATCTCTGACAGCAACACGCCGCCAAACCGTTCGGCAAGCTGGGTCAGGCGCGCATCTTCGGCACCGCCCGGCTGGCTGAGCCGTTCAATCTGCTGCTCGATATCACGTTTACGCGCCGCCACTTCGTCGCGCTCGACGGTGGTTTCACGCTCACGCTCCAGCAGCTGCTGCATATATTCGGTCACGTCCTGGCTGCTGTTCAGCGCCTGGCCGGTCTGTTCGCTAAGCTGGGTCAGGATCTCCTGCGCCGCCAGCCAGTGTGGCGCACGGGCGGTCAGGCTGGTGATGCGTTCACGCAGCTGCTCCAGCTCCTGGCGCATCATCATGCGCTGCTCACCGGCGTCGGAGACGCTGCTGTTCAGCTGTTCAATCTGCGCTTCAAGCTCCTGCTGCAGGCCTGCCAGCGCATCCGCTTCATAATGCTGCCCCTGACGCTTGCAGAATTCCGCCAGCAGACGCTCCGCCTCATGCTGTTCGCGCAGACGCTGTTCCAGCTCATTAAGGCGCAGACGCAGAGAAGAGAGCTGTTCGGCGTGATGACGCTGGTTGCTGGCATCACGCAGCAGTTCGCGGCCGGTTTGCCAGGCGTCCTGACGGGTCACGTCACCGGCAATGCTGGTGACCAGCGCCAGCGCCTGTTCAAACTGACTGTGCGCCGCTTCCGCTACGCTCAGCTTCTGCTCCAGGCGCAGCAACCGTTCTGTCGCCTCTTCCTCTTTGGCCTGGAAGCTTTCCTGCCATTCAGCCGCATTGTCAATGCTCAGATCGGGCAGCTGGCAGAGCGTGCGGGCGCGTTCCAGCGCCTGCAATGCCTGCTGATACTGGATGGCGCGGGTTTGCTGCACGTCGAGCGCCTGCTGGAAGTCGGCCAGCTGGCTTTTCAGCTCATCCACTTCAAGTTCAGCCGCTTCGGCCCGCGCTTCATTCTCTTCCTGAATTTCACGCGCTTCTGCGACCACTTCGGTCTGCTCTTCCAGCCGCAGCGTCAGATCTTCGATATCCGCATCGTAGCGCTCAATCTTCTCCTGCTGACGCATCGCCGTCTGTACCAGGTTCAGGTGATCGCTGGCGGCCTGATAATCGACTTCAAGATCGTTTTCTGCACCACTGTGCTCGGCCAGTTCGCGCGCCATCTCAACATGACGATACTGCTCGGTGGCGAGCTGCTTACGGCTGCTGAATAACTCATTGCGCAGCTGTAACGCGCTGTCGAGGTGTCCCCGACGCTCGTTGGCGTGGCGCATATAGTCAGCCGAAACGTAGCTGGTCGCCTCGGAGATCAGATGCTTGAAGAGATCGCGGTCAGACTGGGTAACGCGGATCGCCTCCAGCGTCATGCGGTTCTCGCGCAGCGCGGCCTCCATATCCTGGAATGCTTTGCGCACGCCACTGTTTTCTGGCAGCAGGTAATCACGCAGCGATCGGGTGATGGCGCTGGAGATACCGCCATACAGCGAGGCTTCAATCAGACGATAAAACTTGCTGCGATCGCTGGCAGAGCGCAGACGACGCGGCACCACGCCAAGATCAAACAGCATGGCGTGATAATCGGTGACTGAGTTATAGGCGCGGAATTGTACCCCTTCCTGCGCCTCAACCCGCTCTTTGACTTCGTTCAGCGGTAATACGCGTGCCTGACGGCTGTTGAGCACTTCCGTCAGCATATCGGTTGGGTTGGTGTCGGTGGGCAGGCCATGGATACTGAATGGCTTGATATCGACCTTTTTATCACGTCCGGCGACCTGTTGCAGACGGACACCGACCACGACACGCTGATGGCGTGAGTTCACCACATCGAGCATGGAGTAGCAGACGCCGGCCCGCAGTTTACCGTGCAGACCCTTGTCACGGGATCCTGAAGTCGCGCCCGCTTCGGTGGTGTTACGGAAGTGCAGCAACGTTAAATCGGGGATCAGCGCGGTGACAAATGCCGCCATCGTGGTGGACTTACCCGCACCGTTACCGCCTGACAGCGTGGTCACTAATTCATCGAGATCAAAGGTACGGGCAAAAAAGCCGTTCCAGTTGATCAGCGTAAGCGAACGAAACTTTCCGCGCTCAATCATGCCTGTTCTTCCTCTGCGTTCTCACTCGCGTCACCTTCCTGCCCTTCACCTTCATCGGTGTCGACCGGTGCTGTCGCGTTTTCCAGTAGCATGGCTTCGCCATCACGAATCAGACGAAGCTGCGCTTCACGGGCATCATCACCGCCGCGCACGTCGGCACCAAAGCGGAACACCGATTCCGTGATGCGGAACTTGCTGCTGTCGTTGCCGAAAAACCACACCATGCCAAGACGGCGCAGGCGGCTCAGAGAGGCGCGCACTTTCTCCTGCAGTTTGGTGCGATCCAGATCCGAACCGGTTGAACGCTGGTTGACCAGCTTCAGCAGGCGGTTCTCATCGGCCAGAGAGAGCAGTTCGTCGTAAAGCTCCTGCTGGGTGAAGATTCCTTCATTGGCCAGTCGTTCCGGGCTGAGATAGAGATAGCAGAGAATTTTCCCGACCATCATGTCCAGCTCAGAGAGCACGGAACGCGGAATCAGCGTGGTTGAACGCGGACGCAGATAGAAAAAGCCCTCCGGCGCACGGATTAACTCAACGTTATAGCGGCTGTAAAACTCTTCGAGAAACGACTGGTAGTCCATCAGAAAAGCGTGATTATCCAGCTCTTCGATACCGATATGGCGTCCGGCGCGTAACTGGCTGTCCAGCGCGGGAAAAATCGGGTTGGCCAGTGCCTGTGCCAGCTTAACTGGCATCACTTGTTCAATATTTGTCGATGACATGTGCCTGCACCTTGGCTCCGTAATCATTGATGGCTTGCCATTCCACAGGCAAACCGGCTAAATCAGCTTCCGCTACGCCAAGGCGCACCGCCTGATCCACCACAATACGCGCCAGATCGAAATGGCGGGCTCGGGGATACTGGGCCAGGTAGTCGCGCATCACTGACGCGAGGTTGAGCGGTTTTTGTTGCGATTTGTAGACCTGCAGCGCTTCTTCAATCATCGCTGCCAGCTGTTCGCGGATTTCGTTGATCTCTTCGTACTCCATCTCCGGCGGCAGTTCGCCCATCACTTCGTCGTTACGCAGCGTCAGCGCCTCATCACGCATGTCATACAGGCGGTCGGCGTTGGCATGGGTCAGCGCCCAGGGCGCGTCGAAGTAATTCTGCACCGAGACCCGCAAACGCTGCGCAAAGACGCGGTTTTTATCCATGTCGATGGCGGTACGAATAAATTTATGGACGTGGCGGTCATAGCCGATCCAGAGGTCAATCGCCTGCTGGCCCCAGCTGGTAATACGGTCGAGTTTGCTTTGCAGATCAAACACCAGCTTATCGACGAAGCCCAGATCGGGACTGTCCAGCGTGGCATCCTGAATGCGCAGCAGATTTTCCTGAAGTTTGTCGCCCGCGGCTTCCAGCGTATCCTGCAGTTCACGCAGCGTCCCTGAGGTTTCAGAAAGCAGCATTTCACAGCTGGAGATGGCCGCGCGCCAGTCTTTGTTCAGCAGTTCGGCGATATCATTTTTAACCGCCTGCTGCTGTTCATCCATCAGACGCTGGGTCATATCGATGCTGTCGAAGATCTCCGCCACGGAATATTTCAGCGGCGCGAAAACATTGCGGTGCCAGTGAAACTCATCGCCGTTTTCCTGCGCGGCATCGGCTGCCCGCTTAAGCTCATTGGCCACAATCGACAGCTGCATCGACAGGCGCAGGGTCGAGAACTCACGCTGGCGGATGTAATAGTCGGTGATGCCGATCGCCAGCGGCGTCAGGCGATAGATAGCATTGCCTTCCGTGAGTTCACTGGTAAAACGGTTGAGCAGGCGCTGTCGCACCATGTCGTTGATGGCGTTGTTGGCACGAACCAACACGGTTTCATGGGTTTGTTCGAAAGCTTTACTGACGTGACGGAAAGCATCAATCAGATCGCCTTCGCTCATTTCGCCATCCATCCGCTCACCGTTGAGGGTGGCGATAGCCAGCAAAAAGGCCAGACGTTCCACTGGCAGCGCAAGGGAAAAGTCATTTTTGCGCGCCCAGGAGACCAGTTCAGGTACCGTCTGGGAAAATTCACTCATAATTCGTCCTTCTGCCCGGGTTTACGCGCGGTCACGTGGATGTAGCGCCCTAAGCTCAAAAAGGGTTCCTGACGGCAGTAACGCCGCTCCATCTCAATAATTTCGTCGTCGCTTTTTGGCTCGCCCTTCGGCGGCTTCATGTAGTCACTGAACACCCGGATCCCGGCACGCTGCTCAATCACAAAGCCACACGCCTCCAGCCAGCGATAGACCTGCTCGGGGTCGCGCGGATAGTCAGGCGACAGCGTTCGCTTTTTGCGTTTGGTCAGGTTGGTGCGCAGATAGCCAAAGTTACCCAGCGTTAAGGTGCGCAATGTCAGGCCGTGCAGATTGTAAAACATCAGCGACATGACGCCCCCCGGACGCAGCAGATCGAACAGCGCTTTCAGTACCGTCTCTGGTTCAGCGACCCACTCAAGCACAGCGTGGAACAATACCAGATCCACCGGCTTATCCAAATGTTCACCCACCTGCTGAGCGCTAATTTGTCTGAATTGCATGTTGTGGCTCACACCCTGCGCCGCCGCATTTTCCGCGGCCCGGCGCAGCATCTCGCTGGAAAGGTCGCACAGCAGAACCTGATGGCCCTGCGCAGCAAGCCCGCTGGAAACCTGACCGACACCGCCGCCAGCATCCAGCACCGACAGCGGGTGCGGTGACAGATCGGGCACTATCTTCTCCAGCTCATCCCAGAGGATGGCCTGGCGTATCTTCCCTTTAGTGGTGCCGTAAATATTTTGCGAAAATTTATCCGCGAGATCGTCAAAGTTACGATCCTGCATGGCATGCGCTCCGGTATGCTGCGGTGAGACTTGTGCTATTTTGTCACAGGCACCAGAAGAATGAACCTTTCATCCCCATCTTCCCTTCCGGGTGCTCTATTTTCGGACAACAGGACTCTTTTTTGATGTTATTTACCCTTAAAAAAGTTATCGGCGGGCTGCTTTTACCCCTGCCGTTTCTGCTTTTGCTGATGGCGCTTGGCATTTTACTGCTTTGGTTTACTGGCTGGCAGAAAAGCGGCAAAACCGTGATCTCCGTCAGCTGGCTGTTACTGCTGCTGCTGAGCCTGCAACCGCTGGCTGATCGTCTGCTTTTGCCACTCGATAGCCGCTATCCGACCTGGAACGGCTCAGAGAAGGTGGACTACATTGTGGTGCTGGGTGGAGGCTACACCTTTAACCCGGCGTGGGCACCCAGCTCGAACCTGCTGAATAACAGTCTGCCGCGCGTGGCAGAAGGCGTTCGTCAGTGGCAGCGGAATCCGCAGTCGACGCTGATTTTTACCGGCGCAGCGGGTGGCACCAATCCAAAGAGTAGCGCCTGGGTAGCGGCACAGGTGGCGGAGAGTCTGGGCGTTCCGCGTGAACATATTCAGATTCTCGACCAGCCCCGTGACACCGCAGACGAAGCGCAGGCAGTTAAAACCGTGGTGGGCGATCGCCCGTTTCTGCTGGTCACATCCGCGAATCATATGCCGCGGGCAATACGCTTTTTCCACGCGGTCGGGTTGAAGCCGATGGCCGCTCCCGCGAATCAGCTGGCGATTACGTCACCGCTGAATGGATGGGAACGGGCGATCCCCTCATCGATCTGGCTGAGTCACAGCGAACGTGCGGTCTACGAAACACTTGGCACACTATTGCAATAGCTGAAAGGCAAGGAATCGGACTCAGCCGAGCCAGGGAAGTAATTGCGCACGTGCATGGTCAAAACGCACACGATTAAACGTGCCGGTCTGTACCAGATGATCAATGCAGTCCCACAGTTGATAAACCCACCGACGCCAGACAAAACCTTCTGAAACTGGCGCCCGTTGCAGGTAATTGTGCAGCAGCGCCGTTTCGGCAGGCGAGGTATCCAGATGGATAAGATCGTATTCACGGGGTGCCCAGAGGATGGTGCCAGGCTGTGTCATCGCGATTAACTGGTCACTGCGGCTATCTTTCAGCATGCTCTGCAGCTGCACGTTGCCGTGAACCATCACACAGGGATCGTCGAAGCCGCGAAACAGATGCGCCAGTCGTGCCCGGCAGCGAAACAGAATCTGGCGATCTTCCAGCGTAAAGGCTGGCGGACGCAGATAGCACAGGGTCGCCCATAGCACCTCAACCCGTTGTGCATACCAGGCGGGCCAGCTGTTCTGCTGCGTGCTGTCCACTGTACCGACCAGGCCATGGCTGTCGAGCCGGTGCCAGGCCAGCACGCCCTCGACCACCTGTTCGCAAAACTGTTGCCAGCGCTGAGCATCCCGCGCAGGCGCTTCCGCCGTCACGCCATTCAGTCGCGCCAGCAGGAGCATTTCATGCACCGGCGGCTGCTGGCTCATCACCAGACCATAGACTGCCGGCACTGCAATCAGACCGGCCTGGCCCAGCAGCGCCAGCTTTCTGGCTTCCATCGCGGCCCGGCCCTGATGACGAAAATATTTCGCCACCACCGGCATAGGGCGCCCGTCCCGATCGTATAACGCATAGAGCCGGGTGGGTGGATGTTCACTGATCATTTCGAGGCGGCTGATGGTTTCACCCAGCGCCAGCGTGAGTTCCGATTTAAGCTGTTCCATGCGGCATCCTCCTCAGATGAGTATCACAATATCCTGAAGGAAGTGTTGGAGATAAGTTTAGCGGCGGATCAAGAACGTTGCGCTGAAACGGGGAGACAGGCTCCCCGTTTGTCAGGCCTGCATGGCATCACGAACGCGTTGCAAATCGTCTGGCGTATCCACACCCACACTGGGAATGGTTTTCGCGACGGCGACATGAATTTTTTCGCCGTACCATAAAACCCGCAGTTGCTCGAGCAGCTCAATCTGTTCCAGAGGACAAGGCGCCCAGGCGACATAGCGGCGAATAAAACCAGCACGGTAGGCGTAGATGCCAATGTGGCGCAGCAGCGTATCACCGATCTGCTCGCGCGATGCGGCGTACCGTTCACGATCCCAGGGGATGGTCGCCCGTGAAAAATAGAGCGCGTAGCCATTCACATCCATGACGACCTTCACCGCATTCGGATTAAAGGCTTCTTCAACATCGGTGATCGGCACCGCCAGCGTCGCCATCCCGGCCGCCGACCCCGCCAGATTGGTCGCCACCTGGCGCACAATCTCAGCCGGAATCATCGGCTCGTCGCCCTGCACGTTTACGATGATTTCATCATCGGCAAACTGATATTTTTCGATCACTTCCGCCAGCCGCTCAGTGCCAGACTGGTGATCGGCGCGCGTCATGCAGACTTCGCCGCCTGCCGCTTCTACTGCCTGCGCCACGTCGGGATGATCGGTGGCAACAATGACCCGGCTGGCACCCGATTCACGGGCCCGCTCCATTACATGCACGACCATCGGTTTACCGTGGATATCGAGCAGCGGCTTGCCAGGTAAGCGGGTTGACGCATAACGCGCAGGAATGATAGCGGTGAAACTCATGGATGAATCTCTTCAACTGACAGCGTGCGGGCTTCGGTTTCCAGCAGCACCGGAATGCCGTCCCTGACCGGGAAGGCCAGGCCGTCGGGTTTGCAGATCAGCTCCTGTTGAGCATTGTTGAAGTAGAGTTTGCCATTGCAAACCGGGCAGGCAACGATTTCGAGTAAACGATGATCCATATGTCCTCCATCAGGGACCGAATGCTTAAGGATTCAAGCATACCATAGCGCGGCTCGTGCGGGATGGGGTAAAACGCCATCCCGCAGCGGCTGCCGCAAAATTGATTAATCCAGCGTCCACAGGGCTGGCCACTGATCGTTAAGCGCGTCGGGTGCCTGCAGGATAGCGACGCTTTCAGCACCCTGCCACGCCGCAAAACTTTCAATTGCACGCCGGATATCCACCAAAAATCGCGCCGTAACGCGGGTCTTCTCCTCCAGCCAGATATTTTTAATCTCAAGCTGTTTTGCCTGACGCAGCATGCGGGCATCCAGTCGCCCTTTTATCTGACCACGATGGAGGATGGGCAAAACAAAGTAGCCAAATTTGCGTTTTTCCTCCGGGGTATAGCATTCAATACGATAGTCAAAATTGAACAGCTCCCGCGCGCGCTTGCGATCCCAGACCACCGGATCAAACGGCGACAGCAGCGCGCTGTGCGTCGCCTGCAGCGGCGTCTCCAGTAACGGCAAAGAGTCGCGATGCAGCCACATTGCGCCCAGTCCCTCTGTATTGACGGCGACCAGATCGCTCGCAGCCTGGGCGTCAGCGATAAAGTCATTCACGGGTGCCCGCTTCAGGCGGTAGTAATCCGCCAGCCAGGCCGCGCGGAAAACCCCTAAGCTGCGGGCGCTGTTCATCAGCATCTGACGGGTTGCCTCCGCTTCACTGATGCCATGTATCGCATCCTGCCAGTCGGGCATTACGCGGCTGCGCAGATCGTAGACACGCTGAAAATTACGGCGTTCGGTGACCATCAGCTCACCGGCACTGAACAGATTTTCCAGATGACGTTTGTGCGGTTTCCATGCCCACCAGCCTGACTTCGGGTTATCGGCGTGGGTAAAATCGGCGGCGCGTACCGGGCCATTGTCTCTGATCTGCTGCAGTAATCCGGCAATGGCCTGCTGGTGCTCAGCGACCCATTGCGCATTGTATTTCCAGCCCAGACGTTCCGGCGACAGCATGCGATGACGAAGAAGTCTGTAATCGGCACGGGGAATAAAGCAGGCTTCGTGCGCCCAGTACTCAAAGAGTTCGCCCTGGGCCAGAGCCTGTTCCAGCCATGCCTGAGGATAGTTCCCCAGGCGACTGAACAGCACCAGATAAGGACTGCGGGCCACTACATGAATGGTATCGATTTGCAGCAGCGACATGCGGGAAATGCAGTTAATCAGATCCTGATAAACAGCGCGTTTTGCCGGAGCTCGCAGCAGGCCCTGCGCGGCGAGATGAATGTGGCGTGCTTGCTGTAACGAAAGTGAATGCGTACTGTTCATCCTCTTCCTTATCAGGCTTCACCTGAACGGGGGCGGGTATCAGGAAATATGGCGGCAGAGTTGTTCAATGTCGTCCAGTAACGGCGTCACGGCGTTACCGGTTAAATGGGCATCGACCGGCAGATACCACCAGTCAGGCTGGGCAAAGTGACGGCATTTCACCGCATCCTTTTCGGTCATCAACAGTTGCTGACCCGCCTGGAGTAATCGGGTCAGTTCATCTTTGCTGTAGGCGTGATGATCGGCAAAGGCGATCTCTGCGACCGGCGTTATACCCTGCTGTTTCAGCGTGGTGAAAAAACGCGGGGGATGACCAATACCGCCCATGGCGACTACCGCACCCAGTTGCTCAGCCGGGCAGGTTTCACCGGTGAGCAGATTGGTGGCCAGCCCGGGCTGAAGTTGCATGGCAATCTCGTCGGGCTGTGCATCGCCGCCGTTAATGATCACGGCATCGACCTGCTGCAGACGATCGGCACGTTCACGCATCGGTCCGGCAGGCAACCACCAGCCATTACCAAAACGACGGACCCCATCAACCACGACGATCTCGCGATCGCGCTGCAGGGCGTAATGTTGCAGGCCATCATCCGTGATGATCACATCCAGCGAACCCTGTTTCAGTAACGCCTCAATCGCCCGGCGCCGTTGAGGCGCGACCGCGACCGGTGTTCCGGTGCGCTGGGCGATCAATACCGGCTCATCCCCGGCCTGTTCGGTGGGGGTCTGCGCCGTGACCAGCAAGGGATAGTGGTCCGCCTTGCCGCCATATCCTCGGGAGACCACGCCAGCGCGCAGGCCGCGCTGCTGTAACGCCTCGACCAGCCAGATGACCACCGGCGTCTTTCCATTCCCGCCAGCAGTCAGGTTACCTACCACCACGACCGGCAGAGGCGCACGCCAGCTTTTACGCCAGCCACGCCTGTAACTGAAGCGTATCAGGGCCGTGATCGCACCATACAGCAGGCTGAATGGCCATAGCAGTAGCCATAGCGGTGAGCGACCACTCCAGATACGTTCAATCATTGGCCGAATTGCATCTTGTGCAGCTGTGCATAGGCGCCGCGTTCTGCTAACAGCACCTGATGCGTACCGCGTTCAACAATCTGGCCATCTTCAATTACCACGATTTCATCCGCTTTCTCAATGGTAGAGAGTCGGTGCGCAATCACCAGCGAGGTACGGTTCTTCTGCAACTCATCCAGGGCAGACTGAATCGCGCGTTCTGACTCGGTATCCAGCGCCGAGGTGGCTTCATCGAGGATCAGGATCGGGCAATCACGTAACAGCGCACGGGCAATGGCAATACGCTGACGCTGACCGCCAGATAACAGCACGCCATTCTCGCCAATCATCGTATCCAGGCCTTTATCCATTTTATTGATAAAGTCCATGGCATGCGCCATGGTGGCCGCCTGCTCGATCTCTTCACGGCTGTATTGCTCACTGCGGGCATACGCGATGTTATTGGCAATGGTGTCGTTGAAGAGATGCACATTCTGCGACACCAGCGCCACCTGATTACGCAGCGAACGCAGGCTATACTCACGCAGATCATGACCATCCAGCAGGATTTCGCCCTGCTGGATGTCATAAAAGCGGGTCAGCAGGCTCGCCATCGTAGACTTACCGGAACCGGAACGGCCCACCAGCGCCACCGTTTTTCCTGCCGGCAGCGACAGATTGATATTACGCAGTGCCGGAATTTCACGACCAGGGTAGGTAAAGGTCACCTCACGGAATTCAATATCCCCTTTAGCGCGGGTGATTTCGCGCGTACCGTTATCCACTTCCTGCTCACTATCCAGAATAGAGAAGAGTGTCTGACAGGCCGCCATCCCACGCTGGAACTGGGCGTTGACATTGGTCAGAGACTTCAGCGGGCGCATCAGGGCAATCATCGAGGAGAAGACCACGGTGATGGTACCGGCTGTCAGGGTATCCATGACGCTGGGGAAGCTGGCGGCATAGAGCACAAAAGCCAGTGCCAGCGACGCGATCAGCTGAATAATCGGATCGGAAATGGAGGAGGCTGAAACCAGCTTCATTCCCTGCTGACGCATCCGGTTACTGACGCGGGAAAAGCGCTCCGATTCAATGTCCTGTCCGCCAAAAATCAGCACTTCTTTGTGCCCTTTCAGCATCTGCTCGGCGCTGGTTGTCACCTGCCCCATCGTGTTCTGCATACTTTTACTGATGGTGCGGAAGCGCTTAGAGACGGTGCGGATAGCAAAGGAGACGATAGGTGCCAGTACAATCAGGATCAGCGACAGCTGCCAGCTGTAGTAGAACATCATGATAAACAGGCCAATAATGGAAGCCCCTTCACGCACGACGGTGACCAGCGCGCCCGAAGAAGAGGAGGCGACCTGCTCAGAATCGTAAGTAATGCGTGACAACAGGGTGCCGGTTGACTGCTGGTCGAAAAACGAAACCGGCATGCCCATCATATGGCTGAACAGACGACGGCGGATGTTCATCACGACGTTGCCAGAGACCCAGGAGATGCAGTAGCTGGAGATATAACTGGTGACGCCGCGTACCAGCATCAGGCCAATAACCACTAACGGCAGCCACAGCATCACCGATCTGTCAGCTTTACCAAAACCATCATCCAGTAACGGTTTCAACAGTGAGAGCATTAAGGCGTCGCCCGCAGCATTAATAATCAGGGCGACTGAGGCCGCAATTAATCCCGCTTTATTAGGCGCGATCATCGGCCAGAGTCGGCGAAACGTCTGCCACGTAGAGAGATCTTTATCTTGATGCATTATTTATTCACGCTGTTGGAAATAGCCGGCCATTCTACCTGGATTCGCGTTTGACGCCAAACCACTGATGGTACCAACGGGGCATTAATTGATCCCGCAAGGTGGAAACCTGCACTCTGCCCTGTTCTATTCTGATACTGATTTGTCCTGACTGGCCCGTATCCAGCCAGTGAAAACCAGCCGTTTGATAGTTTTCCAGCACATTTTTCGCGGGCATACGCCATGCATTGTAGCGTGCCAGCGAGGCGATAGCGGTGTGGCCTGCGGCTTTTCGCAGCAGCAATGAGGTCGACGACGTTCGGCTACCGTGGTGCGGGACCTGCAGGATATCGACCTTCAGCCCCTGCTTCTCCAGCGCCACCAGCTGGCGTTCCGCTTTCGCTTCAATGTCACCGGTTAACATCAGACGAACCTGACCATCATCAACGATCACCACACAGGAGTCATTATTCCCGCCCGGCAGGGGTGACGTCAGCGGCCAGACCACCCGAAAGTGGAGTTTCCGCCAGCGCCACTGCGTGCCCCGTACGCAGGGTAAGTGGGCTTCATCAGCCAGCGCACTTCTGACTTCAACCGCTGGCCAGCGTTGAGTAATCGCCTCCAGCCCGCCAGTATGATCCAGATGTTTATGACTCAGGATGACCTGTTTTAACCGTAACTGCCTGCGCTCCAGCCACGGAATGATCACCCGACTTCCCGCATTATCGTTCTGCCAGCGCGGGCCGGTATCATACATTACCGCCTCGTCGCCCTGGCTGATCACCAGACTCAGACCGTGGCCAATATCCAGCATATCGATTCGCCAGCCCTGCTCCTGATTTGGCTGGCGACTCAGTATCATTGCCAGCGTTAAGGCGCCGCTGCTTAACGGCAGAGAGAAAAAGAGTTGCGCACGCCAGAGAATCAGACCGCCCCATACCATGACCGTAAACCAGGTTGTACCACTCAGCGGCCACCAGCCTGGTGGCAGCAACGTCAGGCAATGAAACAGGGCACGTAATGAGAGATCGGCCGCTCCCCAGAAGAAGCCGGATAAATGCGCTACCGGCAGCAGCAGGGCGAGCGTCACCAGAGGCATGGTAATAAACGAGACGACCGGAATCGCGACAACATTTGCCACCAGCGCAGTCAGGCTGATGCCGTTAAAAATCGCCACCTGCAACGGCACCATTAAAATCATCATGCCCGCCTGTAAATGCAGCAACTGTACCGGAATCCAGCGCCGTTGCTGACGGAACGACGCGGGCAGCGGGAACCAGTGATACCAGACCAGCAGCATGCCGACAGCCAGTACCGAGAGCCAGAAGCTGTCAGAGAGCACGGTCAGCGGGTCGGTTACCAGCAGCAACGCAATACAGAACGTCCAGACCTGCCAGCTATTCAGCTGAACACCCGCAAACCGTGTTATCGCCCATAGCGTCAGGGCAAGCAGTGAACGCTCAGCGGGAGGCTGTGCACCGGAAAGCCAGGTATAGATTGCAGCAAACAGCCAGCTCACGATGAGAGGAAAAACATAGCTGATATAACGGGCTGGCAAGATAAATTGCACCCCACGCGCAATCATCCAGCCGGTGCTGGCTGCCAGGGCGATATGCATACCCGATATCGCCATCAGATGAGCGGTACCGGTATCCCGCAGTAGCTGACGCGTCTGCTGGCTCATCTCATCCCGAATGCCAAAAGCCAGTGCCTCCAGCGTTGCACGTGCAGGCATTGCACGGGTCCTTTCACGATGCCATAAAATAAATCGCCAGCGGCTATCACAGCGATCGCTTACCACTGCCTGTTTAAGGATTCGTCCCTGAAGCGGCGTATTATTAGCCAGTGCAAAACGCTGCGCATCGAAATCACCCTCATTAAGGCGGGCATGTACCGGTCGCAGACGCAGTTTCATCGTCCAGCGTTGTCCTGGACAGTAGATCTCCGGATCAGCATCAAACCAGAGCCAGGCAAAGCGAGGCGGAAAAATCATCCTGCCCTCCTCTTTCAGCAGACGAACCCGGATTTGCTTCCGCTCTTTCCGCAGTTCACTAATCTGAAGGGTGTAGGTGGCAGGACGCGCCGAGAACTTTTCGATATCCCGTACCATCAGACGGGCGTCGTTACAGGCCCATGCCAGAAACAGCAGAGTAATACTGGTCAGACGGACGGGTTGGTAAGGGCAATGCAGCAGAGCCAGTCCGGTGAGGAGGAAGCCCCCCATCACCTCACCGGAAGGCAGCCGGGCAATCAGCAGTAGTGGTAACGTTGCAACGATCGCCAGTCGCGCCAGAACGGTCCATGTCAGCATAATCGTATCCATTGATTCAGTTCGATTATTCTGGGCAAAGGCGGTGAAAATAACAGCGGATAATCAGGCAGGCTTGAGCGGTCTCGCAAAGAGAGTGCGGCGTTGCAGTGTTGATGACACCTATCTGGATGTCAGGTCTGAGCCTGAATCGCAGGCAAAAAAAAACGACATCCGGAGATGTCGTTTATCTGGTTCGGTATCAGCTTAGCCGTAGATATTTGCGCGATCGCGCAGTTCTTTGCCTGGCTTAAAGTGGGGAACGTATTTACCTTCCAGATCCACTTTGTCACCCGTTTTCGGGTTACGTCCAGTACGCGGAGCGCGATAGTGCAAAGAAAAGCTGCCGAATCCCCGGATTTCGATGCGTTCGCCCTGTGCCAGCGTAGTGGCCATGTGCTCAAGCATCTCTTTTACCGCATCCTCAACGACTTTCGCCGGTATATGAGTATGCTGTCCCGCCAGTCTTTCGATCAGTTCTGACTTGGTCATGTAACCTCCGGTTTATCCCTGTGGGAATGTATGACAGCTTTTACCGAAACCGGGTGGTTGCCCACCCGGTGCTTCAGGCCGATTACTCGCCTTTAGCCGCTTTGAACGCTTCAGCCATAGCGCTAGAGAAATTGCCTTCTTCCTGTTTGGTGTTAACAGTATTGATAGCTTCTTTCTCATCAGCCTGGTCTTTCGCACGGACAGACAGGCTTACGACACGGTTTTTACGATCAACGCCGGTGAACTTAGCTTCAACGTCGTCGCCAACGTTCAGAACCAGAGTTGCATCTTCAATGCGGTCCAGTGAAGCTTCAGAAGCGCGCAGGTAACCCTCAACGCCGTCTGCTAATTCAACTGTAGCACCCTTAGCATCAACTGCAGTCACTTTACCGGTGACGATGGCACCTTTCTTGTTCAAAGTGATGTAGTTGTTGAACGGATCTTCTGCCAGCTGTTTAACGCCCAGAGAGATACGCTCGCGCTCTGCATCAACCTGCAGTACAACGGCAGCGATTTCGTCGCCTTTTTTGTACTCACGAACGGCTTCTTCGCCAGTCGCGTTCCAGGAGATGTCAGACAGGTGAACCAGACCGTCGATGCCGCCATCCAGGCCGATGAAGATACCGAAGTCAGTGATTGACTTGATTTTACCTTCAACACGATCGCCTTTGTTGTGCGTCTCAGCGAACAGCTGCCATGGGTTAGATTTACACTGCTTCAGACCCAGGGAGATACGACGACGCTCTTCATCAATGTCCAGAACCATAACTTCAACCACATCGCCTACGTTAACAACTTTAGACGGATGGATGTTTTTGTTGGTCCAGTCCATTTCAGACACGTGTACCAGACCTTCAACGCCTTCTTCGATTTCCACGAAGCAGCCGTAATCAGTCAGGTTGGTAACACGACCGGTCAGGCGGGTGCCTTCCGGATAGCGTTTAGCGATAGCAACCCATGGATCTTCGCCCAGCTGCTTCAGACCCAGAGAAACACGGGTACGCTCGCGGTCGAACTTCAGCACCTTAACGGTGATTTCGTCGCCCACGTTGACGATTTCGCTTGGATGCTTAACGCGTTTCCATGCCATGTCAGTGATGTGCAGCAGGCCATCAACGCCGCCCAGATCAACGAATGCACCGTAGTCAGTCAGGTTCTTAACGATACCTTTGACTTCCATGCCTTCCTGCAGGTTTTCCAGCAGCTGATCGCGCTCTGCGCTGTTTTCGGATTCGATAACCGCACGACGTGAAACCACGACGTTGTTGCGTTTCTGATCCAGCTTGATCACTTTGAATTCAAGCTCTTTGCCTTCCAGGTGCAGCGTATCGCGCACCGGACGCACATCTACCAGTGAACCTGGCAGGAACGCACGGATACCGTTGAGCTCAACTGTGAAGCCGCCTTTAACTTTGCCGTTGATAACACCGGTAACAGTTTCAGCGTCTTCGTAAGCTTTCTCCAGCGTGATCCATGCTTCATGGCGCTTAGCTTTCTCACGGGACAGCAGGGTTTCACCGAAGCCGTCTTCCACTGCATCCAGAGCAACATCAACTTCGTCGCCTACCTGGATTTCCAGTTCGCCGGCTGCGTTCTTGAACTGCTCTGCAGGAATTGCAGATTCAGATTTCAGACCCGCATCAACCAGAACGACATCTTTGTCGATAGAAACGACGATGCCACGAACGATAGAACCCGGGCGGGTTTCGATTGTTTTTAAGGATTCTTCAAATAGTTGAGCAAAAGATTCAGTCATATTGATAATCTTCAGGATTCTTCAATTTAACGTCCATCTGACTTCATGTCGGATGGGGTTGTTTCACATGCCCGGCACCGGATCCATGGTACAGGGTGGTAGATTCAGTTAAGCCGTAATACCCAGCTTTTCGCGGGCATATTGTAGCGCTTTTTCAATGACCTGGTCGATAGACATCTCAGTAGAGTCCAGAACCAATGCATCGCCAGCGGCTACTAAAGGCGCAATTGCGCGGTTACGATCGCGGTCGTCGCGTTCTTTTATCTCGGCTAAAAGGCGGTCAAAGTTAACATTAAAGCCATTATCCTGCAACTGTAGCATACGGCGCTGAGCACGCTCTTCCGGGCTGGCATCAAGGAAAATTTTCACTGGCGCATCCGGGAAAACCACGGTGCCCATATCACGACCATCAGCAATCAGGCCCGGCATCTCGCGGAAACCGCGCTGGCGGCGCAATAACGCTTCGCGTACCCGGGGAAAAGCGGCGACACGTGAGGCGGTGTTGCTGACCTCCTGAGTACGGATTTCTCCGGTGACATCTTCACCTTCAAGGATGACCTGCATTTCACCATTTTGTGACACAAAGCGCACATCCAGGTGAGCGGCAATCGGCACCAGCGCTTCTTCAGATTCAATCTCCACCTGATGATGCAACGCGGCTAACGCCAGCACGCGATAAATAGCACCGGAGTCCAGCAGATGCCATTGCAGCGATTCCGCCATCGCTTTGCACAGGGTTCCCTTTCCCGCTCCACTTGGCCCATCAATAGTTATGACCGGGGCAGTTACTGTCATTATTCCCTCCTGTTGCTGCGTGCTTCCTGACCTTTCGGTCACCATTAATGACTAGCATTATACGCTGCCTAGCACGGCTTGGTTACCCTTTCGCACTGATCGGGTTCGTAATCTTAGTCAATTCAGAGGATCTCTGGCCTGTTACAGCCAGATAAAATCAGGGGAGTTCCGGTGCGAAACCGCACCGGAAAGGGAGATATCAGGCGCTCTGGCTGATTTTAGCCAGCTGAACGAAATAGTCCGGAAAGGTTTTTGCCGTACAGCCAGGATCGAGAATGGTCACCGGGGTATCAGAAAGTGCAACCAGAGAGAAACACATCGCCATACGGTGGTCATTGTAGGTGCCAATATCCGCATGAATCAGCGTCGCTGGCGGCGTAATACGGATGTAGTCATGACCCTCTTCAACTTCCGCGCCAACTTTACGCAGCTCTGTGGCCATTGCGCTCAGTCGATCGGTCTCTTTTACCCGCCAGTTATAAATATTGCGTAACCGGGTGGTGCCCTCTGCAAATAGCGCCGTCGTAGCGATGGTCATTGCAGCATCCGGAATATGGTTCATGTCCATATCGACTGCCTGCAGTTTACCGGCCGTGCAGGCAATATAATCATCGCCCCACTCAATCGTCGCGCCCATCTTTTCCAGCACGTCAGCAAACCGGATGTCACCCTGCACACTCTGGCGTCCAATCCCGGTGACACGAACCGTTCCGCCTTTTATAGCGGCAGCAGCCAGGAAATAGGAAGCGGAGGAGGCATCGCCTTCAACCAGGAAATCACCCGGCGACTGATACTGTTGCTGTCCCTTGATCAGGAAGCGCTGATAGTTCTGATTCTCAACGTCGACGCCAAAGCACTGCATCAGATTGAGGGTAATATCGATGTAAGGTTTCGACACCAAATCACCTTTGATGGTGATGCAGGTATCCTGCTGTGCCAGCGGCGCGGTCATCAGCAGCGCTGTCAGGAACTGGCTGGAAACGCTGCCATCCACACTGACTTCCCCCCCGATAAAACCACCGCGTAAACGCAGCGGCGGGTAGTTTTCGTTTTCCAGGTACTCAATGGTTGCTCCGCCCTGACGAAGTGCGTCAACCAGATGCCCGATGGGTCGCTCTTTCATGCGGGGTTCACCGGTCAGTTCGATATCGTGCTGGCCCAGACAAAGCGCCGCGGCCAGCGGACGCATTGCGGTTCCGGCATTGCCCAGAAACAGCGACAGCGGTTGAGAGGCGTGCAGTGGCCCGGCATTTCCCGTCACTTCACACTCGGTGCGATCGCGGGAAAGCGTATAGTTTACGCCAAGCGCGGTCAGCGCATTCAGCATGTGCTTAACGTCGTCGCTGTCGAGCAGGTTGGTGAGACGGGTTGTACCTTTAGCCAGAGCAGCCAACAGCAATGCACGATTGGAAACGCTCTTTGAGCCGGGCAGATTTACCGTGCCGTTGACGCGCGCAATCGGTTGGAGAGTCAGGGAGTCCTGCATGTGAAACGAAATCCTCAAAAATACAGAGACCTCGCCGTGTGACGAGGTCTGGCATCAGCATCAGTGCTGATATCTTAATAATCAGCCGTGACGGCGTTCAAAATCGACCATGAAATCGGTCAGGGCCTTCACACCTTCCAGCGGCATCGCATTATAAATAGAGGCGCGCATACCGCCCACTACACGATGGCCTTTAAGCGCGTGTAATCCCGCTTTAAACGACTCCTCCAGGAACAGCGCATCGAGTGATGCATCAGCCAGCTGGAAAGGAATGTTCATGCGTGAGCGGTTTTCTGTCGCCACATCATTACGATAGAAGCCACTGTGGTCGATTACGCCATAAAGCAGGTCAGATTTTGCCTGATTAATACGATCAATTTCAGCCACACCGCCCTTCTCTTTCAGCCATTTAAACACCAGACCTGATAGATACCACGCAAAAGTCGGCGGGGTGTTAAACATCGAATCGTTATCGGCCAGCACTTTGTAATCGAGGATTGAAGGCACGGAGGTATGCGCCTGACCCAGCAGATCTTCGCGAACGACAACCAGCGTTAATCCGGCCGGGCCCACATTTTTCTGCGCACCCGCATAGATTACACCGTAACGACTCACATCGATCGGGCGTGACAGAATGGTAGATGAGAAATCAGCAACAACGGTTTTACTGCCAAAGTCGGGCTGTTCGTCAATCGCGATGCCATCAATGGTTTCATTCGGGCAGAAATGCAGGTAAGCGGATGTCTCACTTACTTCCCATTCGCGCATCGGCAGGATGGCACGTTTACCGTCGCGCGTTGTTTTGACATCCAGCGTACGTGGGGAACAATACTTTTCCGCTTCTTTTATTGCGCTTTGCGCCCAGTAACCGCCATCAACGTAGTCGGCACTGGTTGCTTTACCCAGCAGATTTCCCGGTACGGCAGCGAACTGCGCACGTGCCCCGCCATGACAGAATAAAACTTTGTAATTGGACGGTATTTTCAGCAGATCACGGAAGTCCTGCTCCGCTTCTTCAGCCACCTGAATAAACTCTTTACTGCGGTGGCTGATCTCCATTACAGAGGTACCCAGACCGCGCCAGTTCGTCAGTTCCTGTTCTGCACGACGAAGCACTTCAACCGGTAGCATCGCCGGGCCAGAGCTAAAATTATAAACTTGCGTCATTTCCCCTCACCACTGTCATATCGAACGGTTATGAATAACCATCCGGTTTTATCACTGCATTCTGATAGCTGCAATCATAAATCAGGGCGCGGTCACATTTTCTGAATCCGGCTCGCCGGAGGTTATGTTACCAATGCAAACCTGCGCGGAATTTTGTGAGGCTACGTCCAGCGCCATTAATCCGCGTTTGGCCTGAGAGCGGAAGTGATGAAAAGTAAGCCGGTAAAAATGTTCCGCCCTGATAGCGGTCTGTTACCAAAATCCGTATCATTGCGCGCTTTACGCACCCTATGACAACTGAGAGAGCGGCACTATGACGCAAACATTTATCCCGGGCAAAGATGCCGCACTGGAAGACTCCATTGCGCGTTTCCAGAACAAGCTGCAGGATCTTGGCTTTAACATTGAAGAAGCGTCCTGGCTGAATCCTGTCCCCCATGTCTGGTCAGTGCATATCCGCGACCGCGATTGCCCGCTCTGTTTTACCAACGGCAAGGGCGCCAGTAAAAAAGCGGCGCTGGCCTCCGCGCTGGGCGAGTATTTCGAGCGTCTCTCAACTAACTATTTTTTTGCTGACTTCTGGCTGGGAAAAAAGATCGCTAACGGCGATTTTGTTCACTATCCCAATGAAAAATGGTTTGCGTTACCTGATGATGAGTCCTTACCTGAAGGTATTCTGGATCCGCGCCTGCGCGCATTTTACGATCCCGACAATGCACTGACGGCTTCCGGCCTGATTGATCTGCAATCTGGCAATGCTGAGCGCGGTATCTGCGCCCTGCCGTTTACCCGTCAGTCCGACCAGCAGACTGTCTATATCCCGATGAATATTATCGGCAACCTCTATGTCTCAAACGGCATGTCGGCAGGTAATACCGCGAATGAAGCACGTGTTCAGGGCCTGTCCGAAGTGTTTGAGCGCTACATTAAAAACCGCATTATTGCTGAAGCGATCAGCCTGCCTGCGATTCCTGATGAGGTGATGCAGCGTTACCCTGAAGTGATCGAAGCGATTGCCCGCCTTGAAGCGGAAGGCTTCCCGATTTTCGCTTATGACGCCTCTCTCGGCGGTAAATATCCGGTTATCTGCGTGGTGCTGTTTAACCCAACCAACGGAACCTGTTTTGCCTCATTTGGTGCTCACCCTGATTTCGGTGTGGCGCTGGAGCGTACTGTTACCGAGTTGCTGCAGGGCCGAAGCCTCAAAGATCTGGATGTGTTTACCCCACCGACCTTTGATGACGAAGAAGTGGCTGAGCATGCCAACCTTGAAACACACTTCATCGATTCAAGCGGCCTGATCTCCTGGGATATGTTTAAAGAAACTGCGGATTATCCTTTTGTCGACTGGTCATTCGCGGGCAGCACCGAACAGGAATTCGCCACGCTGATGGCAATCTTCGCCTCGGAAGATCAGGAAGTCTATATTGCAGACTACGAGCATCTGGGTGTCTATGCCTGCCGCATCATCGTGCCAGGCATGTCTGATATCTACCCGGCAGAAGATCTGTTCCTGGCGAACAACAGCATGGGAGCGGGCATGCGTGAAACCCTGCTGGCCCTGCCTGACAGCAACTGGAATCCGGAAGAGTATCTGGATCTGATTGGACAGCTTGATGATGAAGGCTTTGACGACTTCACTCGCGTTCGTGAGCTGCTGGGTCTGGCGACCGGTAAAGACAATGGCTGGTACACGCTGCGTGTTGGCGAATTAAAAGCGATGCTGGCGCTGGCGGGGGGCGATCTGGATCAGGCATTGATCTGGACAGAATGGACAATGGAATTTAACAGCTCAATCTTTACGCCAGAGCGCGCTAACTACTATCGTTGCCTGCAGACTCTGCTGTTATTAGCGATGGAAGATGAGCGCGATCCGCTGCAGTACCATCACGCTTTCATGCGTATGTATGGAGAGCGCGCAATGGAAGCAGCCTCAGCCGCCATCAGTGGTGAGAATCCGTTTAACGGCCTTCAGGCTGTTGATGATGAGCTGCAAGCCTTCCCGGCCCATCAGTCTCTGCTTGCTGCCTACGAAAAACTGCAGACCGCTAAGCGTCACTACTGGAAAAACGCGTAAGCCATAACGCGTCAGACTGGAAGCAGACGGCTAAACATGGCACTGGAATTATCTGGTGCCATAATTCTCTACTTATTCTATGAAACATTAGCCGCATTAAAATTCCTTCCCATTACATCACATCAATTTAGTTAACATATAATCCATTAATTAATAACAAAGTCCGTACTAAAAGCGTGACTCATTAATTCACATTAAAATATTTTTGTATTTTTAAAATATATTTAATCTTTTTATTTCAGTTACTTAACTCATTATTTTTTTATTGGCCCGCTATCCACTGGTTAGCGCTTCGGCAAACATGATCCATATCAATTACTGACCTATACTCCTTTGTTAGTATTTTTTCAGACAACTTCAGGAGTAAGTTAGTGTGAAAACTGACAACCCTTTTAATCTTTTATTACCCGCCGCAATGGCGAAAGTGGCCGAAGACGCGGGTATCTATAAAGCAACCAAACATCCCTTTACCACCTTCTTTCTGGCAATAAACGCTGGCGTATTTATCTCAATCGCATTCGTTTTTTATATTACAGCGACCACCGGTAGCGGCGCGATGCCCTATGGCATAGCCAAACTGATTGGCGGTATCTGCTTTTCACTCGGCTTAATGCTGGTCGTGGTATGCGGTGCCGACCTTTTTACCTCTACTGTATTAATCGTTGTCGCCAAAGCCAGTGGCCGCATCAGCTGGGGACAGCTGGCCCGCAACTGGATTAACGTCTACGCCGGTAACCTTGCAGGTGCACTCTTCTTTGTCGCCCTGATGTGGTTTGCCGGACAGCACATGGTCGCGAATGGCGCCTGGGGATTAAATGTCCTGCAAACCGCCGACCACAAGATGCATCACACCTTCATAGAAGCGGTTTGTCTGGGTACATTGGCCAATCTGCTGGTCTGTCTCGCCGTCTGGATGAGTTACTCAGGCCGCACCCTGACCGATAAGCTGGTGGTGATGATTCTGCCTGTTGCGATGTTTGTCGCCAGCGGTTTCGAACACAGTATCGCCAACATGTTTCTTATCCCCTATGCCATTGCTATTCGTGACTTCGCGACACCTGAATTCTGGCAGGCAGCAGGCACCACGGCGGCACAGTTTCACTCGCTGACTCTCAGTAACTTTATTATCGACAACCTGATTCCCGTGACGATCGGAAACATTATCGGCGGCGGCGTTCTGGTTGGGTTGACCTACTGGGTTATCTATCTCCGTAAAGGTGACCAGGTTCATTAAACGCATTTTTGACGGCACAGGAAGTTGGCTGTGCCCGACCGTAAAGTCTCCTCATATAAGGCAGGTATATTATGACCGAACTTAATGCAAAACTGGCTTCAGCATGGGAAGGATTTGCTGAAGGCGAATGGCAGAATAGCGTCAATGTGCGCGACTTCATTCAGAAAAACTACACCCCATATGAAGGTGACGAGTCATTCCTGGCGGGTGCCACCGAAGCGACCACCAAACTGTGGGAAAGCGTGCTGGAAGGCATCAAAATTGAGAACCGTACCCACGCGCCAGTCGACTTCGATACCGATCTCGCCTCAACCATTACCTCGCACGACGCGGGTTACATCATCAAGCCACTGGAAAAAATTGTTGGTCTGCAGACTGAAGCGCCATTAAAACGCGCCATCATTCCTTATGGCGGCATCAAAATGGTCGAAGGGTCATGCAAAGTGTATGGCCGTGAACTCGACCCTTCACTGAAAAAAATCTTCACCGAATACCGCAAAACGCACAACCAGGGCGTGTTCGATGTTTATACCCCGGACATTTTGCGCTGCCGTAAATCAGGTATCCTGACCGGCCTTCCAGATGCTTATGGCCGTGGCCGTATTATCGGTGACTATCGTCGTGTGGCGCTGTACGGCATCGATTTCCTGATGGCGGATAAATTCGCTCAGTTCGCCTCACTACAGGCAGATTTAGAGAATGGCGTTAATCTGGAAGCGACCATTCGTCTGCGTGAAGAGATTTCTGATCAGCATCGTGCGCTGGCCCAGATCAAAGAGATGGCAGCAAAATATGGGCATGACATCTCCGGTCCGGCTACCAATGCGGTTGAAGCTGTACAGTGGACTTATTATGGCTACCTGGCTGCCGTTAAATCACAAAACGGTGCTGCCATGTCATTTGGCCGTGTCTCAACCTTCCTTGATGTTTACATCGAACGTGACCTTAAAGCCGGTAAACTGACTGAAGAGCAGGCTCAGGAACTGATTGACCATCTGGTGATGAAACTGCGTATGGTTCGCTTTCTGCGTACACCTGAATATGATGAGCTGTTCTCAGGTGACCCAATCTGGGCAACCGAATCCCTGGCAGGTATGGGCGTTGATGGCCGTACCCTGGTCTCAAAAAGTACGTTCCGCTTCCTGAATACCCTCTACACCATGGGGCCTTCACCTGAGCCGAACATGACCATCCTGTGGTCAGAAAAACTGCCGATTAATTTCAAAAAATATGCCGCTAAAGTCTCTATCGATACCTCATCTTTGCAGTATGAGAACGATGACCTGATGCGTGCTGATTTCGACAATGATGACTACGCAATCGCCTGTTGCGTGAGCCCGATGATTGTCGGCAAACAGATGCAGTTCTTTGGCGCACGTGCCAACCTGGCGAAAACGCTGCTTTACGCAATCAACGGCGGCGTGGATGAAAAGCTGAAAATGCAGGTTGGACCGAAAGGCGACAAAATCAGCGACGACGTGCTGGATTTCGACACCGTCATGGAGCGTATGGATCACTTCATGGACTGGCTGGCAAAACAGTATGTGACTTCGCTGAACATCATTCACTACATGCATGACAAGTATAGCTACGAAGCGGCACTGATGGCCTTACATGATCGGGATGTCTATCGCACCATGGCCTGTGGTATCGCGGGTCTCTCCGTCGCTGCAGATTCACTTTCTGCCATTAAATATGCCAAAGTGAAACCGATCCGTGACGAAGATGGTCTGGCCATCGACTTCGATATCGAAGGCGAATATCCGCAGTTCGGTAACAACGACTCACGGGTAGATGACCTGGCCTGCGATCTGGTTGAACGCTTCATGAAGAAAATTCAGCAGCTGAACACCTATCGTAATGCCGTGCCGACTCAGTCTGTTCTGACCATTACCTCGAACGTGGTTTATGGTAAGAAAACCGGTAACACACCCGATGGACGTCGCGCTGGCGCACCGTTTGGACCAGGTGCTAACCCGATGCATGGTCGTGACCAGAAAGGTGCGGTTGCCTCACTGACTTCCGTCGCGAAACTGCCGTTTGCCTATGCGAAAGATGGTATCTCCTACACCTTCTCAATCGTACCCAACGCACTGGGTAAAGATGATAACGTGCGGAAAACCAACCTTGCCGGTCTGATGGATGGTTACTTCCATCACGAAGCGAGCATCGAAGGCGGTCAGCACCTCAACGTCAACGTAATGAACCGTGAAATGCTGCTGGACGCGATGGAGCATCCAGAGAAATACCCGCAGCTGACCATTCGCGTTTCCGGTTACGCTGTACGCTTTAACTCACTGACTAAAGAGCAGCAGCAGGATGTGATTACCCGAACCTTCACTCAGTCGCTGTAATTACTGCTCAACCCGATAAAAAAGGCTCCTCGCGGAGCCTTTTAATTAAAAGTCTGTTCTGGTGGTCATCTCCATCAAGGTTCCCACCAGAATCGATTTCCTGCCCTGAGCGCAACAGAGATTGCGCCGTCTGTCCCGGCAGACTCACTGGAGAAAACATCGCAATGTCAGTTAACGGTCGTATCCACTCATTTGAATCCTGCGGCACCGTCGATGGTCCCGGTATCCGTTTTATCACCTTCTTCCAGGGCTGCCTGATGCGCTGCCTCTACTGTCACAATCGCGACACCTGGGATACCCACGGTGGCAAAGAGATCAGCGTCGAAGCGCTGATGGCGGATGTGCTCTCCTATCGCCATTTTATGAATGCCTCTGGCGGCGGCGTCACGGCCTCAGGCGGTGAAGCCATTCTCCAGGCTGAATTTGTGCGCGACTGGTTCCGGGCCTGCAAGGCCGAAGGTATTCATACCTGTCTCGACACCAACGGCTTCGTACGCCGCTATGATCCGGTGATCGATGAACTGCTCGACGTTACCGACTTAGTGATGCTCGACCTGAAACAGATGAATGATGACGTGCATCAGATTCTGGTGGGTGTCTCGAATCACCGTACGCTGGACTTTGCCCGTTACCTGCAGAAAAAAGGCAAACGCACATGGATCCGTTTTGTCGTGGTGCCCGGCTATTCCGACGATGATGACACCGCGCATCGGCTGGGGGAATTCACGCGTGACATGGAAAACGTTGAGAAAATTGAATTGCTGCCCTATCACGAGCTGGGTAAGCATAAATGGATTGCGATGGGTGAAGAGTACAAGCTGGACGGGGTGAAACCACCGGGCAAAGAGACAATGGAGCGCGTGAAAAACATTCTCGCCAGCTATGGCCACGAAGTGATGTACTAAAGAATCTGCCACAAAAAAGGGAGCTTAACGCTCCCTTTTTGCTGTTCAGCGATCAGGCATGTGCCACTGGCGTAGCCTGATGATTCGCTTTGCGCAGCAGCATCACCAGATAAATCAGCGCCACAGCAGCGATCATCACGAACAGTAGCTGGTCAGAATAATTCTGCATCAGAACAGAGGTCATTGCCGGTCCAGCCAGACTGCCCACGGTATAACTCATCAGCAGCGCCTGATTCATCGCAACCAGTTCATGATGTGCAACCGTCTCGCACGCCCAGGACATCGCCACCGGATAGAGTGTGAAGCCCGCCAGTCCCAGAACAAAAAGCGCTGGGGCCATCGCGGCATTGGTTAACATGGCCATCGCACCCAGGATAACCACAAAGACCTGGACTCGCAGTACCAGCATGCGACCAAAACGATCGGCCAGACGGCCAATTGGCCACTGGCCAACAATGCCTGCGCTGACCAGCAACGCCATCCAGTAACCCACATTGGCATCACTCATTCCCTGATGTGACAGGTAAAGCGGCATCAGGCCATAAAGCGAGCCCAGAAGGATGCCAGAGATAATACAGCCATTGATGCCCAGACGTGAGCTACGGCGACGCAGCATCGGCCAGATGCGGGCCGGCGCGGCTTCTGTCGCTTCACCGGTGGCGGAGACGCGAGTAAAGACCAGCGGCAGCACGGCGCAGAAGACCAGCGATGTCACCCACGGAATCACGCTGAGTAATTCCGTAGACAGTTTGCTGACCAGCAACTGGCCTGTCACAGTGCCGATGTAATAGACAACCATGTAGGCCGCCAGCAGCTGTCCCCGATTACGAACCGTTCCGCTGCACAGCAGTGCGCTCTCAACCACCACCCACATCAGCGCACAGCCGACACCTGCGATGAAACGCATTGAGCTCCATGCCCAGAAACCCGACATCATTGCCAGGCACAGGGTCGCGACGGCAAACATCACGGTAGCCAGGTAGTAGCTGCGATTAAACCCGTACTGCCTGATTAACCAGCCAGCCAGCAGCGTTCCTGCGAGGTTACCGGTGTAATAGGAGGAGCTTACGATGCCCACCTGCCAGGTTGTCAGTAAATCATGCGTCAGCCACAGTGGAACGAGCGTATTCAGCACGGCAATTGCGACCGTCATTAACATCAGGCCGCAAAGCAGCAATATCACGGGGCGTGACCAGGTTGACATAGGGGATAGAAACCAGAGCAAATGAAGGAAATTGCGCGCAGTTTGCCACTGGCTTTTTTAAAGTCAATGGGCGGATTTTGACGGCAGCACATTTTGCTGCGCGACAATTTAATTTACTAATCTTCAGTGGGTTACAATTGTAAAAAGCGTCAGGTCACTAAATGCTATCTCTATGAAAAACTAGGTTTTTAGCCATTCCGACCTGGCTGATATCGATAACGTTTATTTGTGATCAAATTGAGGCCTGACAGAACAGTTTTTCCGGAGCAATAACATAAAAAAACCCGGCCATGGCCGGGTTCAGAGAGTCACTGTTGCTTAGCCGATAATTTCGACGCCATTCATATAGGGGCGTAAAATCTCAGGCACAGAGATGCGGCCATCTTCCTGCTGATAATTTTCCAGCACCGCGACCAGGGTACGGCCTACGGCCAGCCCTGAGCCATTCAGGGTATGAACCAGACGCGGTTTCTTATCCTGTTTGTTGCGGCAACGCGCCTGCATACGACGCGCCTGGAAATCACCCATGTTGGAACAGGATGAAATTTCACGATAGGTATTCTGCGCCGGTAACCAGACTTCCAGATCGTAAGTTTTAGTCGATCCAAAGCCCATATCGCCGGTGCAGAGTAAAACCTTACGATAGGGCAGGTTCAGCAGCTGCAGCACTTTCTCAGCGTGCCCGGTCAGCTCTTCCAGTGCATCCATTGACTGCTCCGGAGTAACGATCTGCACCATCTCAACTTTGTCGAACTGGTGCATACGGATCAGGCCACGCGTGTCACGACCGTAAGAACCCGCTTCAGAACGGAAGCACGGCGTATGCGCGGTCAGTTTAACCGGCAGGCTATCCTCTTCGAGGATCTCATCGCGCACCAGGTTAGTCAGCGGCACTTCCGCAGTAGGAATCAACGCATAGTTGCTGCTGTCTGACTCCTCTTCCAGCGGACGGGTGTGGAACAGGTCTTCGCCAAACTTAGGCAGCTGTCCGGTACCGTAAAGCGTTTCGTGGTTAACCAGATATGGCACATAGGTTTCAAGGTAACCATGCTGCTCGGTGTGCAGGTCAATCATAAACTGACTCAGTGCACGGTGCAGGCGGGCAATTTGCCCCTGCATGACCACAAAGCGTGAACCGGTCAGTTTCACGGCGGACGCAAAATCCAGGCCTTTAGCCGCTTCACCCAGCTCAACGTGATCTTTAACCTGGAAGCTGAACTCGCGCGGTGTACCCCAGCGGCTCACTTCCTGGTTTTCGCTGTCATCTTTGCCCAGCGGCACTTCATCGGCCGGAATGTTCGGCAGTGCCAGCGAGAAGTCACGGATTTGATTCTGCAGTTCATCCAGTTCTGCTTTTGCGGCATCCAGGCGTTCGCCCAGCGCGTTCACTTCCTGACGCAGCGGCTCGATGTCTTCCCCACGTGCTTTGGCCTGACCGATGGATTTGGATCGGGAGTTACGCTCTGCCTGCAGATTTTCTGTTTCCACCTGCAGCACTTTGCGACGCTCTTCAAGCGAACGCAGCGTTTCCACATCCAGTTTGTATCCCCGGCGTGCCAGTTTTTCTGCGACTGCGTCTGGCTCGTTACGCAGCAGATTGGGATCGAGCATGCTTATCCTGTGTATAAAAAGTTGGTTGAAAGAAGGGACGCATTCCAGTGGAATGCGTTGAAAACATTGCCCACATTACCGTAACGTCTGTTTCAGCGGTAGCGTTTTGTCGGGCTATTTTGATCCTGCTCAGCCAGCCAGCTTAGCTTTTCACCAATCTTACCCTCAAGCCCGCGCTGGGTTGGGGTGTAATAGCGCGCGCTGGCCAGTTCCTGCGGAAAATAGACTTCACCAGCAGCATAGGCGTTGGTTTCGTCATGGGCATAACGGTACGCTTTACCCAGGCCCATCTCTTTCATCAGCTTAGTCGGGGCATTGCGCAGATGTTCCGGCACATCGTAATCGGGATGGTCGCGCGCATCACGCATAGCGGCTTTAAACGCGTTGTAAACCGCATTACTTTTAGGCGCGCAAGCCAGATAAACAATGGCCTGGGCAATCGCGCGCTCCCCTTCTGCCGGCCCGACGCGCGTGAAGCAATCCCAGGCCGCAATCGCTACCTGCATACCGCGCGGATCGGCATTGCCGACATCTTCGGAGGCGATTGCCAGCAACCGACGAGCCACATAGAGCGGATCGCCGCCCGCCGTGATAATGCGTGCATACCAGTAGAGCGCCGCATCCGGTGCGGAGCCGCGTACCGATTTGTGCAGGGCGGAAATCAGATCGTAAAAACGATCGCCTTTATTATCAAACCGCGCGGATCGCTCACCAGAGACTTCGTTAAGCAGCTGCGACGTCAGTTCTCGCTGACCTGATGCGGTGATTTCGGCCATATCAGCCATCATCTCCAGCGTATTCAGCGCCCGACGTGCATCACCATTAACCAGTTCAGCGATCATCCTGCGTGTGTTGTCCGGCAGCACGATGTCACTGTCGCCATAACCTCGCGCTTTATCCTGCATCGCCTGGTCCAGCACCTGCTCAATATCTTCCAGAGTCAGTGATTTCAGCAGGTAAACGCGGGCGCGTGACAGCAATGCGGAGTTAAGTTCAAAAGAGGGGTTTTCAGTGGTCGCACCAATAAAGGTAATGGTGCCATCTTCGATATGGGGCAGAAAGGCATCCTGCTGGCTCTTGTTGAACCGATGAACCTCATCCACAAACAGGATAGTGCGCCGCCCGGCATGTTTATTCTGACGGGCCCGCTCAATCGCCTCACGGATCTCTTTTACGCCAGAGGTGACGGCCGAAATACGCTCCACATCGGCGTTACCGTAATGGGCAATGATCTCAGCCAGCGTGGTCTTGCCGGTCCCGGGAGGTCCCCACAGGATCATTGAATGCAGGTGCCCTGCTTCAATCGCGCGCGGCAGAGGTTTGCCTGCGCCCAGCAGATGTTGCTGGCCAATGTACTGTTTCAATGTTTCTGGCCGCATACGCGCGGCCAGAGGTTTGAAATTTTCGGTGGAAAAATCCAGGGACAGGTTACTCACCGTGACCTCACTGACGTTGGTCGTCCACCGTCACGCCTTTTGGCGGTGTGAACGTGAATTTATCCGGACTGATAGCGCCATTCTGCTGGCTTTTCAGCTGGTAATCGCTGCGCTGGCCATCCTGTTCAATAGCGCTGAAGCGGTTAATGGTCCCGCTGGACGTTACCTGGATGGTGAACTGTTTCAGGTTGCCGTCACTGTTCTTCGGTGTCAGTTCAAAATTGTCACCCTGCTGTTTGATATTGTACTGCTTCCAGTCATTTGACTGGTTGCGGGCAATCAGCATAAAGGGCGTGTTACTGGTCGCATTCTGCAACAGGCTGACTGTTGCCTGCTCAACAAACGGGTTGTAGAACCACAGCGATTTACCGTCGGAGATGATAATGCTTTCGTCCGGCGCGGTCATATGCCAGTTAAACAGGCTGGGACGTTTTACCCACAATTCACCTTCACCGTCCTGCACATTCGCGCCGCTGCTGTCGGTCACTTTTTGGGTGAAGCTGGCGTGGAAGCTGCTGACCTTGTTCAGGCGCTGTTGCAGATCACTGGAAGCATCAGCCAGAACGCTGGCTGAAGAAAAGGTGGCCAACAGGCCCAGAGCGATTACGCGTAATTTCATCTGCTTCAATTCCTTATTTAAACGTTCCCATCGATAACTGCATTAAGCCTGGTCGCCGTTCCGCCATCAGAACAGGAGAAAAAACCGAAAGCTGATTCAGATATGGGGGTTAACCGCATAAAAACAATGAGCCAGTCGGAACTGGCTCAGTGAGTCGTGTTTCAAAACATGTAGCTGCTACATATCATGTGGCGGTGGCGACAGCACTTCACGGTTACCATTGTGACCAGGTGAAGAGACAATACCCTGCGCTTCCATCTGTTCAATGATACGTGCCGCGCGGTTATAACCGATGCGGAACTGCCGCTGAACGCCTGAAATCGACGCACGGCGCTTATCAACGACAAAGCCGACCGCCTGATCGAACAGTGGATCGAGCTCTTCATCACTGTCGATACCACCGGCACTTTCACTCTCTTCACCCGCCGTAATGCTGTCGATATATTGCGGGCGCCCACGCGCTTTCCAGTCCTGAACCACTGCATGCACTTCCTGGTCACGAACAAACGCTCCGTGAACACGAATCGGCAGCGAGGAGTTCGGCGGCATGTAGAGCATGTCACCCATACCCAGCAATGACTCCGCGCCGCCCTGATCGAGAATGGTACGTGAGTCAATTTTGCTGGAAACGGTAAAGGCGATACGCGTCGGAATATTCGCTTTGATCAGGCCGGTAATAACATCCACAGACGGACGCTGTGTCGCCAGTACCAGATGGATGCCGGCAGCACGGGCTTTCTGTGCCAGGCGCGCAATCAGCTCTTCCACCTTTTTACCGACGGCCATGATCAGGTCAGCAAACTCATCGACCATTACCACGATGTAAGGCAGCTTCTCCAGAACCGGCGGCGTCATATCCATGCTGTCGCCCGGCTTCCAGAACGGATCGGGAATCGGACGACCCATCGCTTCGGCCTGTTCCACTTTTTCGTTGTAGCCCGCCAGATTACGCACGCCCAGCGCCGACATCAGCTTGTAGCGACGCTCCATTTCACCGACGCTCCAGCGCAGCGCATTGGCTGCATCCTTCATGTCTGTGACAACTTCGGTCAGCAGGTGCGGAATACCTTCATAGACCGACAGCTCCAGCATTTTCGGGTCGATCATGATGAAGCGAACTTCTTCTGGCGTCGCCTTATACAGCATGCTGATAATCATGGCGTTCACGCCCACAGATTTACCGGAACCGGTGGTACCGGCGACCAGTAAGTGAGGCATTTTCGCCAGATCGGCCACTACTGGCTGACCGGCAATGTCTTTACCCAGCACGACGGCCAGCGGTGAAGGATTGTCGCGGAATTTAGGGCAATCCAGCACTTCACGCAGATAGACGGTCTGACGATGTTTGTTTGGCAGTTCCAGACCCACGTAGGGTTTGCCTGGAATCACTTCCACCACACGAACCGCTACCGTCGACAGTGAACGCGCCAGATCGCGCGACAGGTTAGAGATACGCGCCGCTTTCACGCCCGGCGCCAGGTCGAGTTCGAAACGGGTGATAACCGGGCCTGGCGAGATGCCGACTACCTCCGCTTTGACGCGATAATCGCCTAAGCGCGACTCCACCAGACGGGCAGTCTGCTCCAGCGAGAACATATCAACCGGCTCTTCCTCTTCAGGTGGTGCGGTCAGCAGATCCAGCGAAGGCAGTGGCGTGGAAGGTTTCTCCAGCGGCTGCTCGTGACGCATCAGGAATGGATGAATCAGGCTGTCATGCAGTGAGGGTTTCGCCTCTTCCACCGGCTGAACCGGCGCTGCCGCTGGTGTGCCATAGGCAGGCGCAGCGTAAGCCGGAGCCTGAGGAGCCGCGGGGGCACCATAAGCGGGCGCAGGGGTTGCCGCAGGCGCAGCATAGTCCGGTTCAGACGATGCTGCCGGCGCGCTATAGGCAGGCTCTGCCGGGGCAAAGCTGGCTGGTGCAGGAACCTGAGCCGGAGCCTGAGGTCTTGAAACCTCACTCACCTGCTGCCAGGGTTCGTGCGAAACCGCCGGGGCTTCAGGTTCTGGCGTCGCCGCAATGGTAAACAGCGGTTCAGAAGGACCGTCATCCACCAGATCTTTCATCGGTGAAAAATCAAACGCTGAAGCGGTATCAATATTGAATACCGGCTCTTTTTTCACTTCTGGCTCATAGCGCTGCTGTTGCTGCTCGGCGAACTGACGCGCCAGTGCATCCTGCTGCTGTGCACCCTGTTCATCTTCCTCGTCCTGCTGCCAGCTGGTGCCGTAGCGCTGCTGCTGTTCAGACTGGAAGGCCTGACGCAGTTCAGCCTGCTGCAGCGCCTCTTCAGCATCCGGAGCAGCGGAAACGGAGCCAGCACTGACCGGTTCGGTCTCTTCCGTTTTCGCTTTCTCTTCTGCCATGCGCTGAGAAGGCAGCTTAATGCCATAAGAGGCCAGCTCACGACGGGTTGGCAGTTTTACCGGGTTAGGACGCGGCAGTGCCGGGCCAATACCCTGTTTAACCTGCGGATTGAGATTGGTTTCAGGAGCTAAATCAAAAACAGGCGCAGTACGCGTTGTTGCCTGGGCTGCCGCTGCTGCAGATGCCGCTGCTGCAGATGCCGCAGGGATGACCGACGTATCCCGCCAGTTACCCATTTTAGGTTCATCATCGTCGTAAGCATTGAACGACGGCGTAACCGGAGCGTCGTCTGGCATTTCAAAGTGATAAAGCGGTGGTGAGTCTGCGGGTGCAGAAGCACTCTGCGCCGGCGTCGGGGAATTCGCCACACTCTGCGGAGCTGGCGCGCTCTGTGCGTACGCAGGCGCAGGTTGTGCAGACGGCGATGCAGGGATGGATGTCGCTGATGCGGCAGGCGCCGAAGCTGTAACCGCAGCAGCAGCAGGTGCAGCAACAGATGCAGGCGTTACTGTGGCTGCCGGGGCGAAGGTCACCTCGGCGGCTTCAGCGGTAGCCGCGACTGCCGCACTGGTGGCTGCTGCAGCTTTAGCCAGCAGCGGATCCTGCTGTGACGCCGCAGGCTCAGCAGCTGCACGTGGGGCAGAAAGCAGCACATCATCATCCTGATCGGCGGCATGAAGCTCAGGCACATCCGCGTATTCACGCGCATCCCGCTCGTCATCCTCTTCCTGCCAGGGTTCATCATGACGTGAGCGATTGCTGGCAAACGTCAGCACGCCCATGACTACGCCACCAATTCTTTCTGCAATGGTGAGCCATGACCAGCCGGTGTAAAGGGTAATACCCGCCGCCCAGACGCAAAGCAGCATCAGCGTGCCGCCCGCCGGACTGAACCAGGGTGCAATAGCATTACTGACCAGGCTGCCAATCACACCGCCCGAGGCAAAGTACCAGATATCATCGGCGTTCAGCGCCGCCATACCACAAGTCGTCACCACCAGCGCAAGGACGCCAATTAAGCGCAGCCCGACGGCAAAGTAGTCAAAATAGTCCTGGCTGTCGCGCTGACGGAAAGCAATCCAGCACAGACCCAGGATGACGGGCGGAATGGCATACGCCATCACACCAAAGATGAAGAGTAAGGTGTCAGCCAGCCAGGCACCGACGCTGCCGCCGATGTTGTGGATAGGTTCATGCCAGGCCGTTTGCGACCAGCTCGGGTCGGAAGGGTTAAAACTGACCAGAGAAACCATCAGGTAGATGGCAAACAGCGCCACCAGAATGAGCATTGCTTCCAGCAGACGACGTCCACTGCTCATCGATTGTAACGAAACGTCTTTATCTTCTGTGTATTCCTGGCTCAAGAGGACTCTCCAGGTGCCTGTAAAGTAAGAAGCAACAGCGTCGGGCGAGCCCGACGCTGATCCTGTATGAATGCACAGGAGTGTACCGAAATCTCACAGGTTTTGCACCTGCCCCGCATCAGCGAGTTTTGATCACCAGTCGATTGCTCTGTTTAACCTCTTCCATCACCACATACGTACGCGTGTCGTTTACGCCCGGCAGCCGCAACAGGGTTTCACCCAGCAGCTTACGGTAGGCAGACATGTCAGGTACGCGCGTTTTCAGCAGGTAGTCGAAATCGCCGGAAACGAGATGACACTCTTGAGTTTCTTCAAGTTTTTGCACAGCGGCGTTAAATTGCTCAAACACATCCGGTGCACCACGATTCAGAGTAATCTCAACGAATACCAGCAGAGATGCATCCAGATAGTGCGGGTTCAACTGCGCGGTATAGCCAAGAATAAATCCCTGACGTTCGAGACGACGCACACGCTCAAGACAGGGCGTAGGCGATAAGCCTACGCGTTTGGAAAGCTCTACGTTTGAAATGCGACCATCTTTCTGAAGTTCATTCAGAATATTCCTGTCAATTCTGTCGAGATCTTTCCCGGGGCGCTTCTTATTGTCTACCATTATTATTGTCTCTCTTAATTCCTTCCCTTTACCTGCCACGCCCTGAAAATGCTCATTGTTCGGGGCATTTCTGAAGTGAGCTAACAGAGCCTGTGTTCTGACACCTATCGATATGACGCATGTTGTCTGTCCACATCATGCGTCATTATCCATATCAGGCTGCTTTTATTCGGCGTTACCTGCAAAACGGGCGATGAAAACCTGCTTTGTTCCGATAAATGTTATTCGCTTCTGATAATGTTTTCGCAAAAGCGCAGGCGATTGTCAAAGTAAAATCACCAAATTCAGGACAAGATGCCAGACAGTTAGCTGTGTATCTGTTTTTAAATGACTATTTTTCCACTATTGCACCCCTCTGACCCGAGTTTTGCCCCCTTTTGGCGCATTGGCCAGGCAAAACCGTCGCTCATCGTCTACGCCGTTTGCAGCTATCGTTAACAAAATTGCCGAAGCCTTGTCATTGTCGCCGGATATTCCCTACAATCGCAGGCTATGTCAGCCGAATGAAACTGAGGAACGCATGAGTACGGCCAAACACAGTAAGTTACTCATTCTGGGCTCTGGCCCAGCGGGTTATACCGCAGCCGTTTATGCTGCACGCGCCAACCTGAACCCGGTACTGATCACGGGTCTGGAAAAAGGCGGACAGCTGACCACCACCACCGAGGTGGAGAACTGGCCGGGCGACCCGCACGATCTGACAGGTCCATCGCTGATGGAGCGGATGCATGAGCATGCCGAAAAATTTAACACTGAGATCATTTTCGATCACATTCACACCGTCGATTTGCAGAACCGTCCGTTCCGCCTCACAGGCGACAGCGGCGAATACACGGCAGATGCCCTGATCATCGCCACCGGTGCGTCAGCGCGTTACCTGGGTCTGCCCTCTGAAGAGGCTTTCAAAGGCAAAGGCGTCTCTGCCTGTGCAACCTGTGACGGCTTTTTCTATCGCAACCAGAAAGTCGCGGTGATTGGCGGTGGCAACACGGCTGTGGAAGAGGCGCTCTACCTGGCGAATATTGCGGCTGAAGTGCACCTGATTCACCGTCGTGACAGCTTCCGCGCAGAGAAGATCCTGATCGACCGCCTGATGGAAAAAGTGCGCAATGGCAATATCGTGCTGCACACTCATCGCACACTGGAAGAAGTCGTTGGTGATCAGATGGGCGTTACCGGTCTGACGCTGCGTTCTACCCAGAACAGTGATGAGACAGAAGCGCTGGAGGTGGCGGGTCTCTTTGTTGCTATCGGACACAGCCCGAATACGGCCATTTTTGAGGGTCAGCTGGCGCTGGAGAACGGTTACATCAAAGTTCAGTCAGGTCTGCACGGCAACGCCACCCAGACCAGCATCCCTGGCGTCTTTGCGGCAGGCGATGTGATGGACCATATCTATCGTCAGGCGATCACCTCTGCGGGCACCGGCTGTATGGCCGCGTTAGATGCTGAGCGTTTTCTTGACGGACTGGTTAAAAACGATCAGTAAGTTGTTAACCCTCTGATCTCAAATGTTCCAGGCGACGGTTTTTCCGTCGCCTTTTTTATTGCTCTCATGCTAGATTCTTGCGCCTGAAGAGATGGAAATGTCTTTCCATTTTCACCCGTCATCGACATTCATCATGGTCTCGCATGGACAAATCGCGGCAGCAGCATCTTACTCGCTGGCTTCGTCAGCAACGTCATTTCGCCGGTCGCTGGTTGCGCCTCAACACGCTGCTGGGTATGGCAAGTGCACTTCTGATCATTGCCCAGGCGGGTTTACTGGCCTCGCTGCTTCAGGCTCTGATTAGTGACCATCAGCCGCGTGAAGCCCTGACGGTCAGCATCCTGCTGTTACTGCTCTGCTTTGTGCTCCGCGCCCTGATTAACTATGCCCGCGAACTGACCGGTTATCGTGCCGGGCAGGCTATCCGTCAGGCTTTACGTCAGCAGGTATTAGACCGGTTGTCTGATCTGGGGCCGGCGTGGATTCAGGGAAAGCCAGCCGGCAGCTGGGCGACGCTGCTGCTGGAGCAGATCGAAGAGATGCAGGAATACTACGCGCGCTATCTGCCACAGATGACCCTGGCGGTGCTGATTCCCTGCTGCATTCTGCTGACTATTTTTCCGCTCAACTGGACGGCGGGTCTGATCCTGTTTGCCACCGCGCCACTGATTCCGCTGTTTATGGCGCTGGTCGGGATGGGTGCGGCCGAGGCCAACCGCCGGAACTTCCTGGTGCTGGCGCGCCTGAGTGGTAACTTTCTTGACCGCCTGCGCGGCAGAGAGACGCTGCGTCTGTTTCATCGTGGCGCAGCGGAGCAGCAGGCGGTTGCCGCCGCCACCACCGATTTTCGCCAGCGCACTATGGAAGTGCTGCGCTTAGCGTTTCTTTCCTCCGCCGTGCTGGAGTTTTTTGCCTCGTTAGCGATTGCCGTGGTGGCCGTTTACTTTGGTTTCTCCTATCTGGGCGAATTGCATTTCGGTGACTACGGCCAGGGCGTGACGCTGTTTGCTGGCTTTCTGGTGCTGATCCTTGCCCCGGAGTTTTTCCAGCCGCTGCGCGATCTCGGCGCTTTCTATCATGCCAAAGCCCAGGCTGTAGGCGGTGCCGATGCCCTTGAAGCCTTTATGCAGGCAACACCCACCACCGCGCCGCAGGAAGGTCAGTTGCCTTTCACTGCCGATCGATCAATCGCACTTACCGCCGAAGATCTGCGTGTCTGTGCGCCTGATGGTCAGGAATTGTGCGGCCCGCTCTCTTTCACTATCGCCTCTGGCGAACAGATTGCACTGGTCGGTCAAAGCGGGGCCGGTAAAACGGCCCTGATGAATGCCCTGCTCGGCTTTCTGCCTTATCAGGGCTCGCTCAAAGCGAATGGCGTTGAACTCCGCGATATACAACGAAGTGACTGGCATAAACAACTCAGCTGGGTAGGACAGAATCCTCAGTTACCGGCCGCCACCTTGCGCGACAACATCGTGATGAATGCGGCCTGGGATGACGAGCGTTTTGCGGCGCTGCTGGAGTCGTGCGGCATTAATGAGTTTCTGCCTCGACTGCCCCAGGGCATTGACACCCAGCCCGGCGATGGCGGTAATCAGCTGTCGGTGGGTCAGGCGCAGCGGGTCGCGGTCGCGCGCGCACTCTATAAATCCTCGCATTTTTTGCTGCTCGATGAACCCGCAGCCAGCCTGGATGCGCTCAGTGAACGTCATGTGATGCTGGCGCTGAACCAGGCGGCAGCCCGCCAGACCACGCTGATGATAACCCATCAGATTGATACGCTAAGTCACTGGCAGACTCTCTGGGTAATGGAAGCCGGTAAGCTGGTGCAACAGGGTAACTGGCAGCAGCTGTCGCAACAGCCGGGTGCTTTCAGTGAGATGCTGAAGCATCGTCAACAGGAGATTCGCTGATGTCTGCCTTGCGTCCTTTTCTTCGTCTCTGGCTGCGCCACCCTTATCGCCTGGCGCTGGGCATCGTGCTGGCGATTGTTACCCTGCTGGCCAGTATCGGTCTGCTGACGCTTTCAGGCTGGTTTCTGGCCGCCTCGTCAGTGGCAGGCGTAGCCGGTCTCTATACCTTCAACTATATGCTGCCTGCGGCAGGTGTGCGTGGCGCCGCCATCATTCGCACTGCCGCACGCTATGCTGAACGTCTGGTCAGCCACGATGCGACATTCAGGGTTCTTCAGCATCTGCGTGTCCACACCTTCAGTCGGCTGATGGCCCTTTCGCCAGGCCAGCTTTCGCGGTTCCGGCAGGCTGACCTGCTCAACCGCTTCGTGGCCGATGTCGATACGCTGGATCACCTCTATCTGCGCGTCATCTCGCCGTTGATCGGCGCACTGGTGGTGATTGTCGTGGTTACCTTTGGAATGAGTTTCATCGATGTTCAGCTGGCATTGACGCTGGGCGGCATCATGCTGAGTACGCTGGTGGTGATGCCAGCGCTGTTTTATCGTCTAGGATCACCTGCAGGCATCGCCATTGCCCGCGGCCGCGCGCGCTGGCGCTTACAGCTAATGCAGTGGCTGACCTCTCAGGCTGAACTCACCCTGTACGGTGCCTCGCGGGGCTGGCGTCAGCAACTTGATGAAGATGAACAGCGCTGGCAGCAGGCTCAGAGCCAGCAACAGCGCTTGCAGGCTGCGGCACAAAGCCTGCTGCTGCTGATTAGCGGCGTAACCGTCACACTGTTGCTCTGGCTTAGTGCGGCGACAATCAGCCAGCAGCATTTGCCCGGCTCGCTGATTGCACTGGTGGTGTTTTGCGCGCTGGCGGCATTCGAGGCGCTGGCACCGGTTGCAGGGGCCTTTCTGCCCATGTCGCAGGTGAACAATGCCGCTCAGCGGGTCAATGACATTATCGATCAGGCACCCGCTATCCCCTTTCCGGCAGCTTCAGACGCCCGGCCAGGACGTCTCGCGGTCGATATCGATCAGCTCGACTTCAGCTATCCCGACCGCCCGGATAAAGTGCTGAACCGCTGTAGCCTTAAGGTGGCTGCTGGTGAACACATTGCACTGCTGGGGCCGACTGGCTGCGGCAAATCCACTCTGCTGGCGCTGTTGACCCGTGGCTGGGATAGTCAGCACGGTGTTATCAGCCTGAATGACCTGCCAATCACCGCATGGTCAGAGCCAGCGCTGCGTCAGCGCATCAGTGTCGTGACTCAGCGGGTTCATCTCTTCAGTCAGAGCCTGCGCGATAACTTACTGCTGGCCTGTCCCGATGCTACTGATGAGCAGTTACGTCGCGTGCTGAATGACGTCGGCCTGCAGCGCCTGCTTGAGAGTCCGGAAGAATTAAACGCCTGGATGGGAGAAGGCGGTCGCCCGCTGTCAGGCGGCGAACTGCGTCGACTGGCGCTGGCGCGTGCATTACTGCATGACGGCGATCTCTGGCTGCTGGATGAACCCACCGAAGGGCTGGATGCCACCACCGAACAGCATATTCTTACCCTGCTGCAGCGGCTGACCGCTGGCAAGACCGTAATAATGGTCACCCACCGGCTCAGCGGACTGGAGCAGATGGATCGCATCTGCGTGATGGATAATGGCGTAATTGTTGAACAGGGAAGTCATGCCGAATTAATCTCAAAAGCAGGTCGCTACTGGCGTTTCCGGCAACGGATTGCGCTATAGTCTTAGCGAAATGCTGATAGGTAACATAACGCGATGAGACTGGTACAACTGTCACGGGAATCTTTGCAATTTCCCCCACCGGAAATGGCGCTGCGCGAGCCAAACGGCCTGCTGGCCATGGGAGGTGACCTCTCCCCCGCCCGGTTACTTAACGCATATCAGCGCGGCATTTTTCCGTGGTTTTCTTCTGGCGACCCGATTCTCTGGTGGTCGCCCGATCCTCGCGCAGTCCTGCTGCCTGAGCAGTTTCATCTCAGCCGGAGCATGAAGCGTTTTCACAGCCGTTCGCCCTATCGGGTGACGATGAATGAGTCGTTTGCCGAGGTGCTCGAGGGTTGTGCCACCGGTCGCGAGGAAGGCACCTGGATTACCTTTGAAATGAAGCGCGCCTGGTTGCGATTGTATGAACTGGGCCACGCCCATTCCATTGAGGTGTGGAACGAACATCAGCTGGCAGGAGGCCTGTATGGGCTGGCGATGGGGCAAATCTTCTGCGGCGAATCAATGTTCAGCCGTCAGCAGAATGCGTCAAAAACCGCACTTTGGGTGTTTTGTCAGCATTTCATCAGACATCAGGGCCGTCTGGTGGATTGTCAGGTACTTAACCCTCATACGGCCTCTTTGGGGGCGCAGGAGATCCCGCGCGCCGACTATCTGCAATATGTACAAAGCCTTGCATGCCAGCCTGTCAGCGATGGCTGCTGGCAGACACAAACCCTTTTTTAGTCGCACAGAGATGTTTTGCACACATAAAGGCGTATTAAGTGGTATAATGGTCGAGTTTGGTATGTCGTCCGCGCTTCGCAATAACGAGCCGGAATTGCCAGGCTGGGAATCTCAACGCACTCTCGGAACTGTTTTCAATCGTGCGCGTGTAACCGGTTGATACAGATTCTTAGCCCGCTAATCCCCCGCAGACGTCACATAAACACCCTAATTTTACCGGATGCGCGCGACTGACGTGCACCCCGGCAAAGCGTTGGCAAAATCGCCGACGGTTCTTTACATAAATCGTTGAATTGGGCATTATCTTGCCGGTTCAACTGAAAGGTAGTACACCCAGAGGATTCGATGGCCAAAGAAGACAATATTGAAATGCAAGGTACCGTACTGGATACGTTACCTAACACCATGTTCCGCGTAGAACTTGAGAACGGACACGTGGTTACTGCTCATATCTCCGGTAAAATGCGCAAAAACTATATCCGCATCCTGACGGGTGACAAAGTGACCGTTGAGCTGACCCCGTACGACCTGAGCAAAGGCCGCATTGTCTTCCGTAGTCGCTAATTTGCAGTAATCTCATCGCCCTGCAATTTGCAGCGAAAAAAAGGCCGGATTTTAATCCGGCCTTTTTCACATCTGCAGCAGGTGATTAATGCACAGTGCCTTCGGTTTTGCGTTTTTCAGCACTCAGGAAGTGATAGGTCAGTTCACCTTTCTCACGATCCAGCGCCACTGACACCGAGCCGCCATCCACCAGCGAACCAAACAGCAGTTCATTGGCTAACGGTTTCTTCAGGCTGTCCTGCACGGTGCGCGCCATCGGACGAGCGCCCATCGCTTTGTCGTAGCCTTTCTCAGCAAGCCAGTCGCGTGCTTCATCGCTGACTTCCAGCGACACGCCTTTGGCATCCAGCTGCGCCTGCAACTCGACAATGAACTTGTCGACCACCTGATGGATCACCTCTGGTGACAGGTGACTGAACCAGATAATGTTGTCGAGACGGTTACGAAACTCTGGAGAAAACATCTTTTTGATCTCTTCCATGGCATCGGTGCTGTTGTCCTGATGAATCAGGCCAATCGACTTACGTTCGGTCTCGCGGACACCGGCGTTGGTGGTCATGACCAGCACCACGTTGCGGAAGTCCGCTTTGCGACCATTGTTGTCGGTCAGCATACCGTTATCCATCACCTGCAGCAGCAGGTTGAAGACATCCGGGTGTGCTTTTTCTATCTCATCCAGCAACACCACCGCATGAGGATGCTTAATCACCGCATCCGTCAGCAGGCCGCCCTGATCAAAACCGACGTAACCCGGAGGCGCACCAATCAAACGGCTGACGGTGTGACGCTCCATATACTCGGACATATCAAAGCGCAGCAGTTCAATACCCAGCGCTTTCGCCAGCTGCACGGTGACTTCCGTTTTACCAACACCGGTAGGCCCGGCAAACAGGAAGGAACCGACCGGCTTACGATCCTGACCCAGACCTGCACGGCTCATTTTGATCGCTTCCGTCAGCGCCTCAATGGCGTTGTCCTGGCCAAACACCAGCATCTTCAGACGATCGCCCAGATTTTTCAGCGTATCGCGGTCGCTTGCTGACACGCTTTGCTCAGGAATACGGGCAATACGGGCCACCACAGTCTCAATGTCAGAGACGTTGATGGTTTTCTTGCGCTTACTGGCTGGCATCAGGCGCGCTCGCGCACCCGCTTCATCAATCACATCAATCGCCTTGTCAGGCAGATGACGGTCGTTGATATATTTCACCGCCAGTTCCACCGCTGCGCGCACCGCTTTCGCGGTATAGCGCACATCGTGATGCGCTTCGTATTTGGTCTTCAGGCCATTCAGGATCTGCACGGTCTCTTCAGATGAAGGCTCCGTGATATCAATCTTCTGGAAGCGACGTGCCAGGGCACGATCTTTTTCAAAGATGTTGCTGAATTCCTGATAGGTGGTGGAACCCATTACCCGAATCTTGCCAGAGGAAAGCAGAGGTTTGATCAGGTTCGCAGCATCGACCTGGCCGCCGGACGCGGCACCCGCACCGATAATGGTATGGATCTCATCGATAAACAGAATGCTGTGTTCGTCCTGCTCCAGCTGCTTCAGCAGCGCTTTGAAACGTTTTTCAAAGTCACCACGGTACTTGGTGCCGGCTAATAACGAACCGATATCCAGCGAGTAGATCGTGCAGTCTTTCATCACTTCCGGTACATCGCCCTGCTCTATGCGCCAGGCGAGACCTTCAGCAATGGCGGTTTTACCCACACCCGACTCACCCACCAGCAGCGGGTTATTTTTACGGCGACGGCATAGCACCTGAACGGTACGTTCCAGCTCTTTATCGCGACCAATCAGTGGATCAATACCACCGACGCGAGCAAGCTGATTAAGATTGGTGGTGAAGTTTTCCATACGCTCCTCCCCGCCTGCCTGCTCTTCGTTAACCGGATTTTCTGCGCCTGGCGCCTGGCCGGGCTCATCTTTGCGCGTACCGTGAGAGATGAAGTTCACCACATCAAGGCGGCTCACTTCATGTTTGCGAAGCAGATAGGCCGCTTGCGACTCCTGCTCGCTGAAAATGGCGACCAGCACATTCGCACCGGAGACTTCGCTGCGACCGGATGACTGGACATGGAAAACCGCACGCTGCAGGACGCGCTGGAAGCTGAGCGTGGGTTGTGTATCACGCTCCTCTTCGCTGGCAGGCAGCACGGGCGTGGTTTGTTCGATGAAGGCTTCGAGTTCCTGCCGCAGAGCCACAATGTCCACCGTACAGGCTTCCAGTGCCTCTCTGGCCGACGGGTTACTGAGCAACGCCAGTAACAGATGCTCGACGGTCATAAACTCATGACGGTGCTCACGCGCTCTGGCGAAAGCCATATTTAAACTGAGTTCCAGTTCTTGATTGAGCATTAGGCACCTCCCCCAATTATCGCCCTTACCTGTTTCCTATATGGAGACGGGTTCAGGCCTTTTCCAGCGTACACAGCAACGGATGATGGTTTTCCCGTGCATAGTTGTTCACCTGGGCCGCTTTTGTTTCGGCGACTTCTGCAGTAAATACACCACAGATCGCCTTGCCGTGATAGTGAACTTTCAACATCAGCTGCGTTGCACGTTCAACATCATAAGAAAAGAACTTTTGTACAACGTCAATAACAAATTCCATAGGTGTATAATCGTCATTATTCAGAATGACTTTATACATAGAAGGCGGCTTTAACCCTTCACGTACTTTATCGTCGGCCAGATGTTCAAAGTTAAGCCAGTCGTTTGTGTTTGCCATAGTGTTCCGTTGAGATTTTGCTTTTAGCCTTTAAGTGGCTACATATTGAGAGTTTAACATGCCTGTCAAGCCGCAGGCCGCTGCTGAAAATTTATTCAGAAATTCCCGTGCGCGACCTGTATCACAAAATTTGCAATAGCGTTAACTGCTTCAAATTTTGATGATTTTTTCCCCACCTGGCCCGGTGGTTTGCTTGACGTCAGCCGCGCTTTCTCTACATTCTACCTGCACAGGCTGATTGAGTTTTAATCAAATCCGACTCACAGCTTCAATGACCTCACCTACTTATAAAATGTCTTGCGAGGGAAGTAAAAGCATGGAGACGGGCACAGTTAAATGGTTCAATAATTCCAAAGGCTTTGGCTTTATCTGTCCTATCGGCGGTGGTGAAGATATTTTTGCGCACTACTCCACCATTCAGATGGAAGGCTACCGCACGCTGAAGGCAGGCCAGCAGGTTCAGTTCGATGTCCACGAAGGCCCGAAAGGTAATCACGCCAGCCTGATCGTGCCGGTCGAGGTGCAGGCTGTGGCCTGACACGCATTTCCTTTCTGAACAGAGACTCAAAAATGCCAGCCAGTGACGCTGGCATTTTCATATTCGATATGACCTCAGTCCGCCTGGCCCTGCGCCAGTCCAATCACCCGGGCAAACATCTGCCGCATCAACGGTGGGATGGCCTCTTCACCACGTTCCGCCGCCGACGTAGCCACTGCGATTGCCAGTTCCGGCTTGGAGCTCTGGTGAATCGCTTTAGTAATAATACGCCTGGAACTCATCGGAACGTTTAACGGCAGGTGCGCCATCTGGTGATAGACATCCTGAAAACCGTGCTGATAGAGAAAATTTTCCATATCCAGCGCCGGTAACTGCGTAAGAAAACGTGGCTCCGGTTCACCCGGCTGTAACTGCGTGCGTGCCGTGCTGGCATATTTATTCCCCGCCTGATCACCGTCAGTCAGGACATGCCAGGCGATACCCATGCGCCGGGCAAACTTCAGTAGCGGTTTTAACCCCGACTGCGCAAACTCGATCACCTTTACCCCTTCAGCGGCGAAGTTGTAACCGCACTGCTGCGCCAGCTCATTCATGATCCAGACTTCGGTTTCCCCCTCCACCAGCAGCCAGCAACGGGCGAAGAGCGCCGCAGGCCGGTTGACCCGAATATGGAATCCGATGCGCCGGCTCTCTTCGGCACTCAGTCCCTCCGGACCGATGCGCCAGGCCGCGACACGCGAGGGTTCACGCACCAGACGGCAGACATTTTCGACCGGCACCTGAGAGAGCAGTTCCGGCGAATTAGTGGTAGCGATTTTTTGCAACGGCAGCAGCCTCAGCAGATTCCATGTTACCGACAGCATAATCGGATGCAGCCGGGTTTCCGGATCTTCAATCAGCAGCAGCGGGCGGGCACCGGCGGCCAGCGGGACATCACCTCTTGCTTCTATCAGCAGGGTAAACATCTGCAACAGGATCAGCTGACGGCTGCGGGAGTCGGTTCCGGCAATCAGTTGATTCAGGTGATCCAGCGCCCGCCATCCCTGTTCCCCCTCGCGCGTCTGCGGATCCCGTAGCCTGACCTCGTTGCCCGCATCAGGCGGCTGCACCAGAAAGTAGTGCTGCATCAGTTGCTGCATGGTCTTCAGCCCCTGCCGCAGTACCTCATCGCTGAGCTGTTGCGGATGGTGCTCCAGATCGCGCGCCAGCGTCTCCATACCCGCCAGTAGCTCAGGATGTGCGGCGGGCAGCGGCGCACTGTTCCGCGTCCGCTTGCTGAAACGCGCATCGCGCAATCGCAGCACCGGATAACGCTTCAGCAACAGGTCGATTGCCGCCGCACAGTTCTGCTCAGGCAACAGCTGATAGTTCAGGTCAACAAAACGGCGGCGGGTTTCGATACCGCCGTCACGCCAGGTGGCGCTGACGCTATAACAGAGCCGACGCTGGCCCTGAGCATCAGGCTGCCAGAAAGTCGAGAGCACTGCTTCCGGGTCGCTACCGTCATCACGAAAGTGGAACACGACTGAAAGTCGACGCATCGTGTCGGTCACATCGCCCGGGGTGAAATGGAAATCAGCCTCAGTAAAAACATAAGCTGGTTCGTGAGGCGAAAGTAACAGGCTCAGGGCATCCAGCAGGCTGGATTTGCCCCAGGCATTTTCACCAATCAGCAGATTGGTCTGGGTTAAAGGCAGTGAGAGCTTATTGATGCCGCGGAAACCGCGAATGTCGATATGTTCCAGAATCATAGGCGTCCATCCTCAGGTTATAAACAGCATGGTTGTCGCCAGCGAGCCGGTCAAGCCGCTTTCTCAGGGTTTACTCCGTTACGCTTTTTCGCTAGCGTGTGGCCTCTTCCCCCATGGATGGCCCATATCGCTATGTACTCCGGACTCCTGATTATTCTGCTGCCGCTGATCGCCGGCTGGCTGCTACCGTTCCGTCAAACCGCAACCCTGCGCCGGGTCAATCAGCTGCTGGGCTGGATGGTTTACGTCATTCTGTTCTTTATGGGCATCAGCCTGGCCTTTCTCGACAACCTGAGCAGCAATCTGCTGGCGGTATTTTACACCGCGCTGGTCGCGGCATTCTGCATTCTGCTATGCAACCTGCTGGCGCTGCGCGGGCTGGAAAAATATGCCCCCTGGCAGCATGCGCATCGGCAGGAGAAACTGCCCTCGCGGCTGCATATGGCACTGGACTCCCTGAAGCTGTGCGGCGTGGTTATCATCGGTTTTCTGCTTGGCCTGACCCAGTGGCCTCTGCTGCACCACGCCTCGACGGCCAGCGAATATGCGCTGATTTTCCTGCTGTTTCTGGTGGGCATTCAGCTGCGGGGCAGCGGCATGACGCTGCGTCAGATTATCCTGAACCGTCGTGGCATGCTGGTCGCCAGCGTGGTGCTGGTCAGCGCGCTTATCGGCGGCATGATTGCGGCGTTGCTGCTGGGCGTGTCGCTGAAAACCGGTCTGGCGTTAGCCAGCGGTTTTGGCTGGTACTCTCTCTCCGGCATTCTGATGACCGAAGCTTATGGTCCGGTCATCGGCAGCGCCGCCTTCTTCAACGACCTGATACGTGAACTGGTGGCAATCATGCTCATTCCGGCGTTGATTGGCCGTCATCGCTCCAGCGCACTGGGCCTGTGCGGCGCCACCTCAATGGACTTTACCCTGCCGGTGCTGCAGCGGGCGGGCGGTAATGAGATCGTTCCGGCCGCCATTGTGCACGGCTTTGTGATGAGCCTGCTGGCCCCGATTCTCATCGCCCTCTTCTCCGCCTGAGTCCTGTCTGATATGCGCTGAGCTCTGCCAGCGCATTTTTTCACGCCTGCTTTTCTGCCGTGTCGTCTACGCTTCTTTTTTCGGTTCTGGTCACGTCACTCTTCAGGGCGGGCCGACAAAGGAGAAGAGCATGAAACAAACCGTCGCGGCGCTGGTCGCCAAAACGCTGGAAAGCGCGGGCGTAAAACGCATCTGGGGCGTCACCGGGGATTCACTTAACGGCCTGAGCGACAGTCTTAATCGCATGGGCACCATTGAATGGATGCCGACGCGCCATGAAGAAGTCGCCGCATTCGCAGCGGGCGCGGAAGCGCACATCAGCGGTGAACTGGCGGTCTGCGCCGGCTCCTGCGGGCCAGGCAACTTACATCTCATCAACGGTTTGTTCGACTGCCATCGCAACCGCGTCCCGGTTCTGGCAATTGCGGCACATATTCCCTCCAGCGAAATCGGCAGCGGCTATTTTCAGGAAACCCATCCGCAGGAGCTGTTCCGCGAATGCAGCCACTACTGCGAACTGGTTTCGAACCCTGAGCAGCTACCGCAGGTGCTGGGCATCGCGATGCGTAAAGCGATTCTGAATCGTGGCGTCTCGGTGGTGGTGCTGCCTGGGGATGTCGCGCTGAAACTGGCGCCAGAAAGCGCCAGCGCGGAATGGTATCCACCACAGTTGCCGCAGGTCCTGCCACAGCCCGCCGAACTGGCGCAGCTGGCGCAGACGCTGAACGAAGCCAGCGATATTACGCTGCTGTGCGGCAGTGGCTGCGCCGGAGCGCATCAGGAGGTGGTAGCGCTGGCAGAAGCGCTGAAAGCCCCTATCGTCCATGCGCTGCGCGGCAAAGAACACATCGAATATGACAACCCTTATGATGTCGGCATGACCGGTCTGATCGGTTTCTCATCCGGTTTTCACGCCATGATGAATGCCGGGACGCTGGTGTTGCTGGGCACGCAGTTCCCCTATCGCGCCTTCTATCCGGAAAAGGCAAAAATCATCCAGATCGACATCAATCCAGGCAGCCTTGGGTCACATTGTCACGTCGATCAGGCCTATGTCGGCGATGTAAAAAGCACACTGCAGGCGCTGCTGCCGCAACTGACGCACAAAAGCGATCGCAGCCATCTCGACAGCGCGGTTAAGCACTATGTCGAGGCACGTAAAAGTCTGGACGAACTGGCGCAGCCCAATGACAAGCAGCCGATCCATCCGCAATATCTGGCACAGCAGATCAGCCACTACGCCAGTGATGACGCCATCTTTACCTGCGATGTCGGGACACCGACCGTCTGGGCGGCGCGCTATCTGAAGATGAACGGCAGACGTCGCCTGCTGGGTTCGTTTAACCACGGCTCAATGGCGAACGCGATGCCACAGGCGCTGGGCGCGCAGTCGATCGATCGCAATCGTCAGGTAGTGGCACTGTGTGGCGACGGCGGCTTCAGCATGCTGATGGGGGATTTTATCTCGCTGGCGCAACTGAAAATGCCGGTCAAACTGGTGATCTTTAACAACAGCGTGCTGGGGTTTGTGGCGATGGAGATGAAAGCGGGTGGCTATCTCACCGATGGCACCGAGCTGGAGAATCCTGACTTTGCCGCTATCGCCGAGGCCTGCGGTATCCGGGGTATCCGGGTCGAAAAGGCATCTGATCTCAATGGCGCGCTGGAGCAGGCGTTTGCCCACGATGGCCCGGTGCTGGTGGATGTCATTACCGCCAAAGAGGAACTGGCGATGCCGCCGGAGATCAAAATGGAGCAGGCTAAAGGCTTCAGTCTCTACATGCTGCGCGCCATCATGAATGGTCGCGGTGATGAGGTGGTAGAACTGGCGAAAACCAACTGGCTGCGGTAAAACAGGGGTTCTATCCAGGCGGGCGCGATGCCCGCCTTTTTTTTCTTTCGCCACGTTCAGGAGCATAGGGTGATCGATTTACGCAGTGATACCGTAACCCGGCCCAGCGCCGCCATGTTAAGCGCGATGATGTCTGCCGAAACCGGTGATGACGTCTACCGTGACGACCCCACCGTCAATGCGCTGGAGGCGGAAGCCGCACGGCTGAGCGGCAAAGCAGCGGCGCTGTTTTTCCCGACCGGCACCCAGGCGAACCTGGTGGCGCTACTCAGCCATTGCGAACGCGGCGATGAATATATCGTGGGTCAGCAGGCGCACAACTACAAATATGAAGCGGGCGGTGCCGCGGTGCTGGGCAGTATTCAGCCGCAACCAGTGCTGGCCGCCGACGATGGTACGCTGCCGCTCGACGTCGTAGCGGCCGCCATCAAGCCGGACGATATTCACTTTGCCCGCACCCGCCTGCTGAGTCTGGAGAACACGCATCACGGTAAGGTGCTGCCGCTGGCGTATCTGGAACAGGCATGGACGTTTACCCGCGAGCACCAGCTGGCGCTGCACATTGATGGCGCACGCATTTTCAATGCGGTGGTCGCGCAACAGACCACGCTGGCAGCGATTGCCCGCTACTGCGATACCCTGACCATCTGTCTCTCTAAAGGTCTGGGCACGCCTGTCGGTTCTCTGCTGTGTGGCGACACGGCGCTAATTGAGCGCGCACGTCGCTGGCGTAAAATGACCGGCGGCGGCATGCGCCAGGCCGGTATTCTGGCGGCGGCGGGTCTCTATGCGTTAGAACACAACGTGGCGCGGCTGCAGGAGGATCATGATAATGCGGCCTGGCTGGGACAGCAGTTGCATGAGCTGGGCGTTCAGGTCATCGATCAGCAGACCAACATGCTGTTTGTGGCGGTGCCGGAAGCCCAGGTCAAACCATTAGGTGAATGGATGAAGGCGCGCGGGGTGTTAATCAGCGCAGGAACCCGCACCCGGCTGGTCACCCATCTGGATGCAGATCGTGCGGCGCTGGCGCAGGTCGTCGCCCACTGGAAGGCGTTTTTACACCAATAATCCGCTATTGCGCCGCGCCATATTTATCCAGTAGCGCGGCGGCTATCGCGGCGGTTTCTGCATCGGGCTGCCCGCGATAATCCGCAGGCCGGAAATGCATCTGAAACGCGGCGATCACCCTCTGCTGTTCACGATCGCTCATCCCTGCCGTCACCGGATAGCCGTAGCGCTGCAGACTTTCCAGTAGTGGCTCCACAGGCACCGCCGCGTGCGGATCCTGACCCGCTAAATGAAACGCGACCTGCCGGGCATCGGGCCAGGCACCCATTCCGTGCCGGGCCAGCTGTTGCCACGGAAAGAGTGGGCCGGGATCCTGCTTACGCTGCGGCGCGATATCACTGTGACCGACGATGTTTTCCGGTGCGATGCCGTAGCGCTGTGCAATATCGCGCAGCAGCGCCTCCAGCGTGGTGATCTGCGCGGCGATAAACGGCTGCCATTCAAGACCCGTCAGGGTCCGGCGATAACCCTGGTTCACCAGTTCGATACCAATCGATGTGTCATTGATGCGGCTGGCTCCGCGCCAGAAGCTTGGCCCGGCATGCCAGGCGAGCTGCTGCTCCGGCACCAGTTGCCAGATAACGCCTTTCCCGGCGCGCTGTGGCGGCTGGCGGGGGATAAGATAGTGGGCGCTGACTTCCCGATCGGTCAGGGTCGCCAGCGACGAAGAAAAATCTTCGGCGGTGTAGTGGATCACTATCACCTTAACCCGCGGTCGCGCGCCCTGCGCCGGATGCCGCAGATCGGCCCAGTAGCCGTCACGGGATTCTATCCCGGACTGGCAGCCCGCCAGCAGCAGCGCCAGTATCAGCCACAGCCACCGTTTCAACGAATGATCACCGCCGTGCCGCTGACGCTCACCATCAGCATGCTGCCATCTTTGCCGACCGTTTCGTAATCAATATCGATACCGACTACTGCGTTGGCGCCCAGCGCTTTTGCCTGCTCCTCCAGCTCTTCAAACGCGATCTCTCGCGCTTTACGCAACTCTTTCTCGTAAGCACCGGAGCGGCCACCGACCACATCACGGATGCCGGCAAAAAAATCACGGAAGATGTTGGCACCCAGAATCGCTTCACCGGTGACGACGCCGCAATATTCGCTGATGCTGTGACCTTCCAGCGTTGGGGTTGTTGAAAATTTCATCGCATTCTCCTTGTTGAAAACCAGGCTAAGGCTCTTTCGACTAAAAAGCACGGCTATACTCTATGCTAAAAAGGGCACCTTGCCAGAGAACCATAAGGAAATCGAGATGAGAAACAACGCGTTTGCGCTAATGATCCCGGCGGCCCTGCTGCTCAGCGCCTGTACCACCGTTGAGCCAGTGATTAAGGATAATGGCCCACGTACCGCACCGTGCATTGAAGGCGGTCCTGACCAGGTGGCCCAGCAGTTTTACGACCTGCGTATCGAACAGCCTACGCAGGGTCTGCCCGACAGCAACACCCTGGCAAAATATCGCCCTTACCTGAGTGATGCGCTGTACCACTCATTGCAGGCGGCCAGCGGCAGCAATGCAGGCGCACAGTGGCGCAATGGTGATCTCTTCTCCAGCCTGTCACAGGGTCCGACCGCTGCCAGCGTTGCTGATGCCTCCACCATTCCGAACCGCGATGCACGCAACATCCCGCTGCGGGTCGATCTGAGCCGCGACGGCAAGCAGTGGCAGGATGAAGTGCTGATGATCCATCAGGGCAGTTGCTGGGTGGTGGATGATGTGCGCTACATGGCCAACCCTGCGCATGCCGAGGGTGGCAGCCTGAGCCAGATGCTTGAGAAATCGAAAAAATAACCTCAGGCTTAACCGTCAAGAGAAGCGCAGTCGCCCCCGGGCGCTGCGCTTTTTTTATTTCCGCCGCCCGGCCCGCTGCAGCGGGCTGACGCCAGGCAGCGCATGATATTGTGCTAAGCTTTTGCAGTTACCCTGCTGTTTTACAAATTTTAACCCGCCTTATTTGCATAACTATTCTGGTGACGTTAAAATCCGCGACACTAATAGCTATTCAAATCTGGCGCATGAGTATTCAACTAAACGCAATAAACTGCTTCTACGGTGCTCATCAGGCGCTGTTCGACATTAACCTTGAGTGTCCGCAAGGCGAGACCCTGGTACTGCTGGGTCCCAGCGGTGCGGGTAAGAGTTCGCTGCTGCGGGTGCTTAACCTGCTGGAGCAACCCCGTTCAGGTCAGTTGCAGATTGCCGGTAATCAGTTCGACTTCAGCCAGAAACCCTCCGATGCGGCGATTCGTGAACTGCGTCAGAACGTCGGTATGGTGTTTCAGCAGTACAATCTCTGGCCGCACCTTACCGTGCTGCAGAACCTGATTGAAGCGCCCTGCCGGGTACTGGGCCTCAGCAAAAGCGACGCCCGCGCCCGCGCCGACAAGCTGCTTGACCGGCTGCGCCTGACGCCCTACAGCGATCGCTTTCCGCTGCATCTCTCCGGTGGTCAGCAGCAGCGTGTGGCGATTGCCCGCGCGCTGATGATGGAGCCGCAGGTGCTGCTGTTTGATGAGCCGACTGCCGCGCTGGACCCTGAAATTACCGCACAGATTGTCAGTATCATTCGCGAACTGGCCCAGACCCGCATTACCCAGGTGATTGTGACCCATGAAGTGGAGGTGGCACGTAAAACGGCCAGCCGCGTCGTCTATATGGAGAACGGTCATATTGTGGAACAGGGCGATGCCAGCCGCTTTACACAGCCGCAAACCGAGGCGTTTGCTCACTATCTTTCGCACTAAGTCAGGATGCTAAAAATGAAAAAAATGGTACTTGCTGCACTGCTTGCTGGTTTTAGCCTGAGCGCTACGGCGGCACAGACGATTCGTTTTGCGACCGAAGCCTCTTATCCTCCTTTTGAATTTGTGGATGCGGACAACAAGATTCAGGGCTTTGATGTCGATCTGGCCAATGCGCTGTGTAAAGAGATTGACGCAACCTGCACCTTCACCAATCAGGCGTTCGACAGCCTGATCCCGAGTCTGAAATTCCGTCGCTTTGATGCGGTGATGGCGGGCATGGATATCACGCCAGATCGTGAAAAACAGGTCCTGTTCACCAAGCCTTACTACGACAACTCCGCGCTGTTTGTTGCCCAGAAAGGCAAAGTCGCCAGCGTCGAAGCGCTGAAAGGCAAGCGGGTTGGCGTCCAGAACGGCACCACCCATCAGAAATACCTGACTGAGAAACACAGCGAAATCACCACCGTTCCTTACGACAGCTATCAGAATGCGGTGCTGGATTTGAAAAATGGCCGTATTGATGCTGTGTTCGGTGACACCGCAGTCGTCAACGAGTGGCTGAAGCAGAATGCCGCGCTGGCTGCCGTCGGCGACAAAGTCACGGACAAAGCCTACTTTGGTACCGGCCTGGGCATTGCGGTACGTACCGGCAACACCGATCTGCAGACCAGATTCAATGGCGCGCTGGATAAGATCAAAGCAGACGGCACGTATAAAACCATCTACAGCAAATGGTTCCAGCAGTAATCTCTGATGAATGAAATGATGACCCTCGCAAGCGCCGCCGGCATGACCGTCGGCCTTGCTGTTTGTGCTCTCATCGCTGGCCTGGTGCTGGCGATGATTTTCGCTGGCTGGGAGTCACTGCGCCTGAGACCGCTGGCGTGGATTGGCACCGGCCTGGTGACGCTGATCCGCGGCCTGCCGGAAATTCTGGTGGTGCTGTTTATCTATTTTGGCGCCTCACAGCTGCTGCTCACCCTCTCTGACGGCTTCACCCTGAATTTCGGCCTGTTTCAGTTACCGATTCAGGTAGAAATTGAAAACTTCGACGTCAGTCCGTTCCTGTGCGGTGTGATAGCGCTGGCGATGCTGTATGCCGCCTACGCCTCGCAGACGCTGCGCGGCGCGCTGAAAGCGGTGCCGATGGGCCAGTGGGAGTCGGGTCAGGCGCTGGGCATGAAAAAATCGGCCATCTTTCTCCGGCTGATTATGCCGCAGATGTGGCGTCACGCCCTGCCCGGTCTGGGCAATCAGTGGCTGGTGCTGCTGAAAGATACCGCGCTGGTCTCGCTGATTAGCGTCAACGATCTGATGCTGCAAACCAAAAGTATCGCCACCCGCACGCAGGAGCCGTTTACCTGGTTCCTGGTAGCGGCCGCTATCTACTTAGTGATCACGCTCTTCAGCCAGGCGGTGTTACGCCGCATCGAAATGCGCACCACCCGCTTTGAACGGGGGAACAGCTAATGCTGGCCTATCTGCCTGAACTCCTGAAAGGGTTGCATACCAGCCTGACGCTGACGGCAGCCTCGCTGGTCGTGGCCCTGCTGCTGGCGCTGCTCTTCACCGTGGTGCTGTCGCTGAAAACGCCGGTGTTCAACCCGCTGATCAAAGGCTTTATTACGCTGTTTACCGGCACACCGCTGCTGGTGCAGATCTTCCTGATCTATTACGGTCCGGGACAGTTTCCCTCGATCCAGCAGATCCCCTGGCTGTGGCATTTACTGTCGCAGCCCTGGCTGTGCGCGATGCTGGCGCTGTCCCTGAACAGCGCGGCTTACACCACGCAGCTGTTTTACGGTGCGGTGCGTGCGATTCCTTCCGGACAGTGGCAATCGTGTGCCGCGCTCGGCATGAGCCGCAAAGATACCCTGCGCATTCTGCTGCCGTATGCATTTAAACGCGCCCTCTCCTCCTACTCCAATGAAGTGGTGCTGGTGTTCAAAGGCACGTCGCTGGCCTACACCATCACCCTGATGGAAGTCATGGGCCACGGCCAGTTGCTCTATGGCCGCACCTACGACATCACGGTCTATGCCGCGGCGGGTCTGGTTTATCTCTGCGTTAACGGTTTGCTCACGCTGATGATGCGGCTGATCGAAAAGCGCGCCCTGGCTTTTGAACGACGTAACTGATATCCGGGCGAGGCTCCTCGCCCTTTTCGCCTGAAAAATCACGCTAATTGCATGAAAATTCATTTTATGGCAGGGTATTGCCTTCTCTGGCTGACCACATCACAGGATCATAAAATGAAAAAATGGATTGTTGCCGCGGCGCTGGCTTCGCTGGCACTTACCGCCCAGGCAGCGGAAAAGATTCGCTTCGCCGCCTCAGCGACTTATCCGCCGTTTGAATCCCTGGACCGGGAAAATAACCTGGTGGGATTTGATATCGACCTGGCCAAAGCGCTGTGCCAGCAGATGAAAGCGGAGTGTACCTTTACCAACAATGCCTTCGACAGCCTGATCCCGTCACTGAAGTTCCGCCGCTATGACGCGGTGATTTCCGGCATGGACATCACCACTGAGCGCAGCAAGCAGGTCGATTTTACCCAGCCTTATTATGCTAACTCCGCCATCGTGATCGCCCGTAAAGGCCAGTTCAGCAGCTTTGCTGAGCTTAAGGGCAAGCGCATTGGCGTGGAAAACGGCACCACTCACCAGAAGTACCTGCAGGATAAGCATCAGGACGTGAAAGTGGTGGCATATGACAGCTATCAGAATGCGATTCTGGATATGAAGAGTGGCCGGCTGGATGGCGTGTTTGGCGACAGCGCGGTGGTGAATCAGTGGCTGAAGACCAATGCGGATCTCGCCACTGTCGGTGAACATGTTACGGATGCGGACTACTTTGGCACCGGTCTCGGCATTGCCGTGCGTAAAGGCAATACGGCGCTTCGCGATCAGTTCAATCAGGCACTGAACGAACTGAAAGCCAACGGCAGCTGGCAGCAGCTTAATCAGAAGTGGTTCCCGGAGTAATTACCGGCTGAGGCTGCCTCTGCCGATGCTTTCCCGGACTGGTGCTGACGGCGGCTTAACAGCGTCAGCACTTCAAAATGGGCGGTGTGGGGAAACATATCGAACAGTTGCACCTTCGTCACCTCATAGGCACTGAGTCGGGCAATATCCTGCGCCATGGTCTGCGGATTGCAGCTTGAATAGAGCAGATAATCCGGGGCCATCTGGCTGAGATAGTCACACAGCGCCTCACCAATCCCACGACGCGGTGGATTAACCAGCACCAGCTGCGGTACCGCGTCGCGTCCGGTCGCAAACGCCGTAGAATCCAGCGCCGCAAACTGCACGTTTTCCAGCCCCAGCATCTCAGCGGAACGCCGGGCGCATTTTATCGCCTCGGCGCTGATCTCAATGCCCGTCAGTTCCATCTCCGCTGTCGCGCAGTGCAGACCAAAACCGCCTACGCCGCAGAAGAGATCCCACATACTGTTGACCGGCAGCGCCCTGACCCAGTTGCGCGCGGTGGCATAGAGTGCGCTGGCAACCTGCGGGTTGGTCTGGAAGAAGCTTTGCGGGCGGATCCACAGCGGCACGCCGTTGAAATTCTCTGCCAGCGACTGCGCGGGCGTCAGCGCAATCTCCTCTTCTCCCTCCAGAATCGCCATATGCACGGGCTGAATATTGGCAGAGATCACCGCCAGCTGCGGCAACTGCTGTTGCAGCCACGGCAATGCGACGCGCAGCTGTTCCAGTTTCGCGGTTGAACGCAGGACAAAGCGCAGCATCACGCCGCCCTGCTGGCTTTCGGTTATCAGCAGGAATTTGAGTTCGCCGCGTTTGCGCGCCACGTTATAGGGCGTCAGTCCGGCACGGGCAATAAAGGGCTTAAGTGCAGCGAAAACCGGCTGGAAGCTGGCGGGATAGAGTGGACAATCGCACAGATCGACAGCTTCACCATCACGATGGATTAATCCCAGCACCGGACGCTCGACGCTGCCACTTACCACCATTTTGGCTTTATTACGAAATGCCTGCTGCGGTGAGGTGACCGGCGGCAACCAGGCCGCGACCGGCTGCTCAGCCAGTAACTGTTCCAGCATCGACTGTTTGTCGTTCAGCTGAGTGGGATAGGGTTTTTCCAGCCACTGACAGGAGCGGCAACGGTTAGCGTCATAAAGCGCGCAGTGCATGGTAAAGCCTTAACGATCGGGTCGGGCGGAGCGCGATTGTATCATCGCTTCCTGAAAAAAGCGCGGCTGCTGGCAGGCAGAAACAGCAGCAGGAGCACCAGCAGATCGGGGATTTTCTGCGACAGGGTATGGTGAATAATCTGGACGTTGTTGTCGCCATCAATGCTGAAAATCTCAGGGTAGATCCAGCCCAGCGAGGCGACCAGCATATAGCTGAGCACAATCACCTGCGTCGCCACATAGCCCCAGCGTCCACGGTTACTGCCGCGCATCAGGGTAAAGGCGCAGCGCAGTTCGAACAGGAAGATCAGCTGGCTGGCGACAAAGATGAGTGTCGCGTCCCAGGACTGGGCGCTGCGGTGAACAAAGTTGGCGAGTTCACTGTAACCCAGCTCATTTGCCAGCATCAGGACGCTCAGGCAGCGGGTCGCAATAATAGCAATACCCGCAACCGTCACCGGAACCGGCGCAATTGAAAGCGTGGCACTGCTTTTGAAGATTTCTGACATTGTCCCTGACTCCACCTGATCGAAAAACGGGCCGGTCAGACCGGCCCGTTCATATAGTGGCAAAGGTTACGGATTTCAGCCACGTTTAGCTTTCTGAATATCGCTTAAACGTTGTTTTTCTTCGTGTGCCATCACCCGCCAGGCGATAAAACCGACTAAACCCACCACAAACAGGATCAGCGAAGCCAGCGCATTGATTTCCGGGTTAACGCCGCGTCGCACAGTGGCGAAGATCGCCATCGGCAATGTAGTGGCACCCGGCCCGGTCACGAAGCTGGCGATCACCAGATCGTCGAGTGACAGGGTAAACGCCAGCAGCCAGCCGGTCACAATAGCCGGTGCAATCATGGGCACGGTAATCACGAAAAAGACTTTCAGCGGCGTAGCGCCTAAATCCATCGCCGCCTCTTCGATGGAGCGGTCCAGCTCACGCAGACGCGAGTTAATCACCACGGCCACATAGGCGGTACAGAAGGTGACGTGGGCCAGCCAGATGGTCAGCATGCCGCGCTCGCTCGGCCAGCCAAAGGCGTTGCCCATTGCCACAAACAGCAGCAGCAGCGACAGGCCAGTGATGACGTCGGGCATCACCAGCGGCGCGGTCAGCATAAAGGCAAAACCGTTGTGGCCGCGGAAGCGACCAAAACGCACGATAATCACCGCCGCCAGCGTGCCCAGCACCACCGCCATGGTGGCGGAGAGACCGGCAATGCTCAGACTCAGCAGCACGGCGTCAATCATCGCGCTGTCCTGGAAGAGCACCCTGTACCAGTGGAACGAGAAACTCTCCCACACCGTCACCAGCGGTGAGCTGTTGAAGGAGTAAACCACCAGCAGCAGCATCGGCGCATAGAGGAACAGGAAGCAGCAAACCAGAATCCCGGTACGCCAGGGTGAGCGAATGGTGGGCAAATTATTCATGCCTTCTCTCCCATTTCACGGTTTTGATGCTTGTGGAACCAGATGATCGGCAGAATCAGGATCAGCAGAATGATAACCGCCAGCGCGGAGGCCACCGGCCAGTCACGGTTGTTAAAGAACTCCTGCCACAGGATACGGCCAATCATGATGCTGTCCGGCCCACCCAGCAGTTCAGGAATTACGTACTCCCCCACCGCCGGGATAAACACCAGCATCGATCCAGCGATAATGCCCCCTTTGGTCAGCGGGACAATCACGCTGAAAAAGGTCTTTAGCGGACGCGCGCCCAGATCCAGTGAGGCTTCCACCAGCGAGTAATCAATGCGGGTCAGCGCGGTGTAGATCGGCAGCACCATAAACGGCAGGTAGCAGTAGACGATACCGATATAGACCGCTGTATTGGTGTAGAGGATCACCAGCGGATGATCGATCACCCCCAGCCACAGCAGGAACCGGTTCAGAATACCGTTGTTGTTAAGCAGCCCCATCCAGGCGTAGACGCGCACCAGAAATGAGGTCCACGACGGCAGGATCACCAGCAGCAGCAGAATAGTGCGCATAGAGGGCTTGCTGTGCGCCACGGCCCACGCGAGCGGGTAGCCAATCAGCAGACAGATCACCGTGGAGATCGCCGCCACTTTCAGCGACTGCAGATAGGCATCGACGTAGAGCGGATCGTCGGTCAGCGTCAGGTAGTTGCCGAAATTGAGCACAATGCTGAACTGATCATCAGCCCAGCTCACCAGCTCGGTGTAGGGGGGAATCGCACGCGCAATGTCCGCGAAGCTGATTTTCAGTACCGTCAGAAACGGCAGCAGAAACAACAGCACCAGCCAGACATAAGGCAAGGCGATCACCAGCTTGCGGCCATGCTGCATTTTTATCCGCGTGGCCCAGCGTTGCAGCGGCGTGCCGACCAGTCGGGCAGGCGCTTTAGCGCGTTGGAAAATCTGGCTCATAGCCGCTCCTTAAACCGTCAACACCACGCAGCTGTCGCATTCCCAGCAGAGGCGGACTTCATCACCCCAGGTCGGCAACCCTTTGCGGTAGCGATGTGCGTTTTGCAACTGTGCGCTGATCATCTGTCCGCTGTGCAGACGGACATGGAAGATAGAAAGGTCGCCGAGATAAGCGATGTGGACCACTTCACCCACCGCAAAGTTGCAGCCGTCGGCAGGCACCTCATCGCACAGCATCACTTTTTCCGGGCGCAGCGCGACATGGACCGGCACGTTATCCACCACCGAGACATCGGAGTCGACTTTCAGCGGATGCATCAGGCCGGGACTGTCAATCACCAGGCCATCCGCCTGACGTTCACGCAGTAAGCCTTCGAAAACGTTAACCGAACCGATAAATTCCGCGCTGTAGCGGCTGGTAGGATGCTCGTAGATCTCCTCCGGTTCACCAATCTGCACGAACTTGCCGCGATTCATAATCGCGATACGGCCCGCCATGGTCATCGCCTCTTCCTGATCGTGCGTCACCATCACGCAGGTCGCGCCAACACGCTCCAGAATATCGACCACTTCCAGCTGCATCCTGTCGCGCAGTTTCTTGTCCAGTGCCCCCATCGGCTCATCCAGCAGCAGCAGTTTTGGCCGTTTCGCCAGGCTGCGGGCCAGCGCCACACGCTGACGCTGACCACCGGAGAGCTGGTGCGGTTTGCGTTTAGCAAACTCCTGCATATGCACCAGCGCCAGCATCTCTGCTACCCGGCTGGTGATCTCCCCTTTCGGCAGCCGATCCTGTTTCAGACCAAAGGCGATATTCTGCTCCACCGTCATGTGGGGAAACAGCGCGTAGGACTGGAACATCATGTTGATCGGGCGCTGATAGGGAGCAACGTGGGACAGATCCTGACCATCCAGCACAATCTGCCCGCTGGTTGGCGGCTCAAAACCGGCCAGCATGCGCAGCAGCGTTGATTTACCACAGCCCGATGCGCCCAGCAGGGCAAAGATCTCACCTTTATAAATAGTCAGGCTGACATCATCCACGGCGTGTTGCCCGTCAAAGGATTTGGTCAGATTGCGAATTTCCAGCAGTGGCGTTAACGCCTTTGCGGTTTTATTTTGAGGACGGGGAATGGCATCGTTCACAAAGGTTCTCTCCGGAGCCAGGCGGAACATGGCGACAAAATATGCCGCTAAAAATGGCACAACAGAGGCCGACACCGCGCCTCTGTTGCTGATACATGACAGGTCAATCCGTTAAGGACGAATTACTTACCACTTTTTACTTTAGTCCATGCGCGCGTACGCACACGATCCAGTTTTGGATCCTGGACTTTCAGCACAAACAATTTCGACATCGCTTCAGGCGTCGGGAAGATACCCGGGTTGTTGCGGACATCGGCATTGATCAGCGGCAGCGACGCTTTGTTGCCGTTGGCGTAGTTCATTTTGTTGGAGACATCGGCGATCACTTTCGGATCCATGATGTAGTTCAGCCAGGCGTAAGCGCCATCGAGGTTTTTCGCATCTTTCGGGATCGCCATCATATCGAAGAAGGCCAGTGCGCCCTCTTTTGGAACGCTGTAACCCAGATGCACGCCGTTTTTCGCTGCATCAGCACGGTTTTTCGCCTGCAGAATATCGCCCGACCAGCCAATGGCGACGCAGATATTACCGTTGGCCAGATCGTTGATGTACTGCGACGAATGGAAGTAGCGGATATTCGGACGCAGTTTCAGCAGCAGGTCAGTGGCCGCGCCGGAATACTCTTTGGCATCAGAGGTGTTAGGATCTTTGCCCAGGTAGTTGAGCACCGTGGCGAAAATCTCTTCTGGCGCATCCAGGAAGGAGACGCCGCAGCTTTTCAGCTTCTCCAGGTTTTCCGGCTTCAGCACCAGATCCCAGCTGTTGACCGGCGCATCAGCGCCCAGTGCGGCTTTGACCTTGTCGACGTTGTAGCCGATACCGGTGGTGCCCCACAGATAAGGAATGGCATATTTGTTACCCGGATCGTGCTGCGCCACTTTTTCCATCAGCGCCGGATCGAGGTTTTTGTAGTTAGGCAGTTTGCTCTTATCCAGCGGCTGGAATACCCCGGACTGCAGCTGACGCGCCAGGAAGCTGGAGGATGGCACCACCACATCATAACCGGTGCTGCCCGCCATCAGTTTGCCTTCCAGGACTTCGTTGGAGTCAAACACATCGTAGACCACTTTGATGCCGGACTGCTTTTCAAAGTTCGGCACGGTGTCTGGCGAAATATAATCGGACCAGTTGTAGACGTGCAGCGTTTTATCTTCCGCCATGCTGCTGGCCGATGCGGCCATCAGCGCAGCAGCTACCACAGCTGACAGCCATTTCTGACGTGAGTTGAACATATTTTTCCATCCTCCTGAGCGGGTCATTACAACGCTGCAAACCAGAGATCCCTGCATTGCGTTCTGTACAAGACGTCAGTGACACAATGAATCATTATTCAGCGGGAGTTTAATAGCAAAAACCTATAGCTGAGGCGCAGTTACGCGCCTGTTACAGCCCCGCAAGCATAGCCCCCCCGGTCAGGCTTCACCAGACCCCAGCGTAAAAAACGCCTGAAACCGATATTTTATGCATGTTTGAGCTATGAGGTTCGGCTTTGATGGCATAAACCACGACAAATATCTGGCGTTAAAGGGCAAAATGCAGAATAAAAAATTATCGCGGCAGCGGATGGCGGGCATAAAAAAGCCGTCTCAGGGACGGCTTAGTGTGTGACCATGTCGGGCTTAGTGCAGCACAGAATGAACGCTGGTCACCGGAACGTGCTCTTCTTCTTCGCCCACAATCAACAGATTGTTGGCAAAGGCTTCCAGGATCACCATTGAGATCTGCTCTTCACTCTGTTTCATAAAGTGCGAGAACTGACCAAAGGTTAACCCGGCGGTAGTTATCATTGACTGACAGACAATGAGTTTCGGCAGATTATCATCCTGAATGTCGATAAATGCTTTCACCGTCAGCGAACTGGCATTGATCTGCGACAAATCGCCAACCAGTGGAATCAGCGCCGTCGGCTTCACTTCAGCCAGCGCCGAAAACAGAATGACGTTGTCGACCAGATCGATTTTGGCGTCAAACACCCCATCGAAGTTTTGCATGTGCGGCAGATGAAGTGCCTGACAGGCATCGCATTCGAACCAGGTGATATTTTGCTGATCCAGCCAGCGACGCAGCAGGTCGATATCCGGAACGACAAGAGAATCCATCGTAAAATCCCAGTGGGGTGATAAACAGGCGACTTAGCTTACGGAAAAATGCGCGACGATGCCATGAAAACCGCTGAAAAGCGCGTGTCAGCCAGCGGTTTTAGGACGGAGCCCGGGGATGGCCTGCTGCTCAATCCGCGCAATCATCAGGGCGGCGATGTTAAGGTCACTGCTGGTTTCAATGCCTTCAAGACCGGGCGAGGCGTTAACTTCCATCACCAGCGGGCCGCGATGGGCGCGCAGAATATCGACGCCCGCCACTTCGAGCCCGAGTGTGGCCGCCGCTTTCACGGCGATCTGCCGTTCCTGTGGCGTAATGACGACCGGATAAGCTTTGCCGCCGCGATGCAGATTAGAGCGAAAGTCGCCCTCTTTCGCTACCCGCTCAATCGCTGCCACCACCTGATTGCCAATCACCAGACAACGAACATCACGACCCTGCGCTTCTTTAATAAACTCCTGCACCAGGATATGGGCATTCAGGCCGCGAAAGGCATCGATAACGCTTTCCGCCGCCTGCCGCGTTTCCGCCAGCACCACGCCAATGCCCTGGGTACCCTCCACCAGCTTGACCACCAGCGGCGCACCGCCGACAAGGGCGATCAGATCAGCGGTGTCATCGGGTGAGGAGGCAAAGCCGGTGACTGGCATATCGATGCCTTCCCGTGCCAGCAGCTGCAGCGAGCGCAATTTGTCACGGGTGCGGGTAATGGCGGCAGACTCATTCAGCGGATAGCTGCCACACATCTCAAACTGTCGCAGCACGGCCGTGCCATAAAAGGTGATAGGGTTGCCGATACGCGGGATAACCGCATCGAAATGGCCCAGCGGTTCACCACAGTAGTGAACCGCCGGTGAGGCGGGATTAATATTCATATAGCAGGAGAGCGGATCGATGATTTGTACCTCGTGGCCGCGCGCGGCGGCCTCCTCACGCAGTCGCCAGCTGGAGTAGAGCGTCTCATCACGTGACAGGATAGCTATCTTCATCGCTGCTCTCCCTTGCTGATTTAACGCGTGGCCCAGCCCTGCTGATGCAGATAATCGAGCATAAACGGACGCGTCTCTTTAATGATCAGGCGCTGGATCAGTTCACTCCAGGTTTCGCTGCGCTGGTTGCTGTCGCGCTGCTGATAATAGAGCTCTGTGCGGCTATCGTATTCGGACAGTACCGCCGGATCCAGCGGCTGATAGCGGTTCTCATGCACCAGCATCGCGTGCGGCATACGCGGTTTGACGTCCGGCTTTGACTCCGGATGACCCAGGCAAAAACCAAACAGCGGCAGGACAAATTTCGGCAGGCCCAGCAGTTCGGTCACTTCCGCGATACTGTTACGGATTCCGCCGATAAAGACGCCGCCCAGATCCAGCGATTCCGCTGCGACCATAGCATTCTGACCCATCAGCGCGGTATCGACGCAGCCCAGCAGCAACTGCTCGGCACGACCCAGCTGCGCATCAGGGCAAATCTGCAGATGGCGATTAAAGTCAGCGCAGAAGATCCAGAACTCAGGCGCATCCGCGACCCAGGTCTGTCCGCCCGTCAGCGTCACCAGCTTGTCGCGCAGCGCTTTGTCGGTGATACGGATAATGGAAGAACACTGTAAAAAACTGGATGTGGACGCCGATTGCGCCGCAGTAATAATCGCTTCACGCTGTGCTTCGCTGACCGGCTGGTCAGTAAAGGCGCGGATTGAACGGTGGCTGCACAGTAAATCAATGGTCGGTGTCATAAAGTCTCCAGCAATATTATCTTTTTTTGTCTATCTGATTGAACAGCTGTGGTGCTATCGCTTTCGCGGTGCGCCACATTAACAGCCAGGCAGCAGGCAGCATCAGAATCACGCCAGCGATGAACAGCACAGTCGCCAGCGTTTTTACATCCGCCAGGAATGGCAGCGTAAGCCAGTGGTTGATCAGCAGCAGCGCGCCCAGGATTAACAGGCCGCCAGCCGCCTCCAGCACCACCACAAACCGGGGTAATCTGGCCACACTCTGCATAAGATCCTCCTGCCTTAGTGGCTGACTGAGCGTCAATTATGGTCAACAACCCAAAAATTGCGCGGGATACATGGGCTGCCGGCGCGAAAAGCCTCTGATTCAGAGGCTTCCTGACCGGGCGGCAATAGCGTGCGGGCATCAGACTAACAGGCAAATCCTGCTTTCCTTAAGCGATACGAGCGGGCATCATGGTCGCCATTCTCTGTTTCATTGTGTGATACACATCACATAATAGTCGCTGCAAGGAGTTCTCAATGATTGCTGTTATTTTTGGTCGTCCGGGCTGTCCCTACTGTGTGCGTGCCCATGAACTGGCCGACAAACTGACCGCTGAGCGTGATGATTTTAGCTACCAGTATGTCGATATTAACGCAGAAGGCATTACTAAAGCCGACCTGGAAGCGAGCGCCGGTAAACCGGTCAGCACCGTGCCACAGATTTTCGTCGACGAAAAACATATCGGTGGCTACACCGAGTTTGCGGCCTGGACCAAAGAGAATCTGGGATTTGCCGCGTAATTACAGATAGCCGGAATGAAAAAGGCGAGCCAGGATTTACCTGTCTCGCCTTTTTGCGCTCTGCCTGATACCCGTCACCCGGCACGGTTTAATTGAGTGACGCCATCACAATCTGCATCAACCGCACCAGCAAGGCACCGCAACCCGCCCAGAACAGCGCGCTGAGGCTCCATGCACCGACGAAGAGTGCGCTGCTGTGGATAAACAGGCTGTTATTCAGCAGCAATGCTGCCAGTAACGTTCCCCATAGCCCCATCAACAGGGTGCTTTTTAACGGGCTTTCCACCTGCACCAATGCCATCACAATACCGGGCAACATAAAGAGCAGTAATTCGGGCTGACCGCGAAGCGGGCCGGGACCGACCTGCCAGAAATGACAGGTAAACACAAATACCAGACTATATAACACCACGCCGCACAGGCGGGTAGTCCAGAGATAAGAACGCTGCGGCATACCACCCCACTGATTAAAAGTAACCCCGACAATAACCTGCTGATAACCCTGATGCGTTCAGATGGAAATAAAAAGAAACAGTTCGCTGTGGCAACGAATGAAAACAGCCAATGGCTGTGAAAGATATTTGTGATTAGAATAGCGCCGCGATAAAGGTTCCATTTGCAGTGTTGATACAACAGTTCCTCAACGGCCTGCTCACGATAGCGAAAAACAGGCTACTCTTCAATAGGTTACATGTAAACAAGAAGTTAAACAGTGAATATTAACGTCGCAGGATTGTTAAGCGGAAATGACATTTTGTTATTGTTTGTCGTTTTAGCGCTCGGCCTCTGTCTGGGTAAGTTGCGCCTGGGCTCGGTTCAGCTGGGAAATTCGATTGGCGTATTAGTGGTTTCGCTCTTATTAGGCCAGCAGCACTTTACGATCAATACCGATGCATTGAGTCTGGGATTTATGCTGTTTATTTTTTGTGTCGGCGTCGAAGCCGGTCCCAACTTTTTTTCTATTTTCTTTCGCGACGGCAAAAACTATTTCATGCTCGCCATCGTCATGGTGGTCAGCGCGCTGCTGCTTGCGCTGGGGCTGGGCAAACTCTTTGGCTGGGATATCGGTCTTACCGCTGGCATGCTGGCCGGATCGATGACCTCAACGCCGGTGCTGGTCGGGGCGGGCGATACCCTGCGGCAAAGCATCAGCGATCCGAAGCAGCTTGGACTGATGCAGGATCAGCTGAGCCTCGGTTATGCCGTGACCTATCTGATCGGCCTGGTCAGTCTGATTTTCGGCGCACGTTATCTGCCCCGTCTGCAACATCAGGATCTGCCCACCTGCGCCCAGCAGATCGCCCGGGAACGCGGTCTGGATGCCGACAGCCAGCGCAAAGTCTTCCTGCCGGTGATCCGTGCCTATCGCGTCGGTCCGGAACTGGTGGCGTGGAGTGGCGGCAAAAACCTGCGTGAGCTGGGTATCTATCGCCAGACCGGTTGCTATATTGAGCGCATCCGCCGCAACGGTATTCTCGCCAGTCCAGACGGTGATGCGGTGTTGCAGCTCGGTGATGATATCTCGCTGGTGGGCTATCCCGACGCACACGCCCGGCTCGATCCCAGCTTCCGCAACGGCAAAGAGGTATTTGACCGCGACCTGCTGGATATGCGCATCGTGACCGAAGAGATTGTGGTGAAGAATCATAACGCGGTGAACAAACGCCTCAGCAAGTTAAACCTTACCGATCACGGCTGCTTCCTGAACCGGGTGATACGCAGTCAGATAGAGATGCCGATCGATGACAGTATCATGCTGAACAAAGGTGATGTGCTGCAGGTCAGCGGCGAGGCACGACGGGTCAAAAGCGTGGCGGATCGCATTGGCTTTATCGCGATTCACAGTCAGATGACCGATCTCTTAGCCTTCTGCGCCTTCTTTATCGTCGGTCTGATGATTGGTCTGATCACCTTCCAGTTCAGCAATTTCAGTTTTGGTATTGGTAACGCCGCGGGTCTGTTGTTCGCCGGTATCATGCTCGGCTTCCTGCGCGCCAACCACCCGACCTTTGGTTATATTCCACAGGGCGCGCTCACCATGGTGAAAGAGTTCGGGCTGATGGTGTTTATGGCGGGTGTGGGGTTGAGTGCCGGCAGCGGCATTAATCACGGCCTGAGCAGCGACGGTGCGATGATGTTGCTGTGCGGCCTGCTGGTGAGCCTGATTCCGGTGATCATCTGCTATCTGTTTGGTGCTTATGTGTTGCGGATGAACCGCGCCCTGCTGTTTGGCGCCATCATGGGGGCGCGTACCTGCGCACCGGCCATGGAGATCATCAGTGATACGGCACGCAGTAATATTCCGGCGCTGGGCTATGCCGGGACCTATGCCATCGCCAACGTGTTGCTGACGCTGGCGGGAACGCTGATTGTGATTATCTGGCCGATATTGCCCCTATAAAATTTTTTTGCCTGCGTCCAGAACTTTATTGTTAAGGGATAGTCATAATAAGTGCCACTGCTTTTCTTTGAAATCCCCAAATTGTGGAGCCCGCTGGTCTTTTTCCCGGCGGGTTTTTTTATGCCCTTTTTTCGCCCTTGCCCGTCATTCTGCACCAGATTCGCAACTGCAGGTGTCATAAAACTTAAACAGTTACACAACTCAACGGCAGATTAAGAGCCTTTCTATAGACGAACAAAGCGGTAAAAAGCAGGATAGACCGCTGTTTAGTTAGCAATTTGTGCTGACTGATTGGGTTAGCGTGCTGTCGCTGACCGTTTTTTTTGCCGCTGTTATCGGGCCGGGCTGGCGGGAGGCTGCCAGCTGCCGTTAACCGGACTGTCTGCTGAGGAATTTATCCCGAAATGGAAGAGCTGAACCATTCACTGTTTACTGCCATTAATGCCACACCGGCTTCACCCGCCTGGTTACTGCAGCTGGCGACGTTTTTTGCCAAAGATCTGATCGCCATCGTGCCGCTGTTAATCGTGGCGATGTGGCTCTGGGGGCCGCGCGATCAGGTTTCTTCGCAGCGGGTGCTGGTACTGAAAACCGGCATGGCGCTGATCTATGCGCTGGCGATCTCCTGGACTGTGGGCCAGCTGTTGCCGCATCCCCGCCCTTTCGCTATCGGTTTTGGTTATCAGTTCCTTCATCACGCCGCCGATGACTCCTATCCCAGCGATCACGGCACCACGATATTCACCTTTGCACTGGCCTTTATCTTCTGGCATCGCCTCTGGTCAGGTGTGGTTCTGATGGTGGCCGGTTGCGCTATTGCCTGGTCGCGGATCTACCTTGGCGTTCACTGGCCGATGGATATGCTGGGCGGGTTCCTGGTGGGGCTGCTGAGCTGTCTGGCTTCGCATCTGGCGTGGCAGTTCTATGGCGAGCGGATGCTGGCGGTAATCAATCCACTCTATCGGTCGCTGTTTGCCGTGCCGATTCGCAAAGGCTGGACGCAGGATTAAGAAAGGGACGCGTTAGCGTCCCCAGCACTATGGCAAACCCGGATTTACCGCAGCGAATAAGCTTAAAGCGCAGGGAAGAGGGTCAGAGGAGGAAAGCGTCCCGCGCCAGGGACGGCGCGGGCCGAGCATGTCATGGATGACGGATTTTGCGTCTTTCCGATCTGACCCTGTTCCCTGTGCAGGCTCGGGCTCAACGCAGTACGAGCCTGCGTCCCTGCTTACTTATGAAAACCACTTTCCGAACCAGCCATTGAATTTCATCATCACGAAATCAATCATCCGGCTGAAGAACCCGCCTTCCGGCACATCCTGCATCACCACCAGCGGCCGCTGTTCAATGGTTTTCCCATCCAGCTGGAAATCGATGGTACCGACCACCTGATTCTTCTTCAGCGGGGCTTCCAGCTGCGGCGTAGTGAGTTTAAAACTCGCCTTCAGGTTTTTCATCTGCCCTTTCGGGATGGTCAGCGCGGCATCTTTCGCCACGCCCAGGTTCACCTGACTCTTATCACCGAACCAGACCCGCTGCTGCGCAAACGGCGCATCCGCTTTAATCGGCGTGACCGTTTCAAAGAAACGGAAGCCCCATGTCAGCAGCTTTTCACTTTCGCGGAAACGAATCGCATCGCTGGCGGTGCCCAGCACCACCGAGATCAGACGCATATCCCCTTCGGTTGCTGAAGCGACCAGATTATTCCCCGCGCCCGAGGTGTGGCCGGTTTTAACACCATCGACCTTGAGGTTGGTGCTCCACAACAGGCGGTTGCGGTTGATCTGCCGAATATTGTTGAAGGTGAACTCTTTCTCTTTATTCAGCGCGTACTCTTCGGGCACGTCGCGGATCAGCGCCTGAGCAATCAACGCCATGTCACGCGCGGTGCTGTACTGCCCTTCTGCATCCAGGCCATGCACCGTCATAAAGTGGGTGTTCTGCAGCCCCAGCGCCTTCACATAGTTGTTCATCAGGCCGATAAATGAATCCTGACTGCCCGCCACATAATCCGCCAGCGCAATACAGGCGTCATTGCCGGACTGAATCACGATTCCCTTATTCAGCTCATGCACCGGAATACGATCGCCCGGCTTGAGGAACATCAGCGACGAGCCGCGCAGCTTAGGATTGCCGGTCGCCCAGGCATCCTGTCCGACGGTAACCAGGTCATCCGGTTTGATTTTGCCCGCTTTAATCGCCTGACCGACGACGTAGCTGGTCATCATTTTGGTCAGACTGGCAGGATCAAGGCGCTGATCGGCACTGGATTCAGTTAACACTTTACCGCTGGCGTAGTCGATCAGAATCCACGCTTTAGCATCAATGCCTGGCGCGGCGGGAGCCTGCTCAGCAAAAACGCTGACGGGGGCAAGAATCAGTAATGAAGTGGCAGCAAGGTGCCGCAGGCGAGATGTGAAGCGAGTGTTTGTCATGGGCTTGGCCGGATTGTCCTTGTTAAATCGAAATTCCAGGGGCAGAAAATTCTCACTCAAACGCTAACCCTTGACGGCAGCGAAAAAAACCGTCGAATCGTAAAGTTTTTTAGAGTTTAGTAGAGTAACCCTGGCATAAGTGCCGCGCGCGTGCCGCTTTTCCCCGGTTCTGTCGCTATCAAAACTGCGTGAAATTCCGATTTTTCGCAGAAGAGTTAAGCCCGTCACAAATATCAGTTAACCTGAACGCCAGTCAGCCGAGGAGACCGACCATGGACTTAGCCCTTTTTGATCTGGATGAAACACTCATTTGTGAAGACAGCACCAGCCTGTGGCTGCGCTGGCTGGTATCACAGGGATTCGCCCCCAGTGAACTGATTGATCAGGAACAGGCATTAATGAGCCAGTACTATGCCGGTACGCTGTCGATTGAAGAGTATATGAATAAAACGCTCTCCCCTCTGGCGGGCATGGCCACGCTTACCGTTGAAGGCTGGGTGCGCCGCTTCATTCACCGCGACATCATGCCACGCGTTTATCCTGCGGCCCGCGAGCGGATTGAGTGGCACCGGTCGCGTGGCGACAAGGTCATGATCATCTCCGCCAGCGGCGAGCATCTGGTGGTGCCGATTGCAGAGAAGCTGGGCGCCTGCGGCGCGCTGGCGATTGGCGTTGAAATCGTGGACGCGCGCTACAGCGGCAACACTTACGGCACCATGACCTATAAAGAGGGTAAAGTCACCCGACTGGGTGACTGGAAAGCGTTGCAGCAGGACGAGACCTTTGACCGCACCTGGGCCTACAGCGATTCGATGAACGACCTGCCGCTACTGGAACAGGCCGATCATGCCCATGTCATCAACCCTGACGAACAGCTGCACCAGGAAGCATTAAACCGCGGCTGGCAGGTTTATCACTGGGCGCGCTGACGCAGAGCCTGGTCCATCAGGGGTAATTGTTGCTGGCAGCCTGGACACGGCAGTGCGGAAGAACCAGAACATACACGTAGTCCGTGAGGCGTGTGAGCAATGCCCAGGCCCAGACTGACCAATAAAATAGCCCGGGAACAGGCTCTTAACCGCGGGACGCGCCAGCGTCCTGCGCTAATCCCACTTTCAGCAGCTTGCCATTGGCCTCATCGGTCAGCACATAGAGCCAGCCATCCGGCCCCTGCCGCACATCGCGAATGCGCGCCTTCTGATCGTCCAGCAGTCGTTGCTCTTCCACCACTTTCTCGCCGTTGATACTCAGACGAATCAGGTTTTTCTCTTTCAGAGCGCCGATAAACAGGGAGTTTTTCCACTGCGGAAAACGGGCGCTATTGTAGAACGCCATGCCGCTGATGGCCGGAGAATCCTTCCAGTGATAAAGCGGCGGTTCGGTACCCGCAACCTGTGTGCCCTGTGACTCCGGCACTTTGTCACCGCTATAGTCAATGCCGTAGGTTGCCAGCGGCCAGCCGTAATTCTTGCCCCGCTCCATGATATTCACTTCATCGCCGCCGCGCGGGCCATGTTCGTTTTCCCATATCTTGCCGGTCCAGGGGTTAAGCGCCAGCCCCTGCGGATTACGCAAACCATAGGCCCAGATCTCTGGCCGTGCGCCGCGCTGTTTCGCAAACGGGTTATCGTCCGGCACGCTGCCATCGGCGTTGAGCCGCAGCAGTTTGCCCTGCAGCTTATCAAGGTCCTGCGCAGCGCTGCTGGCAAAGTTATCGCCGAAGGCGATCCAGAGATAGCCCTGGGTATCAAACGCCAGCCGGGTACCGATATTGTTGCCGCTGGAGAGCATCGGCGTCTGCCGAATCACCTCGCGGAAATTGCTGAGTTGCCGGTTATCCTTGCTCAGCGTGCCAACGCCGACCACCGCGCCCGCTTTGCCACTGCTGTTCGCTTCGGTATAGCTAAGCCAGACGCGACGACTGGTGGCAAAATCGGGTGCCAGCACCACATCCAGCAGGCCACTCTGCCGTTCTGCCCAGACCTTTGGCACCCCCTGGATCGGCTGCGAAAGGCCCTTCTCCGGGCTCCAGCTACGCAGTTGTCCGCTACGTTCGGTAATCAGCAGCGTTTTGTTGTCGGGCAGGAAGGCGACGGACCATGGATGTTGTAACTTATCCTGTAATACCTCGACCTTTACGTCGGCGGCAAACAGCGGCGAGGCGCAGAACAGTGCTCCACTTAGCAACAAGGCAGTTGAGAAACGGGCCATAACGATCTCCTGACGGGATAGAATGCCCTTAAGCGTAGTCAGCCCCTCTGCAATGATGTTGAGGATTTACAAAAGATTAATCAGGGCGACGGCGCTCTGTCGCCCGTCAGCGTCAGGGCGCGTTAAAACTGACCGTGTCACGCACCATCGTATCGATACCAGGCTTCAGCTCGTCAAAGGTGATCGGCGTATTGCTGTTGCTGACCGTTTTGCCAAAGGCTTTGCGAACCACCCGGATCAGCGGTTTGCCCGTCACCGCATCGCTGGCCTCTATCTCCAGAAACAGTTCGCTGTTCTGAGTACGATGCCCTGACGCCGCCATGGTGCTGGCAACGACCGCGGCAACCGGTACCACTTCATAAAACTGCACGCCCTGGTTTTCTGCTGACACGGCGGTAATGGCGGCCCTTACCTTCAGGGTATGCGGCGTAGCCTGATTCACCAGAGGCAGACGGGTGGCTATCGCGCCTTTTAGCTGGATATCTGTGTAACTGAGCACCTGATCCAGCGTTTGCTGAGTGACGCGTGGCGTGGGATGCGCAGTCGGGTAGTAGACCAGCGGCGTATAGAGTACATCTTTATAATGGCTGCTTTGATAATCGGGTGAAATCCAGCGCAGAGTGGGTTCACCACTGGCTGACGCGGTCGGTTGCAACTGGTTGTAATCGCTAAGAAAACCCGAATATTGCTGCTTATCAGCGACATGAGAGGTACAACCACTGAGCAGCAGTGCAGAAACCGCCAGAAGAGCAGCAACGGGAGTTTTACGCATCATCAACTCGCTTGTATCAGGAAGGTTTAAGCAAGGATAGATAAGTCACAGGGGAAATGCATAATAACAGAGGCGGTTTTACGCTGTTATGCAGAATGAGTAGAAGGAAAACCCGCTGCAGAGCACAGCGGGCGAAAAAGATTACTCAAAGCAGGTATCAGGATTCTCAGACAGGGTGATGAACTGTTTGCCACCCTGGGTCAGCGCCATAATGGTGCCGCTTTCGATATCGTAAACCCAGCCGTGCAGACGCAGCTTACCGTTACGCAGTGCAACGGACACGGAAGGATGGGTTTTCATGTTGTTCAGCTGGGCGATGACGTTCTCTTTGACCATCTCGTTCAGCTTCTTCTCTGGCGAGTCATACTCACGCTGCTCAACCACCGCTTTTGCCGCATCGGCATAGCGCAGCCAGTGTTCAACCGCAGGCATGGTATCCATGCAGGCGCAGGAGGCGATGGCGTTCATGGCTCCACAGTTAGAGTGACCACAGATGATGATGTCGGAGACGCCCAGCGCGACTACCGCATATTCGATAGTGGCGGAGACACCGCCTGGCTCCGGGCCGAATGAGGGAACGATGTTGCCCGCATTGCGGATAACGAACAGCTCTCCTGGCTCCTGCTGCGTCACCAGTTCAGGCACCAGACGGCTATCTGAACAGGAGATGAACAGCGCTTTCGGATTTTGATTTGATGCCAGGCTTTTGAAAAGATCCTTCCTTTCAGGAAACACATTCTGCTGGAAATTCAGAAATCCGTTGATGATCTCTTTCATTATTTAGCTCTCACATTATCCATTTCATTACCTGAGGGGCATAGCCCCCTCAGTGGGGTTTGCCCGTTTATTATTAATGAAAACAAGTGAATATCAACCTGCGTTTTACCGGATGCGCTAAACAGCGGCCACTGTCAGCGTTTCGCTTGTCCACCCGTCAGAGGCTCAGCAGCCAATTTCTTTTTATAGCACGGGAAGTTATTGGAAAAAGCACGGTCTGAACCGCCCGTTTTTTTTGCCTGTACCCTGGATCGGCTTTTACGCGTTTTTTCACTACTTTACGCCCCGGCTCGCCAGCAGAATAGGTTTCTCATCTGCTGCTGCCTGACCTTATCAGGGCAAACCTGGCGGGCGATTGCGTTTTATGGCGTGAGCGAAACGGCAGCACGGGCGCTGCGCCAGAGCCTTTGCAGGCAATAAACGGGGATAAGATTGAGCAGGACGGGTTCATTAAAACCACCCCGGCAGCAGGGGGTAGCGGCTGCCGGGAGATCAGGGTAACGCTTAGCCATACTGCTGCTGATGCGCTTTTTTACGTCGCAGATAGTCCTCATCTGCACGAAGTTTGTCCCAGTAGCCTTTGAAAACAGCCGCCGCTGCGGCTTTTTCCTCGTTGACGCCGCGCGGCAGCTCCTTGCCATCCGCGTCATATTTACGTCCGCCCTTGTGGTTGCTGTAACGGCGCGCACGGGTATATCCCATCTGAATAAATTTGCGCGCCATATCCATGCCGACAAAATCGTCTTTGCGCCGATAATCCTCAAACAGCGCCATGATTTTCTCAGCCGACTCTTCAGCAATGGGAACGGTACGAAAACGCCAGTGTGGCAGTATTTCGCCTTTATAAGGCTCGACCATCAGCACGCCCTGCTCACCACGCCCGACCTGATAAAGCTCGGGGTGCTGGCGGAAGTCGATAGTGCTGAAGTCCTGATCATAATCGAAAGGTTTCATCTCTTTAGTTTAGGATCAAGTGCGTCGCGCAGCCCGTCTCCGAGTAAATTAAATGCCAGAACGGTAAGGAAGATGGCCAGGCTGGGGAAAATCGCCACGTGAGGCGCGATAACCATGTCGGCCCGCGCCTCATTCAGCATCGCACCCCACTCCGGCGTAGGCGGTTGCGCCCCCAGCCCCAGAAACGACAGGCTGGCCGCGGTAATGATTGAGGTTCCGACCCGCATGGTAAAATAGACCACAATCGGCGATACCGTGCCGGGCAGGATATGCCGCATCAGGATAGTCCAGTCAGAAGCGCCGATGCTGCGTGCCGACTCAATATAGGTCTGATGCTTCAGCACCAGCGTATTGCCGCGAACCAGCCGGGCAAACGCCGGGATACTGAAGATAGCGACCGCCACAATCACATTACTCATGCCGCTGCCCATAATCGCCACCACCGCAATCGCCAGCAGAATGCCGGGAAAGGCAAACAGCACATCGCAGATACGCATGGTGATGCGGTCCCACCAGCCTTCGTAATAGCCCGCTAACAGCCCAAAGAATGTGCCGATCAGCGCGCCGATCACTACCGAAAAGAAACCCGCAATCAGGGAAATACGCGTGCCGACCAGCACCCGACTGAAAATATCACGCCCAAGCGAATCGACGCCAAACAGATGCATCAGCGAGGGGCCTTCGTTGAGCCGGTCATAATCGAAATAGTTCTCTGCGTCGAATGGCGCAATCCATGGTGCGATAACCGCCAGCACAATCAGTACCAGCACAAACAGCCCGGCCAGCAGCGCCACCGGCTGCCCTCTGAAACGCCGCCAGAATTCACGCCACGGCGTTCGCACCCGATTCTCCGCAATCAGCGGCATTGTTTTCAGTGCCGCTTCGCGTCGCCAGTTTTTCATCGCGACTCCTTAAAGCGAATAGCGGGATTGATCACCGCATAGAGCATGTCGACAAACAGGTTGATCAGAATAAACTCCAGTGAAAACAGCAAAACTTCCGCCTGAATAACCGGGTAGTCGCGCATCGCCACGGAATCGACCAGCAGACGCCCCAGGCCTGGCCAGTTAAATACCACCTCGACCACGATCGATCCGCCCAGCAGGAAACCAAACTGCAGCCCCATCATCGTCACCACCGGGATCATGGCGTTGCGCAGGCCATGCTTCACCACCACCAGCGACTCGCGCACTCCTTTGGCCCGGGCGGTCCGCATATAATCTTCCTGCATCACCTCCACGAACGAGGCGCGGGTAAAGCGCGCCATCACCGCCGCTACCGCCGCGCCCAGAGTAATGGAGGGCAAAATGTAATGTTTCCAGCTCTCTGCACCGACGGTTGGCAGCCATCCCAGCTCTACCGAGAAGACCTGCATCAGCAGCATGCCCAGCGCAAAGGCGGGAAACGAAATGCCCGACACCGCCAGCGTCATCCCCAGCCGATCAGGCCAGCGATTGCGCCAGACAGCGGAAACGATACCGATGGACATGCCAAAAATCACTGCCCAGATCATGCTGACCAGCGTCAGCCACAGGGTTGGCATAAAGCGTGAGGCGATCTCCTCCGCTACCGGCCGCTTCGAGACCATCGACTGGCCGAAATCGCCCTGCAGCGCATTCAGCATAAAGTGCCAGAACTGCTGCGGCAGCGGCAGATCGAGTCCCAGCTCCTGACGCACCAGCGCCACCACCGAGGCATCGGCTTCCGGCCCGGCGATCAGACGTGCCGGGTCGCCCGGCAGCAGGTGAACAAACAGGAACACCAGCACCGCCACAATCAGCAGCGTAGGGATCAGCCCAAAAAGTCTTTTGAGAAAATAGTTAAACATGCAACATCCTGCAGCTGCGGCCAGCCTCACGGGCTGGCCGACTCCGTTACTTCAGAGTGGCCTCATCGAAATTGAATGAGGTATCGGGCATCACATAAAAACCGCTGAGGTTTTTGCTGTTGGCTGAAACCAGCTGCTCAACCACCAGTGGGATCCACGGATGATCCTGCCAGATGGTATCCTGCGCATCTTTGTAGAGACGCGCTTTCTCGGCACGGTCAGTGGTTTTCAGCGCATCAGCCAGATCTTTATCGACCTTAGGATTGCTGTAAAACGCGGTATTGAAGATCGCCGGTGGCCAGGCCGTAGTCGCAAACAGTGGTGTCAGTGCCCAGTCCGCTTCGCCGGTTGAGGCGGACCAGCCGGTGTAGAACATGCGCACGCCGCTCTCTTTCTGGCCTTTGCCTTCGACTTCAGCGGCACGCTGACCCGCATCCATCGCCGTAACTTTAACTTTCACGCCAACCTGCGCCAGCTGCTGCTGGGTGAACTGCAACACTTTCTGCGCGGTGCTGTGGTTGTGTGACGACCAGAGCGTGGTTTCAAAACCGTTCGGGTAACCCGCCTCTTTCAGCAGGGCTTTCGCTTTGGCCGGATCGTAGCTGATGGCCGGATAGGTCTGAGCGAAGTCGATGGTGGGCGGCACGATGCCGGTAGCAGGCGTGGCGTAACCGGAGAACGCCACTTTCGCCAGCGCCTGACGGTTGATGGCATACTCCAGCGCTTCACGCACCTTCGGATTGTCGAACGGCTTCTGAGTGACGTTGAGGCTGATGTAACGTTGCATAATCGATGGCGTGGTTACCACAGCAAGCTTGCTGTTCTTCTCCAGCCGTTTTGCCTGCTCATAGGGCACCGGGAAAGCAAAGTTCGCTTCGCCGGTCTGCAACATCGCCGCGCGGGTGTTGTTGTCCACCACTGGTCGCCAGGTAATGCTGTCCAGCTTCGGATAGCCCGGCTTCCAGTAGCCGTCCCACTTCTTAACCTTCACAAAATCGGTCTGGTTCCAGGTTTCAAACACAAACGGGCCGGTTCCCACCGGATGGAAACCGATCTCTTTGCCATATTTTTTCAGCGCGGTGGGCGAAATCATCGCCGCCGCCGGATGGGCCAGAATGTTGATAAAGGCGGAGAACGGCTCTTTCAGCGTTACTTTTACCGTAGTCGGATCCACCACGTCGGTTCTGGCGATATGTTTAAACAGGTTGTAGCGCTTGAGATGGTTATCCGGGTTGCTGGCGCGATCAAGGTTGACCTTTACCGCTTCCGCATTGAAGTCAGTGCCATCCTGGAATTTAACTCCGGAACGCAGCTTGATGGTGTAGGTCAGGCCGTCGGCGCTGGCCTGATAGCTCTCAGCCAGCACGTTGGTGAGCTTCATCTCTTTATCAAAACCAAACAGGCCCTGATAGAAGGATTTCGCGACCGCCTGCGACAGCGTGTCGTTGGCATCATAAGGATCGAGGGTGGTGAAGTTGGACGCGACGGCAATCACCGCATCCTGTGCTGCCCAGGCGGGCAATGCCATTGCGCTGCTTAACACGCCAGCCGCCAGTAACCCTTTACGCATCGTAATCTGCATCTTTTTCTCCTGTAATCCCTGTCGGGTTGGTCGCCGGGGCGACATCGTCACTGTTCAGGTCGCGCTGATAACATGGCGGGCGACGAAGTGGCCCGGAGCCACCTCCGTCAGCGGCGCCACTTCAGGTTCATCCCCTAACGCATGAATCGGGCTGGGGATCTCATCGACCAGTAAGGCTCGTTCGCGACGCCGGTGAGCCGGATCGGCTACCGGCACCGCCGCCATGAGTTTTCGGGTGTAAGGGTGCTGAGGCTGCTCAAACACCGCCTGACGCGGCCCCATCTCGACAATCTGACCGAGATACATCACCGCCACGCGGTGGCTGATACGCTCCACCACTGCCATATCGTGAGAAATAAACAGGAAGGCGATGCCAAACTCGCGCTGCAGGTCGAGCATCAGATTAATAATTTGCGCCTGAATTGACACATCCAGCGCCGAGACGGACTCATCGGCGATCACCACTTTGGGATTCAGCGCCAGCGCGCGGGCTATACAGATGCGCTGACGCTGGCCGCCGGAAAATTCATGGGGATAGCGCTGAGCATGTTCCGGCAGCAGACCCACTTTATCCAGCAGCCAGGCGACGCGCTGCTCTGCCTCGCGACGCGGCATCGCCTTGTGGACCAGCAGCGGCTCCATAATGGAGAAGCCAACCGTCAGCCGGGGATCGAGCGAGGCGTAGGGATCCTGAAAGATAAACTGAATGTCGCGTCGCAGATGGGCCAGCGCGGCACCTGACAAATGATCTATCCGCTGCCCGTCAAAGGTCAGGGTGCCACCCTGACTGGCAACCAGCTTCAGCAGCGAGCGCCCGGTGGTCGATTTACCACAGCCAGACTCCCCCACCAGCGCCAGTGTCTCACCGGCATAGAGATCAAAACTGACTTTTTCGACGGCATGCACCCGGCTTTTGACGCGGTTCAGCAGGCCGCCGCGAATATCAAAGCGGGTGACCAGATCGCGCACCTGTAAAATGGGTGGCTGCAGGCGGCGAACCGTATCCTGCGGCACGTCATCAACGGCATCGCTGTGCAGCAACGGAAATTTGGCTGGCAGGGGCTGGCCGTGCATCGAACCGAGCTTTGGCACCGCCGCCAGCAGCGCCTGGGTATAGGGCTGCTGCGGGGCGCTGAACAGCCTGGCTACCGGGGCATTTTCTACGACTTCGCCGCGATACATCACCTGAACCCGATCGGCCATTTCGGCAACCACGCCCATATCGTGAGTGATAAAAATCACGCCCATCTGCATCTCTTTTTGCAGCACGCGGATAAGCTGCAGAATCTGCGCCTGAATGGTGACGTCCAGCGCGGTGGTCGGCTCATCGGCAATCAGCAGGGCCGGTTTGCAGCAGAGCGCCATCGCGATCATCACGCGCTGACGCATCCCGCCCGACAGCTGATGCGGAAAGCGGGATAACACCTTTTGCGCATCAGGAATTCGTACCAGATCCAGCATCCGGCGCGCTTCGGCCAGCGCACCGGCATGGCTCAGCCCCTGATGCAGACGGATGGATTCCGCAATCTGCTCGCCCACGGAGAAAACCGGATTCAGCGAGGTCATCGGCTCCTGAAAGATCATCGCCATATCCGCACCGCGCACCCGGCGCATCTGACCTTTTGAGGCACGCATCAGATCCAGCACCTCGCCGTTGCGACGCCGCAACAGCACCTCGCCGCTGACCCTCCCGCCAGCCTGCTCAATCAGCCGCATCAGCGCCAGCGAGGTCACTGATTTCCCCGAGCCTGACTCCCCCACCAGCGCCAGCGTTTCGCCGCGAAACAGATCGAGTGACAAATGACGCACCGCGTCAGTGACGGTGGTTTCGTGCTGAAAACGCACGTTGAGATCGCGCACCGCCAGTACCTGCTCAGGGGCCAGCGGCGGTAACGTTTGCCTGTCGCTCATCTGTGCTCCTTAACTTTCGCGATAGATAGCGACGTCTGCCACTTCGCCGACCCGCGCCACACCGCGATACATCCCTTCACTGTTGAACGGCAGCGCCACGTTGCCTGCGCGATCGACGGCAATCAGCCCCCCGCTGCCGCCCAGCTCCAGCACGCTATCATGAATGACATTAACCGTGGCCTGCTGCAGTGAGCGCCCGGCGTAGCGCATCTGCGCTGCCACATCGTAGGCCGCCAGCGTCCGCATAAAGACTTCTCCGGTGCCGGTACAGGAGACCGCCACGCTGTCGTTACTGGCGTAACAGCCCGCGCCCGGCAGCGGCGAGTCGCCGACCCGCCCGGCCTGCTTGTTGGTCATACCGCCCGTTGATGTGGCGGCCGCGAGGTTGCTCTCAAGATCCAGCGCGACGGCCCCCACCGTACCAAACTTACGATCCGGGTCGAGCGGGTCGTCGCTGTGCGCCGCCCCATCATGGTCCAGCACCGCTGCATCGCTGTTCAGCGCGCGCTGCAACTGCTCCCAGCGTTCCGGGGTCGAGAAGTAATCAGGCGTGACCGTTTCCAAACCGTGCCCTTCAGCAAACTGCTCTGCGCCCTCGCCGATAAACAGGACATGCTCGCTATGTTCCAGCACGGCACGTGCCGCCAGCACCGGATTACGCACCCGCGTTACGCCCGCGACCGCCCCTGCACCCAGCGTGCGGCCATCCATGATGCAGGCATCGAGTTCATGGGTGCCCTGATGGGTAAATACCGCGCCTTTACCGGCGTTGAACAGCGGGCACTCTTCCAGCAGTCGCACCGCTTCGGTCACCGCATCGAGTGCGCTGCCGCCCTGAGCCAGTATCTGCTGGCCCTGAGTGACAATATCGTGTAGCGCCTGACGATAGCGCTGTTCTTTTTCGGCGCTCATTGCTGAGCGCGTGATAGCGCCTGCGCCTCCATGAATGGCGATCACTGCATTGACCATAACGATCTACCCTGTGGTTGCATCAGGACGAAAAACACTGATTTAAAATGGTTTTCACCCATTTTTGGTGATTTTTGACTATAGAAAGCCTGCTAAGTGTTGTAAAGCGGAAACTGTTCCTGTGGTTATAACCTTTTCTTACCGCCATATTTCACTTTGGCTACAACAACAGACAAGTCAGGTCGACCCCGATGTGACTCAGCGGCTAATTCCCACCATAATAGGCAGCATCTGAGATAACCAGGCTGGAATATCCATGGAAAGTTTTACTGCAGGTTTGATCTCCCTTGAGGAGGCACAACAAAAAATGCTGTCACAGCTGACGCCCGTCACCGACTGTCTTAGCGTGCCGCTGGCCGAAGCGGTCGGGCGTATCACCGCCAAAGCGGTGTCTTCACCGATTGCCGTGCCACCCTTTGATAACTCTGCGATGGATGGCTACGCCGTCAGGCTGGCTGACGCCAGCAGCGGTCAGCCGCTGCGTGTGGCGGGTAAAGCCTTTGCCGGCGCACCGTTTAGCGGGGAATGGCCGCAGGGCAGCGTGATTCGCATCATGACCGGTGCGCCGGTGCCTGCGGGCTGTGAAGCAGTAGTAATGCAGGAGCAGACCGAAACACAGGGTGATGCGATTTTGATCACCGCGCCTGTCCGTCCCGGACAAAACATTCGTCTCATCGGCGATGACATTCAGCCAGGCACCGTGGTGCTGGAAGCGGGTACGCGTCTGGGTGCCGCGGAGCTGCCACTGCTCGCCTCACTGGGTATCGCACAGGTCAGCGTGCTGCGCAAACTGCGTGTCGCTATCTTCTCCACCGGTGATGAACTCCAGCCGGTCGGCGAGCCGCTGGCCGAAGGCCAGATTTACGATACCAACCGCTTTGCGGTATCGCTGATGCTGCATAAGCTGGGTTGCGAAGTCATCGACCTTGGCATCATCAAAGATGACCCGGCCGCACTGCGTGCGGCTTTCACCGAGGCCGATCGGCAGGCGGATGTCGTGATTACCACCGGCGGCGTCTCGGTGGGCGAAGCGGACTTCACCAAAACGATGCTGGAAGAGCTTGGTGCCATCAGCTTCTGGAAGCTGGCGATCAAGCCCGGCAAGCCATTTGCCTTTGGCCGCCTCAACAGCAGCTGGTTCTGCGGCCTGCCAGGTAATCCGGTCTCCGCCGCCGTGACCTTTTATCAGCTCGTCCAGCCGCTGCTTGCCACCCTCACCGGCCAGCAAAAATCGGCATTACCGCCACGTCAGAAAGTGCGCTGCACCTCGCGGCTGAAAAAGTCACCAGGCCGGCTCGACTTCCAGCGTGGCATCCTGCGACAGAACGCACAGGGCGAACTGGAGGTGGAGACCACCGGGATGCAGGGTTCACACGTCTTCAGCTCCTTCGCCCAGGCGAACTGTTTTATTGTGCTGGAACGAGAGCGCGGCAATGTTGAACCGGGCGAATGGGTTGAGGTGGAACCGTTCAACGCCCTGCTGGAGGCGTAAATGCTGCCTGAATTAAGCGATGAGGAGATGCTGCGCTACAACCGGCAGATTGTATTGCGCGGCTTTGATTTCGACGGTCAGGAGCGGCTGAAAGCGAGTCATGCGCTGGTCGTGGGGCTGGGCGGACTCGGCTGCGCGGCTGCGCCCTACCTGGCGGCTAGCGGTGTCGGTAGCCTGACGCTGCTCGACTTCGATACCGTATCGCACTCTAACCTGCAACGGCAGATCCTGCATCACGATGCTGACATTGGCCTCGCCAAAGTGGACTCTGCCGCACAAAGCCTGGCGACCATCAATCCGCACTGCCAGCTGCATGCGGTTAATGGACAGCTGGACGATACCGCGCTGCTGGCGCTGATTGCCCGGCAGCAGGTGGTGCTGGACTGCACCGACAACGTTGCGGTGCGCGAGCAGCTTAACCGGCTCTGTCGTCAGCAGCGGGTGCCATTGGTCTCCGGCGCCGCGATTCGGATGGAAGGTCAGATCAGCGTATTCAGCTGGCAGCCCGGCACACCCTGCTATCGCTGCATCAGCCGCCTGTTTGGGGAACAAACTCTGAGTTGCGTGGAAGCGGGCGTCATGGCTCCACTGGTTGGCGTGATTGGTGCGATGCAGGCGATGGAAGCGATTAAAGTGCTGACGGCATTTGGCACGCCCGCCACCAGCCGGTTGCTGATGTACGATGCGATGAGCGCAGAGTTCCGCAGCATGAAGGTGGCGCAGGATGCGCACTGTGAAGTGTGTGGTGGTAGCGCGTAGAATTGGCAGGAACGCCTGTGCTCCCTGAGCCCGCACCGTGGTGAGGTTTTACCTGCTTAGGGAACACGGTCAGATCGGAAAGTCGCTTAAACCATCCATGGGCGCTCGGCCCGCGCCATCCATGGCGCGGGACGCTTTCCTCCTCTGACCATGTTCCCTGCGCCTTAAGCATATGCGTTGCTGTCAGATAATCCCCGAGCAGGCTTTATCAGAAGACAAAGTGATGGGAGCATACGCCTGTAGAAAAGCATTGCGGGCCACGGATAGCCCGTGCTGATCCCAAAAACCCTACAGCCTCAAAACGGAAAGCCCGCACCGTCCCCCCTTTCAGACAGCTCAGAACTTAAAGCGAAGGGAGCATACGCCTGTAGCAAAGCATCGCGGGCCACGGATGGCCCGCGCTGAGTCGCCATGGATGGCGCTTTTGCGTCTTTGCGGAAGGTGTATGCTCCCTGAAGCCCGTTCTGAACCAACAGACCCAACAGCCTAAAACGTAAAGCCCGCACCGTCACCCCCTCCAGACAGCTCAGAACTTAAAGCGAAGGGAGCATACGCCTGTAGCAGAGCATCGCGGGCCACGGACAAAAACGCCGGGAGCGTTTTTGAACAACGCAAAGCGTTGGCCCGGCTACGGGCGCACCTCAGGGATGAGGTGCGTAATCGCCCGCGCTGAGCCGCCATGGATGGTGCTTTTGCGTCTTTGCGAAAGGCGTATGCTCCCTGAAGCACGTGCTGAACCAACAGACCCTAAAGCCTCAAAAATAATAAAACTAATCATCAGCACCAAAAAAAACGGGGTGGCCTGCGCCACCCCGTTTCAATCAGACGATACCCTGACTCCGCAGGTAATCTTCGTAATTACCGGTGAAGTCCACCACGCGGTCTGCTTTCAGCTCTATCACGCGGGTTGCCAGCGAGCTGACAAATTCACGGTCGTGTGAAACAAACACCAGGGTGCCTTCGTACATCTCCAGCGCCATATTGAGCGATTCGATCGACTCCATATCGAGGTGGTTGGTCGGCTCATCCATAATCAGAATGTTCGGTTTTTCCATCATCAGCTTACCGAACAGCATACGACCCTTCTCTCCACCGGAAAGCACTTTGGCCGGCTTCTTAATATCATCCTGTGAAAACAGCAGACGACCCAGAATACCGCGAATGGTCTGCTCATCATCGCCAGGCTGTTTCCACTGACTCATCCAGTCAAATACCGTCAGGTCATTGGCAAAATCGTCAGCGTGATCCTGAGCGTAATAACCAATACGCGCATTCTCTGACCATTTAACGCTGCCGTTATCTGGCGTCAGCTGACCCACCAGCGATTTCAGCAGTGTTGATTTACCGATACCGTTAGCACCGATCACCGCCAGTTTCTCACCCACTTCCAGCAGCAGATTTAAATTCTTAAACAGCGGGCCGTTATCAAATCCTTTGGTCAAACCTTCCACTTCCAGGGCATTACGGAACAACTTCTTGTCCTGCTCAAAGCGGATAAACGGGTTCTGACGACTGGAGGCTTTCACTTCATCCAGTTTAATTTTATCCATCTGTTTAGCGCGTGATGTCGCCTGACGCGATTTAGAGGCGTTGGCGCTAAAACGACTGACGAACGATTGTAAGTCAGCAATCTGCGCTTTTTTCTTGGCATTATCGGATAACAAACGTTCACGCGCCTGGGTCGCCGCGGTCATATATTCGTCATAATTACCGGAATAAACCCGCAGCTCGCCATAATCCAAATCAGCCATGTGCGTACAGACCATATTAAGGAAGTGACGGTCATGCGAAATGATAATCATGGTGCTGTCACGCTCGTTCAGCACCTGCTCCAGCCAGCGAATAGTATCGATGTCCAGGTTGTTCGTCGGTTCGTCGAGTAACAAAATATCGGGATTAGAAAACAGTGCCTGCGCCAGCAGCACACGTAATTTAAAGCCCGGCGCAATTTCGCTCATCGGGCCATAATGCTGCTCAACCGGAATACCGACGCCGAGTAATAACTCACCGGCACGAGACTCGGCGCTGTAGCCGTCCATCTCACCGTAAAGTGCCTCAAGATCGCCGACTTTATACCCTTCTTCTTCGCTCATTTCTGGCAACGAATAAATACGGTCGCGCTCCTGCTTCACTTCCCATAATTCATGGTGTCCCATGATCACGGTGTCCAGCACGCTGAATTGTTCAAAGGCGAACTGATCCTGACGCAACTTACCAATGCGCTCATTGGGATCGTAAGAGACATTGCCCCCTGAAGGCACCAGATCGCCACCCAAAATCTTCATGAAGGTGGATTTTCCGCTGCCGTTCGCACCGATTAAACCGTAACGATTACCGCCGCCAAACTTAACGGAGATATTTTCGAACAGTGGCTTGCTGCCAAACTGCATGGTGATATTGCTGCTAACTAACACGGCATTGACCTTTGTGAAGAGAATGGATGAAAAAACGGCGGCTATTATGCCAGATGTGACGCAGCGCACGCCAGCGTCAGCCGTGGATTCCTTGCGGGGTGATTGATATCCCGGCAGAAATAAAAAAGCCGGAGGGCCATAATGGCCCCCCGGCTCCCACTTACAAGGATTGTGTTGATCAATCGATCAGGAAGCTGTCCAGGCTTTTACCGGAATCCAGCGCTTTTTTAATCGCTGCCGGGGTACGGCCCTGGCCAGTCCAGGATTTCTGCTCACCATTTTCGTCGGTGTAAGAATATTTAGCCGGACGCGGCGCACGCTTGGTGCGTTTTTTTCCGCTTTCCAGTGCACCTAATAATTCATTAGGGTCGATGCCGTCAGCCAGCAGCATTTCGCGATATTTAGAAAGCTTTTCTTCTTTTTCGCGATTCTGCGTCTCTTCCGCTTCTGCTTCTTCACGGCGCTCAGTAACAACAACGGTTAATTTTTCCAGGATCTCTTCAAGATCGGTCAGTGGCAGTTCACGAGCCTGGGCACGTAATGTGCGAATATTGTTCAGTACCTTAAATGCGTCACTCATCACAATGTCCTTGATTAAGGGGGGTTAATAAAACTGTAGCGCCAAGACTACCTAATTCAAATAAAAAAATAAATTATTTTTACGCTACAGATAATTCCTAAGTATTAATTCAGCTGAAACAGAGCTATTAAAAACGGGCGTGTCTGGCCTTTTATTAACGCTGAATTAACAACAAATCGCACTTTTACTCAGGAGTTGAAAACGATTTCAGGAAGATTATCCCGGCAGAAGGCTGTTAACCCTATCCACTAAATGCGGGCTATGAACATCATTATTTACCATGACGGGCCCGGGATAACAGATTAAAAATGAGCCCGGCTCGCGATCACTGTCACACCAGCTTACAGATTATGCTAAAAAATCCGCCCCGGGCACCGTTAAATAGCGCAAAAGAATTAACGCGCTGGTGGTTTTTTTAATTATGCCCTTTGTCCTCTGTTAACCATTTTTGCCGCTGCAACGTGCAGCAGAGTCGGATTATTCGCAGATCGCTTAGCTGCGCAATAACCATTGTGCCCGGCTCCGCCTGGTGAATAGCCGCGTGTATCGCCACGCGTTCAGCAGTAAGTTGCCTTAAAAAACCGGTGAAGAAATAATTCAGAAAGGTGACGCAGTGCAAAAATCGGAGTATGGGATATGCAGACAGCCTGAAAATAATCGCTAGCCGGTGGCGCTGATAATAACCCTGTGGTTACCGATGTTTTATTTCCTGCTGCCTGAACCTGGCACAGTAACGCTGAGATATCTATTTTTTCAATGGGTTAGATCATGATGAACAACATTGCGAGAAAGACAGTCACTGATTTAACGCTACTGAGGAAGAACTAAGGCGGTCCTGCACGAAGGCAGCGACCGCCGGATAACTAATTAGCCTGCGTGGCCGGACCAAATACCGGATATTGCGGCATCTCAACGTTCTGATATGTTTCCCAGCCGCCGCCCAGCGCTTTATAAAGCGCCACTAAATCGAGTGCGCTCTGCATCCGCGCCTGTGTCGCCTGCTCCTCTGCCTGCGCCAGCTGACGCTGCGCATCCAGCACCTCCAGGAAGGTCGAGAGCCCCTGACGATAACTGTCGCTGGCGAGATCAAAGGCGCGCTGAAGCGCACCGGTTGTCTCATCCAGCGCGGTGACCCGCTGCTGATCGGCGCGATAGCTGACCAGCGCATTCTCCACATCCTGCAACGCCGTCAGCACTGTCTGACGATAATCCAGCGCAGCACTGGCCTGCTGCGCCCGCGCTAACTTCACGCTCGACACCAGCTGTCCGCCCTGGAAAATCGGAATCGATAACGACGGGCCATAACTGTAGAAATGGCTGCTCCAGTTATCCAGATAGCTGACATCGGTGTTGCGCACACCCAGCTGGCCGGTCAGTGACAGGCTCGGGAAAAGTTGCGCGACAGAAACCCCAATCTCAGCGGTTTGTGCATGCAGCGTCGCTTCAGCCTGACGAATATCAGGACGACGGCGTGCCAGCGTGGAAGGAATGCCCACCGGAACAAACTGCGGCAGCGGCGGTAACGCTTTTGGCGTACTGAGTTCAGCATCCAGCGCGCCCGGTGTTTTGCCGAGCAGCACCGCTAACCCATTCATCGCCTGCCGCGCCTGCGACTGATACTGCGGTAGTTGCGCCTGCAGCGTGCTGAGCTGGGCACGGGCATTTTCCACATCGGTCAGTGGGGCCAGGCCATTACGCTGCTGGCTTTGGGTCAGCTCAGTCGTCTGCTGCGCCACCTCAATCTGCTGTTGCAGCGTCTGAATCGTGCTCTGCGCGCCACGCAATTGCAGCCAGGCACGCGCTACTTCGGCCTCCAGTGAGACCAGCGCATCATTGCGCTGTTCTATCGCTGCCTGCTGCTGGGCATTGGCAGCCTCAACCTGACGGCGCACTTTGCCCCACAGGTCCAGCTCCCAGCTGGCATCGAAGCTGCCCTGATAGAGGTTAACCGGCTGCGTCAATCCATTGAGCTGGCTGGCAACGTTGCTGTCGAGCTGATCGGTTGCGCCATTGGATTTCAGCAAGCCTTCCAGCCCAAGCTGCTGACGCGTCACTTTGGCTGAACCGCCCAGGGTGGGGAACAGACTGCCCTGCGCCTGCGTCAGCTGTTCACGTGCCCCGGCAATGCGCAGCACCGTCTGCTGCAGGCTCAGGTTGCCCGCAATCGCCCGCTCAATCAGACTGTCGAGTTGCGGATCATTGAAGCTGCGCCACCAGCGTGAATTAATCGCGGCATTTTGTGGCTTTGACGCCTCCTGCGAATCCAGAGTGTTGTAACCACCCGGCACGGCAGGTTTCGGCACCTGATAGTCAGGTCCGACGGCGCAGCCCGCCAGCCCGAGGGCCAGCAGTAAACTCAGGGGTTTCAGGCGATGAGAGTAAAAAACCTTCATGTTAGTGTGCTCCTGCACTGCCTTCGCTCTTAATCGGCGACAGCAGCCAACAAAATGGAATCAAAATCAGGGCGACAATACTCAGGCCTGAGAAGACATCGATGTAAGCGAGGATACGCGACTGCGCAATCATCTCCTGATAGAGCTGACCGGTTGCCAGCGTGACGGGATCGCCCACCGCCGAGGTAAAGTCGCGTATCGCCTGTGCCCAGTGCTGAAGCGTAATGTTGAACGGCTCATTCAGCGGCGTCATGTTATGCACCATGTGCGCCGACCGCACCTGTTCGCGCTCGGTAATGGCAGCGGTCGAGAGTGAAATCCCAATCGATCCGGCTACGTTACGGAACATGGTAAACAGCGCCGAGGCGTCAGCATTAAGCCGCTGCGGAATGGTGACAAAGGCGATAGTCGTCAGCGGGACAAACAGGAAACCCAGCCCGATTGACTGTGCGCTGCGCATCAACACCAGCGTGGTGAAATCGACATTGGGCGTTAAGGTGGCGGAGTAGAGAAACGCCACGGCCAGACAGCTGAAGCCAAAGGCAATGATGTAGCGCGTCTGAACGATCGGCATCAGTTTCAGCACCAGCGGTATGGTCAGCACAATCAGCACCGCGCCAGGCGACAACACCAGACCTGACCAGGTGGCGGTGTAGCCCAGATCCTGCTGCGCCAGCTGTGGCAGTACTACGGAGCTGCCATACAGAATCATCGCCATCCCCGCCATCAACAGCCCGGCGACCCAGAAGTTGCGATCTTTCATCACCAGGATATCGACCACTGGCTTACGGGCATACATCAGCCAGTAGATGGCACCGACGATACCAATCAGCGCCAGAATGGCGAACAGCACGATAAAGTGCGAGGCAAACCAGTCCTCATCCTCTCCGCGATCCAGCATCACCTGCAGACAACCCAGTCCTAAGGTAATCAGGCTGATGCCGATATAGTCGATCTTCAGCTTACCTTTGGCCCATTTACGCTCCCACGGTGGATCTTCCAGCAGCTGATAGATCGCCAGCACGGTAAGCACGCCGACCGGAATGTTGATAAAGAACACCCAGCGCCAGCTGTAGTTGTCGGTAATCCAGCCACCTAATGTCGGGCCAATCACCGGCGCGACAATAATGGCGATAGAGGAGAGCCCAAATGCCTTGCCACGATCTTCCGCCTTGAAGTAATCCAGCAGAACAGACTGCTGAACCGGCTGCAATCCGCCGCCAAAAAAGCCCTGCAGCACGCGGAACAGAATGATTTGCCACAGTTCGGTAGCGATGCCGCACAGGAAAGAGCAGATGGTAAACATCACGATGCAGATCAGGAAAAACTGTTTACGGCCAAACAGTCGGCTGAAGAACGCAGAGATAGGCAGCACAATGCCGTTCGCCACCAGATAGGAGGTCAGCACCCAGGTTGACTCATCGTAACTGGAGGAGAGCGAACCGGCGATATGCGGCAGCGCCACGTTAACAATGGTGGTGTCGAGGATCTCCATAAACACCGCCAGTGTTACCGTGATCGCCACTAACCACGGATTACTGGCGGGTTTCCAGCTCTGCGCCGTACTCATTCCACCGTTACCTTCGGTTCAACTGAGAGACCCAGCGGCAGAGGATGGTTTGGATCAAGGCCTTTGTCGATGACGATTTTCACCGGCACGCGCTGAACGATTTTCACATAGTTACCGGTGGCGTTTTCTGACGGGAAAGTCGAGAAGCGTGAACCCGAGCCCATCTGGATACTGTCAACATGCCCTTCCAGCTTCATATCCGGCCAGGCATCGACGCTGATTTCAACTTTGTCGCCAGGATTCATGTGTTGCAGCTGAGACTCTTTGAAGTTAGCGGTGATCCAGATTTCAGGCGAGACCAGCGAGAACAGCGACGATCCCGCCTGCACCAGTGTGCCCAGCTGCACGTTACGCTTGGTGACAAACCCGTCATAGGGCGCGCGAACCTGGGTATAGGAGAGATTAAGATCGGCCGTGCTTAACTGCGCCTTTGCCTGCTCAACCTGTTGCTGACGCGCTTCAACATTGGTCTCCTGCTGACGAATCTGCAGGGCAACCTGTGAAGCGACTTCAACCTGTGCTTTCGCGCTTTGTAACTGCGCCTGCGCCGAACGTAACTGCGCGGACGCGCTGTCGATATTACGCTGACTGGTCGCACGCGGATCGACGCCGCGCTGGCGACGATAATCCGCCTGCGCATTAATCAGATTCGCTTCCGCTTTCGCCTGATCCGCCAGCGCCTGATCGCGCTGTGCCGGATACTGTACCTTGGATAGCGCCAGCTGAGCCTGCGCCTGATGCAGCTGTGCGACAGCTAAACCGAGCTGCGCATTAGCCTGTTCGCGCTGGGCACGATTGTCGCTGGGATCGATCTCCACCAGCAGATCGCCCTTCTTCACCCGCTGGTTATCTTTCACCAGCAGCTTCACGACATAGCCGGAGGCTTTAGGCGCAATGGTAACGGCATCGCCTTCGGTAAAGGCGTCGTCGGTGGTTTCAATATTGCGGGTAGTGAACCAGAACCAGAAGCCGACAATCAGCATAATCACCACCACTACCGCCAGAATAATCAGCGGCTTTTTACCGGGGCGTTTACGCTCAGGCTGCTGGTCGTTGTCCTGATTTTCCTCTGACTGACGGCTTTTATCTGTCGCATTCTCTGCGTCCTGCTGGTGTGGATCGCGTTGCTTATTCTCGCTCATAGTTCCCATCACTGGCTAAGGCCCTAATTCCCGGGCATAAAGGTCCTGTTAACCTTATATCGGAAACTGACAAAATCCAGCGCAACTTTACGAAACTTGAGAAATGGCGCACATCCTGCCACCTGTTGGGGATAGCAGGATGCGTCGGACCTAGTTGAGCAACTGCAATAGCAGCCAGCCGCTGGCCATCGACCAGGCAAGGAGAGGGAGAGAAAAGAGATGGAAATGCCACCAGACGGCCCGATCTTTCGCCATACGCAAGGCAATCAGGTTGGCGAGCGAACCCGGCAACAGGCCGAATCCGCCAATATTGACCGCCCAGGCCAGCACTTCGCCAGGCGGGACTTTTTGCAGCAGCAGAATTGTCGCCGGTACATTACTGATGACTTGTGACAGACCAATTGCCAGCAAATAAAGCTGTCCCTGACCGAAATGAGAAACCGCATCAAAGTGAGCCTGCATCACCGGCAGACGCGTCAGCAGGAAAACGTCAATAAACATGGCGATAAACACCGCCAGCAGGCTCCAGTCGATGCGTTGCAGCACCGGACGTGCCATCACCAGGAACGTGGCAAGAATCAGCAACAGTATCCAGCCGGTGATCTCCAGCTCCAGACCGGCGATAAACAGCAGGTACAACACCACGCTGACCATAAAAAGCGGCTTTTGCCACTGCGGCTGTTCCGGGTTGTCATGCTTATCAATGGAGCGCTTCGAAAAGCTGAACCAGGTTAACACCATCAGGCTCAACAGCAGCCAGGCGGCCAGCGGCAGCATCTGCACAATAAATGCAATAACGCTAAGCTTGCCGTGGCTCCACAGCAGGATGTTTTGCGGGTTGCCGACCGGCGTCAATAGGGATCCGGCATTGACCGCCAGCGCCTCAAAGATGATCAGTCGCGAGATGGGTAAGTGAGAGAACTTCCGCAGCGTCAGCGTCAGCGGCACCAGAATAAACAGTGCCACATCGTTAGTCAGAAACGTGGAGAGCAACGCAGCAGCCAGCACCATAAACAGCGCCAGCGCACGTTCGTGCCGGAAACGCGCAATCAGTCGTCCCCCCAGCACGTCAAAGTAGCCGCTGGTTTCCAGCCCTTTGGTCAGGATCAACAACCCGGTGAGCGTAATAATAGTATGCCAGTCTACAGCGCCAGGCAGATCGGCCCAGCGAAAATCCGCCAGAAATGCCAGAACCACACCAATCACGATTAATAAATGCAAAATAGAGTCATGCAAAAAAGATCGAAGCAGTTGAGGCATGATGAGGGTACGCCTTAGCGTTAACGGGTTTCTGAGAATTTCTTAAAAACGGCCAGCGTTTCATCACTGACGTGATGTTCAATACCTTCTGAATCACGTCGGGCTGTTTCGGGACTGATGCCTAACGCCAGCAGAAAACTTTCAACGATGTGATGACGGGCGCGGCTTTCCTCAGCCAGCTTCTCGCCTTCACCGGTCAGGAAGACACCGCGGTAAGGCACCTGCTCAACCAGCCCGGCACTGCCCAGTCGCTTCAGCATTTTCGCTACGGTCGGTTGTGAAACGCCCAGACGGGCCGCCATGTCGACCTGACGTGCTTCGCCAAATTCACCAATTAAATCAGAGATTAACTCAACGTAGTCATCAATTAATTCCCGACGATGCGCTTCACGCACCTGCCGAAAACCTTCGACATGCTCTTCAATATCTTTCAGTGGTCCTTTTGGCGCAGAAACCACGCTTTTAGCACGACGACTCATTCAGCTTCCTCATTATTATTTCCCGTACTGACACTGCTATACGGATTTAGCTGCGCTCATTGTAAACCAGCCGCAAAGAAGCTCAAATTTTTCGTCAATAGCCTTGGCTAAACGATATAGCCAGTGCTATATTTGATGATAATGTAAGCAGCAAAAGAGAGATCCTTGTTGATCCTCAATTGCTCCGGTGATGATGACGCTTCTCACCGCAGGCTGCTGACTACCGCGTCGACAATGATTGGGAGGTGATTCTATGAGCACCCTGAAATGTTGCTTAGATTGCAGCAAATGCTTCCAGGCTGAGAAGAAAACAACCACGGAGATGAAATCCTGGCTCTGCCTGCTGACGCGTTCCCCGTTCACGCTGCGTCTGATGTTGCTGGAAAAACTGCTGGGCCATAAGTCAGCCGATCGTCGCTGTCAGAATCTGATCTGGCGCGGCGAATCCTGAGTCAGTGCCTTTTAGCCGCTGGCTGAGAGGCGCACTTTCTCTTTCTGTTCTCTTTTTTCTTACATCCTGATAGAAGATGCTGCCCAGCGGCATTAAAACGCATGGCTATTGATGAGCCTGAGTGTTCATGCTGAGCCGGGAAAGGGCGGACGAGAAAGGGGGAGGTAAAACCAGCACAATAAAAAACGGCCCACATGGGGCCGTTTTTTGGCAGGTCAGCTAAGCTAAACTTAGAAGCTGTAACCTACGCCAGCAATCCAGGTGCCAACGTCAACGTTACGGATACGGCTCTGCTCGTAACCCACGTCAACTGCGAAGTCCTGAACTGGGTTAAACTGCAGACCTGCGCCGTAAGAGAAACCTACGTCGCTTGAATCAGTTTTATCGCGTGATGCAGTATCGTTCTGCTGGAATTTACCGTAGCCGATACCCACAACACCGTAGATGCTTGCCCAGTCGTTCAGACGGAAAGCAGGACCACCGGTCACACCGTAGTACTGGCCTTTGTTATAAATGCCAGAATCGGTGTTATCTTTTTCTGTGTAGGTGAATGAACCGATCCAACCCAGTGGGTTAGAACCGTCTTCGTAGCGGTATTTCAGGTTGAAGCCGTTAGCTTTGTTAGCTACGCCCTGATAGTCGCTCTGAGCATAGCCACCAGTTACGGTGCTCTGTGCCATTGCTGAACCTGCAGATACTGCCAGTACACAGGCTAATGCTGAAAGACATGCAATTTTTTTCATAACCACCTCAAATGTGAAAATACTTCTCTCCTGACAACGCTGAAAATATAACAAAAAATAGCGAGAAACTCTGCCCGGATTTTGTTGTCTAACAGAATGTTTGGTGTAACAGGAAGTTAATGCAACAACCTATGTCATTCATTTTTCTTATAAAATCCGTCATCTTTCTGCAATAATCATTTTGTGCTCATTTTGTTCTTTAAGTTAAATCCTAAAAAAACCTGACATTTCTTTACCTAAATGGCACTGATTCTGGCCAAAAATCGCTCAGTTGAGACAAATTTAAAACCCCATTTCATGATTTTTTGCCTGCTATTTCCTTTACACTGGCTGACTCATTACGTTGCTGACCAGGAAAAGTACACAGGATGTCTGCCTCTCCCGCTTCTAAAAACCTTACCCCGATAGTGATGCCCATTGCCGTACTGCTGATTGCGATGCTGTCGCTTCAGGGCGGTGCGTCGCTGGCGAAAAGCCTGTTTCCTGCCGTGGGCGCTACCGGCATCACCGCGCTGCGCCTGGGCTTTGGCACCCTGATACTCTGTGTCATCTTTAAACCCTGGCGTTTACGCTTTAGCCGGGAGCAACGTCTGCCGCTGCTGATGTATGGACTGGCGCTGGGCACAATGAATTTCACGTTTTATCTGGCGATTCGTACCGTGCCGCTGGGCGTGGCGGTGGGACTGGAATTTACCGGCCCGCTGGCGCTGGCGCTATTCGGCTCGCGCCGGCCGCTTGATTTTGTCTGGGTGTTACTGGCGGTGATTGGTCTGTGGTTCCTGCTGCCTTTTGGAACAGGCATGACTGCGATTGATCCGCTGGGCGCGGCGCTGGCAGTGAGTGCAGGCGCCTGCTGGGCCATCTATATCCTGGCGGGACAGCGGGCAGGCGCAGAACATGGCCCGGCGACAGTGGCTATCGGGTCGCTGATTGCCTCAGTGATTTTTGTACCGCTGGGCCTGACGTTCGCAGAAAGTGGCATCTGGACATGGGCCGTTATGCCGATCGCGTTAATGGTTGCCCTGCTCTCCAGCGCCATTCCCTATTCGCTGGAGATGGTTGCCCTCACCCGCTTACCGGCGCGCATCTTCGGCACGCTGATGAGTCTGGAACCCGCCATGGCTGCCTTTTCCGGCATGCTGTTTCTGGGGGAAACCCTGACCGGGTTACAGTGGCTGGCGCTGCTGGCGATCATCATCGCCTCGGCAGGTTCAACGCTGACCATGCGACCAAAAAAGAGTCAGTTAAACAGCGTTGAGTTATCAGATGATATTCAAAAATAAACGCTATCCGTCCCGCCTGCTGGCGGGGCTAAATAATAATCATGCTCATCATGAGAATTATTCTTAATCTTCGCTCCTTCCTGCGCTGCCTATTTTGACACAGACACTTACCAGTTATTTACACAATAGAATAACAACATGATTTAAATAGCTATTTACTTTATTTTATATTTTAACATGGCATTAACTTTCTTAGCCCGGATCTGCTTTGAGTAAAGACACACGCTATTTCATCCATCGACAAAGTCGTTTCTGCAAAGCTGAAAAGCGCTGCTATACTTATCCGGTACTTGATTAGGACAACCATCAAAGAGAGGACTGAAACGATGAGTACCGCTAAATTGGTTAAAACTAAATCTTCTGACCTGATTTATACCCGTAATGATGTGGCCGAAGACGATAAAAAAGCCACCATCGCGGTGTTAAACCGTATGGTAGTCGAGTTTATTGACCTGTCATTGATCACTAAGCAGGCGCACTGGAACATGCGTGGTGCTAATTTTATCGGTGTGCATGAGATGCTGGATGGCTTCCGTACTGCCATTACCGATCATCAGGATACTATTGCCGAGCGTGTGGTTCAGCTGGGTGGCGTGGCGCTGGGCACCACGCAGGTCGTTAACGATACGACTCCGTTGAAGAGTTATCCGCTGAATATTCATAGCGTACAGGATCACCTGAAAGCGCTGGCAGACCGTTACAGCGTTGTCGCGAATGACACCCGCAAAGCGATCTCTGAAGTGAAAGATGAAGATACCGCTGACATCTTTACTGCGGCTTCACGTGATCTGGATAAGTTCCTGTGGTTCATCGAAGCCAACATTGAATAAGACTCAATGCAGTCAATCAGGCGGGGAAACCCGCCTTTTTTACGTCTGTGTTACCGCATTTTTATGACCCTGTTAACAGTTCTTCCCTCCTCCGCTTCACAGCCTTAACATCTGAGGCACACTACCGCTTGCACCAAAACAGTCACCCGCACCAAAATTGGGCACCAAACTGGTGCAATGGCAGAATTAACTGCAAAATCGTGTCAGCTATGTTATTTAACTCTCTGATTTGGCAGATTTTGCAAAGTTGGCATAATTCTTTCATATGACAAGCCACAAACGCAGGCCCTGCCGCCTGGTAGTAAAAAAAGGAAAAATGATGAAGTCACTGTTAAAAGTTTCTGTGGCCGCGCTGGCGCTGGCCTTCTCTCTCTCTTCCACTGCAGCAGACAAGAAGCTGGTCGTCGCCACGGATACCGCCTTTGTTCCGTTTGAATTTAAACAGGGTGATAAATATGTCGGCTTCGATGTGGATCTGTGGGATGCCATTGCGAAAGAGCTGAAGCTCGATTACACCCTGAAGCCAATGGACTTCAGCGGCATTATCCCTGCACTGCAAACGCGCAATGTCGATCTGGCACTGGCGGGTATCACCATTACCGAAGAACGTAAAAAAGCGATTGAGTTCTCTGACGGCTATTACAAAAGCGGTCTGCAGGTGATGGTGCGTAACAATGAAAACGACATCAAAGGCATCAGCGATCTGAACGGTAAAGTGGTCGCAGTGAAAAGCGGCACCGGCTCCGTGGAATACGCGAAAGCCAACATCAAATCTAAAGATCTGCGTCAGTTCCCGAATATCGACAGCGCTTATATGGAGCTGGGCACCAACCGTGCGGACGCCGTGCTGCATGACACGCCAAACATCCTTTACTTCATCCATACCGCCGGTAAAGGTCGCTTTAAAGCGGTAGGCGATTCCATTGAAGCGCAGCAATATGGTATCGCCTTCCCGAAAGGCAGCGACGATTTACGTGAAAAAGTTAACGGCGCACTGAAAACCCTGAAAGAGAACGGCACCTACAACACGCTCTATAAAAAATGGTTCGGCACCGAACCTAAATAATAATTTGCCCGTTATCTGATTTCAGCAGGGAAACTTTTTCCCTGCTTTTTTCCATCGCAACATATCTGGAGTGACACCATGGAGTTTGACTGGAGCGTCATCTGGCCCGCCATGCCAGCGCTGCTTGAAGGCGCTAAACTGACCTTAATTATCTCAATTATTGGACTGGTTGGCGGCCTCTTCATCGGCCTGGTTGCGGGCTTTGCCCGCGCTTACGGTGGCTGGATCACCAATAACATCGCACTGGTGTTTATCGAAATCATTCGCGGCACCCCTATCGTGGTGCAGGTGATGTTTATCTATTTTGCTTTGCCGATGGCGTTCCCCGACCTGCGCATTGATCCCTTCAGCGCGGCGGTGGTGACCATCATGATTAACTCCGGCGCTTACATTGCCGAGATTACCCGTGGTGCCGTGCTGTCGATCAACAAGGGCTTCCGCGAAGCCGGACTGGCACTTGGCCTGTCGAGCCGCGAAACGCTGCGCTACGTGATTATGCCGCTGGCGCTGCGCCGCATGCTGCCGCCGCTGGGCAACCAGTGGATTGTCAGCATCAAAGATACTTCGCTGTTTATCGTTATTGGTGTGGCTGAACTGACCCGTCAGGGTCAGGAGATTATTGCCGGTAACTTCCGCGCGCTGGAAATCTGGAGCGCCGTCGCGATTATCTATCTGGTTATTACGCTGGTGTTGAGCTTTGTGCTGCGCCGCATTGAGAAAAGGGTGAAAATCCTGTGATTGAATTTAAAGATGTCTCCAAGCATTTTGGCCAGACCCAGGTGCTGCACAATATTGACCTGAAGATTAACCAGGGCGAAGTGGTGGTGATTATCGGCCCATCCGGTTCCGGTAAATCAACCCTGCTGCGCTGCATTAACAAGCTGGAAGAGATCACCAGTGGCGAACTGATTGTCGATGGTCTGCGCGTCAATGACCCGAAAGTCGACGACCGCCTGATTCGTCAGGAAGCGGGCATGGTGTTTCAGCAGTTTCATCTGTTCCCACAGATGAGTGCGCTGGATAACGTCGCCTTTGGTCCTATCCGTGTGCGCGGTGCCAGCAAAGAGGCGGCACGCCAGCTGGCGCGTGAGCTGCTGGGCAAAGTGGGCCTCGCCGAGCGCGCGCACCACTTCCCGTCTGAGCTTTCCGGCGGTCAGCAGCAGCGCGTGGCGATTGCCCGTGCGCTGGCAGTTAAGCCGAAGATGATGCTGTTTGATGAGCCAACCTCAGCGCTCGACCCGGAACTGCGTCACGAAGTGCTGAAGGTGATGCAGGATCTGGCGGAAGAAGGCATGACGATGGTGATTGTGACGCACGAAGTAGGCTTCGCACAGAAGGTGGCTTCACGGCTGATCTTTATCGATAAAGGCCGGATTGCGGAAGATGGCGATCCCGACAGCCTGATCAGCAACCCACCCAGCGAGCGTCTGCGCGAATTCCTGCAGCACGTATCCTGATCAAAATGGGCCGCTAAGCGGCCCTTTAAGGTTGTTGACAACGTTCGCCCGGTCCGCTGTAAGACCGTACCTGCGCCGGGAACACGGTCAGATCGGAAAGACGCAAAAGCCGTCATCCCTGACATGCTCGGCCCGCGCCATCCCTGGCGCGGGACGCTTTCCTCTTCTGACCGCGCTCCCTGCGCGTTGAGCTTATTCGTTGCGGTCAGATTCGCCCTGTTTACTGACAGGGAAAAACACCTCAGTTCCCCAGGCGACTCAGCAGCTTAGTGCGCTGGGCGACAGGCATAAAACTCCACGCCAGGAAGCGGCTCTGCTTCTGACCCTGCGCCATATTAACCACGCGCATCTCCGCCACGTCGAGCGCCTGCAGCTGTTTTTCCAGCGCCGGTAAGTTCTCTTTGCGCGACACCAGCGAGGTAAACCAGCCGATCTGACGACTAAACGCCACGCTCTCGGCGATCATCTTGCCGATAAAACCTTTTTCGCCACCGGGATACCACAGCTCATTGTGCTGGCCGCCAAAGTTGAGCGGCGCACTCTTATCCAGTCCGAGATTGCGGACCTTACGCTGCGATCCCGATACCGCCTCTTCTGCCGAGGCGTGGAATGGCGGGTTACACATCACTGCACTGAAAAATTCAGTTTTACTGACCACACCAGCCAGCACTGCATCGCTGTTTTTCTGACGACGCAAACGGATCTGGCGCGTCAGACGCGGATTGGCCGCAACAATGCGGTTAGCGGCTTTGATGGCGGCTTCATCGACTTCGGTGCCGGTAAAGCGCCAGCCATATTCTGCAGCGCCAATCAGCGGATAGATGCAGTTTGCGCCGCAGCCGATATCCAGAACGTCCGCCGTCGGGATTACGCCGTTGTTATCCAGCGCCAGCAGATCGGCAAGGTAGTGCAGATAATCGGCGCGTCCCGGCACGGGCGGGCAAAGTGAGCCGGGAGCCAGCTGCCAGTCGATGTCGTAAAATAGTTTGATCAGCGCCTGGTTCAGCAGCATCACCGCCTCCGGGTCCGCGAAATCCACGGACTGCACGCCATAACCATTGGGCCGGACTTTGGCTTTCAGCGGCGGATGGGCAGCGGTTAACGCGGCAAAATCGTATTCGCCCTGATGGCGATTGCGGGCGTGGAAGGGCGACGTGCTGGCTGACTTTTTCATACGTTCTCTCAATTATTCAGGCGCGCGTACAATACGCTGTAGGCGGCGGAAAATAAACCCGCACCATCCGCTTACCTCTTTCCGATTCCGTCGGGCGATGCTGTCGGGCTAAGATAAATAAAATTCCCTGCTGGAGAAGTTATGACCCGGAAACGCTATTCCTATCAACCCCGTGCTGGTCACGGTCTGCCGCACGATCCGCTGAACGCCATTATCGGGCCGCGTCCGATCGGCTGGATTAGCTCAGTGAGCAGCAGCGGCCAGCGCAATCTGGCACCTTACAGCTTCTTTAACTGCTTCAACTATCATCCGCCGATTATCGGTTTCGCCAGCAGCGGCTGGAAAGACAGCGTGAGAAATATTGCTGAGACCAAAGAGTTTGTCTGGAACCTGGCGACCCGTCCGCTGGCGGAAGCGATGAACGAAAGTTCCGCCTCGCTGCCTGCCGATCAGGATGAGTTCGCCTTTGCCGGTTTAACGCCGCTGGCAGCTTCTCAGGTCAGCGCCAGTCTGGTGGCAGAGAGCCCGGTCAACTTCGAGTGCCGCCTGACGCAACTGATTCAGCTGCAGGATGCCAGCGGCAATCTGATCGACAGCTGGCTGGTGCTGGGGGAAGCGGTGGCGATTCACATCGATGAATCGCTGCTGGAAGAGGGCATTTATCAGACCGCTAAAGCCGAGCCGATTCTGCGCGCGGGCGGCCCCAGCGCCTATTACGGCATCAGCGAAGCGCAACGTTTTGATTTAGTCCGTCCGGACGCACGCCGCAGGTAATCCTCACCCCACAAGCGCATCGGCCCGGTGCGCTTTAATCTGAGCTACCGCGCAGGCGATGTCGGGTGCCAGCCAGCGATCCTGCTGCCAGCGCTCAACAACCTGCCGCAAATGCTGCCAGGCGCGCCGCGTGCCTGCTGCCAGCTGTGACTCACCGTGAAACTCCAGCGCCTGCGCCGCCAGCAGATACTCAATCGCGATAATGTGATCAACATTGCTGACCAGTTTCAGCAGCTTCAGCGCCGAGCCGGTGCCGAGGCTCAGATGATCCTCCTGTAATCCTGAAGTGACATAGTTATCAAGCACCGCAGGCTGTGCCAGCTGACGGTTCTCCGCGCAGAGTGACGCCGCCACGTACTGCGCAATCATCATGCCGGAATTCACGCCCGGCTCGGCCACCAGAAACGGCGGCAGGCCGCTGACCAGCGGATTCACCAGCCGATCAAGCCGTCGCTCGGCGATGCTGCCCAGCTCCGCCATCGCAATCGCCAGCAGGTCGCAGGCCATTGCCACCGACTCGCCATGCGGATTGGACTGTGACACCACACGCCAGGCCTGCGGCGTCCCCAGCACCAGCGGATTGTCGGTACAGGCGTTGAGTTCGGTCTCCACCTGACGGACAGCGTGACTAAACTGATCGCGACAGGCGCCGTGCACCTGCGGCATCGAGCGCAGACTCAGCGCATCCTGAGTCCGGATGCCAACGCTGGCTTTCAGCAGCGGGCTGTCAATAAGCAACTGGCGCAGACGTTCGCCGCTGCGCTGAATCCCCGGGCTGGCCTTCAGCGCCAGCACCTCAGGGTCAAATGCCACCAGCTGACCGCGCAGCGCCTCAAAGCTCATCGCACCGGTGACGTCTGCCCAGTCCAGCAGCCGTTCGGCATCGTCCAGCGCCAGACAGGCTAAGCCGGTCATGCAGGGCGTGCCGTTGACCAGGCTCAGTCCCTCTTTGGCGCCAGGCCGGTAAGGGGCTAATCCCGCCTGGGCCAGCGCCTGCTGCGCCGGAACGATTTCGCCCTTCCACTCCACCTCGCCGATGCCAATCATCGCCAGGCCGATATGCGCCATGTGGGTCAGATACCCCACCGATCCCTGCGACGGTATCTGTGGGGTAATCTGCAGGTTTAGCAGCGCCAGTAACTGTTGCACCAGCGCCACTGAAACACCTGATTTTCCGTGGCTGTAGTTCGCAATCGCAGCGCACAGAATGGCGCGGACCTCGGGTTTTGCCAGCACCGGCCCGACGCCACAGGCATGGCTCAGCAGGGTATTGCGCGACAGCTGGCTCAGTTCATCTTCAGACAGGGTGATGTTGCACAACGCCCCCAGCCCGGTATTGATGCCGTAAGCCACCTGCCCCGCCGCCACGATATTCCCGACGATTTCACGGCTCTGCGCAATTCGCTGCCAGGCACTGTCGCTCAGCGTCAGGGTGGCACCGTGCCGGGCGACCTGCACCAGCGCCTGCCATTTCAGCGGGCCATCGCCCCAGACCAGCGTCTGACGTATCACGTCACTCATACCACCGGCTCCACCTGATGATGACTGGAGATAAACTGCTTAAAGCGCGCCGATCCCGCCTCGCCGAACATCGCCTCTGGCGTGCCCTGACAATCAATAGTGCCCTGATGCATAAACACCACCCGGTTAGAGACGTTGCGGGCAAAACCCATCTCATGGGTCACTACCAGCATGGTGCGGCCCTCTTCCGCCAGGCTGCGCATGACCTTCAGCACCTCGCCCACCAGTTCCGGATCGAGTGCCGAAGTTGGCTCATCAAACAGCATCACCTCCGGGTCCATTGCCAGCGCCCGGGCAATCGCCACCCGCTGCTGCTGACCGCCTGAAAGCTGGGCGGGATAAAAATCTTTGCGATTCAGCAGACCGACACGATCCAGAAGCTGTTCCGCCTGGGCAATACAGGCTTTTTTATCGCGCTTGAGGACGTAGTGCGGCCCTTCAATGACATTTTGCAGCACGGTCAGGTGCGACCAGAGGTTAAAGCTCTGAAACACCATGCCGAGACGGGAGCGCAACCGCTCAATCTGACGCGGATTAGCCGCCAGCTGGTGTCCCCGGGCATGGCGCTTCATCTCAATGGTTTCACCGCCCACGCTGACCACGCCCGCATCAGGTGTCTCAAGCAGATTAATGCAGCGCAGCAGCGTACTTTTGCCCGAGCCGCTGGCACCGAGTATTGAGATAACATCGCCCTGGTGCGCCTGCAGCGAGATGCCTTTCAGCACCTCCATGGCGCCAAAGGATTTATGGATATCGCTGGCCGACAGCGTGACGGGTGGCAGTTCAGACATGTTTATTTTCCTCCAGGAATCGGCTTAGCGGCCGGTAACGGCTTTTTTTCCGGTTTATGAACCGGCGTCAGGCGCCGCTCCAGCAGGGCATAGAGTTGCACAATGATGAAGTTGAGGATCAGGTAGATCGCCGCCGCACAGAGAAACACCTCCATAGTGCGGTAAGTACGCTGGATAATCTGTTGCGCCACTCCGGTGACATCCCAGACCGTGACCAGACTGGCCAGCGCGGTCGATTTCACCAGCAGAATCGCCTCGGTGGAGTACGCGGGTAGCGCATAACGCAGCATCACCGGCGCGATAATGCGCCGCAGTAGCAGCCCGCGCGACATGCCGCACGCCATCCCCGCCTCCACCTGACCGGGCGGCACAGCCAGCAGCGCGCCGCGCAGGATCTCTGCGGTGTAGGCGGCGGTGCAGAGCGACAACGCCAGCACCGCACAGGTAAAGGGCTCACGCAGAAACGGCCAGAAGAGACTGTGCCGGATCACACCAAACTGCCCAAGGCCGTAGTAGATCAGGAACAGCTGGATCATCAGCGGCGAGCCGCGAAACACCAGAATGTAGCCACGGGCAAAAGCACTCAGCAGACGCCAGCGGCTCATGCGCAGCGCCAGAATACCCACCGCCAGCACGCCACCACACAGAAAGGCGCTGATAAACAGGCCCAGCGTAACCGGCAACGCGGCGCTGAGTTTCAGGAAGGTGTCAGTGAGGAACGCAAAATCGATCATAAGTCTCCTTAATGCTGTGCAGCGGTGCGGCTTTGCCAGGCGCGACCAAGACGGGATTCAGCCCGCAGAAAGGCGCGGTTCGACAGCAGCGTCAGCAGCAGATAACAGGCACCGCCCACCAGATAAAAGGAGAAGTAATCACGGGTGGAGCCGGCCGCAATCTGGCTGGCCCGCATCAGCTCGACAATGCCGGTCACTGACACCAGCGCCGAGTCTTTCAGACTCATCTGCCAGACGTTTGACAGGCCGGGCAGCGCATATCGCGCCACCTGCGGCAGCAGGATGCGTTGCCGGATGCGCCAGCGCGGCATACCAATAGCAACAGCGGCTTCGATCTCCCCTTTCGCCAGGGCCAGCCGTGCGGCACGATAAACTTCCGCCTGGTAAGAGCCGGAGATAAGCCCGATGGCCAGCGCCCCGATCAGAAACGGCGGCGCTTCGATAAACCCGTCCGCGCCAAACAGTTGTCCGATCTGCGTGATCAATCCCGATCCGCCGAAGTAGAAGAGGTAGATCACCAGCAGCTCAGGAATGCCACGAAAAATCACCGAGTAGCCTTCCCCTGCCCAGCGCACCGCGCGGTGCGGGGATAACTTTGCAGCGGCGACGCCCGATCCCACCACCGCACCGACCAGCAGCGCGGCAAATGAGAGCAGCAACGTCGTCAGCGTCGCACTCAGAATCAATCGTCCCCAGCCCTCCGGGCCAAAACTCAGCAGGCTTATCATCAGTTACCTCACTCAGGGTGTGACGTCAGTTTTGAACCACTTCTCGCTCAGCTTTTTCACTGTGCCATCGGCCAGCGCGGCTTTGATCGCCTGATCCAGCCGGGCTTTCAGATCGTTGTCTGCCATGCGCACGCCCATCGCCTCGCCCTCACCCCAGATTGGGCCGCCCAGTTGCGGACCGCTAAAGCTGAGGTTACGGTTATCCGGTCGCGCCAGCATCGACTGCGCAAAGGTCACATCGTCAAACACCGCGTCAATACGCCCCGCCTGCAAATCGAGGATCGCATCAGCTGAGCTGGTGTATTCCCGAACATCCGCCACCTCTTTGAAGTACTTGTCGATAAACGGCGTGTAGACGGTGCCGGAGGCGATACCAATGGTTTTGCCCTTCAGCGCCGCTTTCAGGGGTGCGATGGCTGGCTCCACGGTTTTCTCATCGTCGGTGAGTTTGATGATCTTACTGTCGGCAGGCAGCAACGACCCTTTCACCGTGATGAAGGTGGCGGGCGTTGAGGCGTAGGGCACGGTGAAATTGATCACTTTCTTGCGATCGGGGGTGATCACAATTGCATCCATGATCACGTCATATTTTCCGGCATTCAGACCGGCGATCATTCCATCCCAGTTCTGCACCACCAGCTTGCACTGTATCGCCATGCGCTGGCAGAGATCGGCCATCAGCTCCGGTTCAAAACCGCCCAGCTTGCCGCCTGGCAGGGTGAGGTTCCAGGGTTCATAACTGCCTTCGGTGGCGATGGTGATCGACTTCCACTCTTTGGCCTGGGCGCTGACGCCACAGAGCAGCAGGCTGGAAACCAGCGTAGTGAGACATAAACGACGAAGAGTCAGAGGGTGTGTCATACGGTTCTCCTGAAAGTAGCGGCCTGGTGATCGTCCTGACGAGATTTAACATAAATTTCACAGGATGATATGTCATGTATATACAAGTTAACGCAGCGCAGTTCATTGCCGGCTTTATCGTTTTGTGAGCCAGACAGAATTTATTACGCAGATGGAGGCGCTGCTGCACTTGTACATACAACCAAGCAAAGGTTATGCCAGCTCTGCAAAGATGGAAAAAGCGGCGGGAGTATGGGAGCTGGCAGGCGACCTGCCCGCCGCTGCACTTAATCAGGGCAGCGATGCACCGGAGTGGCGCATCGCTCTGGTGAGTTTTATTGCGGTTTAGCCTGCGCCAGCATGGCGTGGATCAGTGCCTTAAGCACGTTCTGCAACCTGGCGGCACGCGCCTGCTGCCAGGCGTAAGGTGGGGTTTCATCCATGTAGTTGAGCTGCGCCAGCTCCAGCTGGACCGCCTCAATCTGCTGCTGCGGCTGACCGTAGGCACGGGTGATGTAACCGCCTTTAAAGCGCCCGTTAATCACCCAGCTGTAGTCGTTCTGCGCCGCGCACACGGCCTCCAGCGCCGTACTCATTGCTGGCGTGCAGCTTGCGCCGTCGTTGGTGCCAATGTTGATATCGGGCAGGCGGCCGTCAAACAGGCGGGGAATTTCACTGGCGATAGAGTGGGCGTCAAACAGCAGCGCATAGCCATGCTGCGCTTTGAGCCGCGCCAGCTCCTGTTGAATCTGCTGATGATAGGGCTGCCAGATCTGATCGATGTAGCCCTGACGCGCCGTGTCATCGGGTGTTTTGCCTGGCGCAAAGGTCGGTGTGCCGTCGAACAGGGTTTCCGGGAACAGGCCGGTGGTGGCGCTGGTGTAGAGCGGCTGGTTATCGGGCGGGCGATTGAGATCGACCACAAAGCGGGAGTAGCGCCCGATTAACACGCTGGCCCCGAGATCACGCACAAAATCATACAGCAGCGGAATATGCCAGTCGGTGTCGGGTAAGCCGCGCGCGGCCTCACTCAATCCGGCTTCCACGCCGGGCGTCAGCTCGGTACCGGCGTGGGGAATGCTGACCAGCAGCGGCAGACTGCCCTGGGTAAAATGGAAAGGGTTCATTGTGGTTCTCCACGATAGATAACGGTACAGGGCAGTTCACCACCCAGCCAGTAAACCAGTTCTGCCGGACGGGCCAGCGGCCAGTGAACGAAGTTCGCCACTTTTCCCGCCTCCAGCGAGCCGTGACTGTCAGCCACCCCCAGCGCTTTTGCCCCCCACAGCGTGACGCCCGCCAGCGCCTCTTCCGGCGTCATGCCAAACAGGGTGCAGCCCATATTAAGCATCAGACGCAGCGACAGCGCAGGCGAGGTGCCGGGATTGGCATCGCTGGCCAGCGCCATCGGCACGCCATAGCGCCGGAAGAGATCTACCGGCGGACGCTGCGTCTCCCGCAGCAGATAAAATGCACCAGGCAGCAGAACCGCCACGGTGCCATGCTGTGCCATCGCTCTGGCATCCTCCTCGGTGGCATATTCAAGGTGGTCGGCAGAGAGCGCCCCATAGCGGGCCGCCAGTGCTGCGCCACCTGACGCCGAGAGCTGCTCCGCATGCAGTTTCACCGGCATGTCCAGCGCCACTGCCCGATCAAACACTCGCGCCACCTGCTGCGGTGAAAAGGCGAGATGCTCGCAGAACGCATCCACCGCATCCGCAAGTCCCAGTGCCTGCACCTGCGGCAGCAGCCGTTCGCAGATGATATCGACCCAGCCATCCGGGTCGTGCTTAAACTCCGGCGGAAAAGCATGTGCCGCCAGACAGGTAGCGCGCACGTCAGCGGCTACGCTCTCTCCCAGCTGGCGAATCGCCCGCAGCATCCGCAGTTCGCTCTCTTCATCCAGGCCATAGCCGGACTTGATTTCCACGGTGGTGACGCCCTCGGCCAGCAGGCGGTTAAGCCGCCAGCGAGCCGATGCCACCAGTTCCTCTTCAGTGGCGGCGCGGGTAGCGCGCACGGTTGAGAGGATGCCACCGCCCTGCGCGGCAATCTCTGCATAGCTGACGCCATTCAGGCGCTGTTCAAACTCCTGGCTGCGGTCGCCGCCAAACACCAGGTGAGTATGACAATCCACCAGCCCCGGGGTCACGATGCCGCCCGGCAGATGATGATGCTGATCGGCGACGAACGCGGGCATCTCCGCCTGCGGCCCGACCCACACCAGCCTGCCCGCCCGCACCACCAGTGCGCCCTGGGGGATAAGATGGTACTTTCCGTCACGCATGGTGACCAGGTCAGCCCCGGTCCACACCGTCTCTACGCGCATCTCTTCTGCCATCGCTGCCTCATGCCTCCGCCGTTTACACTGTGCCTCAAAGTATGTATATGTATATACAACCACATCCGATGAGGATCAACCATGGCGACTTTTTTTGCCTCGCGTGCACTGCTGGCGGAGGGCTGGCAGCAGCAGGTGCGTATCACGGTCAATAAGGCCGGTTTTATCGACTCCATTACCCCGGATAGCCACGCTGATCAGGCTATCCGGCTCAACGGCGAGGTGATCCCGGCAATCGCCAACCTGCACTCGCACGCCTTCCAGCGTGCCATGGCGGGTCTGGCTGAAGTAGCGGGCGATCCTCAGGACAGTTTCTGGACGTGGCGGGATCTGATGTACCGCATGGTGCAGCGCCTGACGCCGCAACAGGTGGGCGATATTGCCGCCCTGCTCTACATCGAGATGCTGAAAGGCGGCTACACCCAGGTGGCAGAGTTTCACTACCTGCACCACGACACACAGGGTGCGCCCTACAGTGATGATGCGATGCTGCAACAGCTGATTGAAGCGGCGGAGATCGCCGGTATCGGCCAGACGCTGCTGCCGGTGCTCTACACCTACAGCGGCTTCGGCAGCCAGCCAGCGTCGGCGGGTCAGAAGCGTTTTATCCAGCAGACCGACCGCTATCTGCAACAGCAGGCGCGGCTTGATGCGTGGCAGCAGCAAAGACCACTGCTGAACCGTGGCCTCTGTTTCCATTCGCTGCGGGCGGTGAGTGAAAGCCAGATGCAGGACGTGCTGGCGGCCAGTGATCCGACGCTGCCGGTACATATCCATGTGGCTGAACAGCAGAAAGAGGTGAATGACTCGCTGGCGTGGAGCGGCGAGCGTCCGGTGGCCTGGCTGCTGAACCGCTTTGAGGTGGATGCGCGCTGGTGCCTGATCCACGCCACCCATCTGGATGAGAGTGAGCTGGCGCGTCTCGCCCGCAGCGGCGCAGTAGCGGGTCTCTGCCCGACCACCGAAGCCAACCTCGGTGACGGCATCTTTCCGGCAGTGGAGTACATCGCGCAGGGCGGATGCTGGGGCATCGGCTCTGACAGTCACGTTTCGCTGAGCGCCCAGGAGGAGCTGCGCTGGCTGGAGTATGCTCAGCGACTGCGCGACCAGCGTCGCAACCGGATTACCCTGCCCGGCCAGCCGTCGGTAGGCGATCTGCTGTGGCAACAGGCAGCAGCGGGCGGTGCGCAGGCGTGTGGCATTCAACAGGGCACGCTGGCGGTGGGACAACGTGCCGACTGGCTGGTGCTGCGGGATGAGGCGTGGCTCGGCAGCGTCGGGTCGCACGCCGTACTCAACCGCTGGCTCTTTGCCGGGCAGCGCGATCAGATTCGGGACGTTTATGTGGCGGGTAAAGCCGTGGTTGAAGATGGGGTGCATCCGCACCAGACGGCGTGTGCCGCCCGTTTTGCTCAGGCGATGGAGGCGCTGCGATGATCGCCCGGTTCACGTACCCGGAGCTGGCGGTCAGCCGCTGGCGCAACGGCGGCGGCGAAACCCGCGAAATCATCAGCTTTCCACCCGGCGCGGAGCGTTTCGGCTGGCGCGCCAGCATTGCGACGCTGGCGCAGGATGGTCCCTTCTCTGCCTTTCCTGACATTGATCGGGTGATTACCCTGCTACATGGCGATCCGGTGTTGCTGACCGCGCCGGGCGTGCAGCACTTACTGACGCCTCAACAGCCCTGGGCGTTTGCCGGCGAACTCGCCTTAACGGCAAAGCTGCAGGGCAGCGTCAGCGAAGATTTTAATATTATGACGCGGCGCGGGGAATGGCAGGCAACGGTGGAGGTGGTGACCACGCCGGTCAGCTCTCTGCATGGCGTTGCCTGGGTGCTGGCTGGCGCCTGGCAGACGGCTGTCGGGGAACGGCTGACCGCGCAACAGGGCGCATGGTGGGTCGATGAAGAAACAGCACTCAGCCCGTGCGATACCGATGCCCGGCTGCTGTTTACCCGTCTTAGAGCCTATCCCAGTAGGCGTAATTGTTGCAGGTAGTCTGGACACGGACAGCGCGGAACAATCCGTAGTACACGTAGTACGTGAGGATGACTCGCTGCGCTCGCCCTTTCAGGGCCGCCCTGACGGGCGTTCAGGTTGCTAAAGCAGCCTGTGTGAGCACTGCCCAGGTTCAGACTGACAAATAAAATAGCCTGATGGGCTCGGCTCTTAACCGTGTCCTCTGAAGCGGCCCAGTAATTTGTAACGTGAGCCAGGATAGAGCAACCGCGCATAGGTCACAATTTTAGTGTCGCTCCAGGTCTGACGGCGAATCAGCAGGCAGGGTTCGTGCTCATCCACCGACAGATGTTTACGCTGACGCGCATCGGGCAACACCGCTTCAACAATGTGCTCGCCCGCCGTCAGCGGCGCAACGCGCATCAGATAGGTGTAAGGCGTCATCTGCTGATAATCCTGCGTCAGGTAATCGGGCGCGACCAGCGGATTGACCAGGCGGTCCTCCAGCTGCACCGGCAGATCATTTTCATAATGCACAATCAGCGAATGATAGAGCGTCTGCCCGGTGGTCAGTCCCAGCACCGCCGCCTGCTCAGGATCGGCTTTGTCCTGGCCGATGGCGAGGATTTTGCAGCTGTGCTGATGGCCGCGCTGAGCGATCTCATCGGCGATGTTATGCACCTCCAGCATGGCGGTGTAGCCTTTCATCTCCGCCACGAAGGTTCCGACGCCCTGCATCCGCACCAGAAAGCCTTCGCTGGTGAGTTCACGCAGCGCCCGGTTAATGGTCATGCGGCTGACGCCCAGTTCATTCACCAGTTCACTTTCTGATGGCACACGCTGATTCGCTTTCCACAACCCTTCACGGATCTGGCTGACGATGGCCTGCTTCACCCGCTGATAAATCGGGGCAGGCTCATCGCTCATTGCCGCCGCCAGTTGTGCCAGTGCCGTATGCTCAACCATTTGCTGTTCCTTATGCTGAAAGTCCCCTAAGTTTACTGTCTCACCGTGTGAATGTATATACATCCAGTACGGTGCACGGCGCCCCAATGGTGCAGCCTGCGCATCCTGATGGTGCAGTCTCTGAGTAGCGCTAAATAGTCAACCCGCAGCCGGCGGGCAATCGATTTTTGTGATCGGCCTGGCACGGCACTTGCTTACTCCCTTTGATTGTATAGACAAGCATAGACAAGAATTAACGCTTATGTTTCACTCGTATTATTCCGCTGGATCAGGGCAAGGAGAGCAGTTTAGCCACGCCAGCACACTTGTATAGACAGGAGTAGACTATGTCAGGTTCGTTTCAGGTTTTGCGCCTGGTGCCAGGCGAGGTGGACCTCGCCACATTACGCGCTATCTATCAGGGTAACGTCACGCTGACGCTTGATGAGCCCGCGCGTCAGGCCATTGCGGCGGCGCAGCAAACCGTGGATGCGATTGTCGCCTCCGGCAACGTGGTATATGGCATTAATACCGGCTTCGGCAAGCTGGCGCAGACGCAAATCCCGGCCAGCCGGCTGGCGGATCTGCAGCGTAATCTGGTGCTGTCACACAGCGTCGGGCTGGGCGATCTGCTGCCCGACAATGTTACCCGTCTGGTGGTCGCCACCAAAATCATCAGCCTGGCGCGCGGTCACTCTGGCGTGCGAATCGAACTGGTTGAGGCGCTGCTGGCGCTGTTCAATGCGGGCGTAATGCCCTGCATCCCGGAAAAAGGCTCGGTCGGTGCCTCCGGCGATCTGGCACCGCTGGCGCACATGTCCCTGATGCTGCTGGGCGAAGGTCAGGTCCGGCTCAGGGGTGAGTTGATCCCGGCCACCGAAGGACTGGCAAGCGTGGGCCTGTCGCCGTTTGTACTCGGCCCGAAAGAGGGACTGGCGCTGCTTAACGGCACTCAGGTCTCAACTGCGCTGGCGCTGCGCGGCCTGTTTGAAGGTGAAAATCTGTTTGCAGCCGGTCTGATGGCAGGTGCGCTGTCGCTGGAGGCGATTAAAGGCTCACTGAAACCGTTCGACGCCCGTATCCATCAGGCGCGCGGCCAGCATGGCCAGATTGCGGTCGCCGCTGCCGTAAGCACCCTGATTGAGGGCAGTGAAATAGTGCTGTCGCATACGCATTGTGGCCGCGTTCAGGATCCCTACTCCATCCGCTGCGTGCCGCAGGTGATGGGTGCCTGCCTGGACAACGTCAGCCACGCGGCGCGGATTCTGGAAATCGAAGCGAACGCGGCCTCTGACAACCCGCTGGTGTTCAGCGACAGCGGCGATGTGATCTCCGGCGGCAACTTCCACGCCGAGCCGGTGGCCTTTGCTGCGGATATCCTGGCGCTGGCGATTGCCGAAGTCGGAGCCATCTCCGAGCGGCGGCTGGCGCTGCTGCTGGACAGCGGCTTGTCGGGCCTGCCGCCCTTCCTGGTGCGCGACGGCGGCGTAAACTCCGGCTTTATGATCGCCCAGGTGACCGCCGCAGCCCTGGCCTCTGAGAACAAATCGCTGGCCCATCCGGGCAGCGTCGATAGCCTGCCGACCTCCGCTAATCAGGAAGATCACGTCTCGATGGCGACCTACGCCGCCCGCCGTCTCGGCAGTATGTGCTTTAACAGCGCTGCGGTCGTGGGCATTGAGGCGATGGCCGCTGCACAGGGCATTGAATTCAACCGGCCGCTGAAAAGCTCTGCGCTGATTGAGCAGGCCATCGACACCATTCGCGAGCAGGTCGCCTTCCTTGAGGAGGATCGCCTGCTGGCTCCCGATATCGAGGCAATGCGTCAGTGGGCAAGTCGCACTGACTGGCCTCAGGCATTGACCGCGCTGCTGCCGAGCATGCGCCCAACTTCTTGAATTAAGGAATCTTTCATGAGCGAAACTCTTTCTCAGGCTGTGGCACGTGAAATTCGCGCGCCTCACGGTACCACGCTGCACTGCGCCAACTGGCTGATTGAAGCCGCTTACCGCATGATTCAGAACAACCTCGATCCCGATGTTGCCGAGCGACCGGAAGATCTGGTGGTTTATGGCGGCATCGGTAAGGCGGCGCGTAACTGGGAGTGCTTCGAGCAGATCCTGCGTTCGCTGCGGGCACTGCAGCCGGATGAAACCCTGCTGATCCAGAGCGGCAAGCCGGTCGGCATTTTCCGCACCCACGCGGATGCACCCCGCGTACTGCTGGCAAACTCCAATCTGGTGCCGCACTGGGCAACCTGGGATCACTTCCATGAGCTGGATAAAGCGGGCCTGATGATGTACGGCCAGATGACCGCCGGTTCCTGGATCTATATCGGCGCGCAGGGCATTGTGCAGGGCACCTACGAAACCTTCGTGGAAGCGGGACGTCAGCACTACAACAACGACCTCAGCGGACGCTGGATCCTCACCGCCGGGCTGGGCGGCATGGGCGGCGCGCAACCGCTGGCGGGTGTTCTGGCCGGGGCCTGTGTGCTGGCGATTGAGTGTCAGGAGTCGCGCATCGATTTCCGCCTGCGTACCCGCTATGTAGATTACAAAGCCACCACGCTGGATGAAGCGCTGGCGTTAATCAGCGAAGCGACCGCGGCGAAAAAAGCGATTTCGGTCGGGCTGCTGGGCAATGCCGCCGAGATCCTGCCGGAGCTGGTGAAACGCGCCCGGGCGGGCGGGCCAAAACCGGACATCGTCACCGATCAGACCTCGGCACACGATCCGATAAATGGCTATCTGCCGGCTGGCTGGGATCTGGTGCGCTGGCAGCAGGAGCGCGTCTCACAGCCGAAGGCAGTAGAGAAAGCGGCACGTGCGTCAATGGCGGTCCACGTGCAGGCGATGCTCGACTTCTGTCATATGGGCATCCCGACCGTGGACTACGGCAACAATATCCGTCAGGTAGCGCTGGATGAGGGTGTCAGCAACGCCTTCGACTTCCCTGGCTTTGTACCGGCCTACATCCGTCCGCTGTTCTGCGAAGGAAAAGGCCCGTTCCGCTGGGTGGCGCTGTCCGGCGATCCGGAAGATATCTACAAGACCGACGCGAAACTCAAAGAACTGTTCCCGCACCACAAAACGCTGCATCGCTGGCTGGATATGGCGCAGGAGCGCATCGCCTTTCAGGGACTGCCAGCACGCATCTGCTGGCTGGGACTGGGCGAACGGCATCTTGCCGGTCTGGCATTCAATGAAATGGTCCGCAACGGCGAGCTGAAAGCGCCGGTGGTGATTGGCCGCGACCATCTCGACTGCGGTTCGGTTGCCTCACCTAACCGTGAAACCGAAGCGATGAAGGATGGCTCGGATGCAATCTCAGACTGGCCGCTGCTCAACGCACTGCTGAATACCGCAGGCGGCGCGACCTGGGTCAGCCTGCATCATGGCGGTGGTGTCGGCATGGGCTTCTCGCAGCACGCCGGTATGGTGATTGTCTGTGACGGCAGCAAAGAGGCGGATGCGCGTCTGGGTCGGGTATTGTGGAACGATCCGGCCACCGGCGTGATGCGTCATGCTGACGCGGGTTATGAGCTGGCACAAAGTTGCGCGGCAGAGCATGACCTGAATCTGCCGATGCAGAAGTAATACGCTGAACGGGGCGGGCAGCGACTTGCCCCGTTTTCTTCGCGTTTCCATTCTTAAGCCCTGCCCGGACATCACTTCCTTATTACTTATTCCATTTTGATTTAGCCTATAGCCAGATTTCGTCCTGCCGGCGATAGACGCAGCGCCACCCGACCTCTAAAGTGAAATCTTCTCATTCTGTATGGAGCGCGACTCTGCATGACCCTTTCCCCTGCCCTGCTTGAAGATGCCCTGCGCTGGCGCCGTGAGTTTCATCGCCACCCCGAATTAGGTTACCAGGAACAGCAAACCAGCCAGTTTATCGCTGATGAGTTAGAGCGGGCGGGATTGCAGGTGTTTCGCGGTCTGGCGGGCACCGGCGTCATCGGCACGCTGGAAAACGGTCCCGGCCCGGTTATCGGGCTGCGTGCGGATATGGATGCGCTGCCGATTACGGAAAAAGGCGACACTGAATGGCGCTCCGCCACCCCTGGCGTGATGCACGCCTGCGGGCACGACGGTCACAGCGCCATTCTGCTGGCCGCCGCCCGACAGCTGGCCGCCACACGCCAGTTCCGCGGCACGGTACATTTCATTTTTCAGCCTGCCGAAGAGAACCTGGGCGGTGCGCGCAAAATGGTGGAAGAGGGACTGTTCCAGCGCTTCCCGATGGATGCGATCTATGCGATGCACAACTGGCCGGGACTGCCGCTGGGGTCACTGGCGGTTAACCCTGGCGCCATGATGGCGTCGCTGGATTCGTTTGAGATTACCCTGCACGGCAAAAGCTGCCACGCGGCGATGCCGGAAAGCGGTGCCGATCCAATGGTGGTGGCGGCCGAGCTGATTCTGGCGCTGCAGACAATTCCGTCACGTCGGCTCTCGCCGCTCGCCTCGGCGGTGGTCAGCGTGACGCAGATCCACGGTGGCGAAGCAATCAACGTGATCCCGGAACAGATTGTGCTGCGCGGCACGGTGCGTTGCCTGCAGACCAGCGTGCGCGAAAAAGTACGCGGGCTGATTGATGAATTTGTCGCTACCCTGCCACGTCCGTTTGGTGTCAGCGGTGAGATCGAGTGGTTACCGGGCTATCCGGTGACAGCCAACCATGCGGCCCCGGCTGAGCAGGTGCGCGACGTGGCGCTGGCGACGCTGGGGGCCGAACAGGTTCAGTGGCAGGTTAATCCGTCGATGGCGTCTGAAGATTTTGCCTGCATGATGGAGGCCTGTCCGGGTGCTTACTTCTGGCTGGGCGCGGATGGCGACACGCCCTCCGCCCCGCTGCACAACGCCCGCTATGACTTCAACGACGCGCTGCTGCCAATTGGCATTACTTTCTGGCAGAACCTGGTTGAACAGGCGCTGCCAGCAGCCTGAGTCAGTAACCGGCGGCGAGGATTTGCTGCTCTGCCGCCGCCAGCGAGTCGCACTGGCCGCTGGCACGCAGGCAGCAGGCGAGCTGAAGTCGCAGTGACGCGGGCACCGGTCGCTGCTGATTCAGCACCTCTTCAATCCAGCGCGCAGTTACCTCTGCCGTCTTATACGCCGGCAGTTCAACGGCCACTTCAGGCTGACGCTCAACCCACACTTCCGCTTCTGCGCCTGCGCCCTGAATCATGCTGATCGCCGGGCAGCGCTGTGGATTGGCATAGACTTCCCCTTCGGTGCCATTGAGCAGTATCGCAGGCGCATCGATGTCACTGAAGAATTTCGCTACGCGCGGCACATACTCCGGATGCGACACGCTCGACAGACGCAGCGCCGCACGTTCGGCAAACGGGGTCGCCAGTTTTGCCAGCGTATGCGCGCTGTTACGCACGCCCATTCGCCAGCGCAGCGACAGCTGTTTCGCCATTGGCGGGCAGAGATGATCGATGGTGATAAAGGCGAGTTCGCCCTGATCGAGTTTTGCCTGCGCCGCCTCTGCAGTGGTGACGGGGGCAATACCCAGCGCGGCAAACACCGCTTCACTGGTGATGCGCGTCGCGTCGTCGCTGACGCCATGCACCAGCACCGGGAAGCCGAGTTTCACCAGCAGCAGCGCCAGCAACGGTGTGAGATTGCCCTGCCGGCGTGCACCGTTGTAGCTGGGGATCACCACCGGCATCGGGCGGTTTTCCGGCGCCTGCAGTTGCATCATCTGCGCCTGCATCGCCTGATAAAAGCCGCGCATTTCCGCTTCGCCTTCGCCTTTGATACGCAGCGCAATCAGAATGCCGCCCAGCTCCAGGTCCGGCACCTCGCCCGCCAGCATCGCACCATAAAGCGCCACGGCGGTATCAAAGTCGATATCGCGGGCATGATTTTTACCGCGACCAATCTCTTTAATGATTTTATTCAGTTCCATCACTCGCTTCCGGTTAAGTGCGCGGCTCAGCGCCGCGTGGGACGTCGTTTACGTACCGTGTTTTTTGGCACCACGGTGGCCGGTATCGCTGCCGGCTCTGGCGCTTCCGGCTGCTCAATCGGGAAAATCGGCAGCGCCGCTAACAACCGGCTGCCGTAAGATTTGCTCAGCAGACGGCGGTCATAAATCACGATTTCGCCATAACATTGATGGCTGCGAATCAGGCGTCCGACCTGTTGAATCAGGGTAAAAGAGGCACTGGGTAAGCTCTGCACCTCAAACGGATAGCGCTTCAGGCTTTTCAGCCACTCGCCTTCTGTCAAAATTACCGGACTGTCTACCGGGGGAAAAGCGATTTTATGAATATGCACCTGACTCAGCAGATCGCCTTTGAGATCCAGCCCTTCCGCAAACGACTGCAGGCCAATCAGGATGCTGGTTTCCCCTTTGGCGACGCGCTGACGATGCAGATCGACCAGGCGGCTGCGCGGCTGATCGCCCTGAACCAGCATTGAGAGGCGCAGGTCGGGCAGACAGGCGACAAACTGCTGCATCGCCCGGTTGCTGGCAAACAGCACCAGCACGCCTTTGTGCTTTTTCTCCGCCATCTGCTGCCGGAAGAAACCGGCCATCTCCGCGATATGCTCCGCTTCGTGCGTCATCAGCGGCTCATAGCGCATCTGCGGGATCACCAGCTTGCCCTGCTCCACGTGGTTAAACGGGGAGTCCAGCGCCAAAAAGCGGTCGCCCGCCTTTTCGCTGAGTCCCGACATCTCCTGCAGGCGGTTGAAACTGTTAAGCGATCGCAGGGTGGCGGACGTCACGACCACGTGCGGAATTTTACGCCACAGCATTTTCTCCAGCTGGTCGCTGACGCGGATCCCTGCGCAGTGAAACAGCAGGTGCGCCTGACCTTCGCGCAGCTCGCGGGTGATCCACTTCGACACCGGCGCGCCAGAGGCTTTTTCCATCGCCGCCAGCCGCCACAGTTTGCTGACCGATTCGAACCAGCCAAACTGGCGATTGAGCTGCAGCAGATTGCGATGCAGTCGCACCACATCCACCTTGCCGGTCTGCTCGCTCAGCGCATTAATCAAACCTTCACTCAGGCCGCGTAGCGCATCGCTGAGCTTAAAGAGCCGGGCGCAGAGATCCAGCAGCTCCTGCGGCAGCGCGCCCAGCACAAAGCGGAATTCGCCCGGCTGGTTATGCGGTGGCAGCAGCGGATTCAGCGCCTGAGCGGTAATTGTCAGCAGTTCGCGCAGTTCATCGCAGTGCGCTTTCAGCCGCTCCGGGTTAGCCAGCGGCGGCGGTGATTTTGGCCGCATCTGCGTCATAATACTCTCTACCAGCTTGATAAAGAGGTCGAGCTGCAGGCTGCTCCAGCCCGGCGTGATGTCGGCGCTCATCTCCAGCGCATCGCGGGCCACTTCCGGCAGATGATGCCCTTCATCCAGCACCAGCATCAGGTTTTTAGCCGGTGGCAGCACCGACTCATTCTCCATGGCTGCCATGACCAGCGCATGGTTCGCCACCACTACATCGACCTGCTCGATCTCGCGCCGCGCCACAAAGAACGGGCATTCACGATACCAGCGACAGTGTGCGCCAAGGCAGCTCGCTTTGTCGGTGGAGAGCCGCTGCCACAGGCTGTCGCTGACGTTCTCCTCGCTGTGATCGCGCAGGCCGTCCCACTGATAGCGATCCAGCGATTTCTGCAACCGGCCACACTGCGTCTGCTCTTCTTTAGTGCTGCTGACGGCATCATCGTCCAGATAAAGCAGCAGATCGCCCTGCTCATCGTCATCGGCCGCCATCGCCGCCAGATTACGCGGACAGACATAGCGCCCGCGACCAAAGGCGGCGGTAAAGGTGAGATCGGGAATGATTTTTTTCAGTAGCGGCAGATCTTTGGTGAAGATTTGATCCTGCAGCGCCACGTTGGCGGTGCTGATCACCAGCCGCTTCTCCTGGGCGCGGCTGGCCGCGATGCCCGGGATCAGATAAGAGAGGGTTTTGCCCACGCCGGTTGGCGCTTCAACCGCCAGATGGCGCGAATCGTCGCCCGCCAGGCACTTCGCCACTTCGGCGATCATCTGGCGCTGTGGCGCACGCGGGATGAAGTCAGGCACCTGCTGCTGAAGCGCTTTATACCACTGCGCTATCTGGCTTTTTACTGCGGCTGTCAGGGCCATGATTTGCGTTACCACACCGAAAATATGGCCTGTATTTTTACACAGTATCCCGGCGGCGTCAGCTTTCGCGCCGAATTTTTCGTGCGCCGTCGTAAATTTCAGCCGTTGACTGGTTCAGGTTCACGCGGGCAGCCCGTCAAACCGGGCCGGCACGAAGAAAGGCCAGCCGCAGGCTACGCCAGCACCTGGTACATATAGGTGGTGGCATCCAGCACGCCAGCGGTGGATTCGGCATAAAACGGGATCGACCCCGCCACCTGCCAGCCCAGCGAGCGATAGAGATCGCTGGCGACATCGCCGCTGCGCGTATCCAGCACCAGCAGCGTTTTGCCCTGCGCGCGGGCCTGCTGCTCAGCGCGCTGCATCAGCTCACGCGCGATGCCCTGACGGCGCGCCTGCGGATGCACCAGCAGTTTGCTGATCTCCGCCCGGTGTCGGCCATTAGGCATCGCGCTGCCACTGAGAATGACCGTGCCCACGATGCGACCGTGCTGCCGCGCAACGAATAATTCGCTATTGTCGTCTGCCAGACCGGCAATCCGCTGCTGCCAGAATCGCGTCATCACCTCTTCGTCTTCAGCATCAATAAAGCCGACGCTGGCCCCATCTGCCACACAGGCCTGCAGCACCGCAGTGAGTTCACCCAGTTGCTGTTGCGCTTCGTCGGCGCGAAGTATTGCGTAATCGATCATGGTTTCGCCGCCACCAGTAAATAGCGCGCGCCGTCAGTCAGGTGCGCCTCAAAAGCCGATCTCCCGACCAGATGAAAACGTAAGCAGTCACCGGGCTTCAGCGCCCACTGCTGCGCCCCCATCGTGACGGTGAGGCCGCCTTCGCGTAGCCAGATATGCTGCTCCAGCCCCTGAATGGGTGGCGCATCGTAATCTATACGTGCACCGGGCCGTAATTTGCCCTCAACCAGTTCGCATCGGAAATGAAGCGCAGGAGGTGAAACATTCCGGCGAATAAATCCGCTGGATTCATCCTGCCACACGGGCTGCTGGTCATCTCTGATCAGCAGACTGGACTCAGCCTCCACTTCACTGAGCAGGCGCGACATCGTTAATCCGTAGGCAACACACAGACGGTTAAGCAACGCAGCAGTAGGGCTGGTCTCGCTTCGCTCAATGCGCGATAATGACGCACGACTGATGCCCGTTGCGACAGAAAGTTCATCCAGCGACCAGCCGCGTTGCAGGCGTAATTCTGCCAGCCTCACCGCCAGTCGTTGCTCCGTATTCAGCTCTGACATGGTGAATTCTCATATTTGGGAATAATTCTCTGATATGAGATATAGCGGAGAAACAGCGTATCAGTCAAGTTGTACATTGAGAAATGTATTGTACAACTTAGTCGGCTTCGTTATGGTAATTGCACTCAGACCAATCGAAAGAGGAATTTATGACCTTATACAGTATCGGTGACGTTGCCGAGCGCTGTGGCATAAACCCAGTCACTCTGCGCGCCTGGCAGCGTCGTTATGGCTTACTGAAGCCGCAACGTACCGAAGGCGGACATCGTCAGTTTGACGAAGAAGATGTTCATCGCATCGAAGAGATCATGCGCTGGATTGAAAGCGGCGTGCCGGTCGGTAAAGTTAAGGCACTGCTGGAAGGTGGCGATGTAGATGCCCATGACGGCTGGACCACACTCCAGGATGAGCTGATCAGCGTCCTGCGTCACGTCAGACCCGCTAAACTTCGTAATAAAATTGCCGCGATTGGTCGCGAACATCCGATTGATGCGCTTATCGACCATGTTTTTATGCCGGTGCGCCAGAAGCTCAGTCTGGATCAGAACACCGCCCGCACTATGTGCAGCCTGCTGGATGGTTTGCTGATCGATTATGTCGCGTTCTGCCTGACCGGCAGCCGTAAAAAATCGGGTAAAGATGCGCTGATTATTGGCTGGGGTATCGACGATCGTACCCGCATCTGGCTGGAAGGCTGGCGTCTGTCGCAGCATGGCTGGCGAATAGATGTGCTGGCAGAACCGCTGGATTTACCGCGTCCTGAGCTCTTTCCTGGCATGAATATGTTTGTCTTTACCGGTAAAAAACTGACCCGCCGCCAGCAGGAACAGCTGTCACACTGGCAGGAACAGGGCTATACCGTGCGGTTGCACGACCCTGCCTGATAACAAAAACGCACGCCGGGCACTTTGCCTGCTGCCTTGCGCGCGCTATTATCCCCGCCTCACTGTTAACGAGCTCAGGTTTTAACCATGAATGTCAAAAAAGCCTTTTTCGCCACCCTGTTTTTCATTATGGCGGCAGGCGGCACCGGCGGTCTGATGCTGGTGGGATACTCTCTCATCGTTCACTCACGCTAAGCCAGCGCTGCAGGCGTTCAAACAGGCGATCGCTGACTATCGCCAGCAGCGCCACCAGTAATGCCCCCTGAATCACATAGGCTGTATTAAAGCCGCTTAGGCCGATAATCACCGGCGATCCCAGACTTTTCGCGCCGACCGTCGAGGCGATGGCAGCGGTGCCGATGTTGATGATCACCGAGGTGCGTATCCCGGCGATGATGACCGGCGCAGCCAGCGCCAGCTCAATCTGCCACAGCCGCTGCCAGCTACTCATGCCGACCCCGATGGCGATCTCCCGACTGCTGGCGGGTACGCTATCAATACCCGCCAGCGTCCCCTGTAAAATCGGCAGCAATCCGTAGAGCAGCAGCGCCACGACTGCGGGCCAGGCGCCAAATCCCATCACCGGCACCGCAATCGCCAGCACCGCCACCGGCGGAATCGTCTGCCCTGCCGCCACAATGGTTTCCATCAACGGCCGGAAGGCGCGGCCCGCCCGTCGCGTCACCAGCACACCGCTGCCGATGCCAATCACGATCGCCAGCAGGCTGGCGGTGATCACCAGAAACAGATGTGCCAGCGTCAGTTGCCAGAAGCTCTCCTGCTGATAGAGTGGCCGCGCCAGTTCGGGAAACCAGCGGTGAAACAGCGGCCCGCTGTAAGGCATCAGGGTCAGCAGCGCGCCGTAGAACAGCACCAGCCACAGCAGCGGATCCCTTAGCCTGCGCATGTTAAATCCTCGCGCAGTTGCAGCAGATCGCCAAAGTGGAGCACGCCCAGCGGCCGCTGCTGATCGTCAATGACCGGCAATTTATCGGTACGCCGGGCGATAAACTGCGACAGGGCGTCCCGCAGCGTCAGTGCCGCAGCGATCGGTTCGCCCGGCAGCCACTCGCCGCGCCGCACGGCATTACCGACCTGCTCCAGCGACAGCAGCCGTACCCCCATTTCGCTGCGACCAAAGAAGTCGCGCACAAAATCATTTTTCGGCTGGGTGAGCAGCTCCACCGGCCTGCCCTGCTGAACAATCTCGCCGTTATCCATCAGCACAATACGGTCTGCCAGCGTCAGCGCTTCGTCGATGTCGTGCGTCACCAGCACGATGGTGCGGCCCGACAGTTGATGAATGCGCAACATCTCCTGTTGCAGCACCCCGCGCGTCACCGGGTCGAGTGCACCAAACGGCTCATCCATCAGTAACACCTCCGGATCCGCCGCCAGTGCCCGCGCCACGCCGATGCGCTGCTGCTGCCCACCCGAGAGCTGATGCGGATAGCGGTCCAGCAGCTGCGCATCGAGATTCAGCAGCGCCAGCAGCGCCGTGATACGTTCATTGACCTGTGCCCGGGGCCAGCCCAGCAGCACGGGCACCGTGGCGATATTCTTCCGCACCGTCCAGTGCGGAAACAGGCCAATCGACTGAATGGCGTAGCCCATGCGCCGCCGCAGCGTGCGGGCATCGAGCTGGCGAATCGACTCTCCGGCAAAGCGGATTTCACCACTGTCAAACTCCACCAGCCGGTTGATCATCTTCAGGGTGGTCGATTTGCCCGAACCGGAGGTGCCAAGCAGCACGCAAAACTCCCCTTTCGCCACCTGTAACGACAGATCTTTCACCGCCGCTTTACCGTTAAACGCGCGGGAAACGCCGTCAAACTCAATCATCTTTTCTCTCCAGCAGTGAGATCAGCAGGCGGAACAGCGCATCGATGATCACCGCCAGCGCAATCACCGGGATCACCCCCAGCAACACCAAATCAAGCGCACTGCTTAACAGTCCCTGGAAAATAATCGCGCCAAAGCCGCCCGCGCCAATCAGCGCCGCGACCACCGCCATGCCCAGCGTCTGTACCACCACTACCCGCAGGCCCGCCAGCCAGACCGGCAGCGCCAGCGGCACATCCACCGCAATAAACTGCTGCCAGCCACTCATGCCGACGCCACGTGCACTCTCCCGCACGTCGTGCGGTACCTGTTGCAGCCCCACCACCACGCTGCGCACCAGCGGTAACAGGGCGTAAAGCACCAGCGCGATCAGTGCCGGAGCCATGCCAATACCGCTGATGCCCCAGTCGCCGAGCCACGGAAAATGCTGGGCCAGTCCGGCCAGTGGCGCAATCAGCAGACCAAACAGCGCCACCGAGGGCACCGTCTGAATCACATTCAGTACGCCGAACACCCCACCCTGCCAGCCAGGCCGCCGGAACAGCGTGACGCCCAGCGGCAGCGCAATCATCAGCGCAGGCAGCACCGTTCCTGCCAGCAGGGTGAGATGACGGCTCAACGCGGCATCAAACACCGCGTGGCGGTTGGCATACTCTTTCAGCAGGGAGAGATCGCTGAGCTGGCCACTGAACAGCAGCAGCAGCGGCAGCAGCCAGACCTGCAGATTGAGCAGCAGCTGTGCCAGCCGATGACGGGTCAGTTGCCGCACCTGATCGGTGATCAGCAGCAGGATCAGCGCGCCGCTGCACCACAGTCCGCTGGCAAAGCTGGTGCGCGCCAGACGGCTGCCCTGCTGGCTGAGTAAAGTGGCCTGATGACCGCTGAGCCAGATAATCGCCGCCAGCATCAGTTCTGCCGCCAGTAGCGCCACAATCAGCGTAAGGCGGCCAGGCTGTCGCCACAGCAGCAGCCACAGCGTCGCCAGCGGCAGCAGCAACAGCCCGAAGCGGCTAATCTGCCAGCCCATCAATGGTTCACCCGCCACCAGACGGTTCGGGGCGAAGTTCAGAAACGGCAATGCCACCAGCGCCAGACTCAGCAGCGTCAGCAGCAGCAGTGCCACCGGCTGCTCAATCGGACGGCGTATCGCTTCCCGCGATATCTGCATCGGTTACAGCAGCTTTTTCTGCTGCAGCCATTCGGTCGCTACGCTGCTGGCATCCTGACCGTCGACCGCGATTTTGGCGTTGAGCTGTTGCAGCGTCTTCTCATCAAGCGCGCTGAACACCGGCTTCAGCCACTCTGCAATCTGTGGATAGGCTTTGAGTACCGATTCACGGATTACTGGCGTCGGCGCATAAATCGGCTGAACCCCTTTAGGATCGCTGAGCGTCTGCAGACCTAATGCCGCCACCGGACCGTCGGTGCCGTACGCCATCGCCGCGTTTACGCCGGAAGTCTGCTGTGCCGCTGCGCTGATGGTGACAGCGGTATCGCCGCCCGCCAGCGACAGCAGCTGGTCCTGCTTGAGGTCAAAGCCATAGGCTTTTTCAAAGGCGGGTAAGGCATCGCTGCGTTCAATAAATTCTGCTGAGGCCGCCAGTTTGAAGGTGCCGCCTTTTTTCAGCCAGGCGCTGAGATCCGCCAGAGAGTTGAGCTGATTTTTTTCAGCCAGATCTTTTCGCACAGCGATAGTCCAGGTGTTATTGGCCGGAGCCGGTGTCAGCCAGACCAGATGGTTTTTCTCCGCATCCAGCTTCTTAACCTTTTCGTAGCCTTCAGCGGCATTTTTCCAGGCGCTGTCTTTCTCATCATTGAAGAAAAATGCACCGTTGCCGGTATATTCCGGATAGATATCAAGTTCGCCCGCCGTGATGGCACCGCGTACCACCTGTGTGGTGCCGAGCTGAATTTTATTGACGGTTTTTACCCCGTGCTTTTCCAGCACCTGAAGGATCACATTGCCCAGCAGCGATCCTTCGGTATCAATTTTTGAGCCGACCCGCACCGGATCTGCCGCGTGTGCCATCCCCATGCTGAGCAGCAACGCGCTGACACCTATCCAACCCCGAATTCTGACCATGACTTTTTCCTTATCGCAGTGTGTTGTTTTTACGTTTTGTTCATGCGTAATAATTCACAAGGCGTTGTGCGCCTGCGCGTTCAGGCTGCTCACCTGCCGCTCTGCAGGAGGCTGGCAAGGTATGCAGCGGAATTATCTGCCTTAAAAGCGTAGCCTGGCGTAGCGGCGATGCAGCTGACTTTATCGCAAATTGATAACGATTTGAGATTATAAATTCATCTCATATAACCGAAATGAATTTACGTCTGGGCGTCTAAACGGCTATTCTCGGAAATCTGTTTTTATAATAAAAGACGCACAACATCATGTCCGACCTGACCTCTTCCGCCCATGTGGCAACAGCAGGGAGTTCGCCCGGTGGCGAAACACAGTGGATCCGCAGCGCAGCTGACGTCTCCCGATTAGTGAACAGTGGCGACAGCGCCCGTAATAATGCCCGTATTGTGGTGGCGATTGCGCTGGGGGGCGTCTTCCTTGACGCCTACGACCTGGGTGCGCTGGCCTTTGGCATCAAAGACATTACGCGCGAATTTAATCTCACCCCGACCGGCACCGGCATGGTCGCCTCGGCAATCACCTTCGGGGCCATTATCGGCGCACTGATCGGCGGCTATCTCACGGATAAAATTGGCCGTTATCGGGTGTTTATGGCCGATATGTTCTTTTTCGTGGTGGCGGCTATCGCCTGTGCGTTTGCCCCCAATGAGTATGTGCTGGCCGGCGCGCGTTTTGTGATGGGCCTGGGGGTCGGAATCGATCTGCCGGTGGCGATGGCGTTTCTGGCGGAGTTTTCCCGGCTGCGTGGCAAGGGGAATAAAGCGGCCAGCGTGGCGATGTGGTGCCCAACCTGGTATGCGGCGATCAGCATCTCTTATCTGCTGGTGCTGCTGCTCTATGCCGTGTTACCCGAAAGCCACACCGACTGGCTCTGGCGGCTAATCCTTGGTTTTGGTGCCGTTCCGGCGATTATCATCATCGCCATCCGTAGCCGTTACATGAGCGAATCCCCGGTTTGGGCGGCGAATCAGGGCAACCTGAAAGGTGCCGCGGCGATTTTACGCAGTGCGTGGAATATTAATGCCCAGGTGGCGCCCGACGCCGCGCTGACGCCTGCCACACCGGTGCGCAAGGCGAGCTGGCGTAACTATGGTGCGCTGTTACAGGGTGTTTATCGCCGCCGTACATTGCTGGCGACCATCACTTCCATTGCCTCATCCTTTGCTTATAACGCGGTGGCGTTTGGCTTGCCGGTGATCATCTCCAGCTTCTTTGCCCAGTCAATGCTTACCACCATTCTGGTGTCGCTGGCGCTGAATCTGCTGTTCGCCTTTGTCGGCGGGATACTGGCGGTGCGACTGGTGCCGCGCCTCGGGGCGTGGAAGATGTCGGTGGCGGGTTATGCCTGTCAGTGCGTGGCGCTGCTCGGGCTGGCGCTGATTGGTCGTCCGGAAGGCGGTCAGGAAGCCGCGCTGGCGATCGGCATGCTGGCGCTGTTCCTGTTTGGACAGGGATTCGGGCCTGGCTCCCATACCATGACGTTTGCGTCGCTGAGCTATCCGACGTCGCTGCGCGGCGTGGGTGTCGGCTTTAACCAGACGCTGATGCGCGGCAGTTCTACCGTTTCGCTGTTTCTGTTTCCGGTGCTGGTCGCGGCGCTGGGCACCGGCGTGTTCTGGGTGATCTTCCTGGCACCACTGGCGGGCCTGCTGGCGCTGCTGGCGATCCGCTGGGAACCGTCGGGTTATGATGTGGATGCGGAAGATTTCGAGCTGCAGCGATAATCAACGGCCAGGGCGTGGATAGCGCGCCGGCTCAGGGAGCAAACGGGCTCATAACCCTGGCGCATTGTTTACCCCGGCCCGGCTTCGCCGGCCAGCATTGAAACCGCACCTTAGTGCGGTTTTTTTATGCCGTAACTGCCGGGAAAGGAAACTGCTCCAGATAGTCCGGGATGCGCGGGAAGGTATGCAAAAACCACGGTGTGAACTGCTGTGGCTGCTGCTGCATCTGCTGCTCAATCAGCGCCATCGGGCGATAATCCCAGGCATCCGCTTCCTGCGGATTCAGCTGCGGCAGGCTGTCGCAGACGGCAAAGAAGACGTGACCATACTCATGTTCAGTCAGGCCATTGCTCAGCTTCAGGTTGTAGCTCAGCTCAAACACCGGCGTCAGCGTCACTACCATCCCCATCTCTTCACGCAGACGGCGCTCGGCGGCGTCGCGGGTTGATTCATGGGGATAAGGATGACCACAGCAGGTATTACTCCACAAGCCACCACAATGATATTTATCGCTGGCACGCCGCTGTAGCAACAGCTCCTGCCGGGAATTGAAGACGTAGACCGTCACCGCGCGGTGCAGTAATCCTTTTTCATGCACTTCCAGCTTTTCCATCTTGCCGGTGGGACGATCGAGGTGGTCAACGAGGATAACTTCAATAGCAGACATGGCGTTTCCTTGAGATTATTCCCAACTATTCTGGCACAGAATGAGCGGTTTGGGCGGATCATCGAGGATTTTTTACCCGGGTCAGGCGGAGATAAGCGGATGACGCAGAGAGGAAATCAGGCCAGCAAGGCTGGCCTGGAGAGGGATTACAGTCGGAAGCTCTGAACCACCCGCTCAAGCTGGGTGCTCTGCGATTCCATCGCCTGCGCGGCAGCAGAGACCTGCTCCACCAGCACGGCGTTCTGCTGCGTGGTGCCATCCAGTTGGGTAATCGCAACGTTTACCTGTTCGATGCCCAGGCTCTGTTCGCGGCTGGCTGACATGATTTCGCTCATCAGCGTTGTCACACTGCTCACGCCCTTCATCAGCTCATCCATGGTCTGACCCGCCTGCTCGACCAGCGCGCTGCCGGTATCGATGTTCGCCACCGACTCTTCGATTAACTTTTTAATCTCACGCGCCGAATTGGCTGAACGCTGCGCCAGGTTGCGCACCTCCGATGCCACCACCGCAAAACCGCGACCCTGTTCACCCGCCCGTGCGGCTTCTACTGCGGCGTTCAGCGCCAGGATATTGGTCTGGAATGCGATGCTGTCGATCACGCTGATGATATCGACCACTTTACGGGATGAGTGATGAATCTCGCCCATGGTGGTGACCACCTGACGGACCACTTCGGTGCCACGTGCGGCCACCTGCGAGGCATCCCCCGCCAGCTGGTTAGCGTGGGTGGCGTTGTCGGCGTTCTGACGCACGGTGCCGGTCAGTTGCTCCATCGACGCGGCCGTTTCCACAATCGAGCTGGCCTGATCTTCGGTACGGGAGGAGAGATTGGCGTTGCCGCTGGCAATTTCCCGCGACGCGGCGGTGATCGCCAGCGCGCTGTCGCCCACCTGCTGGAGCAGCCCCTGCAGATAGCTGATGAACTGGTTAAAGCTCTGCGCGACGGCGTTGAACTCCGGGCTGTTGCTGGCTGGCAGACGCTGAGTCAGATCGGCACCACCAGTCGACAACGCTTCGATATTGCTGTTCAGCACGTTAAGACGTTTCATCATGGCGCGGACAAAGCCCAGCGACACCAGCAGCAGGATTATCGCCAGAGGGATCTGCACCAGGCCCAGACGGGTCAGCATGTTGTGCGACTGCGCTTTCAGCAGGCTGGTTGGCAGGCTGCTGGCGAGATACCACGGGCTGCCGGGGATGGCCTGCACGAACAGCGTCTGCTCGCCTTCACTGCTGTCATAGGTGGTTTCCAGCGGCTGATTGCCAACACCGTTAAGCAGCGTTTTCAGCGGTACTGCCATCGGCATCTGCACGTCAGCCAGGTTTTCGAGCTTCGGTGCAGCATTCACCAGCGCGCCATTGCCCACGACTTTACCATCGGCTTCAACGATCAGGACGTTGCCCTGAATGGTTTCACCCATCTGCTTCGCCAGCTGGTTAAAGAACCCCAGCGTCACGTCGATAGTGGCGACACCCCAGGCCGTGCCATTTTTGTAGATGGCCATAGCACAGTTGGTACGCGGCTGCGGGCTGGCGGCATCCTGATAGGCTTTTGCCCAGGCACACTGGCCTTTTGGCGCGGCCATGCCATCTTTGTACCAGGGTTGCTCCCAGTATTTGTCAGCCGCGTCGGAGTTCCAGTAGGTGTTCACCTGCAGTTCATTGCTGGCATTACGGGCAAAGAAGCTGCTGTCCTTCTCTTTGGCCGGGTCACGACGATTTGGCAGTGGCCAGATCCCGCCACCAAACACATTGCTGTCCTGATACTGGTTAACCAGCGTCGGTAACAGGGTGTCGATGGTGGCGCTGTCCATGACGGATGCGGCTTCGGTAATGGCGCGCTGCTGGGCCTGAACGCGGTTCATCTGTTCAACGATACCGGAAGCCAGTGAATCCACCTGATAGCGAACCAGACGGCTTTCGCTATCGACCAGCTGTGGCGCGACAAACTGATTAATAACCCAAACTGTAACGAGTAAAAGCGCAACAAAGAACGCGATCATTGTTGCGGTGAAGCGGGATTGTGTTGTTTTAAACATCTTTGTTCCCCTGAACCTGGTGCGGCGCGATTGCCTGATCGGGTTTAACGGCACGGCAAACAGGAACTTGAGATGGGCAAGATCACATATTTGAGAAATGTTTGATTTATGTAAAAATTTAATTTCAGACAGGAACTATCACGTCCCCGGCGGGCGCCGGGGAATGGGCGAACAGCCGCATTATTGCTGGCCTACTCTTCTGAACTGACGACCTGCTGGCGCGGACGGAAGATGTGATTATTGCCATCCGCCGTTAACAATTCCCGTAACTTCTGACCGCCATGTTCATCCGCCTGCGCGAACTGCCGCTCCGCTTCCGTAATCGGCGTAGTCCAGAGCAGTGTCGGGCGATCGCCGTCGCGTTTTGGCAGCGAGAACTGCACCTGTTCGGTTGCCAGCTCATTGGCGAGCAGGAAGCTTTCAAAGCCGACGGGTGCCACTTCCGACGCCAGCGTATGGCCCTCGCCCAGCCAGGTCAGACGCGCCCACGGCAGATGCACGAACTCCGCCAGCGCGCTGGCCATCTGCACCGCGTTGCCTTCGGTCATGACCTCACCGTCAACCGCCATACCGAGTTCAATGCGGCGATACTGCGGTGCCAGCTCATCAAACAGATAATCGACCTGCGGCATTGGCCGGATGCTCATGCCGATGGTCAGGAAATACCAGACGCCCTGATGCCAGTGCTGGGAGATCGCCATCGGCGGCCAACTGCCCTGATCGATAGCGTAATATTTCACTGACTCGCCAAAGCGCGCCTGATAGCAGGCCATCAGATCGTTCTGCACCTTATCCCACTCGCTGCCGTCGTGCCATTCGCGCCAGAACTGACGCTGATGCTCCGCACGGGCGTAGTAGTCATTGGTTGATGCCGACCCCAGCGGTGCCGTCAGCCGGTTCTTTTTGATGCAGCCCGCAGAGAAGCTCACCTGCTTCTCCTGATAGAGGCTCCAGCCAGGGATCACCGCCAGCAGCTGGCCGTAGTACCACAGCGCCGCGCCATCATCACTCGGCTCCCATAGCACCTGCAGACCCGCCGGATCCAGCGCGGGTTCGGCTTCCAGATTACGGCAATACTCGGCGCTGAGCAGCGGCGCTATGCCCTGCTCCATCGCCTCGCTATCTTCCTGCGCTGGTGCCGGCAGCAGGTTTCGTAGCCAGCAGCCGCGCACCGCATACTGACTGCGGAACAGGTCGGTTGGCCAGATGTAAAAATAGGCAGTGCGCTCATCCTGTTCGACAATGGCGGTCAGGGTGCGCTGCTGATTGTGGACTTCAGCAATCAGGGATTTGTACGTCATAATGCCTCGACAAAGCCTGGAGGAATCCATTTTCCCCGAGAATAGAGCAGGATCCTGGCTGCGGCTATCTGAGACAAGGGTAATAGTCTCAAAGTGTGGGAGTTGGAGGGGTGGTGAGGAGTACAGCAGGCGCAATTGGCGGGAGCAGAGGCCCATCCGGCAGCATACTCATACCATCACGGTCTGATAATGCTCTTACAGTAACGGGTGGATGCAGCGAAGGAGCGCGATGCACTGCCCAATAAAGTTAACCGGATACGGTGTTGACTGTAGCGTTCACTATGGTTATCAGACTGACTTTTCTAATCAATGGTACACATATCGTCCTGTTTAATGCTTTTTGAAAAAACCTTTCAGCAACCATAAAAGCGCAACAGACATAATGATAGAAATAAGGATATTGGCTGAGAGTACAAAGTCGATGGTTGCCTCATCGCCATTAATATTGAAAAAACCTGCGATGGCATAAAAGAATGTTACCGGCACTATGACAGCAATAGCTTTTGAAATAGCAATCGCACAAAAAACAAACAGAAAAATAGTTATAATAAAGCGCATCGTTAGTATACCTTTACCGTTCCATAGGCTTTGAGCTGGCTGCCCGGGATGTTAAGCGTTGGGCCAGATTTAAGGAACATGTCGCGCATGTAATTGAACTGAAGAGCATGTTGAAGTGTGATGCAGCCTTCACTCAGCCCTAATGGCCCAATAGGGTGCAGACGGAAATTGCCCCGCCTGATGCCTTGTACAAACGTGTAGTCATCAATTTTTCCATCGTCACGAAATAGTCCAAACCATGTTGAGCGATCCGTACCGTATATGTCTTTCAACAACCGTTCTCTAAACGGTCCCAATCTTCCGCCTGAAGGTCGTTCTACAATAAAGTAACGGCCACGAACTATTGGGCCTATATCGGGTACGTTTGTTTTTTCTGGATTATTGCGGCCTTCTTTTTGACCAGAAAAAGCAGGAAATGTACCAATACCAGGGCAGCTCAGGCTGGTCATTTCACGCTGGTCATTTCACGCCGATTGAGAAGTAAATAGCAGCTATATGACATGAGAACTCCATTCCTTATGTGCGAATATAGTAGATCCACTTGATTCTAAAAATTAACTATTGCCTTTTGGTAGTGCAATGTCAATTGTGCCCGGCATCTGCATTTGAGTGGCTGACTGAAGGGACGTTACCTGTTCCCGCAGGAGGGCAAAAAAACCGCCAGGCGGCGGCTCGCCTGAATTTACCAACTTTTATCAGGACTCTTTGTAAAAGAGCCGCCGTGGACAGTGGCATCAATGGCATTACGGCAGTCTTCGGTACCGCGTGGATCAGAGGCTTTCGTGCATTCCTCATATTTAGCTTTGCGCTCCGCGTCATGCGCTTTATACCAATCAATACTCTTCGCGCCAGCATCGCAACCGGTAAGCAGCGTGGTGGCCAGCAAAACCAGTGAAAGCAGTCCTGCTTTCATCAGATCTCCCTTTAGAGAATTAATTGCGACCGCAGTTATAGAGCAGTAGTGCGCCCGAACGAATGAAGCAGGGACTGTAAAAAACAATGGCCGCTATGAGCGAAAGGCGGACATTGCTAACAGCGTTCTGTGAGAATTAGTAGGAAGAAGTTTAGTATAATGCTGTTTTTACACAGCGGCCCGTCCGGACTAAAACCTGTCGCTTTTCGCTCAACCAGAAAAAGGAACCTGTACATGGCAGAGCTATCGAGCATGCAAACTGACGTTGTACGGCAGCACACCGTTCCCCGCTTTCTGTTGGAGCACTTTGGATCATCGGGAAAAAAGAAAAAACACAGGAAGCAGCTGTTCGCTTTCGATAAAGAGAGCGGGCGAGTTTTTGCAACCAACGTCAACGATGCCACCGTCCGGAACACCTTCTACAACGTTGATAATCATCCGGAACATCTCAGCCTCGAACCAATGCTGTGTCAGTATGAAGGGCGCGCCGCATCGGTTATCACCAAAATCCTGCAGAAAAAAAGCCTCAGTATTCTCAGTAAGGTAGAGAGGCTTGACTTGGCGATGTTTACCGCTATTCAGCAGATGCGCACACACAACCAGTATGAGCAGATCAAGCATATCTCGCATTCATTCAAGAAAAAACTTCTGGATATGGGACTATTTGATCAATGGGTCGATGAATTCTCGCTGTCACCTGATACTGAGCTAGGAGATGTTCTTCAGATAATTGCAGGGGACGCGTCAGAAGCAAAAGGGATGTTTCTGGAAATGCTCAGCGAACAACATACTGAAGCTAATGTGTTTATGCAGAAAGATTGGCACTTGCTCGAAACCTCTCTTGACGCCCCCTTTTACATTTCAGATAACCCTGTGTCCCTGTTCAACGGAATATCCCATCCCGGACGTGGCAATCTTGGACTTGCTCTTGAGGGCATTGAAATTTACCTGCCGCTATCCTCCACGATTACGCTGGCGATGCTCTGCCCGTCTCTTGGAGAAAAAGTCAGGCAAGAGCGTGCCTTTATACAGCACTGTATTGCCAATAACATCAGAATTAACGGACACAATCTTTTTGACGAGCTTGAGCGCGTGAATGAGCTTCTGGAAGGGGATGTGATCCGTGCGGATGCTGCCCGGGTTGAGCACCTCAACTGGTTACAGACAGGGCGGGCAGAGCAGTATATATACTGTCAAACAGATAATTTCGATCTTGTACGTGAGATCCTCATTGAGAGTCCAGTGCTGAAAACCGGGCCTAGGATGACAGTATCATGACTACACGGTCCGGGGCGGGGATGAGCGATGCTGAAATTCACGTTTCCTGCTCCCTCCGCATCTGCATTTGGTAATTGCGTACCGCAGTATTCAACTCATCAACATAGCGGCCAAATTCACCGACGGCATACATCAGAAATCGATCATCCATAAGTACTTTATTAAATAAGGTGATTGAAATACCAGCGTTCTCAGCCATAGCGCGAGGAATACCTCGCAGGATTCGTTTCTCAGATTCGGTTTTTTTTGTTGGCTCACAGGAAAGTGTTTGATAGTTGTCTGCAACACCATCGTTATGAGCCATGATATTTCGGATCACTGCTAAATGATCGACATCCTTTATACTTTCACCGCCAAAATTGCGTTTAAGACGCTTGTGGCAATCTTCAATCGTCTTGTGCGTTTTATCTGTAGCCTCGCATGAAAGTTCGTCCATAAGTTTGAGGCAATCAACCATACGGTGTTCGAACAGGCCAAAAATGGTAAGAAATGTGGAGCGGCGTGTAAGCTGTGCAATCAGATGCTTATATGTAGATCTAACTTCGTCTTGATCATAGCCAACGCATGAGCCGCATGAATAGTAGGTGCGTTGAAACGTTGTAATTTGCCCATCTTCATGTTGCCGTTCGTCTGAAAATCCCCCCGACTCAACGGCCCCCGGCTCATCAGCATCAATTAGAGTACGGGATATATTCGCTTCAGCCTGCTCCGCAAGCATCTTCATAACAGGTATCGAAGAAATCGCTCCCCATAAACTTAAGCTAAAAAAAATTTTTGCCATGTCCTGAAATCCTTAGGTATAACCCGTCTAGCTCGGATTTTAGCGCTAACCTGAACTGGCCCAGGTATTTTTAAACAATTTATTTTAAAAATGACAGCTTTGGGCACGTATCGGCCAGTGAGATTGTTCGCAGGCAAGGGCAGCCATGAGCGAATTGCGGACATTGGACTTTCCAAACTTACAAAGTAATCTAATTTTTAGGGTTATCGCGGGATAAATGGACAGAATTGGCAGATTTTACAGGAGTTATACATCAAGGAATAATTTCCATGTCCCGCAGGCTATACCGCGCTTTGAGTCGGTTTTGAAATTCAGTTGTACTCTCGACCTTCTGTAAGTTCTTCCGCCTCCAAGACCAAATTGAGACCTTAATTTATCTTGATAAACACCGCTAATTAGTTTGAAAATGGTGCAATTTCTCCACACAGGGTTTACCCAAATGGCTATGTCACCTCCTCCTATTTTTGAAGGCGACGACTATTACAGCGTCTCTGAAGAATTTTTCAGCAAACTACCAGCTGATCTAAGAGCGCCTTTTGAAAAAATAATGAAGATAGGGGCGGAGATTATTAGCGGTTGCGATAAAGAGATTGAAAGTCTGATTAGACTTATAAAGGTAATACCTACTACAACAAGCCTTAGTTACATTTATCGTCGGCTTCGTACGACCAAGTTTGAAATCACTACTGAATCGATGCTGGAACAGGAGATGTTAACAACCGCTTTTGTGGTCTGCTATGCACGCTTGTTCGCCAAAAGCAATGGCACTTACGTTCTCCAGCGGAATGATCTCCCTGTCCACCTACGGGCTGTTCATGATGATCTGTATAAAATTCGTAACGAACGTTATGCCCATAACGGAGGTCATAAATCGATTGATAGTTTAGTAGGGTTTGCGTTCAGCGGCACACAATTTTATGTACAGCCGCAAATGAGTTTAGGGCTTCATATAGGTGGAAGAAACGAGTGGGAAGACCTAATCAAATTCATCGACGCTTCAATTCACGAACGGCTTTATAAAATACTTGCACGTTTGAAGGAGCAAACGGGCTATGAGTGGATATTTCCAGACGGCCCGACACCAAGTTGGGTGGGCGATTACGGCGATTGAATAAGTCGTGCGAATTGATCACCATCATTGAACTTCAAAGCCCTCAGTCCATAGGCGCGCTTTTAAAACTCTTTTACGGAACACCGAAACCGGGCCATCAGCCCGGGCAAGAGCGCCAGAGCTAAATTTTTCTCTTCAATTTAGTTCAGACAGGATCAATGACGGCAAGTTTGGTCCATTCCTGAAAACCAGCTTTAATGAGATCTTCTTTTAATTCTTTAAGGCATGATTTTGGTACAGCCAGCCAGAATAAGTTCTTGGCCCGAGTTATTGCGACATACCCGATACGTCCTTCTTCATCACCTGTACCTGAAAGCAGTGCTTTGATATTGGATTTCTTAGCCACATACATAACCGCACCGATAGACTCCCCTTTAACCTGATGAACCGTCTCGACTCTTAGCCCGTGTCCTTGAGCCGAAACTGAACTGGTCAGTGTCTGATCTGGTAATAATTTCTTAGTAAGTTTAGTTCCTACATTGCCAGCAACTTTATATCCGCAGTGCTTTTCAATCTCTGCGAGAAGCATTTTAACATTCGTTAATAGCTTGGAGTGCCAGTCGGTCTTAGCCACAAGCGCAGACGAAGGGAGTCCCAAATCAGCGTTGCGACTGAAACACCATAGTAATCGCTTTATTCCCTTCATCTCAGGATCATGTAATACCCCCTGAAGTCTAGAACTGAGGCTATGGGGTATATCCTCCAATAAGCTGAGAATAGCCCGGCAGACCAAATTAAAGCATCCATGATAGTCACCATGCAGATCCCTTAACAACGATGCTTCTGCTAACACCTTGACCATACCTTGTCCTGGAGGGGTAGTCCTACCCGCAATTACTGCGGCTCTGTCTGCTCCCCGACAGAGGAGCACAGCATCCTGATGTTGCATGCCTAACTCATCAATATGGGCCTTGAATGCATCAATTAATTTGGGAAGTTCCAAATCCTTGTATCCGATAAAATAAGCTCCACCTTGTTCTCCCTGGCGGTATGGTTCGTCTTGGCGGCCACTAATAATGTTGGCGATATTTATGATTGGAAGCAGGGAACGATAATTGCGAGTAAGCTTGTAGCCGGTAACTTCTGCACGATCCTCATAGCTATTCAGGAACTCACCGTCAGCACCAGCGAAGCCATAAATCCCCTGATTAACATCCCCGATAAGCGTAACCTGAACCTCTGCAGTAATGAGTTGCTTTAAGATTTCCTTATGCAGTGTTCCCAAATCCTGAGACTCATCGACAAGTATGTGCGGGTAGCGGGTTGCCAGCGCCCTCAATACCGCAGGTTGAGAATCTAGGGTCCTATACACCCAGTATCGACCAATATCATGAGTGTAAGCTCCTAAACGTCCAAGGTCATGAATAATCCTTAAAACCTTAGCTTTATCAAGAATTTCAATGTCATTTCTTACATCGGAATAAAAGACAAAGTCCCCATTCAATATGCTTATTTTTATGTCTTTTAATGGCAAAGGGGGGTGACCTTCACGCCAATATTTAAACCTAGCAAGAAAAGGTTCAGAACCTGACACTAAGTATGCAGCCTGAGGTGCGGCCATAGTCCTGTAAGCATGGGGACGTAAAATATGTTTGGTAAAAAACCCGTCAAGTGTATCGACTTCCACCCTTCGACGATTAGCATCGTCTGGTAGGCCAGCAGCGAGCTCCGCATATCCTGCATTGAAGGTATTGACAGCAACATTGGAGAAAGACAACAGCACAACGCGGCCGCGACTGTTTTGCATTTTCTGTCGAATGGCAATCAGGCGCCGAATGGCTGTAGCTGTCTTCCCGCTTCCTGCGCACGCAGTGACAGCAATTGGCCCTAACGGTGCTTCTATGATATCTATCTGTTCCTTTGATAGTTTCAAGGCTTGACCACTCCATGACAGACATGCTGAATAGCTTTTTTGAGGTACTCAGGGACTTCAAAATCATTTTCTTTCGAAATCTGTTCTGCTAATGCCTGGGCGAATCGACCTTTCTGAATATTGCCGTTGCCTTTTCGCTCAAACATTCCGCAGAACAACGCTTTGGTTTTTGCGGTATTGTCTGGCTGTGCATCAACTATATTACGCAGAGCTTTAGAGATTTTTGGATGCGGGTCGGCTAATGCAGTAAGCATTGGGTCGCGGTTCGCCTCAATGAGTGCCAGATCATATTCAAGGGTCTTCAATCCATGAAAAACTTTTACGAAATTATCCTCCAGACTCTTCATCTTGATGGTATTTGCCGATAACCGCACCTGATCTCCCAACGCTGGGTACACCTCTTTCCTTTTAACTTTTTTCTTTTTCTCAGCATTGCCAGCAGGCTCTTCATCATCAAGAGCATCTGTTTCTTCCTGGTAGGCAGCCTCAGAAAGTAAGTCATCAATTTCCTCTTCAGCCTGTTCACCCTCTACCACGGCTTTAACTTCTTCTTCAAATGGATCTGCATCGGTTACTACAGCGACGGGAATTCGCAGCCCCTGCTCTCCAAAAAGCGGGAGGAAGGAGTCAAAATTAAGTCCCTCAACGCTAATGAGACTGACCCCATATCCCTTGAGATCAAAGTTTATCTTCTTAGCAAGCGCGTCAATCAACATGAGTTCTGCTGCGCCTTCAACAAAAATCACCCGTCGTGCAAAAAATAGTTCAGCCCTTGTTACGTCCAGATACCGCTCTAACTTTTCACGTTTTCCCTTTTCAAATTTTATATCACGTGGAAAAAAGGTCTCAACGCCAGCTTCGTTTTCGATCAAGCATACAAGAGAGTCCAGCTTTGAATTACTGGCAAAATTTGGGGAATGGCTGGTGACAAATAGTTGTACAGGCTTTTCGCCTTCACTCGTTGGAATTCCTGCAAGGTATTGCAGCAATACGCGCTGCAATTGGGGATGCAAATGCGCTTCAGGTTCCTCAATAATCAAACTCCTGAAAGCAGAATCAGTATTTTTAGCCAATTCACTAAGTACTACCGCCATGAAGATCAGATTATTGAAGCCCAATCCATTCTTATCAATCTCCATGGCTTCAGCCGTCAGGGTCAGTCGGGAAGAGAGGCGCTGAAAATCAGTCACGCTGAGCCCGACGGCAAGCTCCTGCGCTAGCTGAGCACCCATCATGATATCATGTCTGGTTGATATCGCTTTATGGGCACTCTGAAGGGATTTGTCTTGTTTAAGTGTTTCGTCAAGTTGCTTTAAAGCCGTATTTATTGCGTCACGACCTGCATCATCGGTGAGCAAATGAAGTAATCGAGCCAGCTGGCTGTTACGGTTAGGACGAAGACCTTGCGCGGCATCGCGGAGAGGCTGGAGATAGACCCCCCGAAGGTTCTCCATCATATCTGAGGTAAGCGAAACTTCTGGGTGATCACCGCACCAACGCCGGACTTTGAATCGTCCCGTCTTATCCATATCGGTATACTGGACATGGATATGCGCCTCCATGGTCTTGTCCCCATTTGGCTTGAGGGCAGTAATAAAGTCCGCTTCATCTTCAAGGCTAAGATCTCGGAAGACAAAATGGAAACTTATATCACCAGTTGGATCACCCTCATGCGGACGGTGTCTATCAGAACCATCGAGGCGAGGATAATTCTCATCATGACCTGCAAGAAGCGTTCGGAGTGCATCGATTGCTGCACTTTTCCCTACGTTGTTTGGGCCTACCAGAACATTTAAACCGGGTTGAAATTTCAGCGTGGCTTCACGCAGTTTGCGAAAATTCTCTATAGTGAGCTCTGCAAGATACATAAGGATCCCTGTCCTATATTGCTATTCTGAATAAATTACGCGAAGCGTGAAATTATACCAGCTTGAATTACGAGCATATTTGAAGCCAAATTATAATATTTGAGTTGATGCCAACTTATAACCACAGGCATTAGTGAATAAGCACGTATCTATTGACCTGCGTCCAATTTTTTGACAGGAAATTTCTATAGAAACGTCCGCTTCTGGCACAAAGCGGACGTTGGTATCTACTTCAATCAGCCTATTGTACCTAACTCCGACAAATTGGCTGCCTTAACAAAGCACGTATCCAGGTGCAGATATCAACTACTCCAGTTGCGTAATCCTTTATGGGCTACAGTAATCCACCCTTTTACCAGTGAACCCCTCACCCCACCCTGCCCATCCGCACCATCGCCCGATACCAGGCTCCGCGCTGAATCGACCACCTTAACCCCACCGCAATCGCATTGATCTTCCGGTCAATGATCGCCTGTTGAAAGCGGCCGATCTCAGTACCGGACATTGCCTGCGCCCAGGCTGGCATCAGCCCGAACCCCGACTTCAGCATGATTTTCATCACCGGTTTTGCCTGCCAGCTGGGTGCAGGGGCATTCATCAGCAATCGCGTTACTTCGGCAGTGCGCTGATCAAAGCGCAGCTCTGAACGCATCTGTTGCAGGTAATCCGCGACGTCGACGACGCTTTTAGGGACCTTCTCAGCCCCCAGCGCTTCGGCAATCTGTGCCGCTTCCTGATAGTACTGATCCTGTTCGGCGCGGCTTAGGTGTGGATTTTTGTAGCGCAGATGGGCGGCCAGAAAACGGCTGGTCTCCGCCACATGCACCCAGGTCAGCAGATGCGGATCGCTGGCGGCATAGGATTTGCCTTCGCTGTCGACGCCGCTGACTTTCAGGTGAATGCGTTTCACCCGGTCGATCAGCGTCTGTGCATCCTGCGAATTACCGTAGGTGGTCACCGCAATAAACTGACTGGTGCGCCGCAGGCGGCCCATCATATCTTCGCGGAAATTAGAGTGATCCCAGACGCCCGCCAGTGCCGCCGGATGCAGCATCTGCAACAGCAGCGCGCTGATCCCGCCGCACATCATGGAGGTGAAATCACCGTGGACGCGCCAGATCACGCTGTCCGGGCCAAACAGGCCGGGATCGCCAGGCGGTTGAGAGAGGTCAAATTCATTCATCGACAGGCCGTTAAGGCGGAATACCTGCTGCTGAATGCGGTCACGCAGATTAATCATAGCGGCTCTGATAGTGGATATGACGCGGCGCGCCGTAGCAGGACGCTAACGACGCGCCGCATCACCTTCCCCTGATGTCAGGGGAAAGGCTGACGGTTATAAATAGTTGAACTGCCCATCCTCGGTACGAACGGAATCGAGTCCAATCATCACGTTGAATTTGCCGGGCTCTGCAACATGCTGCATCTGCTGGTTCCAGAACTTCAGTGCATCCACGTCGATTCTAAAGGTCACGGTTTGCGACTCGCCCGCTTTCAGCATGATGCGCTTAAAGCCACGCAGCTCCTGCACCGGACGGCTGATGGAAGCGACCGGATCGTTGAGGTACATCTGCACCACCGTCGCGCCATCGCGTTTACCACTATTGGTCACGGTCACGCTGGCTTCGATGCTGCCGTTACGCGGCATGGTCGGTGAGGACATTTTTATCGGCGACACGGTGAAAGTGGTATAGCTCAGGCCGTAACCAAACGGATAGAGCGGGCCATTAGCCGCATCGTAGTAGTGCGACGTGTATTTGTTCGGCTTCGCAAAGTTGTAAGGGCGGCCGGTTGGCAGATGGTTGTAGTAGATCGGAATCTGACCCACTGAACGCGGGAAGGAAACCGGCAGTTTGCCCGACGGGTTGTAATCGCCGAACAGCACATCGGCGATGGCGTTGCCGCCTTCAGTGCCGCTGAACCAGGTTTCCAGCATCGCATCGGCCATCCGATTTTCATTCACCACTGACAGCGGGCGTCCGTTCATCAGCACAATCACCAGCGGCTTACCGGTGGCTTTCAGTGCCGCTAACAGCTTCTGCTGGCTCGGCGGGATCACCAGGTCGCTGCGGCTGGAAGCTTCGTGCGCCATACCCTGCGCTTCGCCCACGGCGGCAACCACCACATCGGCCTGCTTCGCTTTGGCGACCGCGTCATCAATCAACTGCTGCGGTGAACGCGTATCCACGGAAACCGCCTGCTCATAGAGGTTCAGGAAGTCCTGAATCCCTTTGTTGTCGGTGACGTTGGCACCCTTCTCATAGAGCAGCGTAGCCTTGCCTTCGGTGGCATTGCGCATGCCCTGCAGCAGCGAAACAGATTGCTTCGCCACGCCAGCGGCGGACCAGCTGCCCATAATGTCGCGCTGACTGTCTGCCAGCGGACCAATCAGGGCAATAGTGCCCGATTTTTTCAGCGGCAGCGTTTCCAGACGGTTTTTCAGCAATACGATACTTTTACGCGCGACGTCGCGCGCTTCAGCCCGGTGCAGACGGCTTTCCGCATTGGTGTCCTGCGGATCGCTCTCTTTCGGACCTAAATGGCTGTAGGGATCGTTAAACAGGCCCATGTCATATTTGACGTTGAGCACATGGCGCGCCGCATCATCAATCTCCGCCATGGTGACGGCGCCGCTCTTCACCAGAGCGGGCAGATACTTGCTGTAATATTCGTCGCTCATGCTCATATCGACGCCCGACTTCAGGGCGATGCGAACCGCTTCCTGCGGATCGCTGGCAACGCCATGTTTGATCAGCTCTTTGATTGCGCCGTGGTCGCTGATGGTGATGCCTTTGAACTTCCACTTATCGCGCAGCAGATCTTTCAGCAACCAGCTGTCCGCCGTAGCGGGCACGCCATTGATCGAGTTCAGCGCCACCATCACGCCGCCGCTACCCGCATCCAGTGAAGCTTTGTATGGCGGCAGATAGTCCTGGAACATGCGCTGCGGGCTCATGTCCACGGTGTTGTAATCGCGTCCGCCTTCAACTGCGCCGTAGAGCGCGAAATGCTTCACGCTGGTCATCACGCTGTAGCGATCGGCAGCACTTTTGCCCTGCATCGACTGCACCATGCTGCGACCCATTTCGCTGGTGAGATACGTATCCTCACCGAAACCTTCGGAGCCACGGCCCCAGCGCGGTTCACGGCTGACATCCACCATCGGCGCCCAGGTCATGTTCAGGCCATCGTCGGCCGCTTCATAGGCAGAGACGCGCCCCACCTCTTTCACCGCATCCAGATCCCAGCTTGACGCCAGGGCTAAAGGAATCGGGAAAATGGTGCGCTGACCATGAATAACGTCGTAGGCGAAAAACAGCGGGATCTTCAGGCGGCTGAGCTGCATCGCCTGATCCTGCATCGCGCGAATATCCTGACGGGTTACGGTATTAAAAATCGCGCCAACCTGACTCTTCTGAATCATGTCGCGAATCACTTCTTTCGGATTATCAGGTCCGACGCTGATTAAACGCAGCTGGCCGATCTTCTCGTCCAGCGTCATTTTTTTAAGCAGTTGATTAACGAAGGCATCCCGCGCCTGCTCGGTCATCGGGTGGTTACCTGGCACTGTCTCAGCCAATGCCGGTTGCATCGCGAGGGAGACAGCGAGACTAACAGAGTAAATCCATTTCATCAGGTTGGGTTCTCTTAAGTAACTGCGCAATATCGAATTAACAGGCGGCAGTGTGCCACAAGATGAGAATAGCAGGTAGCTGCCGCTGTCACACTGCGTTGAGGTGAGTTGACGTGCTACAGTTAGGACGCACTGATAAGACAAGGGAATTGCTCATGATACAAACCTCTGCCCTGCTTTCTGACCTGCGCCGCCTGGTCGGCCCCACCCATCTGCTGACTGAACCTGAACAGACCGCGCGCTATCGCAAAGGCTTTCGCTCCGGCGAAGGCGAGGCGCTGGCGGTGGCGTTTCCCGGTACGCTGCTGGAGCTCTGGCGGGTACTGCAAACGCTGGTCAATGCCGATGTCATTATCCTGATGCAGGCGGCGAATACCGGCCTGACCGAGGGCTCGACGCCGCACGGCGACGATTATGATCGTCCGCTGGTGATTGTCAGCACCCTGCGGCTGGATAAGCTTCAGCTGATCGACGAAGGCCAGCAGGTGCTGGCGTTCCCCGGCAGCACACTCTACCAGCTGGAAAAAGCGCTGAAGCCGCTGGGGCGTGAACCCCACTCGGTGATTGGCTCCTCCTGTATTGGTGCCTCGGTGCTGGGCGGCATCTGTAATAACTCCGGCGGATCGCTGATCAAGCGCGGACCGGCCTACAGTGAAATGGCGCTGTTTGCCCAGATTGATGCACAGGGAAAACTGAAGCTGGTGAACCATCTCGGTATCGATCTTGGGACGTCACCGGAAGAGATTCTGGGGCGGCTGGATGACGACCGCTGGCAGCCTAAAGATGTGCAGCACGATGGCCGCCACGCCTCCGATCATGAATATGCCGACCGGGTTCGTGAAGTGGATGCGGATACGCCCGCCCGCTACAACGCCGATGCGCGTCGCCTGTTTGAAGCCTCCGGTTGTGCCGGGAAGCTGGCGGTCTTCGCGGTGCGACTCGATACCTTCGCCAGCGAACCGCAGCAGCAGGTGTTTTACATCGGCACCAACGAGCCCGACGTTCTCAGCGATATCCGCCGTCACATGCTGGCGCATTTCACCCATCTGCCGGTGGCGGGCGAATATATGCACCGCGACATCTATGACATTGCGGAAGTCTACGGCAAAGATACCTTCCTGATGATCGACAAACTGGGCACCGACAAGATGCCGCTGTTTTTCACGCTCAAGGGGCGGGTTGATGCCTGGCTGAGCAAACTCTCCTTCGTTAAACCGCACTTCAGCGATCGCCTGTTGCAGCGCCTGAGTAAACTGTTTCCGGCGCATCTGCCGAAACGCATGAAGCAGTATCGCGACAAATATGAACACCATCTGATGCTGAAGATGTCTGGCGACGGCGTGGCGGAAGCGCGTAACTATCTGCGCGACTACTTCCGTGAAGGCGGTGGCGAATTCTTCGAATGCGAAGGCAAAGAAGGTGCGCACGCCTTTCTGCATCGCTTTGCAGCGGCGGGTGCGGCGGTGCGCTACCACGCAGTACATGCTGATGAGGTCGAGGACATTCTGGCGCTGGATATCGCCCTGCGTCGCAACGATGCGGACTGGTTCGAAACCCTGCCCGAGGAGATCCGCGCCTCGCTGAGCCATCGTCTCTACTATGGTCACTTCTTCTGTCATGTGTTTCATCAGGATTACATCGTCAGAAAAGGCGTCGATGTGCATGCACTCAAAGCGCAGATGCTGGAGATTCTTCAGGCGCGGGGCGCTGAATATCCCGCTGAACATAATGTCGGTCATCTCTATCAGGCCAAACCGCAGCTGGCGGCGTTCTATCGCCAGCTCGATCCCACCAACAGCTTCAATCCTGGGATTGGCAAAACCAGCAAGCAAAAAGGATGGGCGGTGAAGCAGGTTTAATCGCCTTATCGTTCAGCCTGCTTATCAGAGCAGGCTGAACGTCACACAACGAGGAAGCCCGCTCGCCCCGCGACTTGCCTTTGCAACAGTCCTGCCAATAACTCACATCTTTATCAGAAAATTAATTCCCCTTCCCATATTGCACCTGCTTTATTTTATCTCATCGGGTTATGCGCAATAGTTCACAAAAAACCCTGCCACCAATTGATATTTCGCGTCGCGAAAAATAGATTGTCGCCATAAAAAATTCATAGCAAGCATCTTAATTTCATTCAGGGAAGAATGGTCATGCGAAAAATTAATTACGCGTTAACGTTAATTGAAATAGCCAGCGCAATAATAGCGTCAACAGCAATAAGTTCTTCACCGGCTTACGCCAGCGGATTTATTGAGGGCTCATCGCTGAAAGGTAATCTTTTTTACTGGCAGCGTCAGCGAGATCGCAGAGACACCGATCCCGCCAGTGAATATCAGGGGCAGTATCGGGCTAATTTACATCATGCCTCGCTCAACAGTAATCTCGACTATCAGTCAGGCTATGCCGGAGAGTGGATTGGTCTGGACCTCGCCATTTTTGGTGCTGCTGAGCTTTCTAATAGCGGCCCTGCCGCACCCAATGAAATTGGCTTCAGTAAGGCGCGTACCCGCTGGGATGAAAAGTGGAATGGCGACAGCGGTGGTGCTTCTGTTTATAAAGCCGCACTGAAAGTAAAATATAACGATTACTGGTTGCGCGCCGGTTATATTCAGCCAGCCGGCCAGACAATTATTGCGCCACACTGGAGTTTCTTACCCGGAACCTATCGCGGCGTCGAAATTGGTGCGCTGTATGATTTCCAGCAGGCCGGTGCATTATCACTCTCATGGATGTGGAGCGACAAATATAAAGCGCCCTGGTATCGTGATTTATATAATTTTCGCCAGGCTGATGGCAAAACATCTGTCAGCTACCTGCATTCGTTCGGCATGAAATATGACTTCAGGAATAACCTGGTGCTTGAGGGCGCATTTGGCCAGGCGGCGGATTATATGGATCAATATTTTGCCAAAGCCTCGTGGTCAGCCACGCCCGGCGGCAATGCACTCTACACCAGCTATCAGTTTTACGGGGCGCACGACAAAGTAGCGGGCGGTGCCGCTAATCCCCGTGATGTCTATGAAGGCCTGGCCTGGTTACAGGCAATCACGGTCGGTTACACCGTCGGCCCGGTTGATCTGCGCCTGGAAGGCAGCTGGGTCAAAGCAGAGGGGAATCAGGGCTTCTTCCTGCAGCGCATGACGCCAGGCTACGCCAGCTCCAATGGACGACTGGATATCTGGTGGGATGCCCGCTCCGACTGGAACGCTAATGGCGAAAAAGCGATCTTTGCCGGGGCGATGCTCGACTTAACGCCGTGGCAACTGGCGGGATGGAAAGTGGGCGCATCGTACGTCTGGGGCTGGGATGCCAGACCCGCCACGCTGCCCACCGTTGACCAGAGCCAGCGGCTGAAAGAGTCTGCCTGGAACCTTGATCTGATCTATCAAATCCAGCATGGCCGCGCCAAGGATACCCAGTTTAAACTGCATTACACCCGCTACGACAATCACAGCAATCTGCCCAGTTACAGCGGCGGTTACGGCAACATTTTTCAGGACGAGAAGGACATCAAATTTATGGTTATCGTGCCGTTTACCCTGTTCTGACGCCCTGCAGACTCCCGGATATCTCTTCAGCAGCAAGGATGAATCAATATGTTTAAGTTAAGCCTTATCGCGCTCACTCTGCTGGGCGCTGCAGCCACAGGTCACGCCAGCTCGTCAGCGCAGCAGGTAGTGAATCAGATCAGCCAGTTTGGCGTCACTTATCAGGTGAACGATAATCAGGCCGCTCTGCATGGCATCGACTGCGCCGCGCTGGGTGCCGACTTTGCCGCCTGCAATCGCGCCACCATCACCCTGACCAATAACGGCCCTGCCCTGACCGACAAACACTGGGCAATCTACATGAGCAACGTCCACCAGACGCTGCGGGTCGATAACGAACAGTTTAAAATGACCCACCTGGTCGGTGACTTAACCCGGCTGGAGCCGACAGAGAAATTTACCGGCATTGGCGCGGGCGAAGCGGTGCAGATTCCGATCGTTAACGAATACTGGCAACTGTTTGTCACGGATGTGATGCCGCGCTGGTATGTGACGTCCGGGCTGGCCACCCCCAAAATTATTGCCAGCACCGATCATGAAGATCCCAGCCAGTTTGTGTTGCCGCTGGGTGATCACTGGCGGCGCAGTGCCGATGACCGGAATATCCTGATGCAACCCGCCAGCCGGTTTGATAAAAACAGCGATGTTGCCACCCTGCCCGCTTCCGCGCTGCGGGGTCAAATCACACCCACGCCGCTTGAAGTGAAACTCCGTCCGCAGGATGCCGATCTCAGCCGTGGCGTCAGTCTGTCTCTGACCGGGCTGACCCGTGAAACCGGTGAGGCGGTAAAGCAGCGTCTGACCCTGCTCGGCCTGAAAGAAGCGCCTGATGGATTTGCCATCACGACGCAGATCAAACCGGATCACTTCAGCGGCAAACAGGCTAAACCGGGCGCATACGATCTGGATATCACTCCCCGCCGCGCCATCGTGGTGGGCTACGATGCTGCCGGTGCGTTCTACGGTCTGATGTCGATTCTCTCGCTGGTTCCAGGTGAAGGCGCGCCGCGTATCGCCACGCTGACAGCCCATGATGCGCCCCGCTTTGCCTATCGTGGTGCCTTTCTTGACGTTGCCCGCAACTTTCACAGTAAACAGGCGGTCATGCGGCTGCTTGATCAGATGGCGGCCTGGAAGATGAACCGCTTCCACTTTCACCTCAGTGACGATGAGGGCTGGCGGATTGAGATTCCCGGCTTACCGGAACTGACTAAAATAGGGGCTAAACGCTGCCATGACCTGAGCGAACAGCGTTGTCTGCTGCCGCAGCTCGGTTCCGGTCCGTTCAGCGATAACAACGGCAGCGGCTACTTCAGTCGTGCCGACTACATCGAGATTGTGAAATATGCGCAGGCCCGTCACATTCAGGTGATCCCGGAAATTGATATGCCCGCCCATGCCCGTGCGGCCGTCATCGCCATGGAAGCGCGCTATCAGCGGCTGATGAAGCAGGGACAACCTGAACAGGCCAGTGCGTATCGCCTGATCGATCCCACCGACGACTCCAATACCACCTCGGTGCAGCTCTATGACCGCACCAGCTATCTCAATCCCTGCATTGCGGGTGCGCAGCGGTTTGTCGATAAAGTGATCGGTGAAGTTGTGGCGATGCACCGGGAAGCGGGGCAGCCGCTCGGTGTCTGGCATTTTGGCGGTGACGAAGCGAAGAATATCCGGCTGGGGGCTGGCTACTCGGATAAACGCGACCCTAAACCGGGCACCGGTCTGCGCGACTGGAGTAAAGAAGATCTGCCGTGGGCGAAATCACAGGTTTGTCAGGCGCTGGTGAAGAGCGGCAAAGTGGACGATCTGGCGCACCTGCCGAGCTACTTTGCCCTGACCGTCAGTGACATCGTTAACCGGCACGGCATTAGCAAAATGCAGGCCTGGCAGGATGGTTTAAAACATGCCAAAGATGCGGCAGCCTTTGCCACACCGCGCGTCGCGGTCAACTTCTGGGACACCCTCTACTGGGGCGGTTTTGACACAGCCAGTGACTGGTCACAAAAAGGCTACGACGTGGTGATCTCCAGCCCCGACTATCTCTATCTGGATTTTCCGTATGAAGTTAACCCGCTGGAACGCGGCTATTACTGGGGCACGCGCTTCAACGACGAACGCAAAATCTTTGGCTTCGCGCCGGACAACCTGCCGCAGAATGCTGAAACCTCGGTGGATCGCGACGGCAACTTTTTCAGCGCCAAATCAAAGAAGCCCTGGAGCGGTGCTTACGGCATTTCGGCCCAGCTGTGGAGCGAAACGGTGCGCACTGACGCTCAAATGGAGCACATGATCTATCCTCGCCTGTTTGCGGTAGCGGAACGAAGCTGGCACCGCGCCAGCTGGGAGCAGGATTACAAGGCGGGTCAGGAGTATACAGGGGGCAAAACCCATCTGGTCGATCAGCAGGCGCGCCTGTATGACTGGCAGCGATTTTCCAATCTGCTGGGACAGCGGGAACTGGCGAAGCTGGATAAGGCGGGCATCGATTATCGCCTGCCGGTGCCGGGAGCCAGAATCGTTGATGGCGTCCTGTCGATGAATGTGGCCTTACCGGGCGTGACGCTGGAGTACAGCCTGGACAAGGGCACAAACTGGCAGCGCTACGATGCCACCAGACCGCCGCAGGTCAGCGGTGCGGTGGCAATTCGCTCGGTGAGCCGCGACGGGCAGCACACCAGCCGCGTTGAATCCCTGTAGAAAGCGAAGTGTGAACGGGCTGAAAAGCCAGCGTTTGAACATAAAAAAGGCCGACAGAAGTCGGCCCTTTGATTGCTGCCAATCCTGAAGCAAGGTGAATCTGGCAGCAATGAAGAAACTTAATGCGCTGGGAACACGGTCAGAAGAGGAAAGCGTCCCACGCCATGGACAAAAACGTCAGGAGCGTTTTTGAACAACGCAAAGCGTTGGCCCGGCTACGGGCGCACCTCAGGGATGAGGTGCGTAATTGCGTGGGCCGAGCATGTCATGGATGACAGCTTTTGCGTCTTTCCGATCTGACCGTGTTCCCTGTGCCAGCTCGATTACACAGCTAACCGGGCCACACTGTATTTACCATCAGAGCCGACAGAAGTCGGCCTTTACACACCTAAACCTGGCTCTCTTAAACCAGCTTCTCTTCGGGTACCGGCTCCGCACCCGCCATCTGCTGACGGCGCTCGATAATCATGGTTTGCGGTGTGGAGAGCAGGATGCCCTCTTTACGCAGACGCGTCAGAATATCGAACAGCAGGTCACTCTTCGCCCCTGCGATCTGGCGCTGACCCGCCACGTTACCGGTGACGCTCAGTATAATTCCCTGCTGAGTCAGATCTTTAAACGAAACGGATGGTTCTGGCGTCTCCAGAATGCGTTCATTTTCGTTGTAGACCTCCAGCAGAATATCGCGCACTTTCGCCGGATCGATGTCGAGCGGGAAAGTCAGCGTAATCGTGACCACCCCCTGCGCATTGCCCATGGTGGCATTGCGCACGTTCTGCGAGATAAACTGCGAGTTCGGCACAATCACCGTGGATTTATCGCCCAGCTGGATCTCGGTGGCGCGCACGTTAATCCGGCGGATATCCCCTTCGATACCGCTGATACTCACCAGATCGCCAACCTTCACTGGCCGCTCGGTTAACAGGATCAGCCCCGAGATAAAGTTCTTCACAATTTCCTGTAAGCCAAAACCGATACCTACCGACAAGGCACTGACGATCCAGGCCAGCTTATTCCACTGTAGCCCCATGATCGACAGGGTCAGCAGGATGATCAACACATAACCGATGTTGCTGAACAGTGTTACCAGCGACACCCGCATGCCCACATCCATGGTGGTTTTCGGCAGAAAATCGTTGTCGAGCCAGCGGCGCACTGAGCGCAGCACATAAATGCCGACGATCAGGCAGATTATCGCATTCACCATGTGTGCCGGAACGATGTTCAGGGATTCAAGCCCTTTACCGCCCCAGAACTCAATCACTTTTTGCAGCAGCTCAATCGGCGTTGATGAGGCAAAGGTCCCGTTGACCAGCGCCAGTGCCACAACCAGCACCAGGAAGGTTTTACCGATGGCCGTCAGCAGCGTAGCCGTTTGCTGCAGATGACGCTCATTGATGTTAAGCGAACTCTGAATGCGGCGACCGGTTGCGTTACTGGTCGAGAACAGGCTCTCACAGCCATCATTGAGCAGATGACTGAGGAAGTAGAACGAACCAAACAGCAGGCCGCACCAGATCACTTCATAACTCAGGAAGCGCGCCAGCGTGACGTAACCGATGAGCAGCGACACCAGAATGGCGATGCCGGTCAGCGTCAGGCCCATCTGGATCAGTCCGACCAGCGTTGAGCGCGCTTCCGGCGGTGTGCCCGCCTGGGTCATACGGCGACGAACGCGGTTGGTGCGCATGCTGATCGCCAGCGCGGTACTACCAATCAGCAGTGCCGTCAGGCCGTTGGCAAAAATAGTGGTATTCAGGCTGGTGCCGACGCTGTAGTTAAACGCCTCGACCGTCTGGAAGATAAAGACCAGCACCGCGGTGATCGGTGGAAACGGTTTTAATGCCATCGCCACTTCATTGGAGATGGTCGGTAACCGCCAGCTGGGCCGGCGGGTAGAGAGGAAAGCGCGTCCCAGTCCGGCAATCAGGCCACAAAAAACACTGAGCCGAACCAGTTGATCCACAAAGTCCTGAACGTTTTCAGAAACTTCATCACGGCGGGTAAAGGCCAGGGCGATAAAGTTAAAGGTGAGGACGACGGCCACCAGAGTGGTCAGGGCTATCGCTGCCGCCAGGAAACTGCGACGTAACTTCCCTTCCGGCAGTTTGTGAATGCTGACCCAGGCCAGAAACTCTTCGCTGTAACGACGGCCGGCCGTCATCACTAACAGCGCAGCCAGCAGCCAGAAGACACTGCCCACGCGCCAGCCCGGCTCCCATGAAAGTACTGCGGTGTCCTGCAGCTCCTGCAGAAACTCACCGATTTTCTCGCCATCCAGATCCTGACTATTGAGCAACGGTGACCAGAAACGCGGCCCCAGAATCGTGCCAGAGTTGAGCGCCAGCTGGCTTTTCAACTGGTCACGACGCAGGTTAGTAATCTGCGAGGAAAGCGTCAGCGCACCATTTTTAATGCCTTCGGCCTGTTTAATCTGGTCGTCGAGTTTACTTTTCTGACTCTCCAGCGCGTTACGCTTGCGCGTCACTTCCGGCGTCTCTTTTACGCCGCTGTCGGCCTTGGGTGCTGGCCCCAGTACCTGCAACTGGGCATCCAGTTGCTGGCGATCAGGGATCAGCGCCTGTCCCAGCGTGTCGGCATTACCAGAGAGCTCAAGCGCCATTTCATTCAGCTGAGTCAGCTTGTTTTCGCCAGCATCGACCGAGACCTGACTTTTAATTTTATCGAGGATCTTCTGCATTTTCGGCAGTTCAACCGCGGCATTCAGCTTCGGCGGTGTGTCCTGGTCCTGAGCAGCACTGGTCGTATCATCCGCGGCCAGCGTCAGCGCCGGGGCAAATGCCACCAGCGCCAGCATTAACAATGCAAAAAAGGATCGTAGCTTAAACATATGAGTAAGATTCCGGCAGCTTAAATCAGGCGATCGTCCCTCGCCAGTCGCGCGTAGTGTAGGGCTTTGCAAGGGATGGCAATATAGGAATAACGGGCATTTTTCGGGCTAATTCCGGGCGGTCAGAGGCGTTAAAATGGCTTTAAGCCTCTGACCGCGTTCTCCCGGCGTCCTGCTCAGCCTGCAGGCAATACCCGTGCACGCAGTGCGCGACACCGGCTGTTTTCTACTCGACGTCGGCGCTGCTGGCCCCATTACTGGCGACCTGACCCGACTTCTGCTTTTTATACGCCAGCGCGGCGGCTGGCACCGGCGCCGCTTTACCGGTCTCAATCCAGCTGCGCAGACGGTTAGCGTCGGCGAAGTGGGTATATTTGCCAAAGGCATCCAGCACCACCAGCGCCACCGGACGATTATTAATCATGGTGCGCATCACCAGGCAGTGGCCCGCCTCATCGGTGTAACCGGTTTTGGTCAACTGAATGTGCCAGTCATTTTTATAAACCAGATGGTTGGTATTGCGGAACGGCAGCGCATAGCTCGGATGGGCAAAAACCGCCGTCTCCTCTTTAGTGGTGCTGAGCGCGCCAAGCAGCGGATATTCCCGCGTTGCTTTGAGTAATTTAACCAGATCCTGCGCGCTGGAGACGTTTTGCGTCGACAGGCCGGTTGGCTCCACATAGCGGGTCTGTTTCATGCCCAGTGACCGCGCTTTCGCATTCATCGCCCGGATAAAGGCGTTATAGCCGCCCGGATAAGCATGAGCCAGGCTGGCGGCAGCGCGGTTTTCCGAGGACATCAGCGCCAGCAGCAGCATATTCCGGCGGCTGATCTGGCTGTTGAGCTTAACGCGTGAGAAGACACCCCGCATTTCCGGCGTCTGGCTGACATCGACGGTTATCATCTCATTCATCGGCAGATGCGCATCCAGCACCACCATTGCGGTCATCAGCTTGGTGATAGAGGCAATGGGCCTGACCCGATCCGGGTGGCTGGAAAACAGCACTTTATTGGTTGTGAGGTCGACAATCATCGCACTGCCAGAGGCGATCTGCGGCTGAGCAATAGGCGCCAGCTGCGACAGCGACGTCTTCGCCTGCGCCGGAAGTGAAACAATCTGCCCTGAAACGAGCAGCGCCAGCGAAAGCAGGGTGGAACGAATTTTTGCAGGCATCGTAGAAAAAACCCGGTTATGAATATGTACTGTGTCAGACCGACACAGGCCGCCCGCGTCAGTCAGGTCAGAGCGAAGGCTGGCAGCAGCATCATACGCTTAAGGTTAAGAGATTTCCTGGTGAGAGTGTTTCCGGGCGTAAAAAGAGAACTGCCGCCAGGGCGGCGGCAGTGGCCGGTCAGAACAGATGCGGTCCATATCCCCACAACACCACGGTTAATGCCAGTAACACTTCAAATACCAGCACGCCGATGGCCAGCGTTGAACCGGAAAAGCGCAGGCTCTCGTCACGGTCAATATTAAGAAACAGTGGAATACCGATATAGAGCAGATAACCGGTGTAGAGCAGCGCCAGCGCGCCTGCCAGAACACAGAGCCAGACCAGCGGATAAAGCGCCACCAGTCCACTGAGAAACAGCGGTGTAGCCACATAGCCCGCAAACACCGTACAGCGCTGGACGCCGGGGCGCTGCGGATAATCACGTGCCATCCAGTGAATCACGCGTCCCATTACCGCGACGCCACCCAGAATAATCAGATAGAACAGAATGCCAAGCCCGATCCCGGTCAACAGGTTGAGTTGCACATATTGCCCCTCGCCCAGATTCCAGCCCAGTTGCGTTGTACCGATAAAGGCGCAGATCACCGGAATCGCCGCCATCAGCAGAACATGGTGGGTGTAATGGTGCGATACGCTCTCATTCTCTTGCTTGATATGACGCATTTCCTGATTAGGATGCGCCAGCAGACCCCAGACATGATTCATAGATTCACTCCTCTGATGCAGTGGGCCGCCCGGTGATGCATCCGTCTTTGGGGGGCAGCGTCCTCTCAAGTATAAACGGCAGCAAAACTTTCGTGGTGACCGGACAAAAAAACAGCATAAATAAACGGACCGATGAGGTACGGGCAGAAGCGAAGCCAAATCGCGTATAGACTGGAAGAAACAGTCACTGAACAGGGAGGGTCATTTTGCATCTGGATATCAACGCATTAATTACGCAGTACGGTTATCTGGCACTTTTTATTGGCTGTATCGCCGAGGGAGAAACATTTACGTTGCTGGGCGGCGTCGCCGCGCATGAGGGACTGCTGCATTACGTGGGGGTCGTGCTGGCCGCCATGGGTGGCGGTATTGTCGGCGATCAACTGCTCTACTGGATCGGCCGTCGCTGGGGCACGCGGATCCTGCACCGTTTTAAGAAGCATCAGGATAAAGTGGTGAAGGCGAACCGCCTGATTAAACGCCGTCCCAGCCTGTTTGTGATTGGCGTGCGCTTTATGTATGGCTTTCGTCTCATTGGCCCAATCATCATCGGGGCCAGCCGCCTCAATCCGATGAAATTTTTTATTCTTAACGTCATCGGGGCGGCCATCTGGGCGCTGATCTTTGTCACACTCGGCTATTTCGCGGGCGGCATCATCGCGCCGTGGCTGCATAAACTCGACCAGCACCTGAAGCATCTGCTGTGGCTGGTCGGCGCAGTGGTATTCGCGTTTGCGCTGCGCTGGGTGATCCGCCGCTGGCACACCCGTCGCGCCGATCAGTAATGAATGAACCACGGCTTCGTCAACGACCGCCTCCATCTATAAGAGTAAGCTGACCGGTGATACAGGTCGCCGACGCTGAGCAGCGCAAGGCGACCACGTTAGCGATGCCGTGGGCACTATCTGCCCCCCTCTCTCCCTTCTCTCTCATTAAACCGTGCGTTAACCATCTGTGCCCAAACGAAGCCGCATCAGATGACTCAGCTATAGTTAGGATCGACACTGACAGGGGGATAAGGATGAGTAAGGTAAAACGTAAGATTGAAGACCATGGCGTGATCGGAGATTTGCGCACCTGCGCACTGGTCGCGAATGACGGCACCATTGATTACCTCTGCTGGCCGGAACTCGACAGCCCGTCGGTCTTTGCCGCCCTGCTCGACAGCGATGATGCCGGACTTTTCTCCCTGGCCCCTGACTGGCCCAACGCGCGACGTCAGCAGCTCTACCTGCCCGATACCAACATCCTGCAGACCCGCTGGCTGGATGATGAAGGCGTGGCGGAGATCACCGACTACATGCCGATTTGTGATGATAAGAATAAGCTGCCGCGTCTGATCCGGCGGGTCAAAATGGTACGCGGCAGCGCGACCTTTAGCCTGCGCTGTTCACCGCGTCACGATTACGCCCGGGCGCAGACCCGGGCAGAAGCGCACAACGGCTGTATCGATTTTCACGCCGAGGGCCAGCCGTCGCTGCGTCTCGCCGCCAGTGTGGTGATGACACTGGAGGATGAAAGTGCTACCGCTATCTTCACGCTACAACACGGTGAACATGCCCAGTTTGAATTTGGCAGTGTGGATGATGCGCATATCGAAGCCCTGACCACCGAACACTGCTTTGAAGAGACGCTGAACTACTGGCGACGCTGGAGTGCCCACAGTAACTATCAGGGACGCTGGCGCGAAATGGTGCAGCGTTCGGCGCTGGTCCTCAAACTACTGACCTCACATCAGCACGGCTCTATTGCGGCAGCGGCAACCTTTGGCCTGCCCGAAGAGCTGGGCGGCGAACGCAACTGGGACTATCGCGCCTCCTGGATCCGTGACGCCTCGTTCAGCATGTATGCCCTGATGCGGCTGGGCTACACCGATGAAGCCAAACACTTTACCCACTGGGTTGGTCGCTGCGTTGAAAACAGCCATCACGATGAGATGCGCCTGCAGGTTATGTACCGGCTGGACAGCGGCACCGAACTGCACGAGATGGAGCTGCTGAATCTCTCCGGCTATGCCGACTCTCGTCCGGTGCGCATCGGCAATGACGCCTGGCAGCAGACCCAGCTCGACATCTATGGCGAGCTGATGGATGCGGTCTATCTGGCCAATAAATATGGTGAGGCGATCTCCCAGCGCGGCTGGGAACATGTCGTCAAAATGATCGACTGGCTGTGTGACAACTGGAAGCAGCCCGATGCCGGTATCTGGGAGATGCGCGGTGAACCGGAACATTTCCTGCATTCACGTCTGATGTGCTGGGTGGCGATGGATCGCGCGCTGCGTCTGGGTATGAAGCGATCGCTGCCGATGCCTTATGAACGCTGGGATCGGGCACGCCGGGAGATCCGCGAAGATATCTGGGCTAACTTCTGGAACAGTGAGCGGGGCCACTTCTCTTCGACACGTCATGGCGAACATCTCGACGCCTCAATGCTGCTGATGCCGCTGGTGCGTTTTGTGGGCGCCACCGACCCGGACTGGATTGCCACACTGGATGCGATCAAAACCAACCTGGTCAGCGACGGTATGGTGCGCCGTTACAATACGCATGAGACGCCCGCCGATGGCCTGAAAGGCTCAGAAGGGTCATTTGGCGCCTGCTCCTTCTGGTATGTCGAGTGTCTGGCGCGCGCGGGCCGGATTCAGGAAGCGCATTTTGAATTTGAAAAGTTGCTGAGCTACGCCAATCCACTGGGCCTCTACGCGGAGGAGTTTGACAGCCACGGCCATGCGCTGGGCAACACGCCGCAGGCGCTGACCCATCTGGCGTTAATCAGTGCCGCCTTTTTCCTGAACCGCAAACTCAGCGGCGAACAAACGCAGTGGCAACCGTAGTCAGGGATAAGCCCGGAAAGCCCCATTTTTAGCGCCCTGCTTTCCGGAAATGCGCTAACATCCGCGGTGAATTTACGTAAAGTATTGCAGGCAGGTTAAAATCCCGATTCACAACGTCAGATTAATGAACATATAATGCGCAGCAGGTCACATTGGCCAGCATGAATTCGACACACTGAACAGCCTGAAATATGGCGATAAAGAATTGTAAAATATGAAAATCATTCGCGCTTTCGCTTCAATCGCACTGGCTCTGGCGGCGTTCAGCCAGTCAGCCTTTGCTGTGGTTTACCCGTTACCGCCGGCCAACAGCCGTCTGATCGGCGAAAATATCGAAATTACTGTCCCTGAAGACAGCAAACTGCCGCTGGAAGCTTTTGCGGCGCAGTACCAGATGGGCCTCAGCAATATGCTGGAAGCCAATCCGGGCGTTGACGTTTATCTGCCTAAGGCTGGCAGCAAAATGATCATCCCTCAGCAGCTGATCCTGCCGGACGCACCGCGTGAAGGCATTGTGATTAACAGCGCGGAGATGCGTCTTTACTACTATCCGAAAGGCAGCAAAACCGTGGTGGTGTTGCCTATTGGTATCGGTGAGCTGGGTAAAGATACCCCGATTAACTGGACCACAGCGGTAGAACGTAAAAAAGATGGCCCGACCTGGACGCCAACCAAAGGCATGCATGCGGATTACGCGGCACGCGGTGAAACCCTGCCCGCGGTCTTCCCGCCAGGCCCGGATAACCCGATGGGCCTGTATGCGCTCTATATCGGTCGTCTCTATGCGATTCACGGCACCAACGCCAACTTCGGTATCGGCCTGCGCGTGAGCCATGGTTGTGTGCGTCTGCGCGCTGACGATATCAAATGGCTGTATCAGAACGTGCCAGTCGGTACGCGCGTACAGTTCGTTGATCAGCCGGTAAAAGCGACCGTGGAGCCAGACGGTTCACGCTATGTAGAAGTGCATAACCCGCTGTCGACCACCGAAGAGCAGTTCAACTCGCGTGAGCTGGTGCCGATTACGCTGAATCAGGCGGTGAGCAAAGTTCTGGTTGATGCCAGCGTCAATCAGGATCAGGTTAATGGCGCGATTCAGGGCCGTACCGGTATGCCAGTAAAAGTGAACGGCGTGGAGAACAACATCCAGACTGCGCCAGTTCCGATGCCGGAAAACCCGCAGGCTGCGCCACAGGAAGAACCAATGACGCCAGTCACCTCTCAGGGCGCAAACAGTGGTGCCGCGCAGCCACAGCAGCCGGCCACTGAGCCAGCCGCACCGGCCGCTCCGGTAACCCCAGCAGCACCTGCAGCCGCGGCCAATACCAGCTCGTAATTGCCGCTCTGCTTTCAGAAGCCAGCGCCTGTCGCTGGCTTTTTTATTGCCTGCGTTTGCGCATTTTTCCCGTCACTCCGCTCAGAATGCCCTGTCCGACGATCATTAATCTGTCATATAAAGCGCGTATCACACTGCGTTGACCCGGTGCAAATTAGCATCCGGCATCAGCCACCAGAGGTACACCATGAGCGAAAACAGTCTCTCCTCCTCATCAGCCCGAGGTCGCCCCGATTTCAACGGCAAAAATAGTCGTTTCAGTAAGCCGCTGTTCTTTATTTTGCTGGTTGCCGGACTGGCGTTCGCCGGCCTCAATCTGGTCCGCGATGTTGAAGAGACCAACATGCCGGTCACCAGCTATCTGCCGTTCTTTCTGCTGGGGCTGGCACTGCTGATTGCACTCGGCTTTGAGTTTGTGAATGGCTTTCACGATACCGCCAATGCCGTGGCGACCGTGATCTACACGCATTCGCTGACGCCCGGCGTTGCGGTGGTCTGGTCCGGTTTCTGTAACTTTCTGGGTGTGCTGCTCTCCAGCGGCGTGGTGGCGTTTGGCATTATCTCACTGCTGCCGGTGGAGTTGATCCTGCAGGCCAGCAGCGGCAGCGGGTTTGCCATGGTCTATGCGCTGCTCTTCTCAGCGATTATCTGGAACCTGGGCACCTGGTATTTAGGGCTGCCGTCGTCGTCGTCCCATACGCTGATCGGCTCAATCATCGGCGTCGGCGTTGCCAATGCGATGCTGCACGGACGCAGCGGTCTGAGCGGGGTTGACTGGGATCAGGCATTGAAGGTCGGCTATGCACTGCTGCTGTCGCCGGTGGTCGGCTTTGTCTGCGCCGGGCTGCTGCTGTGGGTGATGAAACTGTTTATCCGCAATCGCCAGCTTTATCAGGCGCCGGAAAGCAATCAGCCGCCACCGGTCTGGATCCGCGGCCTGCTGATCCTGACCTGTACCGGTGTGTCGTTTGCGCACGGCTCCAACGATGGTCAGAAAGGGATGGGGCTGATTATGCTGATCCTGGTGGGCACCATGCCTATCGCCTACGCCCTGAACCGATCGCTGCCACCCGATCAGATCCCGCGCGTCGCGGCGCTGAACGAAGTGACCGCCCATCAGCTGCTGCAACTGCAACCCGCGTCAGCCAATCCTCCACCGGCCCGTGAGGTACTGACCGGCTTTGTTGGCAGCAACAGCATGAATCCCGACGTACTGCCCGCACTGGCGATGACGCTGCGCGAAGTCGGCGATGAGATTCGTCGTTACGGCTCAATGGAAAACATTCCGGCGCAGGCGGTGACCAATACCCGCAACCAGATGTATCTGGCGTCAGAATCGATCAAACATCTGCAGAGCGCCGAGGTCAGACTGCCGCAGGAGACAGAACGCAACCTCAAAGCGGTGAAAACGGAATTCGACAGCGCCACCCGCTTTATTCCGATGTGGGTGAAAGTGGTGGTGGCGATTGCGCTGGGACTGGGCACCATGGTCGGCTGGCGCCGGATTGTGGTCACCGTGGGAGAACGGATCGGTAAAACCCATCTGAGCTATGCCCAGGGCGCCAGCGCCGAACTGGTGGCGATGATGACCATTGGCGCGGCAGACAGTTTCGGTTTACCGGTGTCTACCACCCACGTGCTCTCATCCGGCGTGGCGGGCACCATGGCGGCGAACCGTTCCGGCTTGCAGCTCTCGACGCTGCGTAACCTGGCCGTCGCCTGGATTTTAACGCTGCCGGTATCTATTCTGCTCTCTGCCCTGCTTTACTGGGTGTTCAGCCATTTTTAACGGTCTGCGGCTTATCGTCATTCAGGCGATAAGCCGCTGCTGCCAGTATAGCCGCAGGGTAATCAGCAGCGCCCCCAGCACCATCAACGCCGCTGCCAGATAGACTGACTGCATCCCCCAGTGGCCGATGAGCAATCCCGCCACCGGGCCGGTTAAACCCAGGCCCAGATCGAGAAAAGCGGAATAGGTGCCCAGTGCAGAGCCCTGATCCTGACGCTCAACCCGTTTAACCGCCTCAACGCCCAGCGCCGGAAAGACCAGAGAAAATCCGCTGCCGGTAAGGAATGCGCCCGCCCCGACCAGCCAGGCGCTGTCTGCCTGCCAGATAATCAGCAGTCCCAGACACTCCAGCAGGAAAGAGAAGAGCGACACGCGCAGCCCGCCGAAGCGGGTAATAAAGCGACCAAACCCCAGACGCACCAGCACAAACCCCAGGCTGAACAGCGTCAGCGCATAGGCCGCGCCCTGCCAGTCACGGCTGGCAAAATAGAGGGTGATAAAGGTGGCGATAACACCAAACCCGATGGTGCCGAAGCCCAGCGCCAGGCCATAAAGCCAGACGCGGGAGAAGACGCGGTGAAACGGAATGCGCTCGCCCACGCTGACGGTTACCGCCGGTTTGCGGCTGGCCATCAGATAGCCCGCCACGCCCATCAGCGCAATCAGCCCGGCAAATCCACTCATACCAAATTCACTGTTCAGCAACACGCCCAGCGGTGCACCAACGGCCATTGCCAGATAGGTCGCAACACCGTTCCAGGAGATCACGCGCGCGGTCTGCATCGGCCCGACGATGTTCATACCCCACAGGGTTGACCCGGTACTGCTAAAGCTTTCACCCACGCCGAGAAACAGCCGCCCGATGGCCAGCAGCGCCAGACTCAGCCACGGCCAGTCGCTCAGCAGTGCGGCCACGATAGTCAGCACCCCACTCATACCGCAGCAGAGCAGTCCCAGCATCACCACCCGCTTTGGCCCAAGGCGATCGGCCAGACGGCCCGACTGCGGACGGCTGAGCAGCGTCGCAAAATATTGAATGCTGATAATCAGTCCGGCGATAAAGGAGCTGAAGCCAAGATGATTTTTAACGAAGCCTGGCAGCACGGCCAGCGGCAGTCCGACAGAGAGATAGCAGAAGAAGGTGAAGATAATAACGGAGAGGATTCGTTTGTTGAGCTGGCTGTTGCTCAACGCAGCGGTGTCAGACATAGCAGGCAAAGGGTCCAGGAAATTTTCCCCACTATACCGTCAGGCCGCTAAGGGGTCGCCTGATTTTTTATCACAAACCATGAACATGTGCATGACGATCAATCGCCTGTGCAATGTCGCCCGACGATTTTAACGCACGGATTTCGCTGAATAAGCCATCGGCTTCGCCATAGGCTTTGCGCAGATAACCGAGCCACTGTTTGATACGCGCCACGTGATAGAGGCCGGTATCGCCCTGCTTTTCCAGCCGGCTGTATTTCTGTAATAACCGCACCACATCAGGCCAGGCCATCGGCGGTTCGTTATATTTCACTACCCGGCTCAGGTTGGGGATGTTCAGTGCGCCACGGCCAATCATCACCGCATCGCAGCCGGTTACCGCCATACAGTGGTGCGCGCTTTGCCAGTCCCATATTTCGCCATTGGCAATCACCGGAATGCGCAGCCGCTGACGAATATCGCCAATCGCCTGCCAGTTGATCGCCTCTGCGCGATAGCCCTCTTCTTTGGTCCGCCCATGTACCACCAGCTCGCTAGCACCGGCCTGTTGCACCGCATCGGCAATCTCCAGACTGCGGGCGCTGGAGTCCCAGCCGAGCCGCACTTTCACCGTCACCGGCAACTCTGCAGGCACCGCCTCACGCATCGCTTTCGCGCCGCGATAGATCAGATCGGGATCTTTAAGAAGAGTTGCGCCGCCTCCGCTGCCGTTGACCAGTTTAGAAGGACAACCACAATTGAGATCCACACCCCACGAGCCCAGTTCCACCGCACGTGCGGCGTTCTCGGCTAACCATTCGGGATGCTGCCCCAGCAGCTGCATACGCACCCGCGTGCCGGAAGGCGTGCGGCTGGCGTTATGCAGTTCGGGGCAGAGACGGTAGAAAGATTTTACCGGCAGCAGTTGATCGACCACGCGCAAAAACTCAGTGATGCAGAGATCGTAGTCGTTTACTTCCGATAACAGCTGGCGTACCAGTGAATCCAGCACGCCCTCCATCGGTGCCAGTAAAACCCTCATACTCAGACGTTTCCGGTACGCTTCGCTGCTGCCGGACGACGCGGACGGGCTGCGGGCCTATCGCCCTGAGGAGCGGCCTGGCTCTGACGACGCGCCTGAGGACGCTTTTCGCCGGATGAAGATGAGCGCGATGCGCCTGCACCCTGTCCGCCCTGGCTGCGACCACGGCCGCCGCCGCCACCTGCACCGCCGCGAGACTGCTGCTGACGACCGTTGATGATCGGCTCCGCTTTGATGCTCGGATCGGGTTCATAACCCTCAACGGCCAGACGCGGGATTTCACGCTTCAGCAGACGTTCGATATCACGCAGCAGTTTATGCTCATCGACGCAAACCAGCGACAGTGCGACACCGGTCGCCGCCGCACGGCCGGTACGGCCAATACGGTGAACGTAATCTTCGGCGACGTTAGGCAGCTCGTAGTTCACGACGTGTGGCAGCTCTTCGATATCCAGGCCACGGGCCGCGATATCGGTGGCAACCAGGACGCGAATACCGCCTGATTTGAAGTCGGCCAGCGCGCGGGTACGTGCACCCTGGCTTTTGTTGCCATGGATCGCGGCGGCGGAGATGCCATCTTTGCCCAGCTGCTCGGCAAGGTGGTTCGCGCCGTGTTTGGTCCGGGTGAATACCAGCACCTGCTGCCAGTTGCCTTCGCCAATCAGCTGAGACAACAATTCACGCTTACGCTTCTTATCAACGAAAGCCACCTGCTGCGCGACCTGCTCGGAGGCGGTGTTGCGGCGAGCCACTTCAATCATTTCCGGGTTGGTCAGCAGTTTCTCAGCCAGGCCTTTGATCTCATCAGAGAAGGTGGCAGAGAACAGCAGGTTCTGACGTTTGGCCGGCAGACGGGCCAGCACGCGACGGATGTCGTGGATAAAGCCCATATCCAGCATACGGTCCGCTTCATCCAGCACCAGAATTTCGACCTGTGACAGGTCAACCGCATTCTGTTGTGCCAGATCCAGCAGACGTCCAGGCGTTGCCACCAGGATATCGACGCCGCCACGCAGTTTGACCATCTGTGGATTGATGCTGACGCCACCAAACACCACCATGGAACGCAGCGAGAGATATTTGCTGTAGTCGCTGACGTTTTCGCCGACCTGCGCCGCGAGTTCACGGGTTGGGGTCAGGATCAGGGCGCGCACCGGGCGACGACCACGGATGGGCGTGGCAGTAGCAGAGAGTTTTTGTAACATCGGTAAGGTAAAGCCGGCTGTTTTGCCGGTGCCGGTCTGGGCGCTCGCCAGCAGATCGCGGCCTGCCAGCACAACAGGAATCGCCTGGCGCTGGATAGGTGTGGGTTCGCTGTAGCCTTGTTCGGCGACCGCGCGCAAAATATCGGCACTCAGGCCGAGAGAGTCAAAAGACATTAAGTGATTTACTCCGGTCCGCTCTGACCGTGATTCACGGTGTAGTTTTCAGAGGGATAGTGACGCCAGCCAGGGCTGACGCGTGAAAAGGGCGCAAACTACGATGCGTAAGCGGGCGAGTGTAACAGCTTTAAGAGCAGTGTGCGAGATAGCTCACATTTCCTGACACAACTTAACCGCCTGAAAACAGGAAGGCCACCTTCCGGTGGCCTTCAACTTAACTACGTTTGTTTTCGATTCGTCGCGGTGGCTCTTTCGCCAGCAGCGAGACCAGCGCCGGACCCAGCAACATCACTACGCCGAGACACGCCAGCAGCAGGTTGTTGTGGTAAATACGCGACACCAGGAACAGTGTCATCATGGCGGCGCCAAAGTAGTAAGTGGTGGTCGCTTCTTCAAGATAATCGCCGAGAGTACGTAAACGGGCAATGCGCTGTGTCACCAGCATGGCAACAAAAACCAGTGCGTACATCGCCACCAGCGTGCTGCAGACATCAACCAGCGCTTTGTGTTTCCAGCCCCAGATCAGTGCAGCGATCACCAGCAGATGCATAGCAATATGCAACAACGTCTGACCCGTGATGATTTGAATACGATTAGACCATTTCATTCAGTTCTCCTGGCAGACCCAACAGGTCGCCCAAGTGCTACCGGCACAAGCCGGAAACGATTTCCTCAATGTAAAACAATTTTCGGATAACGCCCTAATTTTCGCCCTCTTTCACCACCCATTTGTGACAAAGACTACACTTTGATTCTATTGATGATGAAAAGGAGTGCGTCGCGAGTATGCCACAAAACAAGCAAGGATTTTCAATAAAAGTCCTGACGATCAATACACACAAGGGTTTCGCCCCTTTTAATCGCCGCTTCATCCTGCCCGAATTACGCGACGCCGTTCGCGCAACGGAGGCGGATGTGGTCTTTCTGCAGGAGGTGATGGGCACGCATGCCATCCACTCCCTTAACCATGAGGAGTGGCCCGAGTCTCCTCATTATGAGTTTCTGGCCGACACCATATGGAACGATTTCGCCTATGGGCGTAATGCGGTCTATCCGGAGGGTCATCACGGCAATGCGGTGCTGTCTCGCTTCCCGATCGCCGACTATGAGAACCGGGATATCTCGGTGGCGGGCAGTGAAAACCGCGGCATGCTGCACTGCCAGATCGCCCTGCCCGAGCCGCACGGCACGCTGCATGTCATCTGTGTTCATCTGGGCCTGAAAGAGGCGCATCGTCACGCGCAGATGAAGAAAATATGTGAAATGGTCAACTCACTGCCGCCCGACGCGCCGGTGGTGGTGGCGGGCGATTTCAACGACTGGCAGCGACGCGCTAACGCTATCCTGAAACATGGCGCAGGCCTGAAAGAGGTATTCAGCATGAAAACCGGACGCCCGGCGCGCACCTTCCCGGCGCGCTTCCCGATCCTGCGGCTCGACCGCATCTATGTCCGCAACGCCACCGTTAGTCATCCGTGGGCGCTGCCGCGCAAGCCCTGGTCCCATCTTTCCGACCATGCGCCGCTGGCAGTGGAGATTCACCTATGAATTTTAGCTGGCAGGAAGGCAACCGGCTGCTGTTGCTGGAAAATGGCGAAGCATTTTTCCCGCGGGTCTTTGGCGCGATCCAGCGGGCGGAACATACGGTATTAATCGAAACCTTTATTCTGTTTGAGGATGACGTGGGCAACGCCCTGCACCGCGAACTGCTGGCGGCAGCCCAGCGCGGCGTGCGGGTCGAAGTGATGGTAGATGGTTATGGCTCTGCCGAACTCTCCGACAAATTTGTTAACAGCCTGACCAGCGCTGGCGTGCGTTTCATCTATTACGATCCGCGTCCGCTGGTGATGGGGATGCGCACCAACGTTTTCCGCCGTCTGCACCGCAAAACCGTGGTGGTGGATGACGTGGTGGCCTTTGTGGGCGGCATTAACTTCTCGGCCGAGCACAACACCGATTATGGCCCGGAAGCCAAACAGGATTATGCGGTGCAGGTCAAAGGCCCGGTGGTGGGTGACATCGCCCGCTATCTGCAACAGGCGATTGGTAGCGAACAGAATACCCGCCGCTGGTGGGGATCGCGCTCTCATCGTCCGGCGGTGAACGCCACGCCTGGCGATGCTCAGGTGCTCTATGTTTATCGCGATAACGACGAGCATCGCGACGACATCGAAGTCCACTATCTGGAGATGCTGCGCGAGGCGAAGCGGGATGTGATTATCGCTAACGCCTACTTCTTCCCGGGTTACCGGCTGCTGCGTGAGATGCGCAACGCCGCGCAGCGTGGCGTCCGGGTGCGACTGATTGTGCAGGGTGAACCGGATATGCCAATTGTGAAGGTGGGCGCGGAGTTGCTCTACAACTATCTGGTCGATGGCGGCGTCGAAGTCTACGAATATATCCGTCGCCCGCTGCACGGCAAGATCGCGGTAAAAGACGACTACTGGGCCACCGTCGGCTCCAGCAATCTCGATCCGCTCAGCCTGTCACTTAACCTTGAAGCCAATCTGATCATCCACGACAGGCCGTTTAACCAGACGCTGCGTGACAACCTGGAAGCGCTACTGGCCAACGATTGCCAGCGCGTGCAGGAAGATCGCTTACCGCCGCGCAACTGGTGGCAACTGAGTAAAAGCGTGGTGGTGTTCCACTTCCTGCGCCATTTCCCGGCCATTGCTGGCTGGCTGCCGGCGCATACGCCGCTGCTGGCCCAGGTGGATGCGCCGGTACAACCAGAAATGGAGACGCAGGATCGCGTTGAAACTGATAACCCGGGAGCAAAATCCTGATGGCAAAAAAACATCCACGCTGGCAACTGGCAAAAAAGATCCTCACCGTGCTTTTTTTCATCGCGGTGGTGGTTCTGCTGGTGGTCTATGCCCGCAAAGTGAACTGGGAAGATGTTTACGACGTCATCGTTAACTACAACCGCTTTGTGGTGCTGACCGCCGCCGGGCTGGTGGTGCTGAGTTACCTGGTGTATGGCTGCTACGACCTGATCGGCCGCGCCTACTGCGGCCATAAGCTGGCCAAGCGGCAGGTGATGCTGGTGTCATTTATCTGTTACGCCTTTAACCTGACACTGAGCACCTGGGTAGGTGGCGTCGCGATGCGCTACCGACTCTATTCACGCCTGGGTCTGGAGAGCGGCACCATTACCCGCATCTTCTCTCTGAGCATCGCCACTAACTGGCTGGGCTATATTCTGCTGGCAGGCGTGGTGTTCAGTGCGGGCATGGTGTCGATCCCCAGCGGCTGGTTTATTGGTGAGACCACACTGCGGCTGATTGGTGTCGCTCTGCTGGTGCTGGTGGCGATCTATCTGTGGGCCTGTGCCTTTTCAAAGCAGCGTCGCTGGACGATTAAAGGCCAGACGCTGCAGCTGCCCTCGCTGCGCATGGCGCTGCTGCAGTTTGCGGTTTCCTGTGCCAACTGGATGGTGATGGGAGCGATTATCTGGCTGCTGCTGGGACGGGACGTCGGTTATCCGATGGTGCTGGGCGTGCTGCTGATCAGCAGTATTGCCGGGGTAATCATTCATATTCCGGCGGGCATTGGCGTACTGGAAGCGGTCTTCCTGGCGCTGCTTAGCGGTCAGCACGCTTCGCATGGCACTATCATTGCGGCGCTGCTGGCTTATCGCGTGCTCTACTTTATCCTGCCGCTGCTGCTGGCCCTGGTGCTCTATCTGGGGCTGGAGAGTCGGGCGAAGCATCTTCGCCAGAAGAACGAGCAGAAGTTGCAGAAGTCGTAATAAAAAAGGGGAGGCGCAGACAGTGCGCCTCCCCCGCTACTCCCTCAGACTTAACGGCGGTTGCCGAAAATCCGCAGCAGCATCAGGAACAGGTTGATGAAGTCGAGATACAGGGTCAGTGCGCCCATAATCGAGTAGCGACGCAGGTTTTCCGTATCGCGGGCATCGATCTGCTCACCAATATTTTTCAGCTTCTGCGTGTCATAGGCCGTTAACCCCACAAACACCACCACCCCGATGTATGTAATCGCCCACATCAGCGCCGGGCTTTTCAGCCAGAAGTTCACCAGCGACGCCAGCACGATGCCGATCAGCGCCATAAATAGCAGGCTGCCAAAACGGCTGAGATCGCGTTTGGTGGTATAGCCGTAGAAGCTCATCGCGCCAAACATCCCGGCCGTGATAAAGAAGGTGCTGGCGATCGAGGAGTTAGTGTAAACCAGGAAGATACTCGCCATGGTCAGGCCGGTCAGTGCCGAATAGAGCATAAACAGCCCGGTTGCCACGGCCCCGCTCAGGCGATGCACCATACCTGACAGGAAGAAGACCAGCCCCAGCTGCACGATAATCAGCCCGAAGAAGGTGATCCGGTTAGCAAACACCAGCTCCATAATCGCTGGCGTGCGCGCAGCGTACCAGGAGACAAACGCCGTCAGTAACAGACCGCAGGTCATCCAGCCATAGACCTGCGCCATATAGGCTTGTAAACCGCGAGATGCGGATTGAACGATGGAATCATTTCGTGGATATCGGTCCATGATGCACCTCTTGTTAAACGGATGAGGACCGGCTCCACACAGGGAACCGGAGGAATAACCTGGCCTGGCAGGCATACGTTGTTTCTGTTTCAGCCCCTGTGGCCAGCGACAGCGCGACACAACCGCCACGGGCCCGTACGGCCTGATGAGGATGCGCACAGTTCAGGGCCAGCATAACAAGAATAGTCGCCCGGAACTGGCTCTAAGTGTGGCACAGCTCAGCTCAACTGTGCCACAACATGCCGCTTAACGTCGCGACAGACACTGCTGATAACGGCTGTCCACGCGCTGCGCAAACCACGCGGTGGTGAGATTACGGGTAATTTTCGGACTTTCCAGCTTGATGCCCGGCAGCATTTCACGCGGTAACTTTCGACCCGCCATGTTATCCGCCAGGGTAAAGACCTGTTTCCAGAGTTCGCTGTCGCTGAACGACGCTTTCTCCCCTTTTTCCAGATCGCGGCGAATGGCGCTATTGCTCATATCGATCTGCTTCGACAGCGTGCGCACCGCCAGTTCGGTGCCGCCCGCCGCATCCGATCCATAAAGAATCAGATCGCCATCCAGCGCCAGCTTCATGCCGGTGGCGCGTGACACCGCCGCCTGGAACGCCGCATTGCGGCTGGCATACCAGCCCGCATTGTAGTCGGCAAAGCGGTAGAGCGGCTGGCTGTAGTCAGCCGGATAGCCGAGCAGGTGCATCGTCCCGAAGTAGATCCCGCCGTGACGGGTAAAGACTTCACGCCGGATGGTGCCATCGATCGGCCACGGGTAGCCTTTGGCGTGCGCTTCGGCAAACGCAATGCTGACCTGCATCGGCCCGCCGGTGTGGATCGGATTGAGATTACCAAACAGCGTCTGGCCCATCGGCACCATATCGATCAGGTCATCGAAAATGGCGCTCAGCTCTTTCTCACTGCGCACTTTGTCCAGCCGGGCGGCGTAGCTTTCACCGGTGGGCGATTTGATCTGCAGCGCGGTACGCACCAGGAAAGCCGGGACATGCACCTGCGCCGCACGGCGGTTGATCTCGCCCCAGGCGATTTTTGGCAGACCCGGCACGGCAGCCTCGGCGCTGAAGTTGCTCTCCTGATCCGCCACGGCGATCACCGCACAGAGGTTGCTGGCGCTGGGATCGATCTGCTGAGTGCGGAAGGTGGTGTAGATATCGTCGCTCCACGCCGCTTTATTGCTGACGTGCGACGGCAGCAGCCGCTGGATCTGCGCTTTGACATCTTCAGGCTGCCGCACCGGCGCCTCTGGGGTTTTCTTGCTGCTACAACCTGCCAGCACCAGTGCGGCGACCAGTGTCAGACGTTGCAGAATCGGGGTGGATGACATGCCTGTCCTCAGAATGAACCAAAGCTCTACTCTACCATCGCCAGAGTTTCACAGGCAGACGAGAACTGAACTAAGGTTACCTTTTTTACCGTTAAAGGAACTTACGATGTTTAAACTCTGGCCTGTTGCGGCGTTCAGCCTGTTATTAACCGGCTGCGGCGCCAATAATACGCCTGCCCAGGTACACTCTCCAGGCGCCCCCACCTCCTCCTCGCTTAAAGTGCTGGAGACCGGCGCCAGCGTGATGCAGTCACGTCTGCCTATCGACGCCATCAACACTTATCTCGACGGATTCCATTTTTATAACGGCGATAAGAACGGTCAGATGGAGGCGCACCACTATGTCACCGTGCTGAACGACGATGTGATGCAGGCGGTGATTTACGACGGCAACACGCGCGACGCACGGCTGATGGGCGTGGAGTACATTATCAGCGAACGGCTGTTTAACACCCTGCCACCTGAAGAGAAGAAGCTCTGGCACAGCCATCAGTATGAGGTGAAATCGGGCACGCTGATTGCGCCAGGCTTACCGGAAGCCGCCGACCACGCCCTGATGAAGCGCATTGTAAACACCTATGGGAAAACCTGGCACACCTGGCACACCGATCGCGACAAAACGCTGCCGATCGGCATTCCGGCGCTGATGATGGGCTTTACGGAGGATGGTCAGATGGACTCGCGACTGCTGGCGGATCGCGATCGTCGTTTTGACGTTGACAGCAAAAAGATCCGCGCCCAGCGTGCGGACATCGTGGCGCATCCTGCTGCCGCAGGTGCCAACGCCTGGCAACAGGGCCAGGTCATTCAGCTGAAGCGCACCGCCGGCGGCGGCGAACACAGTCACGGTCAGACCGGTTTTGGCGCGGCTGAGCAGCTAAAGCAGCCTTAATCACGCGCTAAGCGTCGTGATGCCTGGTGATGCGGGCAGCGGCGTGTCTGCGGTTAACGGCTCAGCGGGCGGAAGCATTCCGGCCCGCTAAGCCGTTAACGCAATCTTAGTCCCAGCGCTGAGCCGCCTGGTGGTCGCTGTCGCGGGCATCCACCCAGCGATCGCCCTGCTCTGTCGCTTCTCGCTTCCAGAACGGTGCACGGGTTTTCAGGTAATCCATGATGAACTCTGCAGCGGAAAAGGCGCTGCCGCGATGGGCGCTGGTCACGCCCACCAGCACGATTTCATCGCCGGGAAACAGTTCGCCCACGCGATGGATCACCGTGACGCGCTGCAGCGGCCAGCGTTCGCGCGCCGCATCAACAATCTCCTGCAGCGCTTTTTCCGTCATGCCGGGATAGTGCTCCAGCGTCAGTGCCGCGACGTCGTTGCCCAGGTTGTGATTACGGACTTTGCCGGTAAAGGTCACGACCGCACCATCTTCATCACAGGCTGCCAGCCAGCGATACGCTTCCGCCATATCAAAGGACGCAGGGCCGACGCGAATCTGCGTTTCCATCTTAGCCTCCGGTCACGGGCGGGAAAAAGGCCACTTCATCACCGGCGTGCAGCGGGTGACTCATCGGCACCAGCGTCTGATTCACCGCCGCCAGCAGCTTGCCTGACTCGAGCGCCAGCGCCCAGCGGTCATCGCGTTCCGCCAGCGCACTGCGCAGCGCGGCCACATCCGGATAATCGGCACCGACCTCAAGCGATGAGGTGCCGGTCAGCTCACGCACCTGGGCGAAAAATAGCACCTTAATCATGTGCGACCGCCTGGAAATCGCCGCTTTTGCCACCGCTCTTGCTGGTTAACCGAAGCTGATCGATAACGATATCTTTCTGTACCGCTTTGCACATGTCGTAGATGGTCAGCGCGGCAACCGACGCGGCCGTCAGCGCTTCCATCTCCACGCCGGTTTTGCCGGTCAGGCGACAGAGCGTGGTGATGCGAACCCGGCTATGGTCAGGTTCAGCCTCCAGGTTCACTTCCACTTTGCTCAGCATCAGCGGATGACAGAGCGGGATCAGTTCCCAGGTGCGTTTCGCCGCCTGAATACCGGCGATGCGCGCGGTGGCAAAGACATCCCCTTTGTGGTGGCTGCCTTCGATAATCATCTGCAGCGTTTCCGGCTGCATCAGCACCAGCACTTCTGCCCGCGCTTCGCGCACGGTTTCCGCCTTGGCGGAGACATCCACCATGTGCGCTTCGCCCGCGGCGTTAATGTGTGTGAGTTGAGACATACTTACCGTTTCTTGAGATGTGAGACAAAATTACAGGGCGCGGTGCGCGCATCAAGCTGGTCAGCGATGATGCGCTCCCAGACGGTGCGGCAGGCACTGGTGGAACCCGGCACGGCCAGGATCAGCGTCTGATTAGCCAGACCGGCAATCGCGCGCGACTGCAATGTCGAACCGCCAATCTCTTCATAGGAAATCATGCGGAACAGTTCGCCAAATCCATCAATCTCGCGATCGAACAGCGGCAGCAGCGCTTCCGGCGTGCTGTTTTTCAGGTTAAAGCCGGTTCCGCCATTAATAATCACGACCTGGACATCCTCACTGGCGATCCAGCGCGAGACGGTGGCGCGAATACGATAGAGATTGTCCGGCACGATGGCGTGATCGACCACCTCATGTCCCGCTTCCGCTGCGGCTTCGCGCAGATAGTCGCCAGAGGTATCGTCACTGGCATCGCGACGATCTGACACTGTCATCACCGCAATCTGCACTGCCTGAAATTCGCTGGCTGGTTTACCCATACTGCCTCCTGAAATTAGCCGCCAATGTAAGAGAGATTCTGTGTGATGCCGGTGTTGCCCTGATGCAGAAAGTGCGTCTGCTTTTTCTGCCCCAGGCTGCTGGCAATGCGTGCCTGCAGTTCGGCCTGCTGGTCGTCTGACGCCAGCAGATCGCGCAGCGGCACACCGCCGTCACCAAACAGGCAAAGGTGCAGATTACCTTGCGCCGAAACGCGCAGACGGTTGCAGCTGGCACAGAAATCTTTGGCATAAGGCATGATCAGACCAATCTCGCCGACATAATCGGGATGGTAAAAGACCTGCGCCGGGCCGTCGCTGCGTCCGCTCTCACGACGCTGCCAGCCCTGGGCGATCAGCTGATCGCGGATGACCATGCCGGAAACGTGCTGATCGCGGAACAGCGTGCCGCCGTCGCCGGTCTCCATCAGTTCGATAAAGCGCAGCTGAATCGGACGGGTACGGATCCAGTCGAGGAACGTGGCCAGATTACGGCTGTTGAGATCGCGCATCAGCACACTGTTGACTTTGACCTGGCGAAAACCGGCGTCGAGAGCCGCATCAATACCGCTCATGACCTGATGGAATTTATCCTGACCGGTAATGGCGTGAAACTGACGGGCATCCAGGCTGTCGACGCTGACGTTGAGTGCGGTTAACCCCGCGTCACGCCACTGCTTCACGTCGCGCGCCAGCCGGTAGCCATTGGTGGTTACCGCGATCTGGCGAATGGAGGCGTTTTCGCGCACCGCCGCAATGATGTCGGTGAAATCACGGCGCAGCGACGGCTCACCACCGGTCAGCCGCACTTTTTCCGTTCCGGCAGCGGCAAAGGCCCGCGTGACGCGGCGGATTTCATCCAGCGAGAGAAAGCTTTTGTTACGAATTCCCTGCGGCTTGTAGCCGTCAGGGAGACAGTAGGTACAGCGGAAATTACAGACATCCGTGACCGACAGGCGCAGGTAATAGAACTTACGCGCGTATGCATCAGTAAATTGTGACACCAGAACACCTTTCCAGATTGGGAGATGCAGTCATTTCTTCCTGCACCCTGGCAGCTCGATGGCTACGGCCTGAACCCCCTATCCGCAGACGTAGGCATTCAGGCTTGAGTGTACGCTGACCCGTTGATCAGCGCGGTAAGCATGATGGTAGCGTGATTTTCGTCACTCTTCCATTTGCTGTTTTCGCTATATATTCTTATACATATCGAATTTTCACCGCATTTTCGCGACAGGATACGTTAAAATGCGATCCAGATTTTGACGTAAGTCATCCGCGCGGGCTTAGCGATTAGAGCCACGCCACGCGAAGGGATATTAAGGAGAAGTATGAATCGCACACTGGCCGATCTTGATCGCGTTGTGGCACTGGGAGGCGGACACGGTTTAGGCCGCGTCATGTCTGCCCTTTCCCCGCTGGGCTCGCGTCTCACCGGTATCGTCACCACCACCGATAACGGCGGATCGACCGGCCGTATTCGTCGCTCAGAAGGCGGTATCGCCTGGGGCGACATGCGTAACTGCCTTAACCAGTTGATCGCAGAACCCAGCGTCGCCTCGGCGATGTTTGAGTACCGTTTTACCGGTAACGGCGAACTGGCCGGACATAACCTGGGTAATCTGATGCTGCGGGCGCTGGATCATCTCAGCGTTCGTCCGCTGGAAGCGATCAACATCATCCGTAACCTGCTTAAAGTTGACGCCTTTTTAATCCCGATGTCAGAGCAGCCGGTGGATCTGGTGGCGATGGATGTTGAAGGCAACATGGTTTATGGCGAAACGGCGATTGATGAGATGAAGCAGCCGCCGCAGGAGCTGATGCTGCATCCCAACGTCCAGCCAACGCGGGAAGCGCTGCAGGCGATTGGTGAAGCGGATCTGATTCTGATCGGGCCAGGCAGCTTTTATACCAGCCTGATGCCGATTCTGCTGATGGAAGAGATGGCACAGGCACTGCGTCGCACGCCTGCCACCATGGTATTTATCGGCAATCTGGGCCGCGAACTGAGCCCCGCCGCCGCCAGTCTCTCAGTGGCTGACAAGCTGCAGTTGATGGAGCGTTATATCGGTAAGCGGGTGATTGATGCGCTGGTCGTCAGCCCGGCGGTGGACACCCGTGGTATTGAAAACCGGCTGATTGTCCGTGAACCGCTGGAGGCCGCCGACATTCAATATCGTCACGACCGCCAGCTGTTACGGGTGGCGCTGGAACACGCCATTCAGGGCTTTAATGGCGCTACGAGGCCGCAATAAACAGCGTTCGCAGCTCATGCAGCTGATCGCGCACGTTGGCCGCCTGTTCGAACTCCAGGTTCTGCGCATGCTGCTGCATCTGCCCTTCCAGCTCGTGAATTTTCTTCTGCAGGGCCTGCGGCGTTAACAGCTGGAAATCGGCCAGCGCATGGGCTTCGCCAGGTCGGGCTGGTTTCGCTTTGCCGCGGGTTTTCACCACGTTTTTGCCCAGTTCCAGAATATCGGTGATTTTCTTATTCAGGCCCTGCGGCACGATGCCGTTCTGTTCGTTGTGCAACTGCTGTTTCTCACGGCGGCGCTCGGTCTCATCAATGGCACGCGCCATCGACGGCGTGATTTTATCGCCGTAGAGAATCGCCTTACCGTTGATGTTACGCGCCGCACGGCCAATGGTCTGAATCAGCGATCGTTCGGAGCGCAGGAAGCCCTCTTTATCCGCATCGAGAATCGCTACCAGCGACACTTCCGGCATATCCAGCCCCTCACGCAGTAAGTTGATGCCCACCAGCACATCAAACTCGCCCAGACGTAAGTCGCGAATAATCTCCATACGCTCTACCGTGTCGATATCGGAGTGCAGATAACGCACCTTCTCACCATGCTCAGACAGATATTCGGTGAGATCTTCCGCCATGCGTTTGGTCAGCACCGTCACCAGCACACGTTCGTTGATTGCCACGCGCTGACGGATTTCTGACAGCAGATCGTCGACCTGGGTTCCGACCGGGCGCACTTCGATAATCGGATCCAGCAGGCCGGTAGGACGCACCACCTGATCGATCACTTCGTCGCCCGACTTTTCCAGCTCATATTTGCCCGGTGTCGCCGAAACATAGATAGTCTGCGGGGCCAGCGCCTCAAACTCTTCAAACTTCATCGGACGGTTATCCAGCGCCGACGGCAGACGGAAGCCATACTCCACCAGCGTCTCTTTACGCGCCCGGTCGCCTTTGTACATGCCGCCAATCTGCGGAATGGTCACGTGCGACTCATCCACCACCAGCAGGCCATCGGCGGGCAGATAGTCAAACAGCGTCGGTGGCGCTTCGCCCGGTCCGCGTGCGGAGAGGTAGCGTGAGTAGTTCTCAATACCGGAGCAGTAGCCCAGCTCACTCATCATCTCCAGGTCAAACTGGGTACGCTGGGTAATGCGCTGCTCTTCCAGCAGCTTATTGTTCTCCAGCAGCACCCGGCGGCGGTCCGCCAGCTCGACTTTGATATCTTCCATCGCCTGCAGAATACGTTCACGCGGCGTGACGTAGTGCGTCTTGGGGTAGATGGTAAAGCGCGGCACGACCGAATCGATCTGGCCGGTCAGCGGGTCAAACAGCGACAAACGCTCAACCTCTTCGTCAAACAGCTCGACGCGCAGCGCAATGTCGTCCGACTCCGCCGGGAAGATATCGATCACTTCGCCGCGCACCCGGAAGGTGCCGCGCTGAAACGCCTGGTCGTTGCGGGTGTACTGTAGCTCTGACAGACGGCGCAGAATACTGCGCTGATCGATAATCATGCCGCGGGTCAGGTGCAGCATCATTTTCAGATAGAGATCGGGATCGCCCAGACCGTAGATAGCCGAAACCGACGCCACCACAATGACATCGCGCCGTTCCAGCAGCGCCTTGGTGGCCGACAGACGCATCTGTTCGATATGTTCGTTCACCGATGCATCCTTTTCGATAAAGGTGTCGGAGCTCGGCACATAGGCTTCAGGCTGGTAGTAGTCGTAGTAAGAGACGAAAAACTCGACGGCGTTGTCCGGGAAAAACTCTTTCATCTCGCCATAGAGCTGGGCGGCCAGCGTCTTGTTCGGCGCCAGCACCATGGTCGGACGGTTGAGGTCGGCAATCACGTTGGCAACGGTAAACGTTTTACCGGAGCCGGTTACGCCTAATAAGGTCTGATGGGCCAGTCCATCCTCCAGCCCCTCTTCCAGGCGACGGATCGCCTCAGGCTGGTCGCCCGAAGGTTTAAAGGCGGAGTTCAATTTAAAGGCTTTGCTCATGAATGCAGTTCCTGCTGGAGAAGTCGGCGGGCAGGCACTCATTTTACTCTGCTATGGTGATTTTGCCAGAAAATAATACTGGATATAAAAACAGTATTGGTGCAATGTTAACGCCAGCAGGATAGCACCTGATGTCTCTGCAGGCTGGCAGCGTTATCGCTCAGCTTGTTGCGCAATGTTATCCCCAGGCAGGGATCTGATTTAACATTTGTCAATAGAGTGTCACAAAATTACAGTACGGTTACCTGACAGATAATTCTCAGGCTTGTTTTTTGATAACAAACTGATTTTATTAAAATAAGGCTATGAGGCCAGATTCTCGTCATTATGTTACCAGGCCGCGTATTTCCTCGCTTCCAACTGGTTTTCATTACCTAATGCACAAGGTTATCCACAGGAATGGTGGATAAGTGATGGCAGCCCCGACGCCATCAGCTGTGTATAATTTTTCCCTGCCTTCTCACCACCGTGAAAATAATTTTTTTTGCGTTAAATTTCGCGTCGCCTGCTGCCGGATTATTCTGCAATTTTAATCTGTCACCGGGTGCCGCACGCAAATCTTCACACCTCATACTAAGATTCTTAATCGGACTTGCTGCCACGTTACCGTACCTCTGCACCAGAAACAGCGCCCCGAGGCACTGCAAAAGTGCAGGCGCGTGATCACCGTGGGGAATTGATAAGTTTTTCTCACCTTTCTTCCCTGACACGAGGCGCTCCGGCAGGAAACAGGGCCGTTTTTAGATCTGGCCTGGGAATTGCAGGAGTCAGTGGCGTCACCGCGCTGAACGCGCACTGTGCTGCAATGGCGAGGCTGCCGTTGCTGATGACTTGTTTGCCAGACGACAGAGCGCGGAAGCAATCAGGCTAATGATCGGGAAGGAGAGTGTCAGATGCTGAGTTTACGTTCGGTAAATCAATTTTACGGTCAAAATCATATTCTGTGGGATGTGGACCTGGATCTGTCGCCTGGCACCTGCACCGGCATTCTGGGCCGTCCGGGCATGGGTAAAACCACGCTGGTGAACTGCATCATGGGCAGATTGCCGATTAACAGCGGCTCTATCTCCTGGAAAGAGGATGGCTCGCCGCCGGAAGATCTGCTGCTGCAACCGGCTGAACAGCGGGCGCAGATGGGGATTGGCTATGTGCCCCAGGGCCGCCATATTTTCACCCAGATGAGCGTGGAAGATAATCTGCTGATTGCCCTGCTGGCGGGGGCCAGCCAGCGCGACCGCCATCGCGCCATTCCCGAAATGGTGTTCGACCTCTTCCCGGCGCTCTACTCTCTGCGCCAGCAGCGCAGCGGCGATCTGCCGATCGATCAGCAGCAACAGCTGGCTCTGGCGCGCGCGCTGGTGCTGCAGCCCAAACTGCTGATTCTGGATGAGCCGACCGACGGGATGTCGCCATGGCTGGAAGAGGAGATGGGCAATCTGATCCGTCGGCTTAACCTCGACTACGGGCTGACCATCCTGCTACTGGAGCAGCGCCTGTCACTGATCCGGCGCGTGGCGGACTATTTTCTGCTGCTGCACCGCGGCCGCAACGTGGCACAAGGCAGCATGGAACAGCTCGATGACCACACCGTCGATAAATGGCTGACGGTGGCCTGACACTTAGCGCCTGCCCCACCGGGCGTAAGTGTTGCAGGCAGGCTGGAAACGGAGCGCGCAGAACCACCGGAGCGCATACAGAGTGCGCAAGGAGGGTGAGCCCTGCCCGGATTCAGAGGGACAAATTAACTAGCCAGACCAGGCTGTTACTCCGGCAGCGTCAGGTAGTGACCACAGGACGCCTGCTGCGCCGCATCGGTAAGAAACGGGATGGTGCCCAGACAGGGCGCAGGTAACCTATTTTTCAGGCTGGTGAGATACGCCTGATAGCGTTTACCCGGGGGTTCAACGGTGTTGGCGATCCAGCCCACCAGCGGCAGGCCGCTCGCGCGCACCGCGTCAGCGGTGAGTATCGCATGGTTGATGCAGCCGAGCTTAATCCCCACCACCAGAATCACGGGCAGCTTTTCGCTGACCACCCAGTCCGCATAAGTGTGCGTCTCCGATAACGGGGTATACCAGCCGCCCGCACCCTCTACCAGAATCCAGTCCGCCAGTGGCTCCAGCGCCGCCAGACCCGCCGACAGCGCCAGATGGGTGATCGGCCTGCCCTCTTCGGCGCTGACGATGTGCGGCGAGGTCGGCTCAAGAAACGCCAGCGGATTGACCTGCTGATAGGTTAACGGCACGCTGCTGTAGCGCTGCAGCGCCAGGGCATCGCTGTTACGGATGCCCTCTGACGTCATCTCACAGCCTGAGGCAACCGGCTTATAGCCCGCACAGCGATAGCCCGCTGCGGCTGCCGCCTGCAGCAGCCCGCCGCTGGCCACGGTTTTACCGACCTCGGTGTCGGTGCCAGTGATAAACAGGCGTTTCATGATGCGCTTACTCCATAGATTAAATGGTAACTCAGGCGATAACCGTGCCGATCGCGCGGCCAGTGCGCCTCTAACTGGTTGAGCCGTTGTCGGGTTAATACCTGCCCGTCACGCCCCTGGTGCAGATGGGTCGCACCAATCCCCTTCAGGGAGCGCATGGCGCTGATCGCATCGGGAAAATGCAGGGTCACCACCTCTGAGGTACAGCGCAGCTGCTCTGCATGGCAGGCCGCTGCAATCTGTGGCTCGCTGAGAAAGCGGTTGGCATGAGGCAGCGCATCCAGATGGGACCAGGCTTCATGAACCTCCTGCAGCGAACCGTCGCCCAGAGTGGAAAACAGCAGCGTGCCATCAGGCCGCAACACCCGCCGGAACTGGCGCAGCGCTCCGGGCAGATCCTCGCTCCACTGTACCGCCAGGTTGCTCCACACCAGGTCAATCGTGTTATTCGCCAGAGGCAGCGCGTCGATATCACCGGCCAGATAGTGCTGCGCCGCGTTATTGTCCCGCGCCTGTTGCAGCATCTGCGGAGAGAGATCCAGTGCCGTTACCTGTTTGCCACGTTCGCGCCACAGCCTGCTGTACCAGCCGGTGCCACAACCGGCATCCAGCAGGTGCAGACCGCTCTGTGCAGGCGCCTGGGCCAGCAGGGAATCGCCGCTAAGACGTTGCAGCGCTGCATGGGCATCGTAATGGCTGGCCGCCCGGCCAAAGGCGCGTGCCACCGCCAGCTTATCAACCCGCAGCGTCATGCAGCACCTCCAGTAACCGGTCGATATCCTCGGGCCGATGAGCCGCGGTCAGGGTGATGCGCAGCCGGGCCGTCCCCGGCGGCACGGTCGGTGGCCGGATCGCGCTTACCCAGCAACCCGCCTCAGCCAGCCGCTGGGAGAGTGCCATCGCATCACCATTTTCGCCCACCAGCAGCGGCTGAATCGCGCTGCCGGAGTCCATCAGTTGCCACGGCAGCGAAGCCGCACCGCGCCGGAAATGGCCAATGTTCTGTTGCAGTTGCTGGCGCAGGGCATCGCCCTGCTGAACTTCACGCAGCGCCGCCTGCAGCGCGCTAGCCTGCGCCGCGGGCATCGCAGTGGAGTAGATCAGATGTCGGCTGAACTGCAGGAAATAGTCGGCGGTGGCCGCGTCGCACAGCAGCGCGGCACCGCTGACGCCAAAGGCTTTGCCAAAGGTGACCACCAGCAGTTCCGGTTTAACGCCCTGCTGCCAGCAGCTGCCGCGCCCCTGCTCACCCACCACGCCGATGCCGTGTGCATCATCCACCAGCAGCCAGCCCTCTGCCTGTCGCGTCTGTTGCGCCAGGGCGGCCAGCGGCGCACTGTCCCCATCCATGCTGAAAATACCTTCCGTCACCACCAGCGTTTCGCCCTCACAGGGAGAGGCGAGCCGGGCTGCCAGGCTCTCCGGCGCGTTGTGATGGAAACGTCGTAGCTGTGCCGGACTATGGCTGGCGGCGTCGAGCAGCGAGGCGTGGCTGAGTTTATCGGCCAGGATGCGATCGTTTTTCTCGCCCAGCAGATGAATAACCGCCTGATTGGCCGCGAAGCCTGAGATAAACAGCAGCGCACGGTCGTAGCCGAGCCAGTCGGCCAGCTGCGCTTCTAGATCGGCGTGCTGACGGTGATAACCGGTGACATGCCCTGAAGCACCCGCCCCTGCGCCCGCCCGCGCCGCGCCCTGTTGCCAGCCCGCAATCACCGCCGGATGCTGGGTTAAGCCGAGATAATCATTGCTGGAGAAGTGGAGATAGCGGCGGCCGCCGCTGTGCAGCGTGCGGGTCGATTGCTGATCGATTACCCGTCGCTGCCGCCAGCCATCGGCCGCACGGCGCTGCGTCAGCGCCTCACGGATACGTTGCTGCCAGCCCATTACAGCGCCGCGTTGTAGAACTGTTCAGTGTCGGCATGGAATAGCTGCTCGCTGAGTTGCTGCGCCTGCTGCTGATCGCCGTGCTGAGTGTGCGTATGCTCCGGGTTAAGACCCAGTTTGCGGAACAGCACGCGATCTTTATCCTCTTCCGGATTCGGCGTGGTCAGCAGTTTGCAACCGTAGAAAATCGAGTTCGCCCCGGCCATAAAGCACATCGCCTGGGTCTGCTCACTCATCTGCTCACGGCCCGCAGAGAGGCGTACATGCGAGGTCGGCATCATGATGCGCGCCACTGCGATGGTGCGGATAAAATCGAACGGTTCCACGTCATCGTTATCTGCCAGCGGCGTGCCTTTGACCTTCACCAGCATGTTGATCGGTACACTCTCCGGCGGCGTTGGCAGGTTGGCTAACTGCACCAGCAGACCGGCGCGGTCGTTAACGGTTTCGCCCAGGCCGACAATGCCACCCGAACAGACTTTGATGCCGGCGTCGCGCACTTTGCCCAGCGTATCCAGACGTTCCTGATAGCTGCGGGTGGTGATGATGGAGCCGTAGAATTCCGGTGAGGTGTCGAGGTTATGGTTGTAGAAATCGAGACCCGCGCCCGCCAGTCGCTGCGCCTGGTGGTCGCTGAGCGTGCCCAGCGTCATGCAGGTTTCCATTCCCATCGCCTTCACGCCTTCCACCATCTTCTCCAGATAGGGCATATCGCGCTCGTGCGGATTTTTCCACGCGGCACCCATGCAAAAACGGGTTGAACCGGCGGCTTTGGCCTGACGCGCTGAGGTCAGCACCTCTTCCACTTCCATCAGCCGCTCCGACTCCAGGCCGGTCTTGTAGCGCGCGCTCTGCGGGCAGTATTTACAATCTTCCGGACAGGCGCCGGTTTTAATCGACAGCAGAGTACTGACCTGCACCTGGCGCGGATCGAAGTGCTGCCGATGCACCTGCTGCGCGTTAAACATCAGTTCAAGAAACGGTTGATCAAACAGCGCTTGCGCCTGTGCAATTGTCCAGCGTTGAGCCATTACTTACTCCAAAAAGGGTGTCATCCCAACGAAAAGCAGGGTTATACTTGTAAACTATATTTTTTTATTTTGGTTTACAACTCCGATGACTATCCCCGTTTTCTCCTCAGACGATGCCCGCTTTGACCGCCAGCATATCTGGCATCCCTACACCTCCATGCAGGATCCGCTGCCCTGCTATCCGGTGGTCGCCGCTCAGGGTTTTCAGCTGCAGCTGGCCGATGGCCGTGAGCTGGTGGATGGGATGTCCTCGTGGTGGGCGGCGATCCACGGTTACAACCATCCGCGCCTGAACCGGGCGCTGACAGAGCAGGTCACCCAGATGTCGCACGTGATGTTTGGCGGCATTACCCATCCGGCGGCGGTGGCGCTCTGCCGTCAGCTGGTGGCGATGACGCCTGAACCGCTGGAGTGTGTCTTCCTGGCCGATTCCGGCTCGGTGGCGGTGGAAGTGTCGATGAAAATGGCGCTGCAGTACTGGCTGGGGCGTGGCGAGACTCGCCAGCAGTTCCTGACGCTGAAACGCGGCTATCACGGCGATACCTTTGCCGCGATGTCGGTGTGCGACCCCGAGAACTCGATGCACAGCCTGTGGCGCGGCTATCTGCCCGAGCATCACTTTGCGGCGGCCCCGGCCTGCGGCTTTGATAATGAATGGCACCAGCCTGATTTCAATGATTTCGCCAGGCTGATAGAACAGCATCACCGGCAACTGGCAGCCGTCATTCTGGAGCCGATTGTGCAGGGGGCGGGCGGCATGCGTTTCTACCATCCGCGCTATCTGCAGCAGGTACGGGAAGCCTGTGATCGCTATGGCGTGCTGTTGATTGCGGATGAGATCGCCACCGGATTTGGCCGTACCGGCAAACTTTTTGCCTGCGAGCATGCGGGCATTACCCCGGATATTCTCTGCGTCGGCAAAGCGCTGACCGGTGGCATGATGACGCTGGCGGCGACCCTGACTACCCGCGAGGTCGCGGACACCATCAGCCGCAGCGCGGCGGGCTGCTTTATGCATGGCCCGACCTTTATGGGCAATCCGCTGGCCTGCGCGGTCGCGGCAGAGAGCCTGACCATGCTGGCGGAAGGTCACTGGCAGCGCCAGGTGGCGGCAATCGAACAGCAGTTACGGGCTGAGCTGCTGCCGCTGCGCAGTTCACCGCAGGTGGCCGATGTGCGCGTGCTGGGCGCGATTGGCGTAGTGGAAACCCATGAGGCGGTTAATATGGCGGCGCTGCAGCAGTTCTTTGTTGAACAGGGCGTCTGGATCCGGCCTTTTGGCCGGCTGATCTACCTGATGCCACCCTACATCATCACGCCGCAGGCGCTCAGCAGGCTGGTGCAGGCGATTGGCGGCGCGCTGGAGCATTCTCAACATTTTGCCGCCTGAAGCGGGCTGACCGCTGGCACTGGCGACACTTTTAGTTATGATGGCAGGCTATTCATCGACAATTAAGGAGATGTGATGCGCGTTTTTAGTCAGGATTTTAATGACGGCGAGAAGATGCCTGAAAAGCATGTTTTTAACGGCATGGGTTATCAGGGCGAGAATATCTCTCCCCATCTTGCCTGGGAAGCGGCGCCGGAAGGCACCAAAAGTTTTGTGGTGACCTGCTACGATCCTGATGCCCCGACCGGTTCCGGCTGGTGGCACTGGGGGGTGGCGAATATTCCGGCCAGCACGACGTCACTGCCGCAGGGTGCCGGCTCCGGCAAAGCGTCACTGCCAGCAGGCGCAATCCAGACCCGTACCGATTTCGGTCAGGCGGGCTACGGTGGCGCGGCGCCGCCACAGGGCGAAACCCATCGCTACATTTTCACCGTGCATGCGCTGGATGTGGAGACGATTGAAGTAGATGAAGGCGCCAGTGGCGCAATGGTCGGCTTTAATGTGCATTTCCATGCACTGGCGAGCGCCTCGCTGACCGTGAATTATCAGTAATTCAGCACGCCTCTCCCTGACAGGAGAGGCGTTTTTCGTAGCGGGTTACGCCTGTAACTGATGAATCACAACCCACATCGGGCCCTGCCCCACCGCATAACGTCCCAGCGGCTTTAACAGCCCTTTCGGTTCGGTAATCCCATACACTTCGATGTGATGAGATTTCTGTCCCGCCGCCACCAGATAGCGTCCGCTGTGATCGATATTAAATCCGCGCGGCTGCGTTTCCGTCGGCTGGAACCCTTCCAGGGTCAGCTCATCGCCCAGGTCGCTGACGCTGAAGACTGCCAGCGTGCTGCTGGTGCGATCGCAGGCATAGAGGAAACGGCCATCCGGCGTCAGATGAATATCGGCTGCCCAGCGCGTACCGCTGAAGTCAGGCGGCATCATATCCAGCGTCTGCACGCTTTCTGCTTCGCCTTCGCCCGTATTTAATGCCCAGACCTCAACCGTGCTGTCGAGCTCGTTCACGCAGTAAGCGTACTGACCGCCCGGATGGAACTGCATATGTCGCGGGCCAGCGCCTTCTACCGTCGTGACCTGCGTCTGTTTACGCGGCGTCAGCTGACCGTCTTCGCCCAGCGTAAACAGGCAGATACGGTCCTGCTTCAGAGCCGGCACGTAGAGCGTCTTGTTGTCGTTATCGATGTTGGCCGAGTGACAGCCATCCAGTCCGTTGATCACCTGCAGCGGAGCCTGCGGAATGCCGTCATCGCCAATCGGGCTGACGCTGACGCAGGCATCATTGTAGGAGCCGCAGAACAGGAACCTGCCCTGACGATCGGTGGAAATGTGAGTCGGGCTGCCGGGCAACGGCGCCTGACCCGCTTCGGTCAGCGTGCCATCGGCGGCGATGCGAAACGCCAGCACGCGGAAATTGGGACGCACACCAACATAGAGAAAGTCGCGGTTCGGACTCACCACCATCGGCTGAACCTGGCCGGCGACATCGGTCACCTGAAGCAACGTCAGCCCACCCTCATCATTCATCTGCCAGACGTGGATCTGCTGGCTCTCGGGACTGGCGGTGTAGACAACTTGTTTCATGCATTCTCCTTTTTTGCTGCCTGATCATGATCTGTGAATCACTGTAGCCTGTTTTATTGCCCTGCGCTGGGATCATTTGTGCCCTGTTTTTTGTCTCCAGGCCGTGGTGAGGTGTAGACTTCAGCCCCTGCAAACCAGGAAAAACGAGAGGATTAATGAGCTACCGTGTAATTGCCCTCGACCTCGACGGCACGCTGCTGACCCCAGCCAAAACGATTCTGCCGCAGTCAATCGAAGCGCTAAATCAGGCACGCCAGGCGGGCGTTCATGTCGCAATCGTGACCGGACGCCATCACTGCGCTATCCACCCTTTTTATCAGGCGTTACAGCTGGAGACACCCGCAATCTGCTGTAATGGCACCTATTTGTATGATTACCAGGCGAAAAAGGTGCTGGCGTCCGATCCCCTCGACCCGCAACTGGCGTTACAGGTGATTGAGATGCTGAATCAGCAGCAGATTCACGGATTGCTCTACGTGGATGATGCGATGCTCTATCAGACCCCAACCGGCCACGTGATACGCACCCTGAAGTGGGCCGAATCGCTGCCTGCCCACCAGCGTCCACTGTTCCGCCAGGTGCCCGACTTAGCCCAGGCGGCACGCGATGCCGGTTCGATCTGGAAGTTTGCCCTGTCGCACAACAACATCCCGGAACTGCAGCAGTTCGCCACCAGAGTCGAAGCGGAACTGGGGCTGGCCTGCGAATGGTCGTGGCACGATCAGGTTGATATCGCCAAAGGCGGCAACAGCAAGGGCAAACGACTGGCGCAGTGGGTTGAATCACTGGGGCTGAGTATGTCCGATGTGATCGCATTCGGTGATAACTATAACGATCTCAGCATGCTGGAAACCGCCGGTCTGGGCGTGGCGATGGGCAATGCTGATGAAGCGATCAAAGCGCGGGCAAAAAAAGTGATCGGCACTAACCTCGAAACCGGTATCGCCGATACCCTCTATCAGTACGTGTTGTAATCAGGGCGTCACCGAGACGCTTTTGATCTGGGCATAAAGCCACTGATCCGGCCGGATGCCCAGCTCATCCCGCGCCCACGGCGTAATGCGCGCCCAGAGTTCGCTGATGCCGATGCGCAGCTTCACCTCAACCTGGTCCCCGACCTCCAGCAATTCCACCACCTGTGCCGGTAAAATGTTGCGGATGGAGCTGTGTTGCGGCGGTTGCAGCGCCAGCGAGACATCGGCTGAGGCAATGCGAATACGCAGCGGGGTTTTAACCGGCTGATTCACCCGGCTGACCCAGATGTGCTGATCGCCCAGCGACAGCGCGGTCATCGGGTAGTCGGGATGCTGCTCCAGCACCTGCACCCGCAGCACGCTGGTCAGTTCACTCACCGGCAGCCAGGGCCGCATCGCGCTGCTGCTCCAGACCCGCTCCAGCGGACCACAGGCTTTAACCTTGCCCGCATCCAGCACCAGCACGTTATCAGCCAGCTGCAGGATCTCCTCCAGACTGTGCGAAACGTAGAGCATCGGAATATCGACCTGCTTCGCCAGCTTTTGCAGATACGGCATCAGTTCACGTTTACGTGGCAGATCCAGTGACGCCAGTGGCTCATCCAGCAGCAGCATATCCGGTGCGGTCAACAGCGCACGGCCAATCGCGACCCGCTGCTTTTCCCCGCCCGACAGCGACAGCGGAAAGCGTGGCAGCAGCGCCTGCAGACCCAGCAGTGAGACCAGGCTGTCGAACTGCGCTTTCATCGCCGGAGCCATACCATATTGCAGGTTGCCACGGACCCGATAGTGCGGGAACAGCCGCGCATCCTGGAACACATACCCGATACGCCGCTTTTCCGGCGGCAGCGCAATCTTCTGCTCTGCATCAAACAGCAGGCGATCGTGTAGCTGGATCCGTCCCCGCTGCGGCTGGGTCAGTCCGCTAATCGCGTTAATCAGGGAGGTTTTCCCGGCGCCGGACACGCCGAAAATGGCGGTGATCCCTTTGGCCGGGATCTGCAGGTCGACCTCCAGCACGTGATCACCCTGCTGCTGCATAAAGTTGAGTGATAGCATCAGCTTCCCATCCGCTTACGGCCTGCACGGGCCAGCCACTCCGACGCCAGCAGAGACGCCATGGCCAGTACGATCGCGATGACGCAGAGCCGTGCCGCCGCCCCTTCCGCACCCGGTGTCTCTATCAGGGTAAACATCGCCAGTGGCAACGTGCGCGTCTCGCCGGGAATATTAGAAACAAAGGTGATGGTGGCGCCGAACTCGCCCAGCGATCGGGCAAACGCCAGCACCGTTCCGACGATCACGCCCGGCAAGGTCAGCGGGAGCGTGATGGTGAAAAAGACCCGCCAGCGTCCGGCGCCCAGCGTGCGCGCCGCCTGCTCCAGCCGGCTATCCACCGCCTCCAGCGCCAGCCGGATGGCGCGCACCATCAACGGAAAAGCGATCACGGCAGAAGCCAGTGCGGCACCGCGCCAGCTGAAAGCAAAGCTGAAGCCGAACCAGTCATAAAGCTTCTCGCCTATGATGCCGCGCCGGCCAAGGCTAATCAGCAGCAGATACCCCACCACCACCGGCGGCAGCACCAGCGGCAGATGGATCAGGCTGTCGAGCAGCGCTTTACCAGGAAAACGGCAGCGCACCAGAATCCAGGCCATCAGGATGCCAAACGGCAGGCTACCGAGCACGGCAATGCCAGAGACTTTAAGGCTAAGCAGTACCGCCTGCCATTCGGGATCGCTGAGTATCATTTCGTCGGTGTGAATCCATAATGTTTGAAAATAGCCGCGGCCTGCGGCCCTTTCAGATAATCATAAAATGCTTTAACCGTGGCAGTGTCGTGATCGTTCACGATCGCCATCGGATATTCTACGGGTTTATGACTGGTTGCCGGAAAATGCCCGACGACCTGCACTTTGTCGCTGGCGACCGCGTCAGAACCATAGACAATGCCATAAGGCGTTTCGTTACGCTCGACCAGCGCCAGCGCCGCCCGTACATTATTGGCTGGCGCTAGCGAAGGTGCAACGCTCTGCCAGGCACCCAGCGTTTGCAGCGCCTCTTTGGCGTAGATGCCCGCGGGAACGTGGTCCGGATCGCCGACCGCCAGACGCTCACCGTGCAGCAATGTTTTCCAGTCGGTCTGCGGGTTCAGCGTCACCGCTTTGGCTGCGGCACTGCGTGGCGCAATCAGCACCAGATCGTTACCCAGCAGGGTATAGCGGCTGCTGGTAATCACACTTTTTTTCGCCACCGCATCATCCATCCACTGCTGATCGGCAGAGATAAAGAGATCGGCAGGTGCACCCTGCTCAATCTGGCGCGCCAGCGTTGAAGAGGAGGCGAATGAGGAGACCACTGTCACGCCCTTTTCTTCTTTGTAATGGCTGGCAATATCCTGCATCGCGTTGGTCAGAGAAGCGGCGGCAAACACGGTAATGTTTTCGGCGGCCACAGCCTGCCCGGCCAGCGAAACAGTGATCAGGGCCGCTGCGCCCCAGCGATAGTGATTTAATGACATGATCTTCTCCGGCTATTCGTTGTGTAGCGGATAATATAACGCAATGTCAGACAGGTTTAGCAAATTATCGGCAGGAGGAACAAAAGGTTGAATCGGGGCGAGGTAAAACGACCGCGCCCGCACAGATGGCGGGCGCGGCAGGCATTAATTCTGCGTACGGGCTGAAGATTTTTCGCGATGACCCACTTTAGAGAAGATGTTAAATACTTCACCCAGGCCATAAATCATACCCAGCATCAGCGCCATCACCACAGGCACCATCAGTATGGCGACGGCGAGGCTTTTAAGTAATTCCAGCATGGAGAGTCTCACTCTGCTAACAAAAAAGAGATTGTAACGGGTCAGCAAAATTTTGCGCAGCCCTTTTCGTGCTTTTACTTTGGTCACAAAACGCCGCTATCATCGGCCTTCGCCTTAACCCTTAGCCGGAGCTGCCATGGAAGCCGAACTGTCCCTTCATATCCGTTTACAACAGAAACTGTTTGCCGATCCGCGACGTATTGCGCTGCTGAAACGTATTCAGCAGACCGGGTCGATCAGTCAGGGTGCGAAGCTGGCCGGCATCAGCTACAAAAGTGCCTGGGATGCCATTAATGAGATGAACCAGATGGCGGATGAAACGCTGGTGGAGCGGGCCACTGGCGGCAAAGGCGGCGGGGGTGCAATGCTGACCCGCTACGGTGAACGCCTGATTCAGTTGTTCCAGCTGATGGAGCAGATCCAGCAGAAAGCCTTTGATGCGTTGCAGCAGGATACGTTACCGCTCGACAGTCTGCTGGCCGCCATCGCCCGTTTCTCTCTGCAGACCAGCGCACGTAACCAGCTGTTTGGCACCGTCGTCAGCAATGACGCACAGCAGGTAGTCCAGCATCTGCTGATTCAACTGGCCGATGGCGTCACACAGCTTAGCGTGGCGCTGACACAGCGCAGCGCCGATCGCCTGCAACTGACCGCGGGTAAAGAGGTTCTGGTGCTGATCAAGGCGCCGTGGATCCGCATCAGTCGTGACGCCGCAGAGGATGACAATCAGCTGGCAGCGACAGTCAGTGCTATCGAACCCGGCGAGCAGATGAGCGAAGTGCTGATGCAGCTTGCCAGCGGCGAAACCCTGTGCGCGACCCTGAGCAATGATCAACTGCAGCAACTGAAGCTGCAGCCCGGCGACGCCGTGATCGCCAGTTTTAATGCGGAAAATGCCATCGTCGCCACCCTGCTCTAGCCGTTGAGTTGACTTCATTACAGGCAATGGTTACAACTCAGTGACACGATGCAAAAAATGGAACAGAACATGGCTTCATTGCACATTTCGCAAGGCACATTTCGTCTTAGCGATACCCGGATACTGAGCCTGAATCAGGTGGAACTGCAGCGCGGCGAAAGCTGGGCGTTTGTCGGAGCCAACGGCAGCGGCAAATCATCACTGGCGCGTGCACTCTCTGGTGAGCTTCCGCCGCTGACCGGTTCAGTCAGCAGCGATTTCAGACGGCCGGTCCGGCTGTCGCTGGAGCAGCTACAAACCCTGGTGGCGCAGGAGTGGCAGCGCAACAACACCGATATGCTCAGCGAAGGTGAAGAGGATACCGGGCTGACCGTGGCAGAGGTGATTCAGGCGGAGGTGCAGCAGCCCGGGCGCTGCGAGCAGCTGGCACAGCAGTTCGGCATCGAAGCGCTGCTTTCACGCCGCTTCAAATATCTCTCTACCGGCGAAACCCGCAAAACCCTGCTCTGTCAGGCATTGATGAACCAGCCAGATTTGCTGATTCTGGATGAGCCGTTTGACGGGCTGGATGTGGCGTCGCGCGCCAGCCTGACCGATACGCTGCGCAGCCTGCAGCAGCCGACATTTACCTTGGTGCTGGTGCTCAATCGCTTTGACGATATTCCCGATTTTATTCAACAGGTTGGCGTGCTGGCGGAGTGTACCCTCACCCACAGCGGGCCACGCCAGGCCATTTTAACGGAAGCGCTGGTGGCGCAGCTGGCACACAGTGAACAGCTGATGGGCATGGCGTTACCTGAGGCGGATGCGCCGGATCAGTTGCCCTCGCTGGCGGATGATGCGCCGCGCGTTATCCTGCGCAACGGTATCGTCTCGTATAACGATCAGCCAGTCATTCAGGGGCTGAACTGGCAGGTCAACGCCGGCGAGCACTGGCAGATCACCGGTCCGAACGGCGCCGGAAAATCGACCCTGCTCAGCCTGGTGACCGGCGATCATCCTCAGGGCTACAGCAATGATTTAACCCTGTTTGGCCGCCGTCGCGGCAGTGGCGAAACCATCTGGGACATCAAGCAGCATATTGGCTATGTCAGCAGCAGCCTGCATCTCGATTACCGCGTCAGCACCAATGTGCGCACGGTGATCCTGTCGGGCTTCTTCGACTCTATTGGTCTCTATCAGGCGGCTTCTGACCGGCAAAAAGCGCTGGCGCAGCAGTGGCTGGCGCTGCTGGGGATGGATAACGGACAGGCCGATGCGCCATTTCACTCGCTTTCATGGGGACAGCAGCGGCTGGTGCTGATTGCCCGCGCGCTGGTTAAGCATCCGACGCTGCTGATACTGGATGAGCCACTACAGGGACTCGACCCGATTAACCGCCAGCTGGTGCGGCGCTTTGTCGATGTGCTGATTGGCGAGGGACGGACTCAGTTGCTGTTTGTTTCGCATCACGCGGAAGATGCGCCCGCCTGCATCACACATCGCCTGAGCTTTATCACCCATGACGGCGGCTATCACTATCAGCAGGAAACCCTGCACTAACGCTCTTGCTACGTATCACCCAACGCCGCTGCTGCGGCGTCTAAATGCGCCCTAGTGTAAACGCTACCATTCATCATCGCCTTTCATGCCGTATTCCCGCACACAATGCCACAAAATAAGAATATTCAGCTTGTGTAAGCGATACCATTTATCCAGACTTGATCACGCTTTCGGGCGCGCTGATGTGCTACTTTTTACCGATGCCTCTTTGGCTTTTGACGCTTACCAGGATCTAACATGGAAAAATTCAACCCGGTCGATCACCCGCATCGCCGTTACAATCCACTGATTGATCAATGGATTTTAGTTTCACCTCATCGGGCCAAACGTCCGTGGCAAGGCGCGCAGGAAACTCCGGCGGTCAATACGTTACCGGCGCACGATCCGGACTGCTTCCTGTGTGCCGGAAACACCCGCATCACCGGCGACAAAAACCCGGACTATGCAGGCACCTACGTCTTTACCAATGACTTTGCTGCGCTGATGACCGACACGCCAGACGCGCCCGAGAGCGACGATATTCTGATGCGATGTGAAAGCGCACGTGGCACCAGTCGGGTTATCTGCTTCTCGCCCGATCACAGCAAAACCCTGCCGGAGATGTCGCTGAGCGCGCTGGAAGAGGTGGTGCGCACCTGGCAGGAGCAGACTGCCGATCTGGGCCAGCACTATCCCTGGGTGCAGGTGTTTGAGAACAAAGGCGCGGCGATGGGCTGCTCCAACCCGCATCCTCATGGTCAGATCTGGGCCAACAGCTTCCTGCCGAATGAAGCGCAGCGTGAAGATGATCATCAGCGCGACTATTTCGCCAAAAATGGCTCGCCAATGCTGGTCGATTACCTGGCACGCGAACAGCAGGATGGCAGCCGTACCGTAGTGGAAACCGATCACTGGCTGGCCGTCGTGCCGTGGTGGGCCGCCTGGCCGTTTGAGACCCTGCTGCTGCCGAAAGCGCATGTTAAACGGCTTACCGACCTCAATGAGGCGCAGCGTTCCGACCTGGCAAAAGCCATTAAGCTGCTGACCAGCCGCTATGACAATCTGTTCCAGTGCTCATTTCCCTACTCCATGGGCTGGCACGGCGCGCCATTTAACGGCGAAGCCAACGATCACTGGCAACTGCACGCTCACTTCTATCCGCCGCTGCTGCGCTCAGCAACGGTTCGTAAATTTATGGTTGGCTATGAAATGCTGGCCGAAACCCAACGCGATTTAACGGCGGAACAGGCGGCGGAACGTCTGCGTTCTGTCAGCGACGTTCACTTCCGTGAGGCACAACAATGAGCTTAAAAACCATCACGCAGCAGCTTTTCTCTGACACCTTCGGTTACGCCGCTACGCATACCATTCAGGCACCGGGCCGCGTTAACCTGATTGGCGAGCACACTGACTATAACGACGGCTTTGTGCTGCCGTGCGCTATCGATTACCAGACGGTAATCGCCTGTGCCCGCCGCGACGATCGCCAGATTCGGGTGGTCGCGGCGGATTATGAGAATGCGCAGGACACATTCTCTCTCGATGAAGAGATCGTCAGCCTGCAGGAACCGATGTGGGCCAACTATGTACGCGGTGTGGTGAAACATCTGCAGCAGCGTCATGCCGATTTCGGCGGTATCGATATGGTGATCAGCGGCAACGTGCCTCAGGGCGCGGGCCTTAGCTCATCTGCGTCGCTGGAAGTGGCGGTCGGCACCGTGGTGCAGCAGCTCTATAATCTGCCGCTGGATGGCGCCGCCATTGCCGTGAATGGTCAGGAAGCGGAGAACCAGTTCGTCGGCTGTAACTGCGGCATTATGGATCAGCTGATCTCAGCGCTGGGCCGGAAAGATCACGCCATGCTGCTCGACTGCCGCACGCTGGGCACGCGTCCGGTGTCGATGCCGGAAAATATCGCAGTGGTGATCATCAACTCCAACTTCCGTCGTACCCTGGTTGGCAGCGAATACAACACGCGTCGTGAGCAGTGTGAAGCGGGTGCGCGTTTCTTCAATAAGAAGGCACTGCGTGACGTTGAACTGGCCGAGTTTGAAGCGGCGCAGGCGCAGCTCGACCCGCAGGTGGCAAAACGCGTGCGTCACGTCCTGACCGAGAACGCTCGTACCCTGGAAGCGGCTGATGCGCTGACGCAGGGCGACCTGACCCGTATGGGCCAGCTGATGGCCGAATCTCACGCCTCAATGCGTGACGATTTCGAGATCACCGTGCCACCGATCGATACCCTGGTTGAGATCGTGAAAGCGCAGATCGGTGAGCGCGGCGGCGTGCGTATGACCGGTGGCGGCTTTGGTGGTTGTATCGTCGCGCTGATGCCACTGGATCTGGTCGATCAGGTCAAAGCCGCCGTAGCGGAGCAATATGAAGCAGCGACCGGCATCAAAGAGACTTTCTACGTCTGCAAAGCCTCTGAAGGAGCCGGCCAATGCTGAACGACGTCAACTCCCATGCGCCCGACGGTCAGCCGTGGCGCATAACGGTGCTGCGCAATGCCAACGGCATGCTGGCAACCTTTATGGACTGGGGCGCAACCTGGCTCTCCGCCCGCGTGCCGATGCAGGATGGCACGGTACGTGAAGCGCTGCTCGGCTGCGCCACGCCCTCTGACTATCTGCATCAGGAGGCCTATCTGGGCGCGACGGTCGGCCGCTACGCTAACCGCATCGCCGGGGCAAAACTGAATAAACTGAATCGCCAGCTGGTGCCGAACCAGGGCGCACATCAGCTGCATGGCGGACCGGAAGGTTTTGATAAGCGCCGCTGGCAGATTGTCAGCCAGTCTGACAGCGAAGTGCACTACCGCATTGATTCGCCTGATGGCGATCAGGGCTATCCCGGCAATCTGATTGCCGATCTGCGCTACCAGCTGGATGACCAGAACTGCCTGAGCATCAGCTATGAAGCACGCTGCGATCAGCCCTGCCCGGTCAATCTGACTAACCACGCCTACTTTAACCTTGATGCGCATCATGGCGACGCTCGCCAGCATCGCTTACAACTGCACGCCGACCATTATCTGCCGGTCGACAGCGAAGGCATCCCGAATGCGCCGCTGAAAGCGGTGGCGGGGACGAGCTTTGATTTCCGCGAAGCCAAAGTCGTGGCACAGGAATTTCTGGCAGACGACGACCAGCGGGCGGTGAAGGGCTATGACCATGCGTTTCTGCTCAACAGCGCAGGCGACGACACTCAGCCTGCGGCAGAACTCTGGTCAGAAGATGGCAGACTGCAGCTCAGCGTGACCACTTCGGCACCGGCGTTGCAGTTCTACTCCGGCAACTACCTGGCAGGCACCCGTGCCCGCGAGCAGGCGAGCTATACTGCATTTCAGGGTATTGCGCTGGAGAGCGAATTTTTACCGGATTCGCCTAATCATGCTGAGTGGCCTCAGCCTGATTGCTGGCTGCAGCCGGGAGATCGCTGGGAATCCGTGACGCGTTATCGCTTCACGCCACGCTGAGCCTCCGGCTGAAAAACGCGCAGTGCGTCACACACAGGCTTACGCGCTGCCCGCTTTTCCGTTATGGTATGGCGCAATCAGCTCGCGTGTCAGGCGGGCAGCAGCAGGTTTCCAATCTCACAGAAACATCACAGTATTAAGGAGTTAAGCTATGGCTGTAACTAAGCTGGTTCTGGTGCGACACGGCGAAAGCCAGTGGAACAACGAAAACCGCTTTACCGGTTGGTATGATGTTGACCTTTCTGAGAAAGGTCGTGGCGAAGCCAAATCAGCAGGTCAGCTGCTGAAAAAAGAGGGCTTTGTTTTCGATTTCGCTTACACCTCCGTACTGAAGCGTGCCATTCACACGCTGTGGAATGTGCTGGATGAGCTGGATCAGGCCTGGCTGCCGGTTGAGAAAACCTGGCGTCTGAACGAGCGTCACTACGGTGCGCTGCAGGGTCTGGATAAAGCGGAAACCGCTGCCAAATATGGTGATGAGCAGGTTAAGCAGTGGCGTCGCGGCTTTGCCGTTACTCCGCCAGAGCTGGATCGTTCAGATGAGCGCTTCCCGGGCCATGATCCGCGTTACGCGAAACTGACCCCGGAGCAGCTGCCAACTACCGAAAGCCTGGCGCTGACCATCGACCGCGTTATCCCTTACTGGAACGACACCATTCTGCCGCGCATCAAAAGCGGTGAGAAAGTGATCATTGCCGCACACGGCAACTCACTGCGTGCGCTGGTGAAATATCTGGATAACCTGAGCGAAGATGAAATCCTCGAACTGAACATCCCTACCGGCGTACCGCTGGTCTATGAGTTCGATGAAAACTTCAAACCGCTGAAACGCTACTACCTGGGCGACCAGGACGAGATTGCCGCGAAAGCCGCAGCCGTTGCGAATCAGGGTAAAGCGAAGTAATTTCTTGCTGAAATGCAAAAAGGCCAGACGAAAGTCTGGCCTTTTTTATTGGGCTGCGCGTACGACGCTGTGCACTGTGTTCGTTGTCAGAATAAAGAGATCAATGAGCCTGGCAACAACTGATTAGCTCAAAGCGCAGGGAACACGGTCAGAAGAGGAAAGCGTCCCACTCAGCCGCGGCGCTGTTTAACCGCTGCCGCCAGCTGACGCAGTACCTTGTCGGTATCTTCCCAGCCGATACAGGCGTCGGTAACGCTTTTGCCATAGACCAGCGGCTCGCCGCTCTCCAGGCTCTGGTTGCCTTCCACCAGATGACTCTCGATCATCACACCGACAATCGCCTGCTCACCGTTAATCAGCTGCTGTGAGACATCGTCTGCCACCACCATCTGACGCTGGAACTGCTTGCTGCTGTTGGCATGGCTGAAATCGATCATCACCTGCTGTGGCAGACCCGCTTTTGCCAGGCCCTCTTTGACCTCTGCAACATGCTGCGCACTATAGTTCGGCTCTTTGCCGCCGCGCAGAATGATATGGCAGTCACCGTTGCCGCTGGTTTCCACAATGGCGGAGTGACCATACTTCGTCACTGACAGGAAACAGTGTGGCGAACCCGCCGCGTTAATCGCATCGATCGCCACCTTAATGGTGCCATCGGTGCCGTTTTTGAAGCCGACCGGACAGGAGAGACCCGACGCCAGCTCACGGTGAACCTGAGATTCCGTGGTGCGCGCGCCAATCGCGCCCCAGCTCATCAGGTCAGCCACATATTGCGGGGTAATCATATCCAGAAACTCGCCCGCCGCCGGTAAACCGCTGTCGTTAATATCCAGCAGCAGCTTACGCGCCAGACGCAGACCGTCATTAAGCTGATAGCTGTTATCCATATACGGATCGTTAATCAGCCCTTTCCAGCCCACCGTGGTGCGCGGCTTCTCAAAATAGACCCGCATCACCACTTCCAGCTCGCCTTTCAGCTCATCACGCAGCGCCAGCAGGCGGTCGGCATACTCTTTCGCCGCTTCTGTGTCATGAATCGAACAGGGGCCGATCACCACCAGCAGGCGATCGTCCTTGCCCTGCAGGATCTGATGAATCGCCTGACGGGCCTGTGAAACGGTCTGTGCAGCACGATCGGTCGCGGGGAATTTTTCGAGCAGCGCAACCGGAGGTAACAGCTCTTTAATCTCTTTGATGCGTAAGTCATCGTTCTGGTAATTCATACTGATTCCATATTATTTCTGGCCCGGCGCCCGCCGGACACAACCTGCCCAATGTAGCCCGAAGCGCCAGGGGTGTAAATTCCTGCTGCGGGTTAAATGTGCGGGTGATATTTGCATTAATCAGGTTAGCGACTAGACTTTTTAATGGTAAGCACTGTTGAATGTCCCGCTTACCAGATTAAATCACCCTGTTTAAGCCAACCGGCGAATTATATTTCGTCCGGGATTTTCTTACCCGAAATTGCACCTCTGGGCTTAAAGCACCTTCATTTATTAACGGGAGCATAATGATGAAAAAGTTTGCCTTACTCTTTTTGACAGCAGCAATGACACTGAGCAGCGGCGCGGTAATGGCTGAGGGCAGCAACAACGGCACAGCGAATCAGGCAGCCAGTGCAGGCGCAGCAGCGGGCGGCGCGAAAGAGAATCTGCCGCCAAATAAAGTTGATAACAGCAAAATTAATAACACTGGCAACGATACGAATCCTGCAACGTCTGGCAGCACCACCAGCCATGGTAATATGTCTGCTAACGAAATGGACCAGAACGCCCAGTGTAAAGATGGGAAATGTCCGAACATCAATAAAAAAGTTCAGACTAAAGTGGGCGGCGGTGACGTAGATACCAAAACCGACGGCACCACCCAGTAATTCTGTTTAACCAGGAGAGCTGACGCTCTCCTGGTTTTTCTCCCCTCTGCTCCACTCTTCCGCTATGCTAATCCTGTGAAATTTACAGGAAATCCTTCATGGCCGTTTTGCTTCTGATTGACGATCATCCGCTGGTTGAAGTGGCACTTGAAGCCGCACTGAGCCAGTCGCCCATTCCGGTTACGCTCCTCTCTGCCAGCAGTGAAAAAGCCGCCCGTCCCCTGCTTCAGCAACCACTGGACATCATCGTGCTGGATATTGGCCTGCCGGATAGCGATGGGCTGGAGTTCCTGCGTCGCCTGAAGATCCACCGGCCCGACTGTCCGGTATTGATCTACTCTGCTCAGCAGACCCGCCACTATGTGCGTCGCGCCCAGGCGTTGGGTGCCGCCGGTTATGTGGTGAAGAGTCAGCGCATGGCGCAGTTGCTCAGCGCCATCCTGGCGGTGCTGGGCGGTCAGACGGCGTTTCCGGTGATGGATGATGAGCCGGAACTCCCGCTGACCCACAAAGAGCGTCAGATTCTGGCGCTGCTGGCCAGCGGCTTATCAAATCTGCAAATCGCCGCCCAGTTGCACATCAGTAACAAAACGGTCAGCACCCATAAAAAGAACATTCTGGAAAAAACCGGTGCCCGCTCGGTGGTGGAACTGGCTGACCTGTGGAAGGCCCAGCAGTGAGAACTCTCCTGCTGATGCTGCTGTTGCTGTGCGGATCCGTTCTGGCTGAGGTACGTCCGGTGAGCAGCATCAATCTGCCGATGATGCTGCCGGTGACGCACGCGGAAACCATGCAGGGCAAAATCCTGCGTGTTGGACTGCTGGAGGAGAACCACGCCCCCTGGGCGATGCGCATCGGCAATGACCTGTATGGCATCAATGCCGACTATCTTTCCGCGCTGCGCCAGCTGACCGGCGCGCAGTTCAGCCTCAACCTCTACAGCGATCAGCCGCATCTGATGCAGGCGCTGAACAGTGGCCAGATCGATTTTGCGCTTGGCATGTGGATTTCCCCCCTGCCAGCCGGTGCCCTGAGCAGCGATAACTGGTACAGCAGCCCGCTTCGGGTTTACCGCAATCAGCAAAACCAGCGTGCCGTGATGTTTAACAGCCAGAATGCCCAGCTGGCGATCAGCGAAAGCACGCTGGCACAACTGCCACCTGCGCTGGCGGCCCGCCACAGCTGGCGACGCTACAGCAGTGATCTGCAGGCGCTCTATACCCTGCTGAATCAGCAAAATGATTATGTGGTAGCGGATGAAACCAGCGCCGGTTTTCTGCTGAGCCAACTGCAACAGGGCCAGATTTATCAGATCGCCTCACACATCGAGGCCGGACAGCTCAACCTGCGCGCGGTCTCCCGCGATCCGGAGCTTATCAGCTGGATTAATCAGAGCCTGCGTCAGCTGCCAGCAGAACTGATGAACACGCTGCAGGCGCGCTGGAGCAGTACCCTGCCGCGCTATCAGGATACGCAGACCCTGATGCTCAGCCCCACTGAACGCGCCTGGATTGCCGATCATCCGCGGATTACTTACACCGCCGAACCTGACAACTATCCCTGGAGTTATCGCGATGCCAGCGGGACCGCCAGAGGCTATGGCGTCGATTTGCTGAAAGCGATAGCTCAGAGCACCGGCCTGCAGTTTGAACCGGTGTGGGTCAGCAATCCGCGTCAGGCAAACACGCTGATCGGCCAGCAGCAGGCGATGCTGCAGCTGATGCAGCCGCTGAACGGCGATGCGATGCAGAGCACCTCGCTGCCGGTGTGGCGCGCGCTGTGGGGCATCTACAGCCTCCAGCCCGATACGCTGGCGCACTGGCGCGACCTGCGCGGCAAGCGGGTCGGCGTGTTGCAGGATGACCTGGCGCTGCGTCTGCTGCCTGCGGATCTGCAGCCGCAGCAGTTTGCCGATCGTAATAGCCTCTATGACGCGCTGGCAAAGGGGCAGATCGACGCGCTGGTCGATAACGTGCTCTCCGCCCGCTGGCGTATCGCCAGCCGCGATGATGCACGCATCCGTCTCGCCTTTGCCGCCAGCGACATCGCCTGGCCGATCGCGCTGGGCGTGACACCTGAACAGCCTGTGCTGCGCACCCTGCTGGATCGCGCGCTGCAGCAGATCCCGGCTGACACGCAGAGCCAGATGCGCGACAGCTGGTCAACCCCGCCACAGCCCGGCAGCGTGATGGTGATGCGTTCGCTGCCGATGATGGTGCTGGCGGTGGCGGGTGCGGCCATTGCACTGCTGCTGTTACTGCTGGCACGCCGCTACTGGCAGCAGCGTCGGGAGCGTCAGCAGCGTGAACAGGCTGAGCACGCTAATGCGATGAAGAGCCAGTTCCTGGCGACCGTCAGCCATGAGCTGCGCACGCCGATGCAGGCGATCCTCGGGCTGCTGGAGCTGGAAAAGCAGCAGCACAGCAGCCAGAACCTGACGCTGCTGCACAGTAGCGCACAATCTTTGCTGACGTTGCTGAATGATCTGCAGGATCATGCGCGCATCGAGAGCAACAGTTTTACCCTGGCTCCCCGTCCGCTGGCGCTGGCGCAGTGGCTCAGTCAGCAGCAGCACTTTTATCATCCGTTAATGCGCGAAAACGGCCCGCATCTGATCGTCGAGGCGCTGACGCCGCTGCCTGATGCCGTGATGATCGATGCCGATCGCCTGCAGCAGGTGGTCAACAACCTGATGACCAATGCGCTGAAATTTACCCGCCACGGCGCGATTCGCCTGACGCTGGCCGCACAGCAACAACAGTTGATTCTGACGGTGAGCGACAGCGGCAGCGGCATTCCGCCAGCGGAACAGCAGAAGCTGTTTGATCCCTGGTATCAGGCGCCGTCCGGTAAATCAGTTTCGGTGCAGGGCAGCGGCCTGGGGCTGTTTATCTGCCGGGAAATGGTGCAACGGATGGGCGGCGACATCCGGCTCGCCTCTGAACCCGGTCACGGCACCCAGGTCACCGTGACGCTGCCACTGGAGGTCTGCGCACCAGCAAACTACGTGGACGAAACCGCCCTGCCCGGCTTCCCACAACTGCGGGTAGCGATTGTTGATGACCATCCGACCAATCTGCTGGTGATGCAGCAGCAGTTGTCGCGTTTTGCAATTCAGGCGGACATCTTTGAGCAGGGGCGCGCGCTGCTGCGAGCCGATGCGCAGCAGCCTTATGACCTGCTGTTTATCGACCAGATGATGCCGCGCCCTGACGGCACGCTGCTGCTGCGGATATTGCGTCGGCGTGACCGCCAGCGGAAGCGTCAGGCGATGCGGGTACTTTGCTCCGCTGACGCGCAGCTGTTGTCACGCCCCCTTCAGGATCAGGAGCGGGTCTTAATAAAACCGGTGCAGTTAGCCGATCTCAGTGCACTGCTGGCGGAATGGCAGGCAGATCCGCTGGCGGCACTGGATGACAATCTGTGGCAACTGGCGCAGCAGAATGAGAAATTCCTCCGCCGTCTGAGCCAGACATTGCACAGCACAGTGACGCAGGATCTGGCCGTGATGCGCGAAGCACGCGAGCGCGAGGCGTGGATACCGTTCGCCGAAGCGGCACATCGGATGAAAGGAAGCTGGTTACTGGTGGGACTGGAGCACGGTGCGCTGCTCAGCCAGCAACTGGCGGAGCAGGCAAAACAGCATCAGGACACGTCTGAGACGTGGCAATCACTGATATTATTAGCAAACAGGTTACTGAAAAAACTGGAATCTTATGGCACATACCCACACTCATAGCGGGCAGGATAGCAATCGCACGCGTCTGGCGGCCGCCTTCGGGGTGACCGTTGTCTTTATGGTGGCTGAAGTGACTGGCGGCTGGCTCTCGGGGTCACTGGCGTTGCTGGCGGACGCCGGGCATATGCTGACCGATGCCGCCGCGCTGCTGATGGCTCTGCTGGCGGTGCAGTTCTCGCGCCGTAAACCCAATGCACGCCACACCTTTGGCCTGCTGCGCCTGACCACGCTGGCCGCGTTTGTTAACGCCATTGCGCTACTGGGCATTACCGCATTGATTGTCTGGGAGGCGGTGCGCCGCTTTGCCGACCCGCAGCCGGTGACCGGCGGCCTGATGCTGGGGATAGCTATTGGCGGCCTGCTGGCCAATATTCTGTCGTTCTGGCTGCTGCATCACGGCAGCGAAGAGAAGAATCTCAACGTACGGGCCGCGGCGCTGCATGTGATGGGCGACCTGCTTGGCTCGGTAGGAGCGATTGTTGCGGCGGCGATTATTATGCTGACCGGCTGGACACCCATCGACCCGATTCTCTCGTTGCTGGTATCACTGCTGGTGCTGCGCAGCGCCTGGGCACTGCTGCGTGAGAGTCTGCAGGAGTTACTGGAAGGGGCGCCGCGATCGCTGGATGTGAACCGGCTGATACGGGATCTCACCCTGAACATTGCAGAGGTGCGCAATGTTCACCATGTGCATCTGTGGCAGGTGGGCGAAAAGCCGCTGCTGACCCTGCATGCGCATGTGATCCCGCCTTACGATCACGATGCGCTGCTGCATCGTATCCACGACTATCTGCGCCAGCACTATCAGATTGCACATGCGACTGTGCAGATGGAGTATCAGCCCTGTGCCGGTGCCGAGTGTGAACTCGGCTTAAGCGGCGCTGCCGCCACCGGCCATGGTCACAGCCATTCACACGACCATGAGCATGCTCATGCTAAAGGCGAAGTGCACACTCACTGAGCCGAGAGCGCGCGGGAACCCTGTTGCCGCGCGCTGCGGATCCACATGCGTGAGCCGTTCAGCGCAATCAGCGTCAGAATCACATACTCCAGCGACATCGCATAGACGCCCTGACGGGCGAAGATCATCACGCTGATCACATTGATGATGACCCACAGCAGCCAGTTCTCGACATATTTGCGCGTCATCAGCACCATCGCGGCAATCGACAACACCATCATGCAGGAGTCCCAGAACGGGAACGCATCCGGCTGCAGCGCGGGCATCGCCACCGACAGGCCAAGGCCGTTCATCAGCGTGACGGCAGCACGGGTTAACAGCGCAAACACCGGATCGATATAGAGGGTCATCAGCGCAATCGCAATCACACAACCCGCCGTCCAGGCCAGCGCCTTAGGCAGCGGCAGCCAGCGGATTTTCAGCGCCGCCTGATGATCGGAGGTTTGCCGACTCCAGGCGTACCAGCCGTAGATATTGGCGGCAAAAAAGAAGAGCTGCAGCAGCAGGCTGGCGTAGAGTTGGATCTGAAAGAAAATCACCGCAAACAGCGTGACGTTAATCAGGCCAAAGGGATAGTTGATGATTTTTTCCAGGCTGGCAAACCAGATGCAGAGTAAGCCCGCCAGGGTGCCGATAGCCTCAATCCATGAGAGATCGTAGCCTCCGGCACCCAGAGGAATGTGAACCAGAATATTATGTGTGCTGAAGAAGTCCATGCTGAGCACCTGTCCGAAAAACGCTTACGCGTTTCCCTTCACGTTGAGTTTAAGTTCCGCTGCAAAGGATAGCATGCGATTAAGCGGCAGTAACGCCGCCTCACGCAGCGTCTCATCCACCTGAATCTCATGTTCCACCCCACCCGACTCCAGCGCCTCTGCGATGGCTTTAAGGCCGTTCATCGCCATCCAGGGACAGTGAGCACAGCTGCGGCAGGTGGCACCTTCACCGGCGGTCGGCGCTTCAAGCAACTCTTTATCCGGCACCGCCTGCTGCATTTTGTAGAAAATGCCGCGATCGGTCGCCACAATCATCTGCGGATGCGGCAGGGATTTGGCGGCCTGAATCAGCTGGCTGGTCGAGCCGACCGCATCCGCCTGATCGACAATCGCCTGCGGTGACTCAGGATGCACCAGCACTGCCGCGTCGGGATAGAGCGCTTTCATGCGCTGCAGCGCCTGGGTTTTGAACTCGTCGTGCACAATGCACGCACCCTGCCAGCAGAGCACGTCCGCGCCCGATTTTTGGGTAACGTAGCGACCAAGATGGCGATCCGGCGCCCAGATAATTTTTTCGCCCAGACTGTCGAGGTGCTCAATCAGCTCGACCGCAATGCTTGACGTCACCACCCAGTCGGCCCGCGCTTTTACCGCCGCCGAGGTATTGGCATAGACCACCACGGTGCGATCGGGATGGGCGTCGCAAAAGGCGTTAAACTCTTCAATCGGGCAGCCGAGATCCAGTGAGCACTCCGCCTGCAGTGTCGGCATCAGGACGGTTTTCTCCGGGCTAAGGATTTTGGCGGTTTCCCCCATAAAGCGCACGCCCGCCACCAGTAGTGTCGTCGCCGAATGGTTGCTGCCAAAGCGTGCCATCTCCAGCGAGTCGGAAACGCAGCCGCCCGTCTCTTCTGCCAGCGCCTGAATTTCCGGATCGGTGTAGTAGTGTGCCACCATCACTGCGTTTCGCGCCTTCAGCAGCGCTTTAATTTTCTCACGGTAGAACGCCTTCTCGTCGTCACTCAGGCGGGCGGGTTTGGCCGGAAAGGGATAAACGGCGCTTTCAGGATCGAACATCACACTCATGACACAGCTCTCGTTTTGTCTAATTAACGAAAATCGCCTGTTCTGGCGACTTATGGCGTCGAATCAGCCATCTTGTTTTATATGCTAAACACGATAGCGGAAAAGCCTGGCTGTGTCGTGCGATATTTATTCTGTCTGCATCACAGCGCCGATCCTGCCGGGCTGCGTTTCATCTGCCAGTACCAGCGGTTTTTGCGGCGCTTCCAGTGCCAGCAGAAAGGCTTTGATATCCAGCCCGCCCGCAAAGCCAGTCAGCTTGCCGTTGGCCCCAATCACGCGGTGGCACGGTGCGACAATCGAGAGCGGATTACGCCCATTGGCCGCCCCGACGGCTCGCACCGCCAGCGGATGGCCGATCTCCCGCGCAATCTGGCTGTAGCTGCGCGTCTCACCAAACGGGATAGCCACCAGCGCCTGCCAGACTTTTTTCTGAAACTCAGTGCCGACAAAATCGAGCGGCAGTTCAAAGCAGCGACGAGCACCGGTGAAGTACTCGCTGAGCTGACGCTCAGTTTCGATCAGAATGGGATGATCGTCATCGCGCGTTTGCGGCAAAAACCGGGTGCGTTTCGGATCGTCGTTTTCCCACAAAATACCCGCCAGGCCGCTATCGCTGGCGACCAGTTTCAATTCACCCACCGGGGTGACTATCGGTTTGAAGTAGTACATGGTGATTCTCCCGTCACGGTTCTGTCGCCTATTATCGCACTTTTCATCAGCCTGACTGGCTGTTTTCGGTCATGGCGATAAACTGTTGTGCTGTCCGAAAACAGCCAGTCTGCCGGGATTCACCGGTGTAGGCTGCGCTTATTTACCGGAGAACTGCCATGCTCGATCCCGACATTGCCTATCAGGCGCTGACCTCTCGTGATACCCGCTTTGACGGCGTTTTCTTTGTTGGTGTGACCTCAACCGGTATCTATTGTCGTCCGGTCTGCCCGGTCAAAGCACCTATGCAGAAGAACTGCCTTTTCTTCAGCAGCGCCGAAGCGGCGGAGAAAGCCCGCTTTCGCCCCTGCCTGCGCTGTCGGCCCGAACTGGCACCCGGTAATGCGCCGGTTGATCAGCCGCACCGTGTGGCGGAGCGACTGGTTCAGCGTATCGAGGAAGGCATGCTGGAGGAACGTGAAGGACTGGAGGCGATTGCCGCTGAATTCGGTATCAGCCTGCGTCAGCTACGCCGTATCGTGCAGCAGGAGCTGGGTGTCTCGCCGCTGGAGCTGAAGCAGACGCGGCGCATGCTGCTGGCTAAACAGCTGCTGACCGAAACCCGGCTGCCGATTATTGACGTTGCCTATGCCAGCGGCTTTGGCAGCCTGCGGCGCTTTAATGATGTCTTTCAGGCGCGTTACCGCATGACGCCAGGCGCGCTGCGCAGAGACGATACGGGCACTCAGTGTGCGCAGCCCGGCGACCGCGTGACGCTGCGGCTGGCCTATCGCCCTCCCTACGACTGGGCGGCGATGCTCTGGTTTTTACAGACGCATCTGATGAAAGAGGTCGAGGCGGTGGAAGATGGCAGCTGGCGACGCACCGTGGTGCTGGGCCGCTGCCGGGGCTGGGTCTCTGTTTCGCATCTGCCGCAAAAGAATGCGCTGCAGGTGACGCTCTCAACCTCGCTGACGCCGGTTCTGCCTCTGCTGCTGCGCCGTCTGCGCGATCTGTTCGATCTCGACGCACAGCCGCAGCGTATCGCCGCCTGTCTGGCGCAGGACCCACTGCTGGCACCCAGCCTGATCTCGCATCCGGGTCTGCGTGTGCCTGGCGCATTCGACGCCTTTGAGCTGGGCGTACGCGCCATTATCGGCCAGCAGGTGACGGTCAAAGCGGCCACCACGGTCAGCAGCCGTTTTGCCGCCGCCTTTGGCGAACCCTGTGAGACGCCGTTCGCCGATCTGACCCGCTACACCGCCCATCCTGAACGCATCGCCGGACTGACGGTAGACGATGTCGCGCCGATGGGGATTGTCAGTGCCGCCCGCTCCCGCGCCATCATCGCCTTTGCAAATGCCTGCGCCAGCGGAGATCTGCGTCTCAGCGCCGCTCAGGCGCCAGACGAGGTCATCAAAAAACTGATCAGCCTGCCGGGCATTGGTCCCTGGACCGCGCACTATATCGCGATGCGCGCCCTGCGCTGGCCGGATGCCTTTCCCAAAGAGGATATTGCCATCCGGAATAACCTGGGCGGCATGTCATCGAAAGAAGCGGAGGCGCGATCGCAGTCATGGCGTCCCTGGCGCAGCTATGCGGTGATGCATATCTGGGAGAGCCTGGCAGTGGCAAAGGCAAAGAAAAAGCCGTGACGGCGAGACTGGGGGGCAAATCTGCCAGCAATACAGAAGCTCTACGCGCAGGGAAAAGGGTCGGAAGAGGAAAGCGTCCCGCCGCCCGGATAAAAACGCCGGGAGCGTTTTTGAACAACGCAGAGCGTTGGCCCGGCTACGGGCGCACCTCAGGGATGAGGTGCGTAATCGCGCGGCCCGAGCAGGTCAGGGATTGGCTTTAGCGTCTTTCCGATCTGACCCTGTTCTCTGCGCAGGCTCGATCTCACAGCGGCTTGCGGCAAACTTCATCGACAACTTTAAAAACCAATCACGTTTTGCTTTGAAAAAGTAATCAGATACCGCAGAAACGAAAAAAGCGCCCTGAGGGCGCTTCTTTCTTAATTGGTGGGTCGTGCAGGATTGCCTCGGCCCATCCGGGGCCTCGCCCTTCGGGTGATGCTGTCGCATCAGCCTGAATCGCCAGGCGATTCAGTCGAACCTGCTGCAGGTTCTCACCCTGCACGAGAAACGCCATGCCGCAGAAACGAAAAAAGCGCCCTGAGGGCGCTTCTTTCTTAATTGGTGGGTCGTGCAGGATTCGAACCTGCGACCAATTGATTAAAAGTCAACTGCTCTACCAACTGAGCTAACGACCCGCTGGGGGCTTACAACCGTTCAACACGCCAGGGCGGCTGAGATAAGATGGTGGGTCGTGCAGGATTCGAACCTGCGACCAATTGATTAAAAGTCAACTGCTCTACCAACTGAGCTAACGACCCATCTTAGGTTGTGAAGCAATGCTGAAGTGTTCTTCTTAAAACTGCGCGGTAAAAGCGCGTCTGAGGAAGATGGTGGGTCGTGCAGGATTCGAACCTGCGACCAATTGATTAAAAGTCAACTGCTCTACCAACTGAGCTAACGACCCATCTTCAGGCTTACCAGACACTTTGCAATGTGTCCCGGCAACGGCGGCATATATTACTGATTTAGCGGGGTAGCGCAACTCTTATTTCTGCTAAATGCTTCAGTTGCTTACCTTTCATACGGCAAGACCAGAAATCACACGATATCTGGCCTGAACCGTACAGATTACAGACTTGTCAGACGTTTTTGCGCCTGTTTAGCAGATTCGGTGTCTGGATAAAGTTTGATCACCTGCTGGAAGACCGCTTTAGCTTTCGCTGTGTCTTTTTTCTCCTGCATGATGACGCCCACTTTCAACAACGCTTCTGCAGCTTTCGGCGACTTCGGATAGTTTTTCACTACCGTGGCGTAATAGTAAGCCGCGTCGTCCTTTTTGCCTTTGTTATAGTTCAGCTGTCCCAGCCAGTAATTGGCGTTCGGCTGATAGGTCGAATCCGGGTAACGCTTTACCCACGCCTGGAGCGCGCTGATCGCCTGGTCATACTGTTTCTTCTCCAGAATCAGCGCCACAGCCGCATTGTAATCGCTGTTAGCGTCACCGGTCTGCGCAGGTGCGCTATCCGTTGATGCTGCCGCGCCTGCGGTTGCTGCTGCGCCGGTATCCGCTGCGGCATTACTGCCAGTTGCCTGCTGACCGCCGCTGGTGCTGGCGCTGCTCAGGCTGTCAATCTGCTGGTAAAGCTGCTTCTGCCGCTCAACCACCTGATTCAACTGATACGTGTTTTGCTGGATTTGCCCACGCAGCGCGTCGATATCACGCTGGTTATCGCTCATCTGCTGCTGCAATTGCTGCATCAGCTGTGCCTGGGCATTAGAAATTCGTTCAAGAGTGGTGACACGGTCTTCGACCGAGCCGGAGCCAACGCTACTGATTGACGCTTGGGCATTAGCGGCCCAGGGGGCCGCTACGCCAATCAGTAACGACAGACTCAACAGATGATGTCTGAAGTTACTAACCATGTGATTCTCTTAGTAGACCAGAACGGCACGACGGTTTTTAGAATACGCTGCTTCGTCATGACCCAGAACGGCTGGCTTCTCTTTACCGTAAGATACGATAGACATCTGATCAGCCGACACGCCTTTGCCCTGCAGGTACATTTTAACCGCGTTAGCACGACGTTCGCCCAGGGCGATGTTGTATTCCGGCGTACCGCGCTCATCCGCATGACCTTCGATGGTCACTTTGTATGACGGGTTGCTGCGCAGGAAGGTTGCATGCTGATCCAGCATCTGTGCGTAATCAGACTGAACGTCATACTTGTCCAGGCCGAAGTACACGATGTTGTTCTGCTGCAGCTGCTGCATCTGCAGACGAGCCTGCTCGTCAGAAGACATGTTGCCGCCGTTGCCGTTCATGCCAGAATTTGCACCGTAAGCGCCGCCATCAGCGCCCATGCCAGTCTGGTCATTGTTGTTGTTCTTGTGTGAGCTACAAGCCGCTACTGCCAGAACCGGCAGAGCCAGCATCAAACCCTTCAGCACTTTGTTCAGTTGCATTTCAAAAATCCCATTATTGTTTATTGTTTGTGATGTCTGAATTGTCAGACATTACAGATACGGCGACCAGGCAGGAAATTTTACCTGGCCATCAGTTGCCGGAAGACGCGCTTTGAAACGGCCGTCGGTAGAAACCAACTGCAACACGGAACCCATACCCTGAGTAGAGCTGTAGATTACCATTGTGCCATTGGGTGCCAGGCTCGGCGTTTCATCCAGGAACGTGTCCGTTAACGTTTGAACGGCTCCCGTTTCCAGATCCTGTTTGGCGACGTGTTGAGCACCACCGTTGGTGCTAATCATCACCATAGACTTACCATCTGTTGCGACATCCGCATCCTGGTTCTGACCGCCTTCCCAGGTAATACGTTGTGGCGCGCCACCGTTAAGTCCGACTTTGTAGATTTGTGGAGCACCAGCCTGATCGGAGGTGTAAGCCAGCGTCTGGCTGTCCGGGAACCAGGTCGGTTCGGTGCTGTTATAGCGACCATCGGTAATCTGACGCGTCTGACCTGAGGCCAGATCCATCACATAGAGGTTCAGGCTGCCGGTTTTAGAGAGCGCAAACGCCAGCTTAGAGCCATCCGGCGAGAACGCTGGGGCGCCGTTGTGACGTGGATAGGAGGCGATCTGACGGATAGCGCCGTTCGACAGCGTCTGAACCACCAGCGCAGATTTGCCGCTTTCAAAGGTCACGTAAGCCACTTTGCTGCCATCCGGAGACCAGGCTGGCGACATCAGAGGCTGTGGTGAACGATGCACGACAAACTGGTTGTAACCATCGTAGTCAGCAACGCGCAGTTCATACGGGAACTGCCCGCCGTTGGTCTGCACCACATAAGCGATACGGGTACGGAAAGCGCCCTTGATACCCGTCAGCTTCAGGAACGTTTCGTCACTGGCCGTGTGAGCGGCATAACGCAGCCACTGCTTCGTCACTTTATAGCTGTTTTGTGCCAGCACAGTACCGGGTGCACCGCCAGTGTCGACCAGCTGGTACGAAACCTGATAGCTGCCATCCGGGTTAGACGCGACCTGACCGACGACCACGGCATCAATGCCGAGTGCACTCCACGCGGCAGGCTGAACTTCCTGCGCGCTGGCAGGCTGCTGTGGCAGACGCGAGCGATCCAGTGGATTAAATTTGCCACTGTTGCGCAGGTCAGCTGCAACGATGCCGCCGATATCTTCCGGCGCTGCGCCAGCACCGGCCCATTTAAACGGCACCACGCCAATCGGGCGCGCAGTGTTGACACCCTGGGTGATCTCAATTCGAACTTCTGCATGCAGCATGGCTGCCCACAGCAGGATAAAAAAGCCTAACGTAACGCGAAGAGCTTGCTTCATTTTATCTCCCTTATCTGAACCTCAGTCCACGATAATTGGCACTGTTCCTGGAAACCACGAGTACAACTTAAGTACGGCACGCTAAACATAGATCAACTTGCCGCCCGTTACTGCATTATTGCGGTTTAAAACGCATTGGGGCGTTTTTAAACACTTCGTAGACCGCCTGCGAAGGCGGCTTCGGAATACGTGCCTGTCTGGCGGCAGCAATCGCGGCCTGACAGAGCGCGGGATCGCCCCCTTCTGACTTAACATCAATCAACAAGCCATCAGGCGCAAGTTTAATCCGCAAATCACAGGTTTTTCCGCGATACAGATCCGCATCATAGAATCGGCTCTGAATCGCACTCACAACCTGACCCATGTAGGAGTTGATTTCCGCGCCTGATGCACCCGCTTTCTTCTGGTTTCCCTGCCCTGCCGCGCCGCCAGAGGTGCCGCTTTTCGGTGCATTTTTACCGGAAGCGAGTCCACCCAGCAAATCATCGACATCGCTGTCGTTGGCAGCATCGGCGGCGGCTTTCGCTTTAGCATCGGCTTTGGCCTTCGCTGCAGCATCGGCTTTGGCTTTGGCTTTCGCCGCGGCATCGGCTTTCGCTTTCGCGGCAGCTTCCGCCTTCTCTTTGGCGGCCTCTTTAGCCGCTTCCGCTTTCTCTTTTGCTGCTTCTGCGGCTTTTTCTTTGGCCTCAGCTGCTTTTTCTTTAGCCTCTTCAGCCGCTTTGGCTTTGGCATCCGCCGCCGCTTTCACTTTGGCCTGAGCCGCCGCTTTCGCATCTGCTTCAGACTTTGCCTTCGCTTCCGCAACGGCTTTCTCTTTTGCGGCAGCGGCAGCGGCGGCTTTCGCCTGCTGATCAGCCTGCTTCTTTGCTTCGGCTGCGGCCTGTTTAGCCTGCTCAGCCGCGGCTTTTGCCTGCGCATCTGCCTGGGCTTTTGCATCCGCTTTGGCTTTGGCAGCCGCCGCTTCCGCCGTTTTTTGCTGCTCCTGCGCCTGCTTAGCCGCGTCTTCGGCGGCTTTCTGCTGCTCAGCCTGCTGTTTCGCCTCTTCTTTCGCGGTTTCCTGCGCGGCTAAACGCTCTTTTTCCAGCGCTTTCAGACGCTGCTGTTCAGCAGCCTGTTTCTGTTGCAGCTCTTCAGCCTGCTGCTGCGCCTGCTTTTTACGCTGCTGCTCAGCCCGCTGGCTGTCACTTTGCTGGTTCTGCTGACGATTGTATTGACTCACGACGGCACCGGGATCGACCATCACTGCATCAATATCACTGCCTCCACCACCCGCACTGCTGGCGTCAATGTGCTCATTAAACGAGCTCCAAATCAGCAGCGCGATCAGCACGATATGCAGAATCACCGAAATGATTATCGCGCGCTTTAACTTCTCGTTTTGCTCGGTTGCCTTCGACACACTCGGTTCCCAAAAAACGGTTCGATTTTAAATCGGCTGCGTCATCAAACCGACAGATTTAACACCCGCCTGGTGCAGCAGGTTGAGCGCTTTAATAATTTCATCGTAAGGCACCTCTTTCGCGCCCCCGATCAAAAAGACCGTCTTAGGATTCGCTTCCAGCCGACGCTGCGCTTCGCTGATTACCTGCTCTGGCGGAAGTTGATCCATACGATCGTGATCCACGACCAGGCTGTACTGACCCACGCCCGCCACTTCGACAATCACCGGCGGATTATCATCGCTGGCAACGGTTTTCGAATCGGTCGCATCAGGCAGATCCACTTCCACGCTCTGGGTAATAATGGGCGCCGTTGCCATGAAGATCAGCAACAGCACCAACAGGACGTCCAGTAGCGGAACGATGTTGATTTCCGACTTCAGGTCGCGGCGTTTGCGACCACGTACTCTGGCCATCATTAACCTCTATTTACTTAGCGCTATCGCTGGAGAAAGCCTGGCGATGCAGAATGGCAGTGAACTCTTCCATGAAGTTGTCGTAGCCCTGCTCCAGTTTGTTCACGCGCTGATTCAGACGGTTGTACGCCATCACCGCCGGAATCGCGGCAAACAGACCGATAGCGGTCGCAATCAACGCTTCAGCGATACCCGGTGCAACCATCTGCAGGGTTGCCTGCTTCACCGCACCCAGTGCGATAAAGGCGTGCATGATCCCCCAGACGGTGCCGAACAGTCCGATATAAGGGCTGATAGACCCGACGGTACCGAGGAACGGGATATGGTTTTCCAGCGCTTCCAGCTCACGGTTCATTGAGATACGCATCGCACGGCTGGCACCATCAATGACCGCTTCCGGCGCATGGCTGTTGGCGCGATGCAGGCGGGCGAACTCTTTGAAGCCGGAATAGAAAATCTGCTCCGAACCGCCCAGCTCTTCCCGGCGCTCCTGGCTCTCCTGATAGAGGCGCGAGAGTTCGATGCCGGACCAGAATTTGTCTTCAAACGCCTCCGCTTCTCTTCCCGCCGCATTCAGAATACGTGTGCGCTGAATAATGATGGCCCAGGAGGCAATAGAAAAGCCGATCAAAATCAACATGATAAGTTTGACCAGAAGGCTCGCCTTCAGGAACAAATCAAGAATGTTCATGTCAGTCACTGCTTGAACTCCGCGACAATAGACTTGGGAAGCGCAATCGGCTTCATCAGATGTGGGTTAATGCAGGCAATCAGGACTTCTGCCTCATTGAGCACTTTGCCTTCAGTATTCACGATACGCTGCGTGAACGTCATGGTAGCCCGTGTCATTGATGTGACCTCGCTCTGGATCTCCAGAAGGTCATCAAGACGCGCCGCCGCCAGATAGTCCACCGATATACGCCGTACCACAAAAGCGATCTGCTGTTCTAACAGCGTCTGCTGATTGAAATGATGCTGTCGCAACATTTCAGTACGTGCTCGTTCATAAAAAGCGATATAGCTGGCGTGATAAACCACACCACCGGCATCAGTATCTTCGTAGTAGACCCGAACCGGCCAGCGAAACAGCGTTGTACTCACTCTACATCCCGGCCTCGTTTTAAACGTTGTTACTATACGCAAGAGAATTGGGGTTGGGAATGGCTCGTCAGAGCCAGGCGAAAATAATTATCACTCCGTAACAAACGGAACGATTTCAGGGAGATTAATTGACCAGACGCTGACAAAAATTCACTGCCAGCGCCGATGAGGCGGGGTCTTAAAGATAAAAACGGTAAAGCGCAATAAATAGCACCAGCATGGCGGGTAACGGGGTAAACAGCGCCTGCCATCGGGTTTGCTGTGGCCGGAAGCCCACACCGTGGATCACCCCACTGCAGACCGCCCAGATCAGCACCAGCCCCTGCAGAGCCGGTAACTGGCCAGCCTGGTTGGCGAAGCGTGTCGGATCCCACATCACGCCGCCTGCGGTCAGCAGCGCCAGCAGCAGTGAAAGGGCCCGTAACGGGCCCTTATCCATCAGATCATACAGCATCCGAATTGGCGTTCGCATCAGTGAGGCTCATCCTGCGCTTCAATGTGCTCAATCGCCAGCGCGGTCACGATACCAAAGGCACAGGCCAGCAACGTGCCGAGAATCCAGGCAAAATACCACATGCGACGTCTCCTTAATTAATAGAGTGAGTGACTGTTGCTTTCAATATGCTCTTTGGTGATACGACCAAACATCTTCCAGTAACACCAGGTGGTGTAGGCCAGGATGATCGGCACAAAGATAGCGGCGGCAACGGTCATGGTTTGCAGCGTCAGCAGGCTGGACGTTGCGTCCCACATGGTCAGGCTCACACCCGGCACCGTGCTGGATGGCATGATGAACGGGAACATCGCAATGCCGGCTGTCATGATGACGCAGGCCAGCGTCAGTGAGGAGAACAGGAACGCCCAGGCACCCTTCTCAACCCGCGAGCAGAGTATGGTCAGCAGCGGCAGCGCAGCGCCCAGCAGCGGGAACAGCCACAGCACAGGATGGTTCTGGAAGTTGACCATCCAGGCACCTGCTTCGCGCACCACGGTTTTGCCCAGTGGGTTAGACGCAGCGAAGTGATCCATGGTGCTGGTCACCACATAACCATCGATACCATATTTCACCCAGACGCCCGCCAGGATAAAGCAGACCATCATCACCAGGGCGGCAAGTTGTGCTGCGGTGCGTGAACGCAGATGCAGTTCGCCGGTAGTGCGCATCTGCAGATAGGTTGCACCCTGCGCCAGAATCATCGCCACACTGACCACACCCGCCAGCAGCCCAAACGGATTCAGCAGCTGGAAGAAGTTTCCGGTGTAGAACAGGCGCAGATACTCATCGGCATGGAACGGCACGCCCTGTAACAGGTTGCCAAACGCTACGCCAATCACCAGCGGCGGCACGAAGCTGCCAATGAAAATGCCCCAGTCCCAGGCACCGCGCCAGCGATTGTCTTCAATCTTAGAACGGTAATCGAAGCCAACCGGACGGAAGAACAGCGACGCGAGCACCAGAATCATCGCTACGTAGAAGCCAGAGAAGGCTGCCGCGTAGACCATCGGCCAGGCGGCAAACAGCGCGCCACCCGCGGTGATCAGCCAGACCTGGTTACCGTCCCAGTGGGGGGCGATACTGTTAATCATGATGCGACGTTCCGTATCATTCCGGCCCAGAATGCGCGTCAGCATCCCGACACCCATATCAAAACCATCTGCGACGGCAAAGCCAATCAGCAGTACGCCAATCAACAGCCACCAGACAAAGCGCAGAACTTCATAATCAAACATGGTCGCTCTCCTTATCCCTGTACCGGCTGGGTGATTGCCGTGATCTGCTCATGATGATAACGCCCGGTTTTCAGGCTGCTCGGCCCAAGGCGGGCGAATTTGAACATCAGGTACATCTCAGCCACCAGGAACATTGTGTAGAGTCCGCAGATCAGGATCATGGAGAACAGCAGATCGCCAACGGTCAGGGAGGAGTTGGCCACCGCAGTCGGCAGCACTTCACCGATAGCCCAGGGCTGACGACCATACTCCGCCACAAACCAGCCTGATTCGATAGCGATCCACGGCAGCGGAATACCAAACAGCGCCGCTTTCAGTAACCAGCGATTTTTACCGATGCGGTTACGCAGTACGCTCCAGAACGCCAGCGCGATAATGCCCAGCAGCATGACGCCACACAGCACCATGATGCGGAAGGCGAAATACAGCGGGGCGACACGCGGGATAGAGTCCTGCGTCGCCTGTTTAATCTGCGCTTCGGTCGCATCAGCCACGTTGTCGGTATAACGCTTCAGCAGCAGACCGTAGCCGAGATCCTGTTTGTGACTGTTGAACGCGTCGCGTACCGCCGGATCCTGGCTGCCACCGCGTAGCTCATTCAGCAGGGCATAGGCTTTCATGCCGTTGCGGATGCGCACTTCATGCTGTGCCATCAGATCTTTCAGGCCGGTGACCGGCGTATCGGTTGATCGGGTGGCGATCAGGCCCAGCAGCCAGGGGATCTGAACTGCGTATCGGTTCTCCTGAGTTGCCTGATCGGGCAGGCCAAACAGGGTAAACGACGCCGGTGCCGGCTGGGTTTCCCACTCCGCTTCGATAGCGGCCAGTTTGGTTTTCTGCACGTCACCCATTTCGTACCCTGACTCATCGCCCAGAACGATGACTGACAGTACCGCCGCCATGCCAAAGCTGGCCGCGATAGCGAACGAGCGTTTAGCAAAGGCGAAGTCACGGCCTTTCAGCATGTACCAGGCGCTGATGCCCATAATGAACATTGCACCGGTGGTATAACCGGCCGCCACGGTGTGAACGAATTTCACCTGCGCAACCGGGTTCAGCACCAGCTCTGCGAAGCTGACCATCTCCATGCGCATGGTTTCGAAGTTGAACTCAGAGGCGATCGGATTCTGCATCCAGCCGTTAGCTACCAGAATCCACAACGCCGACATGTTTGAGCCCAGCGCCACCAGCCAGGTGACTGCGAGGTGCTGCACTTTGCCCAGACGATCCCAGCCAAAAAAGAACAAGCCAACAAAGGTGGATTCCAGGAAGAACGCCATCAGACCTTCAATGGCGAGCGGCGCGCCGAAGATATCGCCGACATAGTGAGAGTAATATGACCAGTTAGTCCCGAACTGAAATTCCATGGTCAGGCCGGTGGCGACACCCAGCGCAAAGTTAATACCGAATAACTTGCCCCAGAACTTCGTCATATCTTTATAAATTTGTTTGCCGCTCAGGACATATACCGTTTCCATGATCGCCAGCAAAAACGTCATACCCAGCGTTAAAGGGACGAACAGAAAATGGTACATCGCCGTTAAGGCAAACTGTAACCGCGACAGCTCGACGATATCTAACATACGGACTCCTTGCTCCTCGCTTTGCCTCCGTCACGCGCGCGATCAGATCGAACGCAATCAGAGTCAGCAACGACTGTTTATTGATTCCAGTTTTTTATTACCCGCAGAACAGGTCTGTGAGCTGCCCGAACAGGCGAGTAGCGAATGAAGCAGCTCATAAAATTGTCAATCAGCGCTTTCATTAACGCGTGCTTTAACAGGAGGAAAGCGGGTGTTATCCCGGATTGAGCAGACGTTTGAAAATGTGTGTAAAAGGCTGGATTGATGCAGCGCAATTTACGCCTTTAGCGTTGCGCTTTGCCAGAGATATAGTTGGATATAAGTCGCGATTAATTGATCTGGATTAACGCAATAAGTTTCCAGATAAGGTCAGGTAGGTTTCTTGTTAATGAGGTGTCAATAATGAAATAAAGCGCGAAGTAATAATTTACCTTTGCCACTTTTCCTTAACGTCATGAGCCGTGAGCCGGTTATTTAACCGTGTATTCTTCTTTTTAGCTTCCTGCATTATACCGCGCATTTACAGGCATAAAAAAAGCCACCCGAAGGTGGCTTAGTCTCAGATGACGCTGACTTATTTAGCAGGTAATACGGCTTTAACTGCGTCACCGATATCCGCCAGGCTGCGGACGGTCTTCACGCCAGCCGCTTCCAGCGCAGCAAATTTCTCATCTGCTGTGCCTTTACCACCGGCAATGATGGCGCCAGCATGGCCCATACGCTTGCCTTTCGGCGCGGTGACGCCAGCAATGTAGCCTACAACCGGCTTGGTCACGTGCTCTTTAATGAAGGCTGCAGCTTCTTCTTCTGCGCTACCGCCGATCTCACCGATCATTACGATAACTTCAGTCTGTGGATCATCCTGGAACATTTTCAGGATGTCGATGAAGTTAGAGCCCGGGATCGGGTCACCACCGATGCCAACGCAGGTCGACTGGCCGTAGCCGATATCCGTGGTCTGCTTAACCGCTTCATAGGTCAGGGTGCCTGAACGTGACACGATACCGACGCGGCCCGGCTGGTGAATGTGACCCGGCATGATGCCGATTTTACATTCGCCTGGGGTGATAACGCCTGGGCAGTTTGGACCGATCATCCGCACGCCTGCTTCATCCAGCTTCACTTTCACGGTCAGCATATCCAGGGTCGGAATGCCTTCGGTGATGGTGATGATCAGTTTGATGCCCGCGTCGATCGCTTCCAGGATGCCATCTTTACAGAAAGGAGCCGGAACGTAGATCACGGTGGCGGTCGCGCCTGTTGCTTCTACCGCTTCGCGTACGGTGTTGAACACCGGCAGGCCGAGATGGGTCGTGCCACCTTTGCCTGGCGTTACGCCGCCAACCAGTTGGGTGCCGTATGCCAGCGCCTGCTCAGAATGGAAAGTCCCCTGGCCACCGGTGAAACCCTGGCAAATGACTTTGGTGTTTTTGTCGATCAGAATGGACATTATTTACCCTCCGCGGCAGCAACAACACGCTGTGCGGCGTCTGTCAGGCTGGTTGCTGCAATGATGTTCAGACCGCTGTCCGCCAGTTTCTGGGCGCCCAGCTCGGCGTTGTTACCTTCCAGACGTACCACAACTGGCACGTTCACACCCACTTCAGCGACTGCGCCGATGATGCCGTCGGCAATCAGGTCGCAGCGTACGATACCGCCGAAGATGTTAACGAATACGGCTTTAACCGCATCGTCAGACAGGATGATTTTGAAGGCTTCGGTCACGCGCTCTTTGGTTGCGCCGCCGCCGACATCAAGGAAGTTGGCCGGTTGACCGCCGTGGTGTTTAACGATGTCCATGGTGCCCATCGCCAGACCTGCGCCGTTAACCATACAACCGATGTTGCCTTCCAGCGCAACATAGTTCAGTTCCCACTGTGTCGCATGGGCTTCACGCGGATCTTCCTGGCTTGGATCGCGCATTTCACGCAGCTCTGGCTGACGGAACAGGGCATTGCCATCAGCACCCAGTTTGCCATCCAGGCAGATCAGGTCGCCCTGTTTGGTGATCACCAGCGGGTTGATCTCAACCATCGCCAGATCGCGTTCCAGGAACAGTGTCGCCAGACCCATGAAGATCTTGGTGAACTGACCAACCAGCTTGCCGGTCAGGCCAAGTTTGAACGCCAGCTCACGACCCTGATAAGGCTGCGGGCCAGTGAGTGGATCCAGCGCCATTTTGTGGATCAGGTGCGGGGTCTCTTCCGCCACTTTTTCAATTTCCACGCCGCCTTCAGTTGAGGCCATGAAAATTACGCGACGCGTTGCGCGATCGACCACAGCGCCCAGATAGAGCTCCTGATCGATATCGGTCGCCGCTTCAACCAGAATCTGGTTTACCGGCTGGCCGTTTGCGTCTGTCTGATAGGTGACCAGGCGTTTGCCCAGCCAGTTTTCAGCAAATGCGCGAATCTCTTCTTTGCTGTTAACCACTTTCACACCGCCCGCTTTACCGCGGCCACCGGCATGAACCTGACATTTAACTACCCACGGGCCTGCGCCAATTTTAGAGGCTGCTTCTTCCGCTTCACGTGGTGTAGTGCAGGCGTAACCCGTTGGTGCCGGCATGCCATACCGTGCAAACAGTTGTTTCGCCTGGTATTCGTGTAAGTTCATGATGTTCTATCCATTCAGGTCTGAAAAGAGTAATGAGGTTGGGCGCGCAGCAAGGCGCGCCCGGTGAAAATCAGACATCCAGCAGCAGGCGCGCCGGATCTTCCAGCATCTCTTTCACTGCAACCAGATAACCAACTGATTCACGGCCATCGATCAGACGGTGGTCGTAGGAGAGCGCCAGATACATCATCGGCAGCACCACAACCTGACCATTGACCGCCATCGGACGATCTTTGATGGCGTGCATGCCCAGGATGGCGCTCTGCGGTGGGTTGATGATCGGGGTGGACATCAGTGAACCAAAGACACCGCCGTTGGTAATGGTAAAGTTACCGCCGGTCAGATCCTCAACTGTCAGCTTGCCGTCACGGCCTTTCACTGCCAGCTCTTTGATTTTCTTCTCGATGTCCGCCATGCTCAGCGCATCCACGTCACGCAGGACGGGTGTAACCAGACCACGTGGCGTTGAGACCGCAATGCTGACGTCGAAGTAGTTGTGGTAAACCACATCTTCACCATCGATAGAAGCATTCACTTCCGGATAGCGTTTCAGCGCTTCAACAACCGCTTTGATGTAGAAGGACATAAAGCCCAGACGTACACCGTGACGCTTCTCGAAGGCCTCACCATACTGCTTACGCAGATCCATGATGGGCTTCATGTTGATTTCGTTGAAGGTGGTCAGCATCGCGGTGCTGTTCTTCGCTTCCAGCAGACGCTCAGCAACACGCTTACGCAGACGGGTCATCGGCACGCGTTTTTCGCTGCGGTTAGCCACTGGCTGCTGCGCGGCGGCCGCATCAGCAGCTGGCGCAGCGGCTTTGGCAGCCTGCGGTTTGTTGGCAAGATGTTTTTCAACATCTTCACGGGTCAGACGACCGCCAACACCGCTGCCTTTGATCTGCGAGGCATCAAGATTGTGCTCTGCAATCAGACGGCGGATAGCCGGGCTGAGCGCATCGTTGCTCTCTTCTTCCAGTGACGCAGTCTGACGCTGAGCCGGGGTAGACTCTTTGCTTTCAGACTTCGCGCTGCTCTCTTTACCGGCACTGTTGCCCTCTTTCAGACGGCCCAGGATCTGGCGGGAAGTGACGGTGGCGCCCTCTTCTTCCAGAACAGCTTCCAGGATACCGTCCGCAGAGGCTGGCACTTCCAGCACTACTTTGTCAGTTTCGATTTCGACCAGCACTTCATCGCGAGTGACTGCATCGCCTGGTTTTTTATGCCAGGTTGCCACAGAGGCATCGGCAACCGATTCAGGCAGGTCGGGAACGAGAATATCTACGCTACTCATTATCTTTCCTTTTAATTAATTAACGTTCAGCGCGTCATTAACCAGGTCTTGCTGCTGTTGTTGGTGTACGGACATGTAACCCACGGCCGGTGAGGCGGAGGCCGGGCGGCCTGCATAACGTAAGGTGGCACCAAACGGCACAACTTCACGGAAATGATGCTGACTGCAATACCAGGCGCCCTGATTCAGTGGTTCTTCCTGACACCAGACAAAATCCTGCACGTGAGCATACGCTTTTAATGCTTCCTGTACCGCGTGATGCGGGAACGGATAGAGCTGCTCGATGCGCACGATAGCCACATCAGTCTGCTCATTTTTACGACGCTGCTCCAGCAGGTCGTAATAGACTTTACCGGAGCACAGCACGACGCGTTTCACGCCCTGCGGATCCAGATCATCGACTTCGCCAATCGCAGGCTGGAAGCTGCCGTTAGCCAGTTCATCCAGCGTGGAGATCGCCAGCGGATGACGCAGCAGTGATTTCGGCGACATCACAATCAGCGGACGGCGCATACCGCGCAGCGCCTGACGACGCAGCATATGGTAAACCTGCGCAGGGGTAGACGGCACGCAGACCTGCATGTTCTGCTCAGCACAGAGTTGCAGATAACGCTCCAGGCGCGCAGAGGAGTGCTCTGGCCCCTGACCTTCATAACCGTGCGGCAGCAGCATGACCAGGCCACACATCCGGCCCCATTTCTGCTCACCGGAGCTGATGAACTGGTCGATAACAACCTGTGCACCGTTGGCGAAGTCACCAAACTGCGCTTCCCAGATGGTCAGGATGCGCGGCTCTGCGGTGGCATAACCATATTCAAAGGCCAGTACCGCTTCTTCTGACAGCACGGAGTCCCACACTTTGAACTGGCCCTGACCGCTGTGCACGTGGTGCAGCGGGGTATAGGTTGAGCCGTTCGCCTGGTTATGGACTACCGCGTGACGATGGAAGAAGGTCCCGCGACCGGTATCTTCACCCGACAGACGCACCGGAATGCCTTCATCAACCAGCGTGGCATACGCCAGGTTTTCCGCGCCGCCCCAGTCAAAGGCTTTCTCGCCTTCGGCCATCAGACGACGGTCGTTGTAAATCTTGGCAACACGCGACTGCACTTCCACCTCTTCAGGCACCTGGCTGATACGCAGCGCCAGCTCCTTCAGACGTTTCATGTCGACCTGAGCGGGGTAAGGTTCATCCCACTCATGGTTCAGGTAAGGTGACCAGGTAAAGGAGTGCAGGCTCATTGGACGCCATTCCGGCACCACACACTCGCCCGCATCCAGCGCGTCACGGTAGAGATTGACCATTTCGGTCGCATCTTCCTGCGTGGCAATGGCCTCACCTTCCAGACGGTCAGCATAAATTTTACGCGGCGTCGGGTGTTTTTTGATTTTCTGATACATCAGCGGCTGGGTCGCACTTGGCTCATCCGCCTCGTTGTGACCATGACGGCGATAGCAGACCAGATCGATAAACACATCACGCTTAAAGGTGTTGCGATAGTCGAGCGCCAGACGGGTCACAAACGCGACCGCTTCCGGATCGTCAGCATTGACGTGGAAAATCGGTGCCAGCACCATTTTGCCGATATCGGTGCAGTAAGGGGTCGAACGCGCATCTTTCGGGTTGGAGGTGGTGAAGCCAACCTGGTTGTTGATGACGATGCGAACGGTACCGCCCACTTCATAACCGCGCGCCTGTGACATGTTCAGGGTTTCCTGAACCACGCCCTGGCCAATCACGGCCGCATCACCATGAATGGTGATCGGTAAAACTTTATTGCTGGCGGGCTCATCCAGACGATCCAGACGGGCACGTACTGAACCCATCACCACCGGGCTGACGATCTCCAGGTGCGACGGGTTAAACGCCAGCGCCAGGTGAACCAGGCCGCCTTCGGTTTCCACGTCAGAGGAGAAGCCCATGTGGTACTTCACGTCACCGGTGCCCAGATGCTCTTTATGCTTACCGGCGAATTCGTCGAACAGATCCTGTGGCTTTTTACCCAGCACATTGATCAGCACGTTGAGACGGCCACGGTGCGCCATACCCAGTACGACTTCACGGGTTCCGCTCTTACCGGCATGACGGATCATTTCGCGCAGCATCGGAACCAGTGCATCGCCGCCTTCCAGCGAGAAGCGTTTGGCACCCGGGAATTTCGCTCCGAGATATTTTTCCAGCCCTTCGGCCGCGGTCAGCTCTTTCAGGAAACCTTTTTTCTCTTCATTGCTGAAGGCTGCACGGCCCGCGACTGACTCAAGACGCTGCTGAATCCAGCGTTTCTCATCAGTGTTGTTGATGTGCATATATTCTGCACCGATCGAGCCGCAGTAAGTCTGAGTCAGCGCCTCGAACAGTTCGGCCAGCTTCATGGTCTCTTTGCCAATGGCAAAAGAGCCGACGTTAAAGCTTTCCTGAAAATCGGCCTCGGTCAGATCGTGAAACGCGGGATCGAGATCGGCTACCCGGTCCTGTTTCCACAGACCAAGCGGGTCAAGATTGGCGTGCTGATGACCGCGGAAACGAAACGCGTTAATCAGCTGCAGCACTTTTACTTGCTTGGAGTTGGTTTCAGGATCGGAGACAGATGAGGTGTAACGAGATGCGTCTTTCGCCAGGCGACGGAAGTACTCACGTGTGGTGGAGTGAAACTGCTCAGGTTTCATTCCGGTGCCCGGTAACTGCTGGAACATCGAGCGCCACACTGCATCGACAGAGTCAGGATCGGTCAGGAAATCCTCATAGAGCTGCTCTATGTAAGACTGATTCGCGCCGGCCAGCCAGGAAGAGTCCAGCCAGGGCTTCATCGCGCTGTTCTGCATTGTGATCCCTTAAGCATTGCTATGCTTTTTTGAGGTTTCATTTGTTGCCGCTTTCGCGGTTTGCCGTAGTGAGTTCAGCGATACGAGCACTTTGCGCAGCGCGCGTGGCCCGTAAGGGAACCTTTGTAAACGTGGTAATCACCGCGCTTACAGAGGCTTCCGTAAAACACCGGGAACCTGAGGTTCCCGGCAGAAACTGCTTATGCGCCGCGCTGCAGCAGCATTGACTTGATATGGCCAATGGCGCGCGTCGGGTTCAGCCCTTTCGGGCATACGCTCACACAGTTCATAATGCTATGACAGCGGAATACGCTGAAAGCATCATTCAGATTGTCGAGACGCGCATCGGTTTCGGTGTCGCGGCTGTCAATCAGGAAGCGGTATGCGGCCAGCAGGCCAGCAGGACCAATGAACTTCTCAGGATTCCACCAGAATGATGGGCATGAGGTTGAGCAGCAGGCACAGAGTATACATTCGTACAAGCCATCCAGGTGTTCACGTTCATCCGGCGACTGCAGATGTTCACGAGCGGGCGGATTTTCCCCATTATTCAACAGGAAAGGCTTAATTTTCTCATACTGTGCATAAAACTGGCTCATGTCTACGACCAGATCACGCACCACCGGCAAACCTGGCAGCGGACGGATAACAATTTTCTGTTTGCCGTTGCCCAGTGCCGAAACTGGCGTAATGCAGGCCAGTCCATTTTTACCGTTCATGTTCAGGCCATCGGAACCGCAGACGCCTTCACGACAGGAGCGACGAAACGCCAGGGTCGGATCTTTCTCTTTCAGGCGAATCAGCGCATCCAGCAGCATCATGTCGCGACCATCTTCCGCTTCCAGGGTGTAATCCTGCATGCGCGGTTTGTCATCGACGTCCGGATTGTAGCGATAAATTGAAAACTCGAGTCTCATGATCGTCTCCGAAATTAGTAGGTACGCACTTTCGGCGGGAAGGCCGCGCGCAGTTTCGGCTGCATGTTCACCTCACGGCGCGTCATGCTTTCGGTTTCCGGGACATAAAGACTGTGGCACAGCCAGTTTTCATCATCACGATCCGGGAAGTCGAAGCGACTGTGCGCACCGCGGCTCTCGGTGCGATAGTTAGCCGCTACCGCTGTGGCGAAAGCCGTCTCCATCAGGTTATCCAGCTCCAGGCACTCAATACGCTGGGTGTTGAAATCCGGTGAGCGGTCATCCAGACGCGCTGACTTCAGGCGCTGGCGAATCTCTTTCAGCTCTTCCAGACCCTGTGCCATCGCTTCGCCCTCACGGAATACCGAGAAGTTATTCTGCATGCAGCGTTGCAGCGCTTTACGAATCTCAACCGGATCTTCACCCGTGGTATTGTTTTCCCAGCGGTTGAAGCGTGCCATCGCCACAGCGATCTCATCTTCGGTGGCATCACGCAGGTCACCCTGCTCCTGAATACTCGCCAGCAGATGCAGACCCGCTGCACGGCCAAAGACCACCAGGTCAAGCAGTGAGTTGCCGCCCAGACGGTTGGCACCATGCACCGATACACAGGCAATTTCACCGACTGCGAACAGGCCTGGAATCACCACATCTTCGCCCTGCTCATTGACGCGCAGCGCCTGGCCGGTCACTTTGGTCGGAATACCGCCCATCATGTAGTGGCAGGTCGGAATCACCGGAATCGGCTCTTTAATCGGATCGGCGTGCGCAAAGGTGCGTGACAATTCAAGGATGCCCGGCAGACGTGACTCAAGCACCTCTTTACCCAGATGATCCAGTTTCAGTTTGAGATGTGGACCCCACGGGCCATCACAGCCGCGACCTTCACGGATTTCAATCATCATTGAGCGCGCAACCACGTCGCGGCCCGCCAGATCTTTGGCGTTCGGCGCATAACGCTCCATGAAGCGTTCGCCATGTTTGTTCAGCAGATAACCGCCTTCACCACGGCAGCCTTCGGTGACCAGCACGCCCGCACCGGCGATACCGGTTGGGTGGAACTGCCACATCTCCATATCCTGCACCGGTACGCCCGCACGCAGTGCCATCCCTACGCCGTCACCGGTGTTGATGTGTGCATTGGTGGTGGACTGGTAAATACGGCCCGCGCCGCCGGTGGCCAGAATGGTCGCTTTCGCTTTGAAATAAACGGTTTCGCCGGTTTCGATGCAGATAGCGGTACAACCCACGACTGCGCCATCAGCGTTTTTCACCAGATCCAGTGCATACCATTCAGAAAAGATAGTGGTTTTGTTTTTCAGGTTCTGCTGATAAAGAGTGTGCAGCAATGCATGACCGGTACGGTCAGCCGCCGCCGCCGTACGTGCCGCCTGCTCGCCACCGAAATTCTTTGACTGGCCACCAAACGGACGCTGATAGACACGACCGTCTTCCAGACGCGAGAAAGGCAGACCCATGTGTTCCAGTTCCAGAATCGCTTCCGGGCCGGTTTTACACATATATTCAATCGCGTCCTGGTCACCGATATAGTCGGAGCCTTTGACGGTGTCGTACATGTGCCATTCCCAGTTATCTTCGTGGGTATTACCCAGCGCAACGGTAATACCGCCCTGCGCAGATACGGTGTGGGAACGGGTCGGGAAAACTTTAGATAACAGGGCACAGCTCTGGCCGCCCTGGGAGATTTGCAGTGCGGCTCGCATTCCTGCGCCACCTGCGCCGATTACCACGGCATCGAACTCTCTGATTGGCAAACTCATTTACACACCCCACACCACAACAAATCCATAAATCGCATACCACAACAGCGCCACGACAATCACAAACTGCAACAACAAGCGGGTTGGCATTGATTTAACGTAGTCTGTTAACACCTGCCACATGCCAATCCAGCCGTGGATCAGAATGGAGAACAGCGTCAGCAGCGTGAACACTTTGGTGAATGCGGAAGCGAAGAAGCCACGCCACAGGTCATAAGTCAGCGTGTCTGTCATCACCACGAAACCGAGGATGTAGACGATGTAGAGCGTAATGAGAATTGCAGTTGCCCGCAGCAGCAGCCAGTCCTGAATGCCGTTGCGACCCAATGCGGATGCATTGCTTACCATACGAGGACTCCCGCCAGAATTGCCAGCACGACAGTGATCACAAAAGTCATATGAGCGGAACGCTTACCAACCTGCAGCGTTTCGGCCAGATAACCAAAATCCATCAACATATGACGAATCCCGCTCACCGCGTGATAGGCCAGCGCTGTTAAGATGCCCCACATGATGAACTTCGCGAAGAAGCCATCCATAATGGTCGCAGCGTGCTGGAAACCTTCAGGAGAGGAGAGAGAGAGACCGAGCAGCCACAGCAGGATGCCAATGGCAACCAATGTGATTACGCCGGAGACGCGGTGAAGAATGGACGATATTGCAGTAACGGGAAACCGGATCGTCGAGAGATCCAAGTTGACAGGTCTTTGTTTTTTCACGGTTTTGCCCACACAGCTCTTTTTTATTTTGCTTCCTCCGGACCTGAGGCGGAGTCTAATCACAACGCGTGGCAGACTTTAACCGTCACCAAAAAAGCAACATCCAGTGTTAGTTGACGCGGTAGTAAACGCTGGGTGGCTCCTGGTGTCAGGGTGTTCCGGAGACCTGCCTGGAGTATAGGAGGATCACATTCTGATTACAATTCCCCTACAAACTCTTTGGTATATTTTAGGTGGAACAGTGATCCTACTCACGATTTTCACAATTGATACAATTTTAATTATCTGATTTGACAATAGTTCAACAATTCAGTTACAAACTAAGCCTGTAAATTCCTATGATGCGCAAAAGTTATGGGGATACACTTTCCCCTAAGCGCAAGTTATGTAACATTGCGATAATGAGCTTTAAAAAGCATCAGGTTATTGGTTACCAAGAAGTTATGTCCTGACCGGATCTTTAACAACCGCGATATGCAGCATGTCCATGGCTCACCGGTTCCCACTGGGAACGCGCCGCTCACTCTGTACCCTGCACCCGTTTTATCCCCGCAGAGTGATACTGTGTAGTTTTGCCAACCGCAACATGAACGCGTTTCAGGTGTCTAAAGATCCTTACCTACATAAGGCGCTATGGAGACGAAAATGACAGATAAAAAAGTAACGCTAACCCTGCAAGATGGAACATCTATTGAACTGGACGTGCTGAAAGGTACGCTGGGCCAGGATGTCGTTGATGTCCGCACTCTGGGTTCAAGTGGCCTGTTCACCTTCGATCCCGGTTTTACGTCTACCGCGTCCTGCGAATCTGCAATCACCTTTATCGATGGGGATGAAGGTATCCTGCTGCACCGCGGTTTCCCTATTTCCGATCTGGCGACCCACTCTAACTATCTGGAAGTCTGTTACATCCTGCTGAACGGCGAAGCACCAAACCAGAAACAGTTTGATGAGTTCCGCACTACGGTTACGCGCCACACCATGATTCATGAGCAGATTACCCGCCTGTTCCACGGCTTCCGTCGTGACTCTCATCCGATGGCGGTAATGTGCGGTGTTACAGGTGCACTGGCTGCGTTTTACCATGATTCGCTGGATGTAAACATTGAGCGCCACCGCGAAATCGCGGCATTCCGTCTGCTGTCTAAAATGCCGACGATGGCAGCAATGTGTTACAAATATTCTATCGGCCAGCCGTTTGTCTATCCGCGCAACGATCTCTCCTATGCGGGTAATTTCCTGCATATGATGTTTGCCACGCCGTGCGAAGAGTACAAAGTGAATCCGGTACTGGAACGCGCCATGGACCGCATCCTGATCCTGCATGCTGACCATGAGCAGAACGCTTCAACCTCTACCGTTCGTACCGCTGGTTCAAGCGGCGCGAATCCGTTTGCCTGTATCGCCGCCGGGATCGCCTCCCTGTGGGGACCGGCGCACGGCGGTGCCAACGAAGCGACCCTGCGTATGCTGGAAGAGATCAGCACCGTTGAGCACATTCCGGAATTTGTTAAACGTGCCAAAGACAAAAATGACTCCTTCCGTCTGATGGGCTTTGGTCACCGCGTTTACAAAAACTACGATCCACGCGCGACCGTGATGCGCGATACCTGCCATGAAGTCCTGAATGAGCTGGGTATGAAGGATGACCTGCTGGAAGTGGCGATGGAGCTGGAACACATTGCGCTGAACGACCCGTACTTCATCGAGCGTAAACTCTATCCAAACGTGGACTTCTACTCCGGTATCATTCTGAAAGCGATGGGTATTCCATCCTCCATGTTTACGGTGATCTTCGCGATGGCCCGTACCGTTGGCTGGATTGCACACTGGAAAGAGATGCACGACGAAGGCATGAAGATTGCCCGTCCGCGTCAGCTCTACACCGGTTATACCGAGCGCGAATTCAGCTCACAGCTGAAAAAGTAAGGCTCAGTGGATAGCGGAGAGGGATCTCCGCTCAGCCAGTTGAGAAGCCCACATAAGGGCGCATCTGGCAGCAATGAAGAAGTTTAACGCGCAGGGAACACGGTCAGAAGAGGAAAGCGTCCCGCGCCATGGACAAAAACGCCGGGAGCGTTTTTGAATAACGCAAAGCGTTTACCCGGCTACGGGCGCACCTCACGGATGAGGTGCGTAATCGCGCGGGCCGAGCAGGTCAGGGATGACGGCTTTTGCGTCTTTCCGATCTGACTGTGTTTCCTGAGCAGGCTCGATCTCACCGCAGACCAGAACTACACTACCCCGCTTTTGCTTTCTTCAAGTGCCTATCTCTGACAACCCGGACACCAGTAAAAAGGCCGTGATGAGAGCGTGCCCTTCTCAATCACCGTGCTGCAGCGCCGGCATTTTTTGCCCTGCCGATGAAAAACCTCAAACTGAAACGCCGCTTCCTCATGATATTTCTTCATGGTTCCACGCATCCGATAGGCATGACGCGGCACCGACAGCAGCGCTTCGCTGAAAGCAGTCAGCTGATCGTTACTGAGATCCTGCGCCCGATGATTTGGCAGCAGCTGCGCCAGCCACAGAATCTCGGCACGCAGGTAGTTTCCCAGCCCGGCCAGAAAAGCCTGATCCAGCAACAGACCACTGAACTGCCGCCGCCGGAAACGGGGTGACAGCAGCCGCTCTTTCACCTCTTCCACTGTCAGCGCGCTGTTCAGCACATCCGGCCCGATACGATTAAGAAAGGGATGCGCCGCCAGCGTATCCGCGTTGAGCAGCTCAATATCAGAGGCGCTGTAGAGCAGGATCGCTTTGCCCGCCGTCGCCAGTCGCACCCGTAACTGACGGGTGGAATTCAGTTCGGTATCAGGTTTTACAATGCGCCAGACACCATACAGCTGGTTATGACTGTAGAGCGTCAGGCCATTGCTGAAATGAGTCAGCAGCGCTTTACCCCGCGTCTCAATCGCCTGAACCTGCTCACCAATCAATGCCGGTTCATAGGTCTTGAGCTGAGGAAACGCGAACCACGCTTCCGTTAACGGCTGCCCCACAATGGCGGCTTCAAGTTTATCCGCCACGCGACGAATTTCCGGTCCTTCAGGCATCGTTCATCCTCTTAATGAGTGGCGCCGCCAGCCTGTTTAATATCTTCGCCGGTCTCCAGCGTGACCTTTACCGCAATTTCCAGCGCCTGAATAATGGACGCCAGCGCCATGCTCGGTGCCCCCCGGATGCTGCGCAGCCTGTTCAGGCAGATATGGAATATGGATAAAGCCTCCCCGCACCGGACTGTCATGCTGTTCAAGCCAGTGCAGCAGGCCGTACATTACGCGGTTACAGGTAAAGGTGCCCGCCGTTTGCGACACTGAAGCGGGGATCCCCGCTTCACGCACCGCCGCCACAATCGCTTTGATGGGCAGACGGGAAAAATAGGCTGCCGGGCCACCTGCTACAACGGGTTCGTCCACCGGCTGGTGACCGGCGTTATCCGGGATACGGGCGTCGTCGACATTAATACCAATGCGTTCAACGGTAATGTCGCTACGGCCGCCCGCCTGCCCCACCGATAGAATGGCATCCGGTTTCACCTCTTCCAGCGCCTGATTCAGCACGTTAAGTACGTCGCTGAATACCACCGGCAACTGGCGGATCACTATCGTCGCTCCGCTAATCTGTTTGCCTTCCAGTGCGCGCACCGCTTCCCATGAAGGGTTAATCGTTTCACCGCCAAAAGGTTCAAAGGCGGTCATCAGGACAGTTTTCATGCAACCTCACAGGAACATCAGGAAATAGAGCAGGAAAATGTTAACGATTAACAGTAGCACACCGGTCGGAATCTGAGCCTTGATCACCGCGTTACGATCGGGCAGTTCCAGCAGCGCCGCCGGGACGATATTGAAGTTGGCCGCCATCGGCGTCATCAGCGTGCCGCAGTAGCCGGAGAACATGCCAATTGCCGCCATCACTGCCGGGTTTCCGCCGTGCTGCAACACCAGAATCGGGATGCCGACGCCTGCGGTGATAATCGGAAACGCCGCAAAAGCATTACCCATGATCATGGTTAACAGCGCCATCCCGACGGCATAGACCGTTACCGCGACAAAGCGATTGTCCACCGCCAGCCAGGTTTCTGTCAGATGTGAAATGGCGCTACCCACGCCCGCGCTGGTAAACAGCAGCCCCAGGGTGGCAAGGATCTGTGGCAGGATAAAGGCCCAGCCAATCGAATCCAGCAGGCGACGGGTCTCCTGCATCGACTGCACCGGTTTCTCGTGGGTCAGTTTTAACGCCACCAGCCAGCCAATCACACAGCCGACCATCATTGAAAACAACGTCACCAGCGTGGCGTGGTTACCGGGGCCGAACACCGCATCCTGCAAACCGGGAATATGGTTAAACGCCAGCACACCGACCACGGTCACAACCGGAATCGCCAGCGCAGGCAGAAACAGTTTATTGCGCAGACGCAGCGCACTGGCCTGTTTCTCTTCCTCGCTGCGCTGATGATAGCGACCCAGCCTGACACCGCCAAACCCGGCAATCAGCGCCATCACCACCACAATGACACCGATGCCGATGTGCAGCATACGGGTGCCTGCCGCATCTGAACCCATCCAGGCGCTCATCAGTTGCGTCGTCCAGTCACCGACCAGAAAAACCAGGCCATACAAGGCCCAGAACAGCCCGGTGGTAAAGCGATGCGGATTCGCGCTGTCACGCCAGGAAAGCACCGCCACCACCAGCAGGATAATGCCCGCCAGCCACATCAGATATTGTTGCTGGAACATTACTCACCTCCTTTGGCTTTCAGCGCCTGACGGTTCAGCTGCTGCAGCTCTCGCGCCAGTTGCCGATCCAGCCGTACCAGACGTGCCGAGTGGATCAGGAACGCGGCGACGGCAGTCGGAATGCCCCATAAGGCGATGTGCAGCGGTTCGGTCTGAATCCCGGCGGACTCCTGCATAAAGTTGTGCATAAAGATAATCGCGCCAAACGCCACGAAAATATCCTCACCAAAGAAGAGACCGACATTATCGGTCGCCGCTGACATCGCGCGCAGCCGATGGCGCAACTCAGGTGAGATCTCGCCATAGCGGTTTTCCGTTGCCCCTTCCGCCATTGGTGCCAGCAACGGACGCACCATCTGCGGATGTCCGCCGAGACTGGTTAACCCCAGCGCGGCGGTGATTTCGCGCACAAACAGATAGACGATCAGCAGCCGTCCGGCGGTTGCCGTTTTGATCTGTGCAATCCAGGCCTGCGCACGCTCTTTCAGTCCGTGACGCTCCAGCAGACCAATGACCGCCAGCGGCAGCAGCAGGATCAGCGGCAGGTTGCGGGTGTTAAGAAAACCCGCCCCGAGCTTTTCCAGGATATCTGCCAGCGGCATCATCGCGGCAAGACCGGTCACAAACCCGGCGACAATCACCACCAGCACCGGATTGAACCGTAACAGGAAGCCGACGACGATGGCGGCGATGCCCAGTAATGGCCAGAGATTTACTGCACTATCCATGGATTCCCCTCAGAGTTGAAAAACCCGGCATACGCCGGGCTAAGTGTGGTTATTCAGTTGCTGGTGACACGAATCTGCTGATCGGCAAACGCATCACGCAACCGCTGTGCAAACTGCAGTGCATGTGCGCCGTCGCCATGTAAGCAGACGGTCTGTGCATTCACCGCTACCCATTCTCCGGTGATACTTTTGACTTTGCCCTGCTGCACCATCGTCAGCGTCTGACTGATAGCCTGCTGTTCATCTTCAATCAGCGCGCCCGGCTCGCTGCGCGGCACCAGCGCACCGCTGCTGAGATAGCCACGGTCGGCGAACACCTCTTCCCGCGTGCGTAAGCCGTAGTGCGCCGCCGCGCGAATCGATTCGCTGTTAGCCAGTCCCACTACAATCAGCTGGCTGTCGACCGCCCTGATAGCGCGGGCAATGGCGTCCGCCAGCACCGGATCGGCCGCAGCCTGGTTGTAGAGCATGCCGTGCGGTTTAACATGAAGCAGTCGCGCACCTTCACTTTCCGCCAGACTTTTCAGCGCACCAATCTGATAGATCATCTGGGCATAGACCGTTTCCGGCGGCAACTGCATGGCGCTGCGGCCAAAGTTCTCCCGATCGGGAAAAGCGGGATGCGCACCAATCGCAACACCGGATGCCTGTGCCCAGCGCACAGACTGCAGCATGGTCTGCGCATCACCTGCGTGAAAGCCACAGGCGATGTTGGCGGAACTCACCAGTTGCAGCAGCGCCTGATCGCTGGCGCAGCCCTCGCCCAGGTCGGCGTTTAAATCAATGTTCATTGAGTCCCCACTTCATCTGGTCCAGTGCGCGTTGCTGATGCTGACGTGCCAGCATCGCTTCCGGCAGGGTGCAGTGAATAAAGTGAATCGGCTCACCCAGCCGGATTTGTGCCAGGTGATAGAGATCGGCTTCGATAACCGAGGCGATGCGCGGATAGCCGCCGGTGGTCTGGGCATCCGCCATCAGCACGATGGGTTGTCCATTCGGCGGCACCTGAATCACACCCGGCATCACGCCGTGTGACAGCAGCTCGCGCGGGCTTTCGCGCTGAAGTTCACGTCCCTCAAGCCGGTATCCCATCCGGTTACTTTGCGGGCTGAGTTTCCATGCGGTACGCCAGAATGCCTGCTGCGCTTCGCGGCTGAATTCATGATACTCCGGGCCAGGTAATGCGCGGATGCGGTTGCCCCACAGCAGCTGCCGTACCCCGACTTTACCGTCAAACTCACGGGTCGGTTTACCCAGCGGAATCTGATCGCCATCCCGTAAGGTTCGCCCCTGAAAGCCGCCAAATTTTGCTTTAAGATCGGTGCTGGCAGAACCGAGCATCGCCGGGATATCAAAACCGCCCTGCACTGCCAGATAGCTGCGCATGCCGCGCTGTGGCATCGCCAGCGACAGGAGCTGCCCCCGTTTCACCCGCGTGCGCCAGCCCGTCCAGACCGGCTGGCCGTCAAGCTCCGCATGGCAGCCTGCGCCTGTCAGCGCAAACCAGCCATCGCGCGTGAACTCCGCTTTGAACTGGCCAAGCACCATCTCCAGCACCGCGCTGTCGGGATCATTGCCCACCAGCAGGTTGGCGGTGAACATCGCAGGATGATCCAGTACACCGCCAGGGCTGATGCCATACTGACGCCAGCCGTAACGGCCAGCATCCTGAATCGTGGCGGCCAGGCCGGCTCGCAGAATATTTAACATACGCCCTCCTGTTGCGGCACAAAGCGAACCCTGTCACCGGGACGGAGCAGCGTAGGCGGTTGCTGCAGGGGATCAAACAGCGCGGTGCGCGTCTGGCCAATCAGCTGCCAGCCGCCGGGCGAAGCCAGCGGATAGACGCCGGTCTGGCTGCCGCCAATGCCCACCGAGCCGGCGGGCACGGCAACTCTGGGCTCAGCACGCCGCGGAATGTGCAGGCGCGGATCCAGTCCGCCCAGATAGGGGAAACCGGGCTGAAAGCCGATAAAAAACACCACATAGTCGCTGCTGCTGTGCAGCTCAACCACCTGACGGGGCGTCAGCGCGGCGTGTTCCGCCACGACCGTCAGATCGGGGCCCGCTTCGCCGCCATAGATCACCGGGATCTCCACCTGACGCGACTCCGGCAACTGCGCTTCGCTCTCTTCCCACCAGCGCTGAAGCCGCTCTATCGCATCCAGCGGGCTCTGCTGGGGATCACGCAGGATCAAAGTGATGTTGTTCATGCCGGGAATCACCTCCAGCACGCTGGCATAGGCGTGCAGTCGCTGGTTCAGTCCCCAGATACGTTGCTGACTCTCCAGTGAGATCGGCGGTTCCAGCTCCAGCACGACAGCGCGTTCACCCAATAAATAACACCGTGCTCGTTGCAACAGCTACCTCCCGCTCAGTTGAGATCGCGCCTGGCCGACCTGACCGGATGCCCGGTGCAGCCCATTGCTTATCTACGTAAAGCAAACAGTTATGCGAAAGTGACAGGGATGTGTCAACAGATTTAGGTCCTGCGCAGGCGCGCAGGACAAGGGAGAATGTCAGGCAGGATTGGGAATATCGATGAAGGTCACATCAAGATCGTGGTGTTGCGCCAGCCAGTCACCCAGCGCTTTTACGCCGCCGCGCTCGGTGGCGTGATGGCCTGCAGCAAAGAAATGCAGTCCCTGCTCACGCGCGCTATGAATAGTCTGTTCAGAGACTTCACCGGTGATAAAGGCATCGACGCCCGCTGCTGCCGCCTGGTCGATAAAACCCTGCCCGCCCCCGCTGCACCAGGCAATGCGACGGATCAGCGCTGGCGCGTTGTCACCACAATGCAGCGGTTCACGTCCCAGCCGCTCACCGATTCGGCGGGCCAGCTGTTCGCCGGACAGGGGCTCAGCCAGCTCCCCCCAGAACACCAGCGGCATCACTTCGCCGCGCACTTCGATATCCAGCAGTTTCGCCAACTGGGCGTTGTTGCCTAGTTCAGGATGCGCGTCGAGCGGCAGGTGCCAGCCATAGAGATTGATATCGTTGGCCAGCAGGGTCCGCAGACGACGACGCTTCATGCCTTTAATCGCGGCCGGTTCACTTTTCCAGAAATAGCCATGATGGACGATAATCGCATCGGCCTGACGTGCCACCGCCTCATCCAGCAGCGCCTGACAGGCAGTGACGCCAGTGATAATCGTTTTGATCTCGCTGCGTCCCTCAACCTGCAATCCGTTGGGGGCGTAATCACTGAAACTGTGGCTGTCGAGTTGCTGATTGATCAGCGTCTCTAATTCGTAATGGTTCATTCAGGCTCCTTCGAGGCCTCAGGCTGCGCTTTTGGCGCGCTCAAAGGCGTCTAATGTCTTTTTACGTGCCACCTTATGATCCACGATTGGTGCCGGATAATCGAGTTTCTTATGATGCTTCTCCGCCCAGACATGGGGCTGGTGAATATCGCTGTCAGGGACGTCGGCCAGTTCCGGCAGATAGTGACGGATAAAGTCCCCCTTCTCATCGAAGCGCTCACCCTGCGTGGTCGGGTTAAAGATGCGGAAATAGGGCGCCGCGTCCGTGCCGGTCGATGCCGCCCACTGCCAGCCGCCGTTGTTCGCGGCCAGGTCACCATCAATCAGCTGTTGCATAAAATAGCGTTCACCTTCACGCCAGTCGATCAGCAGATCTTTGACCAGGAAACTGGCAGTGATCATTCGTAAGCGATTGTGCATCCAGCCCAGTGCCTTCATCTGACGCATTGCGGCATCGACAATCGGATAGCCGGTTTTACCCGCTTTCCAGGCGTCGAAATGTACGTCGTTACGCTGCCATTCAACGTTTCGCGTCCAGTCGATAAACGGCTTGTGTCGGCACAGCGCCGGATAAGCAACCAGCAGGTGACGGTAGAATTCACGCCAGACCAGCTCATTCAGCCAGGTGAACGCGCGGCTGTTCTCCAGCGCATCGGGATGTTCATGCAGCACGCGATGCAGGCACTGACGTGGCGACAGTACGCCGGTCGCCAGATAAACCGACAGACGGCTGGTGGCGTCCAGCGCCGGAAGGTCGCGCTTAGCGGGATAGTCGAGAACCGGTTGCGTGGCGAAATGGCGCAACCGCTTTAGCGCCGCCGCTTCGCCTGGCGGAAACAGATCCTGATCAAAGTCTTCAGTTGGATAGTCAAAGGCGGGGATCGGGGTGGTTTTCAGCGGTGCGCCTTCGCGCGCTTTCGGCGCAGGCACGCATTCAGGCAGACCCTGCTGCAACCGGCGGACAAAGGCTTTGCTGAACGGGGTAAACACCTTATACATTGAGCGATCGCCGCTCTGCACGCTGCCGGGCGGCAGCAACAGGCTGTCATCGAAGCCCTGGCAAATCACGCCCGCCTGGTCGAGACGCTTTTCAGCCTCCGCATCGCGCTGGCGTTCATTAACTTCATACTGGTAATTGTAGAAGAGCTGATCGACCTGCTGCTTAGCGCAGAACTGCACCAGCGCATCAATACTGTCGCTGAAGGCGTGGCACGCCTGGTAGTGCAGCTCTATGCCCCGCTCCGCCAGCGCACGCTGCACCTGCAACAGGCTGGCGTGGATAAATGCTGCCTGCTTCGGTGACATCTCATGCTGCTGCCACTGTGCTGGCGTGGCAAGGTAGAGCGCGATCACTTTTGCATGGCTGTCGCGGCAGGCGGCGTGCAGCGCCAGATTGTCGTTGACGCGTAAATCGTTACGCAGCCAGACCAGATGGGTGGTCATACTCCTCCTGAATTACTGACCGTAGCGTAAGCACAAGGCTTCGGGATAGGGATCGAAATAGCGTTGCTGTGCCAGCCACGGGTGCGGGTACTCCGCCATGTAGTGCTTGAGAATGGTAATCGGCACCAGCAGCGGTTGTGTGCCCTGACGGTAGCGGTCAATCAGCGTTGCCAGCTCCTGGCGCTGCGGTGAACTCAGATGCGTGCGGAAGTAGCCTTGTACATGCATCAGCACATTGGTGTGATTGCGACGTGAAGCAGGTCGTGACATCAGTTCCATCATGCGATTGCGGTACTCAAAGGCAAAGGCGTCCAGCGACTCCCACTGGCTCATGGAGGCGACAAAGGGCCCCAGCTCGCGGTATTTCTCCTGCGAATGCGCCAGCATCATCAGTTTATAACGGCTGTGGAAGGCGATCAGCCCATGCCGGGTCAGGCCGTTTTCCCACATCTGATTAAATTCATGCAGTGCGCAGATACGGCCGATAAAGTTCTCACGCAGGGCAGGATCGTGAAGACGACCATCTTCCTCCAGCGGCAGCCAGGGCATCTCGCGCTGCAGGAATTCAGCAAAAATACCGGTGCCCACTTTGCGGTTGTTGTTGTTGTCGGGCTCATAGACCCGCACCCGCTCCATGCCACAACTGGGTGATTTGGCGCAGAGGATATAGCCACAGAGGTGATGCAGCGATTTTACCCGCTCAGCAGACCAGTCACGCATCTGCGTCGTAACCTCTTCTCCGCCATCTTTACTGAAGCAAAGATGCAGCTCATCGTCAGCCTGCTTCACCAGACGCAATGCCGGGCGCGGCGTTGGCAGACCAATCGCCATCTCAGGGCAGATGGGCTCAAAATGGACAAACGGGGTGAGATCGTCGGTCGCAAAAGTAAGACGCTTATGCCCACCATCAAATCTGACGCGGTCGCCGAGCAGGCATGCACTGATTCCAACGGGGATTTTTTTGCTCATACTTGTACAACCTCCGAAATCTTGTAGAGGTTTAAGTGTAGCGTAAAATGGTCAGGAATAAAGGGGTAAAACGGGATTCCGGATCGCTTATTCTCAGAAAAAACGCAAAAAAAAGCCTGGTCAGTTGACCAGGCCTGTTTTGCGGCAGGGCAAATTACCAGAACGCGCCACCACTCGCTTCAGACTGCGCCAGCCAGACTGGCTTGGCGCTGGTCTTACACCAGACGCGGTGCAGGTAACTGTAGAAACGTGCCCGATCCTGTCGAAACAGCATAACAGGGAGTGCCAGTACGCCGAGAAGCACCACCAGCGTACGTCGCGCAATAATTTTATAACGTGGATAAGCCCGATACATGGTTTCTCCTCCCGGTAAGTGAAATAGTGTGAATGTGATCTGTGTTCAACTTTACGCCAGGTTGTGTAATTTTACTACTCATCTGACCACTTATTTACCGCTATTTATACTGTTTAAGAATTAACCTGTAATTAAGTTACAGAAAGGTTACTGCCTGGTTGCGTGAGCGTTGAAATGACTGACAGATTATGGTCGCGGACGCCAGCATAAAATATTGATAAAGTAGCGCTTCGGTCCCCACTCAAGGCAGGTATTGCGTGACCACGGTTTTGATCGTTGAAGATGAAAAAGAGATCCGGCGCTTTGTCCGGCTGGCGCTGGAAAATGAAGCCCTTAAGGTGTTTGATGCCGATACGCTGCAGCGCGGACTGATTGAAGCGGCGACCCGCAAGCCGGACTTAGTGATCCTGGATCTGGGTCTGCCGGATGGAGATGGCACCGATTTCATTCGTGACCTGCGCCAGTGGAGCGCCATACCGGTGATTGTGCTGTCAGCGCGCAGCGATGAGCAGGATAAGATCGCCGCACTGGATGCAGGAGCAGATGACTATCTGACTAAACCCTTTGGCATTGGCGAACTGCTGGCGCGCGTCCGGGTTGCGCTGCGTCGTCATAGTGGCCAGCAGCCGGATGCCAGAGTGACGTTCGCCGACGTCAGCGTCGATTTCGCCGCACGACGGGTGCAGCGCGGCAGCAGTGAGATTCACCTTACCCCGATTGAATTTCGTCTGTTGAGTATTCTGCTTAACAATGCCGGAAAGGTGCTGACGCAGCGGCAGTTGCTGAGTCAGGTCTGGGGACCCAATGCAGTGGAGCACAGCCACTATCTGCGCATCTATATGGGGCATCTGCGCCAGAAACTGGAAGCCAATCCGACACAGCCGGCTCATCTGCTGACGGAAACCGGGATCGGCTATCGCTTTATGCCATAAAAAAGGCGCCAGAGGCGCCTTTCATGACTGCAAACAAACTCAAATCTGAGTAAATACTGACCGCAACGGATAAACCCCGAGGCGCAGGGAACACGGCGAGAAGAGGAAAGCGTCCCACCGCCCGGATAAAAACGCCGGGAGCATTTTTGAACAACGCAACGCGTTGGCCCGGCTCCGGGCGCACCTCAGGGATGAGGTGCGTAATCGCGTGGGCCGAGCGTCTCATGAATGACATCTTTTGCGTCTTTCCGATCTGGCCGCGTTTCCTGAGCTGCACGGCCTCAAAGCGATGAAGGCCGCACTTTACCAGCAGCTCTGAGGCGCGCGATGCGCCTCTTAATCTGCCCGACTAATCAGGCGTTTTTCAGCACTTCGCTGACAATCTCAACGGCTTCTTTCTCAATCTGTGCGCGGTGTTCAGCGCCCAGGAAGCTTTCACAGTAGATTTTGTAAGCGTCTTCGGTGCCTGAAGGACGGGCAGCAAACCAGCCATTCTCCGTCATCACTTTAAGACCGCCGATAGATGCACCATTGCCTGGCGCGGCAGTCAGACGAGCGGTGATAGGATCACCCGCCAGGGTATCAGCGCTGACCATCTCCGGTGACAGCTTCGACAGCGCGGCTTTCTGCGCTGAGGTGGCTGATGCCTGCAGACGGTTATAGCTTGGTGCGCCAAAGCGCGCTGCCAGTTCGTCATAGTGCTGCTGCGGGTTTTTACCGGTCACGGCAGTAATTTCAGCGGCCAGCAGACACATGATGATGCCATCTTTGTCCGTAGACCACGGCGTACCGTCGAAACGCAGGAATGAAGCGCCTGCGCTCTCTTCGCCACCGAAACCGAAGCTGCCGTCATACAGACCATCAACAAACCATTTGAAACCCACCGGCACTTCCACCAGCTTGCGACCAATATCGTTGACCACACGGTCAATCATGGCGCTGGAGACCAGAGTTTTACCCACGGCAACATCCTGGCCCCACTGTGGACGGTGCTGGAACAGATAGTTGATTGCCACCGCCAGATAATGGTTTGGATTCATCAGACCCGCCGGGGTAACAATGCCGTGACGGTCATAATCGGGATCGTTGCCGAACGCCAGATCAAACTTGTCACGGTAAGCCAGCAGGCCTGCCATTGCGCTTTCAGACGAGCAGTCCATGCGAACCACGCCATCTTTATCCAGATGCATAAAGCGGAAGGTCTGATCGACCGCGTCATTCACCAGCGTCAGATCCAGCTTGTAGTGTTCAGCAATACGCTGCCAGTAAGCAATACCGGAACCACCCAGTGGATCCACACCCAGCTTCAGGCCCGCTTTCTGAATCGCCGGGAAGTCGATAATCTCTGCCAGACCTTCAACATAAGGCTGGATCAGATCTTTCTCGACCACATGACCGCTGGCCATCGCCTGCTCCAGCGGCAGACGTTTCACCTCTTTCAGGCCATCTTTGATCAGCTGATTGGCGCGATCTTCCACCACTTTGGTGACGTTGGTATCAGCAGGTCCGCCGTTAGGTGGGTTGTACTTGATGCCGCCATCTTCCGGTGGGTTATGCGACGGCGTAATCACGATGCCGTCAGCCAGCGCGCCACCCGCTTTGTTGTGCTCAAGTATCGCATTCGAGATCGCAGGGGTCGGCGTATAGCCATTATCCTGCTGCACAATCACATCAACGCCGTTTGCCGCCAGCACTTCCAGAACAGACAGGATGGCGGGTTCTGACAGCGCATGGGTGTCTTTACCGACGTAGCAAGGCCCGGTGATACCATTCTTTTTACGCTCTTCGGCAATCGCCTGAGCGATCGCCAGAATGTGCATCTCGTTGAAGCTTTGACGCCCTGCACTGCCGCGATGGCCGGAAGTGCCAAATTTCACCGCATGTTCCGGGTTCGCCACATCGGGCTGCAGGACATAATATTGTGACGTTAATTGTGCAACGTTAATCAAATCGCTCTGCTGGGCGGGTTGCCCGGCACGTGGGTGATTGGCCATTGGCGCTGCTCCCTGACGCTTAAGTTTTAAATGGTGCCGCAAACTTTCTCGGTCAGTTCCGCAGGGAACTGCATCGAGAGCATGATGTGTTCGATCATGCTGCATTTACGACCAGTATTGGTGTTGGTGATCACCCAGTACGGCGTGCCGGGCACATGCTTCGGCTTAGTATGGGTGCCATTCTGCAACAGCGTATGCTCATCACCTGCAAAATAGACGCGGGTGCGGCCCTGCAGAGATGCAGTAGCTTCAGCAAAGGCTGCGGTATCAAGACGATAGAGCGTTGACAAGATAAGCATAAAGCGATTCACCGCCCGCTTCTGCTCCGCATATTCATCGGAAAGCAGCAGCTCACGCACCGCGCGGACACGATCCTGCGGGCGCGAACCCACAGACGCAGGCTGGGACTCTTTCGCTGCCTCTTTTGAGGCTGGCTGTGCAGGCGAAGCGGGTGCAGTCTGACCAGCCGTGAACTTCAGCATACGACGCAGAATGTCGGATGCGCTTTCACCAATGTGTTGCGTGTGGCTGGCAATATAACGGTAGAGCTCTTCGTCAACTTCGATCGTTTTCATCTTATTCCGTACGGTTCTTTCTCATGACAGAACCACCTGTTTCCTGAAAAGCTCTGAGTATAGTCAGGCAATTCAAAGGGTGTGTGGGTTCTAACATCAGGATTATAAAGTTAAAGTCAGGCGGGTTGTTAGCAATCTAACGGTTTACGGGCAAAAGTCAGAATATGTCCTAATGCCGCCGGAACCGGCGCGCCTGAAAAGGTGAAACCATGATAACCTAAGCTCAGGTCTCAAACTTAAGAACTTTGCTATGATTTTGAACGCCCGTCTGCAAACTGAACAATCCCCTGCTGATTCTCTGCCCATCCTGCTTATTCACGGTCTGTTTGGCAGTCTCGATAACCTCGGCGTGCTGGCTCGCGGGCTGAAAGATGCCGGTCCGTTGCTGCAGGTGGATGTCCGCAACCACGGACTCTCACCACGATCTGACGAGATGAACTACGCTGTAATGGCGCAGGATATGGTCGATACGCTGGATGCACATGGCATTGATCGCGTCGCGGTGATCGGCCACTCGATGGGCGGTAAAATCGCCATGACCATGAGCGCACTGGTGCCGGAACGCATTGAGCGCCTGGTGATGATCGATATCGCCCCGGTGGATTACCAGACGCGCCGCCATGACCAGATATTTGCCGGCATTCGTGCCGTCACCGATGCGGGCGTCTCATCCCGCAGCGAGGCGGCGAAGGTCATGCGAACGCTGATAGAGGAAGAAGGGGTGATCCAGTTCCTGCTGAAATCATTCCAGGAGGGGGAGTGGCGCTTCAACGTCCCGGTGCTGTGGGATAACTACACCACGATTTCTGGCTGGCAGCCGGTTCCCGCCTGGAATCACCCGGCGCTGTTTATACGCGGCGGCGACTCCAGCTACCTGGATAACAACTATCGCGATGCGTTGCTGCAGCAGTTCCCGGCCGCGCAGGCGCATGTGATCGGTGGCGCAGGACACTGGGTTCATGCAGAGAAACCCGATGCCGTTTTGCGCAGTGTCCGCCGCTTTTTTGCGCTTTAAAAGCAAATAGATGGCGGTAAAGGTTTAGGATTGGCGTCCGGCGTAAGCGTGAAGTATGATGGCGCGCTAAAATTTTGCCGCGGAACAGTTTTGCTGCGGCAATGGCCAATAATTTATAATCTGCGCGGTGAGTGTCTGGCGCCCGCCCCCATTCAGTTTTACTAAGCCATGGCAAAAGAACAGACTGACCGCACGACGCTCGATCTCTTTGCTGATGAGCGCCGCCCTGGTCGACCTAAAACCAGTCCGCTTTCGCGTGATGAACAGCTGCGCATTAACAAGCGCAATCAACTGAAACGTGACAAAGGACGCGGACTTCGTCGTGTCGAACTGAAAATGAACAGTGACGCCGTCGATGCACTCAATACGCTGGCAGAACAGCGCAATCTCAGCCGTAGCGAACTGATTGAACAGATGCTACTGGCACAGCTCAAACTGGATTAATGCGGGCGAATCGCACGCAGAGGCAAATGTCGGGGCTTTAACCGTTCACCGGTTTTCTCTCGTCTGCTATTATTCGCTGAAATGTGCTGCGGCACACATCTCATCATCAGGATTTAAGAGGTTATTTTACTCATGGCACTCGTAGGCATCTTCTTCGGCAGCGATACCGGCAATACCGAAAACATTGCAAAAATGATCCAGAAACAGCTGGGTACAGATGTTGCAGAAGTCCATGACATCGCAAAAAGCACAAAAGAAGATCTGGAAGCGTTTGATATCCTGCTGCTGGGTATTCCGACCTGGTACTACGGCGAAGCCCAGTGCGACTGGGATGACTTTTTCCCGACGCTGGAAGAGATCGATTTTAACGGCAAGCTGGTTGCGCTGTTTGGCTGTGGCGACCAGGAAGATTACGCAGAGTATTTCTGTGATGCCATGGGCACGATTCGCGACATTATCGAACCGCACGGAGCCGTGATTGTCGGACACTGGCCAACTGAAGGCTACCACTTCGAAGCTTCGAAAGGCCTGGCCGATGACACCCACTTCCTGGGCCTGGCCATTGACGAAGATCGCCAGCCTGAGCTGACCAGCCAGCGTGTTGACCAATGGGTTAAGCAGATTTTTGATGAACTGCAGCTGAAAGAGATCATCGAAGCCTGATCCTGCCCGACTCAATGTGAGCGCCAGCTCACATTGAGGCAATGAAAATGCCTATAGAAATAATAGCCACATTTTTTTAACTTTCTCCGTTTAATCTGTAGAATACCCGCATCGATCTTCCGCTTATTTTCTCAGGCGGCAAGACTAAGTGATGTGCTAACAGACCTCTGTCAGAATCTTCCCCGGCCCGGTGACGAATCCCCAATAGCCCATGATGATTCAGACACGCCCTCTGGTTTTCATTTCATCGCTTCAGTTCTATAATGAGACGCAAATGAGAATGAGCACAGATCGACATTCAAGGCGATAAGCCACAAAAGTGAATATTAGTAACAGGACAAAATCCGCATGACTGACAACAACACCGCATTAAAGAAGGCTGGCCTGAAAGTAACGCTGCCCAGACTGAAAATTCTGGAAGTGCTTCAGGAACCTGAGTGCCATCACGTCAGTGCGGAAGATTTGTATAAACGCCTGATCGACATTGGCGAAGAGATTGGCCTGGCGACCGTTTACCGTGTTCTGAACCAGTTTGATGATGCCGGTATTGTGACTCGTCACAACTTTGAAGGCGGCAAGTCTGTCTTCGAACTGACGCAGCAGCATCACCACGATCACCTGATCTGCCTGGATTGCGGCAAGGTTATCGAGTTCAGCGACGAATCGATTGAAACGCGTCAGCGTGAAATCGCGACCCGCCATGGTATCAAGCTGACCAACCACAGCCTCTATCTCTATGGACACTGTACGCTGGGCGATTGTCGTGAAGACGAAACGCTGCACGACCAGTAACGCTGGCGCGGCCTGAAACAAAAAAACCGGTGAATTCACCGGTTTTTTTTCGTCTGTTTTCTGCCCTCAACTCAGGCGACCAGCGTCTCCTGCAGATAGCGCCAGCGTGGAATGGAGCTGCTGCAATCCAGAATGGCCAGCGAAATGCGGCTCTGGTTATTGCCGTTCATCATCTGCATTTCACGATACTGTACGACGATCTCTTTTTCATGATGAGAGAGAATGACATGTTCGCAGGTGGCAATGCGCATCCCTTCCCGCTGCCCTTGCAACTGCTGGAAAAGCTCCTCGACCTCATTCAGATTGTACTCTTTGCCCTTTGGGGTCACCATGCGAAATTCAGGATGAAAGTAGGACATCAGCAGCTGGAAACTGTCGTCAGATCCGGCTGGCTGATTAAAAATACGTTCAATGAGCTGATGTAAAACGACGACACTGTGTTTGGCTTCCTGGGCGAGAACTGTCATTTTTTTTCCTTCTGTAACCCGCTTTGCAACCTCTGAGAGCCGATAGCCTACCTGAAAGCTGCCAATTCACATCCTGAAATTGATTAATTTTTTTAAACTCAGATTACTCCCACAAGGCGGTATTGAACCGGTTGTGGTTAGTGCAGAATAAACGTCGGCGATGGTAAAAATCGGGGCAATAAAAAAGGGCGATAAATCGCCCTTTTGTCATTTTATGAGGTCGGCCTCAAAAAATTTATTCGCCCGTTTTAGTCCAGGTATCACGAAGACCGACGGTGCGGTTAAACACCAGTTGTGTCGGTTTAGAGTAAACGCTGTCGGCGCAGAAATAACCTTCACGTTCAAACTGAAACGGTGTTGTCGGTTCCACATCGCGCAGGCTGGGTTCAACAAAGCCGTTTTTGATGGTCAGTGACTCAGGATTAATGACCGCCAGGAAGTCCTCTGCAGCAGCCGGGTTTGGCACACTGAACAGACGGTCATACAGGCGGAACTCAGCTGGCTGCGCGTGATCCGCAGAAACCCAGTGAATTACGCCTTTAACTTTGCGGCCATCGGCTGGATCTTTGCTCAGCGTATCAACATCGCTGGTGCAGTAGATGCAGGTAATATTGCCCGCTTCATCTTTGGCGACCCGCTCAGCACGAATCACATAGGCGTTACGCAGGCGGACTTCTTTGCCCAGCACCAGACGCTTATATTGTTTGTTCGCCTCTTCACGGAAATCCGCGCGATCGATCCAGATCTCGCGGCTGAACGGCACTTCACGCGTGCCCATCTCCGGTTTACCCGGATGATTTGGCATGGTGACGATTTCGCTATGGCCTGCTGGCAGGTTTTCGATCACCACTTTAAGCGGATCTAAAACCGCCATGGCGCGGGGCGCATTCTCGTTAAGATCATCACGGATACAGGACTCCAGTGAAGCCATCTCCACGATGTTATCCTGCTTAGTCACGCCAATACGACGGCAGAACTCACGGATAGAAGCGGCGGTGTAACCACGGCGACGCAGACCTGAAACGGTCAGCATGCGCGGATCGTCCCACCCTTCTACGTGCTTCTCTGTTACCAACTGAGTGAGTTTACGTTTCGACATCACCGCATACTCCAGATTCAGGCGCGAGAATTCATACTGACGCGGATGAACCGGAATAGTGATGTTGTCCAGCACCCAGTCGTAGAGACGACGGTTGTCCTGGAACTCCAGCGTACAGAGTGAATGCGTAATGCCTTCCAGCGCATCGGAGATGCAGTGGGTAAAGTCATACATCGGGTAGATGCACCACTTATTGCCGGTCTGGTGGTGTTCCGCGAACTTGATGCGGTAAAGCACCGGATCGCGCATCACGATGAAATTAGAGGCCATGTCGATTTTAGCGCGCAGACAGGCGGTGCCTTCGGCAAACTCACCGTTTCGCATCTTCTCAAACAGCGCCAGATTCTCTTCCACGCTGCGATCGCGATAAGGGCTGTTTTTACCCGGCTCTTTCAGAGTGCCGCGATATTCGCGAATCGCATCCGGACTCAGTTCATCAACGTAGGCCAGTCCTTTGGAAATCAGCTCGATGGCATAGTTGTAGAGCTGATCGAAATAGTTTGATGAGTAACAGACCTCACCGCTCCACTCAAAACCCAGCCACTGAACGTCACGCTTGATGGATTCAACGAATTCCATATCCTCTTTAACCGGATTGGTATCGTCGAAACGCAGGTTGCATTGCCCCTGATAATCCTGGGCGATGCCAAAATTCAGACAGATCGATTTCGCATGACCAATATGCAGATAGCCATTGGGCTCCGGCGGAAAACGGGTATGCACGCTGCTGTGCTTACCGCTCGCCAAATCTTCGTCAATGATCTGACGAATAAAGTTAGTTGGGCGGGCTTCAGCCTCACTCATCTCAAAAATCCTCAATACGAATAACGGGTGATTTGTACCACGAAGTAACGGAGTATGATCCACAAAGCGTCTGAGGGAAACAACCGTTTGTTAAGCCTTTAAAACAAAAAAGGCAGGAATCGCTTCCTGCCTGTGGGGTTCTGTTGCGGGGATTAGCCTTTCACTTCATACAGCGGGGTTTCCCCTGCGATTACCTGACCCTGTGCCAGTAAAGTCAGACCGGCGAAATCGTCGCTGTTGCTGACCACGACCGGACTCACCATTGAGCGGGCATTGGCGTTAAGGAATTCAAGGTCCATCTCCAGCACGGGCTGACCGGCGACCACGCTGGCTCCCTCTTCAACCAGACGTGTGAAGCCTTTACCTTCCAGCGCCACGGTATCCAGCCCCATGTGCACCACAATCTCCACGCCATTTTCGGTTTCCAGACAGAAGGCGTGATTGGTGTTAAAGATTTTCACCAGCGTACCGGCAATCGGTGCCACTACCCATTTGTCGCTGGGCTTGATCGCCAGACCGTCGCCCACCGCTTTGCTGGCAAAAGCTTCATCCGGCACATCATCCAGCGCCACGACTTCACCGCTGACCGGCGCCAGCAGCGTGGCGATGACCTGCTTCTCACTGTTCAGCACCGCCTGCGGTTTAACGCCCGGCTCGGCCGGCGCACTGCTGGCAGCCGCTGCCGCGACCGGACCTTTGGTCAGCACTTTTTTCATGGCCGAGGCGATGCTTTCTGCCTGGGTACCCACAATGATCTGCACGCTCTGTTTGTTAAGACGGATCACGCCGGACGCGCCAAGACGCTTAGCAACCGCCTCATTCACCTGCGCCGAGTCATTCACGTTAAGACGCAGACGGGTGATACAGGCATCGATGCTGGTTAAATTAGCTGAACCACCAATCGCCCCAATGTAGCGGCGCGCCAGTGACTCTGTGGCACTTTCACCGCTATCCGTTTTATCAACGTTAACGTCATAACCATCCGTTTCATCACCATCAACTGCCAGCTCGCGGCCCGGCGTCATGAGGTTGAATTTTTTGATGGTAAAGCGGAACACCACATAATAGATAACGAAGAAGACCAGGCCCTGCGGGATCAGCATGTACCAGTGTGTTGCCAGCGGGTTACGGGTCGACAGCACCATATCCACCAGCCCGGCGCTGAAACCAAATCCGGCAATCCAGTGCATGCTGGCAGCGATGAAGACTGAAATACCGGTCAGGACGGCATGAATCAGATAAAGCACGGGTGCCACGAACATGAAGGAGAACTCCAGCGGTTCGGTAATACCCGTAAAGAAGGCAGCAAACGACGCGGCCAGCATGATACTACCGACTTTGACGCGGTTCTCAGGACGCGCACAGTGGTAGATAGCCAGCGCAGCACCTGGCAGACCAAACATCATGATCGGGAAGAAGCCCGCCTGATAACGACCGGTGATGCCGACGGTTGCCGATCCATCAGCCAGTGACTGTGCACCGCCAAGGAATTTAGGAATGTCATTAATGCCCGCAACATCGAACCAGAACACCGAGTTCAGGGCGTGATGCAGACCGACCGGAATCAGCAGGCGGTTAAAGAAGGCGTAGATACCGGCACCGGCAGAGCCGAGCTTCTGGATATGTTCACCAAAGTTAACCAGACCATTAAACACCACGGGCCAGATATACATCAGGATAAAAGCGACAAAGATCATCAGGAACGAAACGAGAATCGGCACCAGCCGGCGTCCGCTGAAGAAAGAGAGTGCCTTAGGCAGTTCAACGTGGCTGAAGCGGTTATAGACCTCTGCCGACAAAATACCGACAAGGATGCCGACAAACTGGTTTTCAATTTTGCCAAAGGCTGCTGGCACCTGATCCAAAGGAATTTTCTGAATCATCGACACTGCAGCTGGTGAGCAGAGCGTGGTGACCACCAGAAAGCCGACATAGCCAGTCAGGGCAGCGGCACCATCTTTATCTTTTGACATGCCGTAGGCAATACCGATCGCAAATAGCACCGACATGTGCTCAATGATTGCCGCACCCGACTTGATCAGCAATGCCGCCAGCGCATTACCTGCGCCCCAGCTGTCTGGATCGATCCAGTAGCCCACGCCCATTAATATCGCTGCTGCTGGCAGGGTTGCTACCGGCACCATCAGTGCACGCCCCACCTTTTGTAAGTAACCTAACATATCCCCTTCCCCCTATGAGCCTGACTTGTCGCTTTGCGCCGCTTAATGTTGTTATGTCAGCTGCAAAGATCGTTAATACACTTCATATCACGCAGCGAAGTGTAATGATAAATTAATTCGCCTCGCAAATTAAAAGCCTGGTAAATGTGATTTTTATCACTAAAAAACATCGTTTCAAACGGCAACATCTGGCTATGACCGTAAACTTATTTTATGATCCGAAATATTGAATTATGCGCCGCCCGTGGCGACAATGAATCATCTGTTCAGATTGGTGACTCACGCAACGGCTTAGCCATCCCCTTTCTATTTTCAATTGAGGTGAAACATGAGACTGATTCCTTTAGCGACACCAACCCAGGTGGGAAAATGGGCCGCCCGACATATTGTTAATCGTATCAATGCGTTTAACCCGACGGCGGATAAACCTTTTGTCCTGGGTCTGCCAACCGGCGGTACGCCACTGGAAGCGTACAAACACCTGATTGATATGCACAAAGCGGGCCAGGTCAGTTTTAAAAACGTAGTGACGTTCAATATGGATGAATATGTTGGCCTGCCAAAAGAGCATCCTGAGAGCTATCACAGCTTCATGTATCGCAATTTCTTCGATCACGTTGATATTCAACCGGAAAATATCAACCTGCTGAATGGTAATGCCCCCGATATTGACGCAGAATGTCGTCAGTACGAAGAGAAAATTCGCGCGCTGGGTAAAATTCACCTGTTCATGGGCGGCGTCGGCAACGACGGTCATATCGCCTTTAACGAACCGGCTTCCTCTCTCGCTTCCCGTACCCGCATTAAAACCCTGACCCATGACACCCGCGTGGCGAACTCCCGCTTCTTTAACGGTGACGTTGATCAGGTGCCTAAATATGCGCTGACGGTCGGCGTCGGTACGCTGCTGGACGCAGAGGAAGTGATGATTCTGGTTACCGGCCATGTTAAAGCGCAGGCATTACAGGCGGCGGTTGAAGGCAACGTTAATCATATGTGGACCATCAGCTGCCTGCAGCTGCACGCGAAATCGGTGGTGGTGTGTGATGAGCCGGCCACCATGGAACTGAAAGTGAAAACCGTGAAATATTTCCGCGAAATGGAAGCGGAAAATATGAAAGGCGTGTAACAGAACATTGTCATGCCCTGCTGTTACGTTGAGTGGCAGCAGGCCAGGACGGGAGAAGAGAGATGTACGCATTAGTTAACGGTCGAATCTACAGTGGCCATGAGGTTCTGGATAATCACGCGGTGGTGGTTGCCGATGGGCGTATTGCGCGCGTCTGTCCGCGTGAAGCGCTCCCGGCGGATATTGAGCAGCGGGATATGGCGGGGGCGAATATTGCGCCAGGCTTTATCGATCTCCAGCTCAATGGCTGCGGTGGCGTGCAGTTCAACGACAGCCTTGAGGCGCTCAGCATTGAAACGCTGGAAACGATGCAGCGCGCCAATGAAAAGTCTGGCTGCACCAGCTTTTTACCGACGCTGATAACCAGCAGTGACGCCCTGATGAAACGGGCGATTGAAACCATGCGCGCTTATCTGCAGAAACATCAGAATCAGGCGCTGGGTCTGCATCTGGAGGGACCCTGGCTGAGCAAGGCGAAAAAAGGCACCCACGATCCGGCGCTGATTCGCCTGCCGGATGCGGCAATGGTGCAGTACCTGTGCGACAACGCGGACGTCATCACCAAAGTCACGCTTGCTCCTGAAAATGCAGGCAGCGATGTGATTCGTCAATTGACTGATGCCGGGATTATTGTCTCAGCCGGTCACTCGAATGCGACCTATGAAGAGGCTAAAGCGGGCTTTTCTGCTGGCGTGAGTTTCGCGACGCACCTGTACAACGCCATGCCCACCTTTGCCGGACGTGAACCCGGGCTTATCGGTGCGCTGTTTGATTCGCCTGATGTATACTGCGGCATTATTGCGGACGGTTTACATGTACATTACGCTAACGTGCGCAATGCGAAACGCATTAAAGGCGACAAACTGGTGCTGGTCACGGATGCCACTGCACCGGCTGGCGCAGACATAAGCGAGTTTATTTTTGCAGGCAAAACAATCTATTATCGCGATGGGCTTTGTGTCGACGAAAACGGTACATTAAGTGGTTCTGCCCTGACGATGATTGAAGCGGTACAAAACAGCGTTGAACATGCAGGGATCGCACTGGACGAAGCGTTGCGCATGGCAACACTCTACCCGGCACGGGCGATGGGCGTGGAAAGGCAGTCAGGCTCGATCGAAGCAGGAAAAATCGCGAACCTGACTGTGTTTACGCGCGACTTTAAAATCATAAAGACGTTTGTCAACGGAGACGACGTCCTGAGCGAGTAAGCACTGAATGACCACTGGCGGCCAGTCTCAAATAGGAAATGTCGATCTTGTTAAGCAACTCAATAGCGCAGCGGTTTACCGGCTGATTGATCAACAGGGGCCGATATCGCGCATTCAGATTGCCGAACTTAGCCAGCTCGCGCCCGCCAGCGTCACCAAAATTACCCGTCAGTTGATTGAGCGCGGCCTGATCAAAGAGGTAGACCAGCAGGCGTCTACCGGTGGTCGCCGCGCCATCTCCATTATCACTGAAACCCGCCATTTCCATACCATCGGCGTCCGCCTCGGACGCAACGACGCCACTCTGACTCTGTTTGACCTCAGCGGTAAATCGCTGGCGCAGGAAGATTATGCGCTGCCGGAACGCACTCAGGAGACGCTGGAACATGCGCTGTTTAACGCCATCAGCAGCTTCATTGAGCAGCACCAGCGTAAAATTCGCGAGCTGATCGCGATTTCAGTGATCCTGCCGGGGCTGGTCGATCCGATTAACGGCGTGATCCGCTATATGCCACACATCTCTGTCAGCCGCTGGCCGCTGGTCGCCAACCTGAAAACACGTTTTAACGTCACCAGTTTTGTGGGTCATGATATTCGCAGCCTGGCGCTGGCCGAGCACTATTTCGGTGCAAGCCGCGACTGTGCTGACTCGATTCTGGTGCGTTTACACCGTGGCACGGGGGCCGGCATTATTGCCAACGGCCATATTTTTCTTGGCAGCAACGGCAACGTTGGCGAGATCGGCCATATTCAGGTCGACCCGCTTGGCGAGCGCTGTCACTGCGGCAACTTTGGCTGCCTTGAAACCATTGCCGCCAACGGCGCCATTGAAAATCGGGTACGGCATCTGCTGAATCAGGGCTATCCCAGCGTACTGACGCTGGAGGCGTGCCAGATATCCCACATCTGCAAAGCGGCCAATCAGGGTGATGCACTGGCCTGTGAAGTGGTTGAGCACGTTGGCCGTTATCTTGGCAAAGCTATCGCCATCGCGATCAACCTGTTTAATCCGCAAAAAGTGGTGCTGGCGGGTGAGATCACTGAAGCAGAAAAAGTGCTGCTGCCCGCGATTGAGGGCTGCATTAATACTCAGGCATTAGAGGCCTTCCGTAAAAATCTGCCGGTCGTGCGTTCCACCCTGGATCATCGTTCTGCTATCGGTGCCTTTGCGCTCGCTAAACGTGCCATGCTTAACGGCATTCTGCTGCAACATCTTCTGGAAGACTAAGAGCCTATCCCATTAGGCGTAATTGGTGCAGGCGGTCTGGACACGGACAGCGCGGAACAATCCGTAGTACACGTAGTACGTGAGGATGACTCGCTGCGCTCGCCCCTTCAGGGCCGCCCTGACGGGCGTTCAGGTTGCTAAAGCAGCCTGTGTGAGCACTGCCCAGGTTCAGAATGACAAATAAAATAGCCTAATGGGATAGGCTCTAAGCTAACCCGCTGCTGTGGCGGGCCACATCGGATCTGACTATGACCATTAAAAGCGTAATTTGTGATATCGATGGCGTGCTGATGCACGACAACACGGCCGTTCCCGGCGCACAGGAGTTTTTACAGCGCATTCTGGCCAAAGAGATGCCGCTGGTGGTGCTGACGAACTATCCCTCGCAAACCGAGCAGGATCTGGCCAACCGTTTTGCCTCGGCCGGTGTCGAGGTTCCCGATTCCGTTTTCTATACCTCCGCAATGGCAACCGCCGACTTCCTGCGCCGTCAGGAGGGCAAAAAGGCGTATGTAATTGGTGAAGGCGCACTGATTCATGAACTCTACAAAGCGGGCTTTACCATTACCGATGTAAATCCCGATTTTGTCATTGTCGGAGAGACGCGCTCGTTTAACTGGGACATGATGCATAAAGCGGCCTTCTTCGTGGCTAATGGCGCTCGCTTTATTGCCACCAACCCCGATACCCATGCGCGCGGTTTTATTCCTGCCTGTGGCGCGCTCTGTGCGGGTATTGAGAAGATATCAGGCCGTCGCCCGTTTGTTGTCGGCAAACCCAGTCCCTACATCATGCGCGCCGCACTGAACAAAATGCAGGCCCACTCGGAAGAGACCGTGATTGTCGGCGACAATCTGCGAACCGATATTCTGGCCGGTTTTCAGGCGGGTCTGGAGACGGTGCTGGTGCTCTCCGGCGTCTCGACACTGAGTGATATCGATGCCATGCCGTTCCGTCCGGACTGGATCTACCCTTCTGTGGCCGATATCGACCTGTTCTGATTCATTTCTCTTATGACGCATCCGGCTAATCTGTGATGCGTCACACCTTTTTGCGCTATATCGCCTACTTTTACTGCCTGATTTCTGCGCGAAAAAGCCATTTCATTGCCGATACCTCAAAGAAACGACTTTAAAATTATCGTTTATTCAATTTTATTGCCATGCAAGCAATCTTTTTATCAGTAAATCACGATTCCTCTTGCATTGAATACACCAAATAGCGCATTTTCTTATGTATCACGCAGCATCAGGCTGCCGGACAAACGCAAAAGATAACATCGCCGTAAGGTGAGCTCAGGAGTCAGTTATGTGTTCAATTTTTGGTGTGCTGGATCTGAAAACCGATCCTGTTGAGCTGCGCAAAAAAGCGCTGGAATGTTCACGCTTAATGCGTCATCGCGGCCCGGACTGGTCAGGCGTCTACGCCGATGACCATGCTATTCTGGCGCATGAACGTCTCTCCATTGTTGACGTTAACAATGGCGCACAGCCGCTGTACAACGCCGATCACACCCACGTACTGGCAGTTAACGGCGAAATTTATAACCATCAGGCACTGCGCGCTGAACTCAGCGATCGCTACGCGTTTCAGACCGGTTCTGACTGTGAAGTGATTCTGGCGCTCTATCAGGAGAAAGGTGTCGATTTCCTCGATGAGCTGGAAGGCATGTTCGCCTTTATCCTCTATGACACCGTTAAAAAAACGTATCTGATTGGTCGCGACCATATCGGCATCATCCCGCTCTATATGGGTAACGATGAGCATGGCAACCTGTTTGTTGCTTCAGAAATGAAAGCGCTGGTGCCTGCCTGCCGTTCAATCAAAGAGTTCCCGCCGGGAAGCTATCTCTCCAGCACCGATGGCGAGATCCGCCGTTACTGGCAGCGCGACTGGATGGAATATAAAAACGTTGAGCACAACACCACCGACGCCGCAGGCCTGAAACATGCGCTGGAGGAATCCGTAAAAAGCCACCTGATGTCAGATGTACCTTACGGCGTGCTGCTGTCAGGCGGCCTGGACTCTTCCATCATTTCAGCCGTGACCAAGCGTTACGCGGCGAAGCGGGTTGAAGATCAGGATAAAAGTGATGCGTGGTGGCCACAGCTGCACTCCTTCGCGGTCGGGCTGGAAGGTTCACCCGACTTAAAAGCGGCGAAATCTGTGGCGGAACATCTGGGTACCGTACACCATGAAATTCATTTCACCGTGCAGGAAGGTCTGGATGCCATTCGCGATGTGATTTATCACATTGAAACCTACGACGTCACCACTATTCGTGCGTCTACGCCAATGTACTTAATGTCGCGTAAAATTAAAGCGATGGGCATCAAGATGGTGCTGTCGGGCGAAGGCGCAGATGAAGTCTTCGGCGGCTATCTCTATTTCCATAAAGCGCCAGACGCCAAAGAGTTCCACGAAGAAAACGTGCGTAAACTGCAGGCGCTGCATATGTTCGACTGCGCCCGTGCCAACAAAGCGATGTCCGCCTGGGGTGTTGAAGCCCGCGTACCGTTCCTGGATAAAAAATTCCTGGATGTGGCGATGCGTATTAACCCGGCCGATAAAATGTGTGGCAGCAACGGTAAAATGGAGAAGCACATTCTGCGTGAATGTTTCTCCTCTTACCTGCCAGAGAGCGTGGCGTGGCGTCAGAAAGAGCAGTTCTCAGATGGCGTGGGTTACAGCTGGATCGACTCACTGAAAGAAGTGGCTGCGAAGCAAATCAGCGATCAGCAGCTGGCTACCGCTCACTTCCGCTTCCCGTTCAACACGCCGGGTTCGAAAGAAGCCTATCTCTATCGTGAGATCTTTGAAGAACTGTTCCCGTTGGCGAGCGCGGCAGAGTGTGTGCCTGGCGGTCCATCGGTCGCCTGTTCTTCTGCCAAAGCGATTGAGTGGGATGAAGCGTTTAAAAACATGGACGATCCTTCTGGTCGTGCCGTGGGCGTGCATCAGTCAGCCTATAAATAAGCCGACAGAGAGCCACCAGAATGGGCCCGCTGTGGCCCATTTTTTTTCGATTAGCCTTGTATTCACTGAAAAATTGCCGAATAAATACCCAGGCTGGTTATAAGCCAGTCAAACAGCGATTATCTGGCAAAAAACGGTAAAAAAATTGTTGACGCTGTCTGGTCAACTCCGCATAATGCGCCCCGCAACGCCGATGAAGGTAACGCGAAAAAAAGATGGCTACGTAGCTCAGCTGGTTAGAGCACAGCACTCATAATGCTGGGGTCACAGGTTCGATTCCCGTCGTAGCCACCATCTTTTTTTGCGGGAGTGGCGAAATTGGTAGACGCACCAGATTTAGGTTCTGGCGCCGCAAGGTGTGCGAGTTCAAGTCTCGCCTCCCGCACCATTTCATTATTCGGCAGCGTGGATGGGATATCGCCAAGCGGTAAGGCACCGGTTTTTGATACCGGCATTCCCTGGTTCGAATCCAGGTATCCCAGCCAATTTCGATGATTCTCGAGGCTGAGAACGGACGAATGGGATATCGCCAAGCGGTAAGGCACCGGTTTTTGATACCGGCATTCCCTGGTTCGAATCCAGGTATCCCAGCCATCATTGAAATGCAGTACAATTTGGCTACGTAGCTCAGCTGGTTAGAGCACAGCACTCATAATGCTGGGGTCACAGGTTCGATTCCCGTCGTAGCCACCATATAATTGGGGTGTCGCCAAGCGGTAAGGCACTGGTTTCTGATACCAGCATTCCGGGGTTCGAATCCCTGCACCCCAGCCATACAAAAGACAATTTGAAAAACACCATTATTGGGGTGTCGCCAAGCGGTAAGGCACTGGTTTCTGATACCAGCATTCCGGGGTTCGAATCCCTGCACCCCAGCCAAATTGCACAACCTGGCCCGCTTTTGCGGGCTTTGTTGTTTTTGTCGTTCCCCTTCCTGATTGCAGGCCCGCCGTATGGCGAGCCGACATGCGCAATCGGCTATAACCCCAGCGCGTAGCGCAATACCTGCCGCTTCAGTACCCCGGAATGTTCGGCGGCAATCAATCCGAGATTACGTGCAAACCGCAGCGGTGCCAGCTGATTGCTGAAGGCAAAATAGAACAGATCCATACCGCCCTGCATCAGCATGTTGTCTTTACGACGTTGCCGGTGATAGCGCTGCAATACGCGCTCGGATGCCCAATCCTCTGCCGCCCCGCGTGCGCTGACCAGCACATTAATCAACGCATCAATATCGCGATAGCCCAGATTCACGCCCTGCCCGGCCAGCGGATTAATGGTATGCGCGGCATCACCGACCAGCGCCAGTCCTGGCAGGACATACCGTGAAGCATGACGCCGTACCAGCGGGAAGCCGCCCGCCGCGTGAGCTTTGAAACGTCCCAGCCGTGCCGGGAAGTGGCTGGCAATCTCTTTTTCCAGCTGGGTTATCGGCATCGCCTGTAGCTGACGGACTCTTGCAGGCGCGTCATACCAGACCAGTGAGGCCCGGTTGTCATACAGCGGCAGAAAGGCGCGCGGTCCCTGAGGTGTAAAGTGCTGCCAGGTCGCATCGCCTGCCGGATGTTCGCAGGTTACGCTGATCAGTAAACAGGATTGCGCATAGCTCCAGCCATGAATACCGATCCCGGCCATTTGTCGCACCTGAGAATTCGCGCCATCAGCCCCAATCACCAGGCGCGCGTGTAAGGCAACGTCGTCGTTGAGGTCGATGCGCCAGCCGCCATTTTCTGGCTGCAGGTTCTCCAGTGTTGCCGGGCAATAGCAGGTCACGCCCAGCGACTGCATCTCCTCCCATAACGCCCGCTGAAGCACGCTGTTCTCGACCATAAAGCCCAGCTCGGGCAGCCCCAGCGAGGCCGCATCAAAACTCACCTGCGCCGTCTGCCACTCCCAGGTTTCCAGCCTGCGATAGGGCGCGCTGCGCATCGCCTCTACCCGTGGCCAGATGTTGAGTTGCTTCAGCAGCCCCACCGAGGATGAGCCAATCGCCGAAATTCGCAGATCGGGATCGCTGTCGGCATCAAAAGGCGCGGGTTCGGCACGCTCAATCACCGCAACGCGAAAATGTTGCTGCGTCAGTCCACAAGCCAGCGCTGCACCGACCATGCCACCGCCAACAATCACTACATCAAACTGATTATCCTGCATTGCTTATGTCCCTCTCTTATTCCCGCCAGCCTGCGCAATACGGGTCTGAATAAAGCAAAGTGTACCGGAAAACCGGATTGCTGGCAGAAAAGCCCTGAGGCTGGTCACAACAGCATCAAAGCATTACAATACGCGCCCCGCACTTCACTGCACTGAATCAATGGTTAGCGCGATGACAAAAAAACTGCATATCAAAACCTGGGGATGTCAGATGAATGAGTATGATTCATCCAAGATGTCTGATCTGCTGAACAGTACGCACGGCTATACGCTGACCGAGGTTCCTGAAGAGGCGGATATTCTGCTGCTTAACACCTGTTCGATTCGTGAGAAAGCGCAGGAGAAGGTATTCCACCTGCTGGGCCGCTGGAGAAAACTCAAAGAGCGCAATCCGGATGTGATTATCGGCGTGGGCGGCTGCGTGGCGTCGCAGGAAGGGGATCATATCCGCCAGCGTGCGCCCTGCGTGGATATCGTTTTTGGTCCGCAGACACTGCACCGCCTGCCGGAGATGATCAACACCGTGCGCGGCACCAAAAGCCCGGTGGTCGACATCAGCTTCCCGGAAATCGAGAAATTTGATCGCCTGCCGGAACCGCGCGCAGAGGGCCCGACTGCCTTTGTCTCCATCATGGAAGGCTGCAACAAATATTGTACTTTCTGCGTGGTGCCTTACACCCGTGGCGAGGAAGTGAGCCGTCCCAGCGATGACATTCTGCTGGAGATCGCTCAGCTGGCGGCGCAGGGCGTGCGTGAAGTTAACCTGCTTGGCCAGAACGTCAACGCCTATCGTGGTGCCACCTTTGATGGTGAAATCTGTACCTTCGCTGAGCTGCTGCGCCTGGTCGCCGCCATCGACGGCATCGACCGCATTCGCTTCACCACCAGCCACCCGATTGAGTTCACCGATGACATCATCGAGGTCTACCGCGATACGCCGGAACTGGTGAGCTTCCTGCACCTGCCGGTTCAGAGTGGATCAGACCGTATTCTGACGCTGATGAAGCGTGCTCATACCGCGCTGGAGTATAAGGCGATTATCCGCAAGCTGCGCGCGGCGCGTCCGGATATTGAGATCAGCTCTGACTTCATCATTGGTTTCCCCGGTGAAACTCAGCAGGATTTCGAACAGACTATGAAGCTGATCGCCGAGATCAATTTCGACGTCAGCTTCAGCTTTATCTACTCTGCCCGTCCCGGCACGCCCGCTGCTGACCTGCCGGATGATGTCAGTGAAGAGGAGAAAAAGCAGCGTCTGTGGATCCTCCAGGATCGCATCAACCAGCAGGCGCAGGCGATCAGTCGCCGCATGGTGGGCACAGTGCAGCGTATTCTGGTGGAAGGCATCTCCCGCAAGAACGTAATGGAAGTCTCTGGCCGCACCGAAAATAACCGCGTGGTGAATTTCGAAGGCTCGCCAGAAATGATCGGCCGCTTTGTGGACGTTGAGATTGTCGATGTCTACACCAACTCGCTGCGCGGCAAACTGGTGCGTACTGAAGACGAGATGGGGCTGCGCATGGCGGAAAGTCCGGCGTCCGTGATCGCCCGTACCCGTAAAGAAAATGAAATCGGCGTGAGTCTGTTCCAGCCGTGATGCCTGCTTTACTGTGCGGCAGCGCGCATCGCGTTGCCGCCAATTTCACCTTTCACCCCTTGCTTTCTGAAAGTGTTGCCCAAATATCTCTCCATAAGCTTGCGCCCAGGCGTTACGGCATAAATAATTTCGTTATGGTGCATCCGGTTAAGCTTAACGGTGCGTCAGACACATCCCATAACTGGCCCTGCGTGACCCAAAGGATTCGTTTGAATATCGAAACTCGTGAAATCGCCCTTGAACCGGCTGATAACCGTCGTCTGATGAGCCTGTGTGGGCCTTTTGACGATAATGTAAAACAGCTTGAGCGTCGTCTGGGCATTGAGATCAATCGTCGCGACAACGTTTTTAAGCTGTCAGGACGTCCACTCTGCGTCAATGCCGCAGCAGATATTCTGAAAACCCTCTATGTCGATACCGCGCCTGTGCGTGGCGATATCCCGGATATCGAGCCTGATCAGATTCACCTGGCGATCAAAGAGAGCCGGGTACTGGAGCAAACCGCTGAGAGCGTGCCGGAGTACGGTAAAGCGGTCAATATCAAGACCAAACGCGGTGTGATCAAACCGCGCACCCCAAATCAGGCCCAGTACATCGCTAATGTGCTCGACCACGACATCACCTTCGGTGTCGGCCCGGCCGGTACCGGTAAAACCTATCTGGCGGTAGCCGCGGCAGTCGATGCGCTGGAGCGCCAGGAGATTCGCCGCATCATGCTGACCCGCCCTGCCGTCGAAGCGGGTGAAAAGCTCGGCTTTCTGCCGGGCGATCTGAGCCAGAAAGTCGACCCTTATCTGCGTCCCCTCTACGATGCGCTGTTCGAAATGCTCGGCTTCGAGCGGGTAGAAAAGCTGATGGAGCGCAATGTCATTGAAGTCGCCCCGCTGGCCTACATGCGTGGTCGTACCCTGAACGATGCATTCATCATTCTTGATGAGAGCCAGAACACCACCATCGAACAGATGAAGATGTTCCTGACGCGTATCGGCTTTAACTCTAAAGCGGTGATTACCGGCGACGTTACCCAGATTGACCTGCCGCGTCATGTTAAGTCAGGTCTGCGTCATGCCATTGAGGTGCTGGCGGACGTTGAAGAGATCAGCTTCAACTTCTTCCACAGCGAAGATGTAGTGCGCCATCCGGTGGTTGCCCGCATTGTTACCGCCTATGAGGCATGGGAAGCCGCGGATCAGACCCGCCGCGACCAGCAGGCCGAAGAGCGTAAACGCGAAGCGCTGGCAGCACAAAGTGCTACGCAGGAAAGCAAATGAGCGAGGTGATTCTCGACCTGCAGGTCGCCTGTGACAACACCGCTGACCTGCCTGATGAAAGCCAGTTTCATCGCTGGCTGTCAGCGGCTGTCACCCCTTTTCAGCCCGAAAGCGAAGTCACGGTGCGTCTGGTTGACGAAGCAGAAAGTCATGAGCTTAATCTGACTTATCGCGGCAAAGATAAGCCGACCAACGTGTTATCTTTCCCGTTTGAAGCGCCGCCAGGCATTGAGCTGCCGCTGCTGGGCGATCTGATTATCTGCCGTCAGGTGGTTGAGCAGGAAGCGGCTGAACAGGGTAAAAGTGTTGAAGCCCACTGGGCGCACATGGTGGTACACGGCACGCTGCATCTGCTGGGTTATGACCATATCGAAGACGACGAAGCGGACGAGATGGAAGGGCTGGAGACCGAGATAATGCTTGCTCTTGGGTATCCTGATCCGTACATTTCGGAGAAAGAAGACGCCTGAATCCTGTATTCAGTCAATCCGGCTGTCAGTACAGATTGCTGACAGCCCCCATTCCTCATCAGAGAGATCTTTAAAAACCGCCATGAGCGACGACCATTCTCAAAACAGCGATGCACCCAGTAGTAAAAAGGGATTTTTTTCCCTGTTGATCAACCAACTCTTTCACGGTGAACCTAAAAACCGTGATGAGCTACTGGAGCTGATCCGCGACTCGAATAACAAAGAGCTGATTGACCAGGACACCCGCGACATGCTCGAAGGGGTACTGGATATTGCGGAGCAGCGCGTGCGTGACATCATGATCCCGCGCTCGCAAATGATCACCCTGAAACGTAATCAGAGCCTTGAAGAGTGTCTGGATGTCATCATCGAATCCGCCCATTCTCGTTTCCCGGTGATCAGCGAAGATAAAGATCATGTGGAAGGGATTCTGATGGCGAAAGATCTGCTGCCGTTTATGAGCAGCGAATCTGAGCCTTTCAGCATTGAGAAAGTGCTGCGTCCTGCGGTGGTTGTGCCTGAAAGTAAGCGTGTTGACCGGATGCTGAAAGAGTTCCGTTCCCAGCGTTACCACATGGCGATCGTCATTGATGAGTTTGGCGGTGTCTCCGGTCTGGTGACCATCGAAGACATCCTGGAGCTGATTGTCGGTGAAATTGAAGATGAGTATGACGACGAAGAAGATCGTGATATCCGTCAGCTCAACCGTCACACCTTTACGGTGCGTGCACTGACTGCCATTGAAGATTTCAACGAGGTGTTTGGCACGCAGTTCAGCGACGATGAAGTCGACACCATCGGTGGTCTGGTGATGCAGGGCTTCGGTCACCTGCCCGCTCGCGGTGAAAGCATCGAGATTGAGGGTTACCAGTTCAAGGTGGCGATGGCTGACAGCCGCCGCATCATCCAGGTTCACGTGACTATCCCGGAAAATTCGCCACAACCTCAACTGGAAGACGAATAAGTCTATGGCTTTAGCCTCACTCTACCCGCGTCAGCGGGTTCGCCTGCTGCTGGCTTTAATAACGGGTGCACTTGGCACCCTCGCCTTCTCTCCTTACGATTTCTGGCCCGCGGCACTGCTCTCGCTGTGCGGTTTACAGCTGCTGACCCTTAACCGCTCCAGCCCGCAGGCCAGCGCGATCGGGTTTGTCTGGGGATTAGGCTTGTTCGGCAGCGGCATCAACTGGGTTTATGTCAGTGTCGCTACCTTTGGCGGCATGCCTGGCCCGGTCAATGTCTTTATCGTGGCGCTGCTGGCAGCTTATCTGGCACTCTACCCGGCGCTGTTTGCCGGCGTACTGAATCGCATCTGGCCGCGAACGACGCTGTGGCGCCTGGCGCTGGCGGCACCGGCATTGTGGCAGATCACCGAGTTCCTGCGTGGCTGGGTGCTGACCGGCTTTCCGTGGCTGCAGTTTGGTTACAGCCAGATCGATGGCCCGTTAAAAGGCCTGGCCCCGCTGGCCGGCGTAGAGACGCTGACCTTCCTGCTGATGGGGGTGGCTGGCCTGCTGGCTTATGCCCTGCAACAACGCAACGTCAGGAGTCTGGTGGCGGCGCTGCTGCTGCTGGCACTGCCATGGCCGTTGCGCTACATCCAGTGGGTTCAGCCGATGCCCGAGCGGGCCGTCGAGGTAGCGCTGGTGCAGGGGAACATTCCGCAATCGATGAAGTGGGATCCGCAGCAGCTGCTCACTACCCTGCGCATTTACAACGGTCTGAGTCAGCCGCTGATGGGTAAAGCGCCGATTATTATCTGGCCTGAATCGGCAATTACCGATCTGGAGAGTAATCAGCAGCCGTTCCTGCGTTCGCTGGATGACGAACTGCGTGAGCGCGGCAGTTCGCTGATCACCGGCATTGTGGACTCACGGCTTGAGCAGAACCGTTACCACGATTACAACACTGTCATCGTGCTGGGTGGCAAAGCGCCATACAACTACTTCAGCGGCAATCGTTACCAGAAGAATCACCTGGTACCGTTTGGCGAATTTGTGCCGCTGGCCGATCTGCTGCGTCCGCTGGCCCCGTTCTTCGATCTGCCGATGTCGGCCTTCAGTCGTGGCAATTATCTCCAGCCGCAACTCAGCGTGGCAGGCTATAACCTGACCAGCGCCATCTGTTATGAGATCGTGCTGGGTGAACAGGTGCGGGCCAACTTCCATCCCGACACCAACTTCCTGCTCACCGTTTCGAACGATGCCTGGTTTGGTCACTCTATCGGCCCATGGCAGCACTTCCAGATGGCGAGGATGCGTGCGCTGGAACTTGGACGCCCGCTGTTGCGCAGCACCAATAATGGTGTGACGGCGGTGGTCAATGCCAGTGGTGATGTGGAAGCCATGCTACCGCAGTTTACCCGCGATGTGCTGACCAGCAAGGTTACGCCAACGCAGGGAGAAACCCCGTATGCGCGGGCTGGCATCTGGCCAGTGTGGTCACTGACGCTGCTGGCGGCGGTGATAGCACTCCTGCGCCGTCGTCGATAGCATCCCCACCTATGCTCACTGAAGGCGAAGCACCTGCTTCGCCTTTTTCATGGTGACTCTTCGGTTTTTTTCACTCCCCACGCCGCACACTCTGCTGACTTTCTAACCCATTACCTCTTTCTGGCACGATGATTGCAAAATGTTTCACTGCTTTTCGCAAACAGGCTGATTGCAGGCGCTGATGCCGGGCGGCTTGCACCAAAACAATTGACGCTGCTGCACCATTAACGCGCAGGGTGAAAAAATTGCCTTTTTTTGGTGCGTATCACCTCGCAAAAAAGAAACTTTTTTGTTTCATTGCGTTAACAATCCGCTATGTTAGTGACTCTTCTGCGCCCGTTTAAACCGCAGAATGAGCAGAAACGCAGCAGAAAACAGACACAACATCATAATCAGCGCAGGTAATATCCTGTGCCTTTTTCATACGAAGGAGTTGGAACATGCAACTACGCAAAGTGGCATTATCTCTTCTGCTGATCAGCGCAGCGGCGGGAGCGGCCCAGGCGGAAGATCTCAGCGGCACCCTGAAGAAGATCAATGACAATGGCGTCATTGTGGTCGGGCATCGCGAATCATCAGTTCCCTTTTCTTATTATGACAACCAGCAAAAAGTCGTCGGCTACTCACAGGCTTACTCAAATGCTATCGTTGAAGCGATTAAAGCAAAGCTGAACAAGCCTGATCTGCAGGTCAAAATGATCCCGATCACCTCACAAAACCGTATTCCGCTGCTGCAAAACGGCACCTACGATTATGAGTGTGGATCGACCACTAACAATCTTGAGCGCCAGAAACAGGCCGCCTTCTCAGACACTATTTTTGTTATCGGCACCCGTCTGCTGGTGAAGAAAGATGGCCCGATCAAAGATTTCGCTGACCTGAAAGGCAAAACCGTAGTGGTGACCTCAGGTACCACCTCTGAAGTGCTGCTGCACAAACTCAACGACGAACAAAAACTGGATCTGCGCATCATCAGCGCAAAAGATCACGGTGACTCGTTCCGTACGCTGGAAACCGGTCGTGCCGTGGCCTTTATGATGGATGATGCCCTGCTGGCAGGCGAACGCGCCAAAGCTAAAAAGCCGGACAACTGGGAAATCCTGGGCACACCACAGTCAAAAGAAGCCTATGGCTGCATGCTGCGTAAAGATGATCCGCAGTTCAAAGCCCTGGTGGATGAAACCATTGCCAAAGCCCAGACCTCTGGCCAGGCAGAAAAATGGTTTGACACCTGGTTCAAACAGCCGATTCCACCAAAGAACCTGAACATGAACTTTGAGCTGTCTGATGACATGAAAGCGCTGTTCAAAACGCCAAATGATAAAGCACTGAATTAACAACAAAATACCCAATGGATTTCAGACTGCATTGAGGCGGCAGGAGAATGACTCCCCATGAGCTTACTCCGGTAAGTAATTCGGGTGAGTGAACGTAGCCAACAAAAATGCAGCCTGAAAGACGACGGGTATAACAAGGGCGGCCTGGCTGCCCTCTCGATTGCTGAAACCGCGGCATGGACAGACAGACTGACACGGGTCGTTCCCCTGAGTCAGGAAATAAAACGCCGTTCATCAATCTTCAGGGTAGCTTAGCTACCCTTTTTTTCCGGAGCTCGTTATGGGTATCGATTGGAACTGGGGCATATTCCTCGAACAGGCCCCGTTCGGTAACACGACCTACCTCGGCTGGCTGTGGTCCGGTTTTCAGGTGACGATTGCCGTCTCCTGCTGCGCCTGGATTATCGCTTTCTGCGTGGGTTCATTTTTCGGCATTCTGCGCACCGTGCCTAATCGCCTGCTGTCGACCATTGGCACCTGCTATGTCGAACTGTTTCGCAACATCCCACTGATCGTCCAGTTCTTCTTCTGGTATCTGGTGGCGCCCGAGCTGGTGGGTGAAAAGCTCGGCATGTGGTTTAAGTCTGAGCTGGATCCCAACATTCAGTTCTTCCTCTCCTCGATGATCTGTCTTGGCCTGTTTACCGCCGCCCGCGTCTGCGAGCAGGTGCGCGCAGCGATTCAGTCACTGCCGAGTGGACAGAAGAATGCCGGTCTGGCGATGGGCTTAACCCTGCCGCAGACCTATCGCTATGTGCTGCTGCCGAATGCGTATCGCGTGATTGTGCCGCCGATGACCTCGGAAATGCTGAACCTGGTGAAGAACTCCGCTATCGCCTCCACCATTGGTCTGGTCGATATGGCGGCGCAGGCGGGCAAATTGCTCGACTATTCTGCCCACGCCTACGAATCCTTTACCGCTATTACGCTGGCCTACGTTGCGATTAACCTGGTGATTATGTTGTTGATGAGTCTGGTCGAGCGCAAAGTCCGGCTGCCAGGCAATGCGGGAGGCAAGTAATGTACGAGTTTGACTGGAGTTCGATTACACCCAGCCTGCCCTATCTGCTTAATGGCTTAGTGATCACCTTTAAGATCACGATTACCGCCGTGGTCTTCGGCATCCTGTGGGGCACCCTGCTGGCGGTGATGCGTCTGTCGACGTTTAAGCCCGTCAGCTGGTTCGCTAAAATTTACGTCAACCTGTTCCGCTCGGTGCCGCTGGTCATGGTGCTGCTGTGGTTCTATCTGGTGGTGCCGAGTTTTCTGCAGCAGGTGCTGGGCCTGTCGCCCAAAACGGATATCCGACTGATTTCGGCCATGGTCGCCTTTTCACTGTTCGAAGCGGCGTACTACTCTGAAATTATTCGCGCCGGCATCATCAGTATCTCGCGTGGACAAGGCAGTGCGGCTCTGGCGCTGGGCATGACGCAGTGGCAGGCAATGCGACTGATCATCCTGCCACAGGCGTTCCGCGCCATGGTTCCGCTGTTACTGACGCAGGGTATCGTGCTGTTCCAGGATACCTCGCTGGTTTATGTCTTAAGCCTGGCGGACTTCTTCCGTACCGCGTCCACCATTGGTGAGCGTGATGGCACCCAGGTTGAAATGATTCTGTTTGCAGGTCTGGTCTACTTCGTTATCAGCCTGAGCGCATCGCTGTTGGTCAGCTATCTAAAAAGAAAAAGGACGGTTTAAATGATTAGCCTGAAAAATGTTTCTAAGTGGTATGGTCACTTTCAGGTGCTGACCGACTGCTCAACCGACGTCAAAACCGGTGAAGTGGTGGTGGTGTGCGGCCCGTCCGGCTCCGGTAAATCAACACTGATCAAAACCGTAAACGGACTCGAGCCGATTCAGCAGGGCGTGATTGCGGTGAACGGCACCGAGGTGAATAACAAAAAGACTAATCTTGCGCAGCTTCGCAGCCAGGTCGGGATGGTGTTCCAGCACTTCGAACTGTTCCCGCATCTGAGCATTATCAACAACCTGGTTCTGGCGCAGGTGAAAGTGCTGAAACGCGACAAAGCGGCAGCCCGCGATAAAGGGCTGAAGCTGCTGAAGCGTGTGGGTCTCTCCGCTCATGCTGAGAAGTTTCCCGGCCAGCTCTCAGGGGGTCAGCAGCAGCGAGTGGCGATTGCGCGAGCGCTCTGCATGGACCCTATCGCGATGCTGTTTGATGAACCCACCTCCGCGCTGGATCCGGAAATGATCAACGAAGTGCTGGATGTGATGGTTGAACTGGCACAGGAAGGGATGACGATGATGGTGGTGACCCATGAGATGGGCTTCGCCCGTAAGGTCGCCAATCGCGTGATCTTTATGGATGAAGGGAAAATTATCGAAGACACCAACAAAGATGACTTCTTTAATAACCCACAGTCTGAGCGCGCTAAAGATTTCCTCGCAAAAATCCTGCACTAAACCTCACGAACAGGCGGGTCACCCAGGGTGGCCCGCTTCATTTAGCTACGCCGCACTATCAGGGTTCGAAAGGCTGACGCTGGAACTGGTCATTGCCGCATTCCGGACAACGTGACAGCGTTTCAGGCGTGTAGATTGCCCGGGTGAACTGGCATTTCTCACAGACCAGATTGCCCAGCCCCACCACTTCCCCGCTCTGATAAACCCCGTGATGATGCAGATCCTGGAAGACCTCTCGCCACTCCAGCTGACTTTTATCGGTGATATCCGCCAGCTCTTTCCAGACGCTCTCACGGATGATGCGCATAAACAGTGAGTCCGCCAGCGGTTCTTCCACATCGGTGTAGCTGCGTGCAAACTCGCCCAGATCACGGCGCACTGAGCTGAGCGCCTGGTCAATCTCCTGTTCCGTCATATCATCGCGCACCAGCAACTGGCTTCGTCGCCCGGCAATCAGCTCATCAAGGTTACGATCGCCCTGACGGAGACGTTCGGTCAATACGGCTAACGACTCGCGATATTCCTGAGCCACTTTATTCATTTTGTTCTCCTTTATGCAGACCCTCGCTGAACTAAGTTTAGTCGTAATGTTGCTTTTGCCGTGTCGTCTGTACAGTGAATTACAAAAGGGTGAAGGCTCTGACGCTTTCGGCAGAAATCGTGCCGGCAAAAGTGGGAAGTGTTGTTGATACGCGGCCTTATGGGTATGCTATGCGGATCTTAGAGCCAGAAAAATGTTTTTCATAAAGGACCACAGGCAGCCATGCAAGAGCAATACCGCCCGGAAGAAATTGAATCCCGTGTGCAGCAGCACTGGGATGAAAACGAAACGTTTAAAGTGACTGAGCAGGAAGGTAAAGAGAAATACTATTGCCTCTCCATGTTGCCCTATCCTTCTGGCCGCCTGCACATGGGCCACGTTCGTAACTACACCATCGGCGACGTAATCGCGCGTTATCAGCGTATGCTCGGCAAAAACGTACTACAGCCGATTGGCTGGGATGCTTTCGGCCTGCCTGCGGAAGGCGCTGCGGTGAAAAACAACACTGCACCGGCCCCGTGGACTTACGACAATATCGCCTACATGAAAAACCAGCTCAAACTGCTGGGCTTTGGCTATGACTGGAGTCGTGAACTGGCAACCTGCCAGCCAGAATACTATCGCTGGGAACAGTGGTTCTTTACCAAACTGTATGAAAAAGGCCTGGTCTATAAAAAGACCTCTGCCGTGAACTGGTGCCCGAACGATCAGACGGTGCTGGCGAACGAGCAGGTGATCGATGGCTGCTGCTGGCGCTGCGACACCAAAGTTGAGCGTAAAGAGATCCCGCAGTGGTTTATCAAAATCACCGATTATGCGGAAGAGCTGCTGAACGACCTGGATACGCTGGAAGAGTGGCCTGAGCAGGTTAAAACCATGCAGCGTAACTGGATTGGCCGCTCTGAAGGTGTCGAAATCACCTTCGATGTGGCTGACAGCGAAGAGAAGGTCACCGTCTACACCACCCGCCCGGATACCTTTATCGGCGCAACCTATGTTGCTGTTGCCGCAGGCCATCCGCTGGCTACCCAGGCATCGGTCAATAATCCGGCGCTGGCTGACTTTATCGCTGAATGCCGCAATACCAAAGTGGCCGAAGCCGATATGGCGACCATGGAGAAGAAAGGCATGGCGACCGGCCTGTCTGTTGTTCATCCGCTGACCGGCGAACTTATCCCTGTCTGGGTTGCCAACTTTGTACTGATGGAATATGGCACCGGCGCCGTGATGGCGGTTCCGGCGCACGATCAGCGCGACTGGGAGTTTGCCACTAAATACGATCTGCCGATTAAACCGGTCATCCTGAATCTGGATGGTTCCATTCCTGACGTCAGCGCCGCGGCGATGACTGACAAAGGTGCGCTGTTCAACTCAGGTGAGTTTAACGGCATGGATCACGCCACCGGTTTTAACGCCATTGCAGATTTGCTGGCGGCAAAAGGCGTGGGCGTGCGTAAAGTGAACTACCGCCTGCGCGACTGGGGTGTCTCCCGTCAGCGCTACTGGGGTGCCCCTATCCCGATGGTGACGCTGGAAGACGGCACCGTCATGCCTGCACCAGAAGACCAGCTGCCGGTGATCCTGCCGGAAGATGTGGTGATGGATGGCATTACCAGCCCAATCAAAGCGGATCCGGAGTGGGCTAAAACCACGGTAAACGGCCAGCCTGCTCTGCGTGAAACTGACACCTTTGACACCTTTATGGAGTCTTCCTGGTACTACGCGCGTTATACCTGCGCCAGCTACAAGGAAGGCATGCTGGATCCGGCAGCGGCAAACTACTGGCTGCCGGTCGATCAGTATGTAGGCGGTATTGAACACGCCATCATGCACCTGATGTATTTCCGCTTCTTCCACAAGCTGCTGCGTGACGCGGGCCTGGTGAACTCTAATGAGCCAGCCAAACGTCTGCTGTGCCAGGGCATGGTGCTGGCTGACGCCTTCTACTCCCTCGGTGCCAACGGCGAGCGCAACTGGGTTTCACCGGTTGACGTTGAGGTTGAGCGGGATGAGAAAGGCCGCATTGTTAAAGCCACAGACACGCAGGGCCGTGAAGTGATCTACGCGGGCATGAGCAAAATGTCGAAGTCGAAAAACAACGGCATCGACCCACAGCTGATGGTTGAGCGTTACGGCGCGGATACCGTGCGTCTGTTTATGATGTTTGCTTCACCGGCGGAGATGACGCTGGAGTGGCAGGAGTCGGGCGTTGAAGGGGCGAACCGCTTCCTGAAACGTGTCTGGAAGCTGGTCTTCGAGCACACACAGAAAGGTGCGACCGTAGCACTCAATGTAGAGAGCCTGAATGACGAGCAGAAATCGCTGCGTCGCGATCTGCACAAAACCATCGCCAAAGTGGCGGATGATATTGGCCGTCGTCAGACTTTCAACACCGCCATTGCGGCGATCATGGAGCTGATGAACAAACTGGCACGCGCCCCGCAGGAAAGCGAGCAGGATCGCGCCCTGATGCAGGAAGCGCTGCTGGCCATCGTCCGTCTGCTCTATCCGTTTACCCCGCACGCCTGCTATGTTCTGTGGCAGACGCTGGGTGGCGAAGGCACTATCGATGAAGCGAGCTGGCCGGTTGCGGATGAAGCCGCTATGGTTGAAGATTCGCTGCTGGTAGTGGTTCAGGTTAACGGTAAAGTGCGCGGTAAAATCACCGTGCCAGCCGATGCAACACAGGAACAGGTTCAGGCACGCGCTGCGCAGGAGCATCTGGTAGCGAAGTATCTGGACGGCGTGACTATCCGTAAAGTCATTTATGTACCGGGCAAACTGCTTAACCTGGTCGTAGGTTAAGTTCAGGAGGAACTGTGCGACATCCGATTATCAGGCTGTTTGTCATGCTGGCGGTGGTGATCACCGCTGGCTGTGGTTTTCATCCGCGCGGCACCACTCAGGTGCCCAGCGAACTGAAAACCCTGATTGTTTCAACCGGCGATCCTTATGGGCCGCTGGCGCGTACTGTGCGTCAGCAGCTGCGTATCAACGATGTCAAAATTGTTGAAGACAGCAAACAGAATCGCACCGATATTCCGACGCTGCGTCTGGGTCCGGAAGCCTCGGGTCGTAATACCGCGTCGGTCTTTATCAGCGGCACTACTGCCGAGTATCAGCTGGTGATGACCCTCACTGCGCAGGTGCTGTTGCCAGGCAAAGGTATCTATCCTATCAGCACCACGGTTTATCGGTCGTTCTTCGATAACCCGAACGCTGCGCTGGCAAAAGATGCCGAGCAGGATCTGATTACGCAGGAGATGCGTCAGCGTGCTGCTGAACAGCTGGTACGTAAACTGCTGACGGTACACGCTGCGCAGATCAACAGCAAAGAGACCTTACCGGCGTCAGTGATTCCGGTGCCGGGTCAGGGTTCACAGGAAGCGCCCACTTCCTCTGCTACCAGCCTGCAATGATCAGGATTTATCCTGAGCAACTCAGCGCGCAGCTCCGTGAGGGGCTGCGCGCCTGTTATTTGTTAGCCGGTAACGAACCGCTGCTGCTGCAGGAAAGTTCAGATGCGATTCGCGTCGCCGCAACCGCGCAGGGATTCGAAGAACATTTTAGTTTTACGCTGGATGCACAGACTGACTGGGAGAGCCTGTTCGTCAGTTGCCAGTCACTGAGCCTGTTTGCTCAGCGTCAGACCATGACGCTGCAATTCCCCGATAATGGCCCTAACGCCGCGATGGCAGAACAGCTGGTTAAGCTGTCGCAGTTGCTGCACGCCGATATTCTGCTGATCTGCCGAATGGCGAAGCTGACCAAAGCGCAGGAAAACAGCGCGTGGTTTAAAGCGTTGTCCGCCTCTGCGGTATTGGTGCCCTGTCAGACGCCCGAACAGGCGCAACTGCCACGCTGGGTCGTTAATCGCGCTAAGGCGCTGAAATTATCGGTAGATGACGCGGCCGTGCAGCTATTGTGTTACTGCTATGAAGGCAATCTGCTGGCGCTGGCGCAGGCGCTGGAGCGGCTCTCGCTGCAGTGGCCCGACGGCAAGCTGACACTGCCCCGGGTTGAAGAAGCGGTCAGTGATGCCGCGCACTTTACTCCCTTCCACTGGGTGGATGCCCTGCTGGCGGGAAAAAGCCGCCGCGCCCTGCATATTCTGCATCAGCTGGAGAAAGAAGAGAGCGAAGTGGTGATACTGCTGCGTACGCTGCAGCGCGATCTGCTGACGCTGCTGCATCTGCAACGCCACCAGACAGCTCAGCCGCTGCGTACGCTGATGGATCAGCAGCGTATCTGGCAGAACCGCCGTGCGCTGTTTACCGACGCGCTGCAACGGCTGGATGCCACGCGTCTGCAACGCGCTATTCATCTGCTGAGCCAGATTGAGATCACCCTGAAACAAGATTATGGACAGCCGGTGTGGCCGCAGTTGCAGACCCTGACGCTGCTGCTCAGCAGTCGTGCTTTTCCGACGAGCTTTGCCCATGTCTGAGTTACACGCGCTGTTTGGCGGCACCTTTGATCCGATTCATTTTGGCCATCTGCGCCCGGTCGAAGCGCTGGCGCAACAGACCGGCCTGCAGAGTGTAACGCTGCTGCCCAACAATGTGCCGCCGCATCGTCCGCAACCGGAAGCCAGCGCTGCCCAGCGGGTTGCTATGCTGCGCTGCGCTATCCGCGACCTGCCGCTGTTTGAGATCGATACCCGCGAGCTGGAACGCGACACGCCGTCCTGGACCGTGACCACCCTGGAAGCCTGGCGAACCGAGCGCGGTGCAGAGCAGCCGCTGGGATTTATTATTGGTCAGGATTCATTGCTGAGCTTATCAAAATGGCATCGCTGGCAGGATCTGCTGTCACTCTGCCATCTGCTGGTGTGCCAGCGACCCGGCTATCCGACCCGGTTCGACTCGCCTGACATGCAGCGCTGGCTTGAGCAACACCTCGCTCAGGATATCCGGCAGTTGCATCAGCAGCCCGCAGGCCATATCTGGCTGGCGGACACTCCTCTCTATGACATTTCGGCCACGGAAATTCGCCGCCGTCGCCACCAGAATCAGCCCTGCGACGATCTGTTGCCCGCTGCGGTTATCGATTATATCGACCGCGAAGGCTTATATCGCGACTGATCCGGGCATGCTATACTACGCCGCTTAATTTTTTGGCTGCACTCTCCGGGCTTACAGCCGGCTCGTTACCACCAGATTCCAAGGGGAACCTTTTGCAAGGTAAAGCACTCCAAGAGTTCGTTATTGATAAGATTGATGATCTCAAAGGCCAGGACATTGTCACCATCGACGTTCAGGGCAAATCCAGCATCACCGATTTCATGATCATCTGCACCGGCACCTCCACGCGTCATGTGACTTCGATCGCAGAACACGTAGAGCAGGAGTCACGTTTAGCAGGCCTGATGCCATTAGGCATTGAAGGTAAAGGCGCGGCAGACTGGGTCGTGGTCGATCTGGGTGATGTCATCGTGCATGTGATGCAGGAAGAGAGTCGCCAGCTGTATGAGCTGGAAAAACTCTGGGGCTAATCGGTGAAACTGCAACTTGTTGCCGTCGGCACGAAAATGCCTGACTGGGTGCAGACCGGTTTTATGGAATATCTGCGCCGCTTCCCGAAAGATATGCCGTTTGAGCTGACCGAAGTGACCGCAGGTAAACGCGGTAAAAATGCTGATATCAAACGCATTCTTGAAAAAGAGGGTGAAGCGATGTTAGCAGCGGTCGGCAAAGGCAATCGCATCGTCACGCTGGATATTCCTGGTCATCCGTGGGAAACCCCGCAGCTGGCGCAGCAGCTTGAACGCTGGAAGCTGGATGGTCGCGATGTCAGCCTGCTGATTGGCGGGCCTGAAGGCCTGGCCCCTGCCTGTAAAGCGGCGGCAGAGCAGAGCTGGTCACTGTCAGCATTGACGTTGCCCCATCCGCTGGTGCGCGTGCTGGTAGCCGAAAGTCTGTATCGGGCCTGGAGCATAACGACAAATCATCCTTATCATCGTGAATGACCGATCAGCCCACATCAGACATGACAAGTAGCGGATGAAATTACAAAGCAACGCCTTTCGCGATTACAGCGCCGAACAGAAACTCTTTGTCCGTCGGGCTTTTATCGCCTTCGTCGGTATCTTACTGCTCTCTTCAGTCCTGGTGGTTAACCTTTACCACCTGCAGATTCTTCGCTTTGATGATTACAGCACCCGCTCCAACCAGAACCGTATCAAACTGGTGCCTGTGGCTCCCAGCCGCGGCATAATCTACGATCGTACCGGCACACCGCTGGCACTGAACCGCACCATCTATCAGGCAGAACTGGTTCCGGAAAAAGTTGATAATCTGCAACAGACCCTGGAAAACTTACGCCCGATTCTTGAGCTGACTGACGAAGACCTCGAAAACTTCCAGAAAGAGCGCAAACGCTCGCGTCGTTTCACCTCCATCCCGGTTAAAACCGGTCTGAATGATGTGCAGGTCGCGCGCTTTGCGGTCAATCAGTACCGCTTCCCCGGCGTGGAAGTCAAAGGTTACCAGCGACGCTACTACCCTTACGGTGCCACGCTGACCCACGTGGTCGGTTACGTCTCAAAAATCAACGATCGTGATGTTGCACGCCTCGATAAAGAGGGTATATGGCCTAACTACGCCGCGACGCACGATATCGGTAAGCTGGGCATTGAAGCCTATTACGAAGATTTGCTGCACGGCAAAACCGGCTTTGAAGAGGTTGAGGTCAACAACCGTGGCCGGGTCATTCGCCAGCTGCATGAGGAGTCCCCTCAGGCAGGCCGTGATATCTATCTGACTATCGATCTCAAACTGCAGCAATATGTCGAGACCCTGCTGGCGGGCAGTCGCGCGGCCGTCGTGGTCAGCGACCCGCGCACCGGCGAAATCCTCGCCATGGTCTCTACGCCCAGCTATGACGCCAACCTGTTTGTCGACGGTATTTCCAGTAAGGATTACCGCGGCCTGCTGGAAGATGAAAACCGCCCGCTCTATAACCGTGCGATTCAGGCCGCCTATCCACCGGCTTCGACGGTTAAACCTTATGTGGCGGTCTCTGCCCTGAGTGCTGGCGTGATTAACCGCAATACCAGCCTGTTTGATCCCGGCTGGTGGCAACTTCCCGGTTCAGAAAAACGCTTCCGCGACTGGAAAAAATGGGGCCACGGACGTCTGAACGTCACCAAAGCGCTGGAAGAGTCTGCCGATACCTTCTTTTATCAGGTTGCCTATGACATGGGCATCGACCGTCTGTCGGAGTGGATGAATAAATTTGGTTACGGTAGCCGTACCGGCATCGATTTACCGCAGGAGAGCGCCGGTAACATGCCGACCCGCGACTGGAAACAGAGACGCTTTAAAAAGCCGTGGTATCAGGGCGATACCATTCCGGTGGGGATCGGACAGGGTTACTGGACCGCTACGCCGTTGCAGATGAACAAAGCGATGATGATTCTGATCAACGACGGTGTCGTCAAGGTGCCGCATATGCTGCGCGCCACCCGCGAAGGCCGGACTCTGGTGCCCTATCGCCAGCCGCCTGAAGCCCCGATTGGTGATATCCATTCCGGCTACTGGGAAATTGCCAAAGATGGCATGTATGGCGTGGCGAATCGGCCCAACGGCACCGCGCATAAGAGCTTTGCCGATGCGCCCTATAAAATCGCCGCCAAGTCCGGTACCGCCCAGGTCTTTGGTCTGAAAGAAAATGAAACCTATAACGCCCATAAAATTGCTGAACGATTACGCGACCATAAATTAATGACCGCGTTTGCCCCTTATGACAAACCTCGGGTCGCCGTGACCATTATCCTGGAAAACGGTGGCGCCGGTCCGGCTGTCGGCACCGTCATGCGCCAGATTCTGGATCACATTATGTTGGGTGATAACAATACTGTCCTGCCGGACGCCGCGCCTGTGCCGCCCGGTTATGAAGGTGAATAAACATGTCGATGCAAGATAGTCCGCAGAAACGTTCGATCTGGATGCGCATCCACATCGATCCGCTGTTTATGCTGATCATTCTCGGCCTGCTGACCTACAGCGCCGTGGTGATCTGGAGCGCCAGTGGTCAGGATCCCGGCATGATGGAGCGTAAACTCGGTCAGATCGCGATGGGGCTGGTGATCATGATTGTGCTGGCGCAGGTGCCGCCGCGCGTCTATGAAGGCTGGGCGCCCTATCTCTATATTGTCTGCGTCATTCTGCTGGTGGCGGTGGATGCCTTTGGGCAGATTAGTAAAGGCGCCCAACGCTGGCTCGATCTCGGCTTTGTGCGTTTTCAGCCCTCTGAGATTGCCAAGATCGCGGTGCCTTTGATGGTGGCGCGCTTTATCAACCGCGATGTCTGTCCGCCAACGCTGAAAAATACCGGCATTGCGCTGATTCTGATCTTCCTGCCCACCCTGCTGGTGGCGGCACAGCCCGATCTCGGCACCTCGATTCTGATTGCCGCCTCCGGCTTGTTTGTGCTGTTCCTCTCGGGTATGAGCTGGAAACTGATTGGCGTGGCCGTGTTGCTGGTCGCCGCCTTTATCCCGATTTTGTGGTTTTTCCTGATGCACGATTATCAGCGTGACCGCGTGATGATGCTGCTCGACCCGGAAACGGACCCGCTGGGTGCGGGTTATCACATTATCCAGTCGAAAATTGCTATTGGCTCGGGAGGCCTGCGCGGCAAAGGCTGGCTGCAGGGCACCCAGTCTCAGCTGGAGTTTTTGCCGGAACGTCATACCGACTTTATCTTTGCGGTTCTGGCCGAAGAGTTAGGCCTGGTTGGCGTGCTGCTGCTGCTGACCCTTTATCTGCTGCTAATCATGCGGGGATTGGTTGTGGCAGCCCGGGCGCAGACCACCTTTGGCCGGGTCATGGCGGGCGGTTTAATGCTGATTTTATTCGTTTATGTTTTCGTTAACATTGGCATGGTTAGTGGTATCTTACCGGTAGTTGGCGTGCCGCTGCCGCTGGTCAGTTATGGCGGCTCCGCGCTTATCGTGCTTATGGCGGGATTTGGCATTGTGATGTCGATCCACACTCACCGAAAAATGTTATCTAAAAGTGTCTAAGAGGCTGCAGATGCGTAAGGAATGGCTTGGCGTTGCACTGGCATCACTGGTTCTGGCGGCCTGTACCACGCCGGAACCCCAAAATACGGCGCCGCCGCAACCGGCTTACAATGGACCGGTGGTGGAGATTCCAGGCGTTGAGCCACGTTATGAGCCGATCAATCCAGGCACCAGCCAGGATTACAGCGTGAACGGCAAAAATTATCGCGTCATCAAAGATCCGTCGAACTACAGTGAAGTCGGCCTCGCCACCTGGTACGGTGAAGAGGCGAAGGGTAACCGCACCGCTACCGGCGAAGCCTACGATCCCGATGCGCTGACCGCGGCCCACCCTACTCTGCCGCTGCCGAGCTATGTGCGCGTGACCAATATCGCGAATGGCCGTCAGATTGTGGTGCGCGTTAACGATCGCGGCCCTTACACGCCAGGACGCATTATCGACCTGTCGCGGGCTGCCGGCGACCGCCTGAATATCTCCAATAATTCGCGCGTGCGGGTTGATTACATCAAGGTCGCCCCAGACGGCACGCTCTCTGGCCCCGGCACCATCGGGACCGTCGTGGCAAAACAGAGCTACTCTCTGCCTGCCCGTCCTGACCTGAGTGGTGGCGCGGTAATGAACGGCGGCAGCGCAGCGCCCTCAGAGCCGCCTGCGCAAAATGTTGAGGCCATCAGCAACAGCACGCTGCAAAGCGGTGACAACATGGGCGCGCCGGTGCAGAGTAGCGGCTTTCTTGGTGCACCCCAGCCATTAGCGACCGGCGTACTGGAAGGAAACGAACCGCCAGCCGCCGCACCCGCCAGTTCCGCACCGGAAGGCAGTGCTGCTCCCGCAGCAGCCAGCGCCGCGCCTGCAGCCAGTAGTGGTGCCGGTGGATATGTGGTGCAAGTCGGTGCGCTGAATGACCCGGCACGTGCCCAGCAGATGATGAAAAGCCTGAGCCAGCGTTATGGCGTGCCCGGTAAGGTAGAAAACGCGGGCAACAATGTGTATCGCGTTCAGCTCGGCGGCTATACCTCCCGCGCCGAAGCGGCTGCGCTGCAACAGCGTCTGAGCAGTGAAGGCCAGGCCGCCTCATTTATTACTAACACGCGTCGCTGAACCGTTTGTCAGACAGCTGCACGTTACGTCTGCTAACAACCCAATCATCATGCCCGGTGCCAGTTAATCTGGCATTGAGTATGATGAGTGACATTTTCAACCTCAAACTCACGGATGTTGTAGTCCTACACATGAACACGCTGAAATCATCTCGTTTGCTGAAACGCCTGACAGTGGGATCACTGATCGCTTTCTCTCTCAGCCATGCTGCTATTGCTGATGACGTCAATCTCAAGACCATGATTCCGGGCGTGCCGGACATTGATGCCGAAGCGTACGTCCTTATCGACTACAACTCAGGCAAAGTGCTGGCAGAGAAAAATGCCGATGCACGCCGCGATCCTGCCAGTCTGACCAAGATGATGACCAGCTATGTCATTGGTCAGGCCGTTAAAGCGGGTAAAATTCATCAGGACGATATGGTCACCGTCGGCCCGGATGCCTGGGCGACCGGCAACCCGGTGTTCAAAGGCTCCTCGCTGATGTTCCTGAAGCCAGGTGACCGCGTGCCGGTCTCTCAGTTGACCCGCGGGATTGTGCTGCAGTCCGGTAACGACGCCTGTGTTGCGATGGCTGACTATGTCGCTGGCAGCCAGGATGCGTTCGTTAACCTGATGAACAACTACGTCAAAGCGATTGGCCTGCAGAATACCCACTTCCAGACCGTCCACGGCCTGGACGCTGAAGGTCAGTACAGCTCCGCGCGCGACATGGCGCTGATCGGTCAGGCGCTGATCCGTGACGTGCCGGAAGAGTATGCTGTTTATAAAGAGAAAGAGTTCACCTTCAACAATATCCGTCAGATGAACCGTAACGGTCTGCTGTGGGATACCAACCTGAACGTGGATGGCATTAAAACCGGCCACACCAATGCAGCAGGTTACAACCTGGTGGCGTCAGCGACTGAAGGTCAGATGCGTCTGATCTCCGCTGTTATGGGCGGTCATACCTACAAAGGTCGTGAAACCGAGAGTAAGAAACTGCTCACCTGGGGTTTCCGTTTCTTTGAAACCGTTGCGCCACTGAAAGCGGGCAAAGAGTTCGCCTCTGAGCCAGTCTGGTTCGGCGATAACGACCGTGTGCAGCTGGGCGTGGAAAAAGATGCTTACCTGACCATCCCGCGTGGCCGCATGAAAGATCTGAAAGCCAGCTATGTGCTGACCAACACGGAACTGCATGCACCACTGAAGAAAAACCAGGTAGTCGGCAGCATCAACTTCCAGCTGGATGGCAAGACTATTGAACAGCGTCCGCTGGTGGTGCTGAACGAGATCTCTGAAGGAGGTTTCTTTGGCCGTATCGTTGATTACATCAAGCTGATGTTCCATCACTGGTTCGGTTAAGCGTGGCGGGTGATTGAAAAATCACCCCTTCGCCCCCATTACCAGATATTATGATGCTCCCGCTCAGGCGGGAGCCTGTTTTTTATGCACCGGAGTTAATATGAAAACCAAACTGAATGAGCTGCTCGAATTCCCTACCCCGTTTACCTACAAAGTAATGGGTCTGGCACAACCGGAGCTGGTTGATCAAGTGGTTGAAGTGGTGCAACGCCATGCGCCAGGCGACTACAGTCCTGAAGTTAAGCCGAGCAGCAAAGGCAACTATCACTCCGTAAACATCACTATCACCGCCACCCACATCGAGCAGGTGGAACGCCTGTACGAAGAGCTGGGCAACATCGAAATTGTGCGAATGGTACTGTAATTTACGGGTCGGCAAGGCGCCTCTGCCTGACGGTTTGCCGACGTTATCCTCAGCGTTTTTTTCTTTAGCGGGCACTCGTTTTGTCAGTTGAAACTCTTCTTGTCCGTCAGTCAGGTCTGCGCGACTGGCAATCTGTCTCCGACGCCATGCATCACTATACCGACCAGCGCAACGACCAGAGTCGTGATGAGATCTGGCTGGTTGAACATCCTCCGGTCTTTACTCAGGGTCAGGCGGGCAAAGCAGAGCATCTGCTGATGCCAGGCGAGATCCCGGTGGTGCAGAGTGACCGTGGGGGTCAGGTCACCTATCACGGGCCGGGACAGCAGGTGATGTACGTCCTGATCGATGTGAAACGCCGTAAGCTCGGCGTACGCCAGCTGGTGACCATTCTGGAAGAGACGGTTATCGCCACCCTGGCAGAATTTGGCGTCAGCTCCCGCGCCCGTGCTGATGCACCTGGCGTCTACGTTGGGGAAGAGAAAATCTGCTCACTGGGATTACGCATCCGTAAAGGCTGCTCGTTTCACGGTCTGGCGCTGAATGTTGCCATGGATTTGTCGCCCTTCCTGCGCATCAATCCCTGTGGTTACGCCGGCATGAGCATGACCCAGTTGAAAAATTTCCAGCCAGAGGTGACGACAGAGCAGGTACACTCGCCGCTGGTCAACGCGTTTGCACGGCTGTCAGGTTATGAAAATGTTGAATGGATTTCAGGGGATCTCCCTGTTAAACCTTAACGCAGAATGCGAATTTACAAATATGTAACTTATCCGCGCTGACTGTGGCTGCTTCGCAGGCGATGTGATGATATAATTTTTGCACTTTTTTCAAATAAAGTTGAAAGCAGCCTTCCCGGTTTGAGTGGGAACGCTTTCAAATCGCAATCCGACCGGAACCTGCTGATTTATGAGTAAACCAATTCAGATGGAACGCGGCGTCAAATATCGTGACGCAGACAAAATGGCGCTGATCCCGGTGAAAACCGTGGCTGTTGAACGGCAGGAGATGTTGCGTAAGCCGGAATGGATGAAAATCAAGCTGCCAGCTGACTCCAGTCGTATTCAGGGCATTAAAGCCGCGATGCGCAAAAACGGGCTGCACTCAGTCTGTGAAGAGGCATCCTGCCCTAACCTCGCTGAATGCTTCAACCACGGCACCGCCACCTTTATGATCCTTGGCGCAATCTGTACCCGTCGTTGTCCGTTCTGCGATGTGGCACATGGCCGCCCCAATGCGCCTGATGCTAACGAACCCGCTAAACTGGCGCAGACGATTGCCGATATGGGCCTGCGCTACGTGGTGATCACCTCGGTTGACCGCGATGATTTGCGTGATGGTGGCGCACAGCACTTTGCCGACTGCATCAGCGCGATTCGCGAAAAAAATCCGACGATCAAAATCGAAACGCTGGTGCCGGACTTCCGTGGCCGTATGGATCGCGCGCTGGAGATTCTCACCGCGACGCCACCAGATGTGTTTAACCACAATCTGGAAAACGTACCGCGCGTCTACCGCCAGGTGCGTCCGGGCGCAAACTACGAGTGGTCACTGAAGCTGCTTGAACGTTTCAAAGAGGCGCATCCTGATATCCCGACAAAATCGGGTCTGATGGTGGGTCTGGGTGAAACCAATGCAGAAATCGTTGAAGTGATGCGCGATCTGCGTCGCCATGGTGTCACCATGCTGACGCTGGGACAGTATCTGCAGCCGAGTCGTCACCACCTGCCGGTTCAGCGCTACGTCAGCCCGGCTGAGTTCGATGAGATGAAAGAAGAAGCGATGGCGATGGGCTTTACCCATGCCGCGTGCGGTCCGTTTGTCCGCTCTTCGTATCATGCGGATATGCAGGCCAAAGGCGAAGAAGTGAAATAAGTACGCCTCTGCGGTCAGAAACCGGAAAAAACAAAAAACCAGACTGGAGACAGCCTGGTTTTTTTATCTGTGCCTGAAATAAAAAGTAACAGTTATTTGCAGCAAATAACCGATTAATCTTTATGAACGACGCGTTCTGCCGGCGCGTCTTCAGCCGCAGTTCGGGTTGCGCTGGTATCTTCATCTTTCATGGCTTTTTTAAAGCCCTTGATTGCGGAACCCAGATCGCCACCCAGTGAGCGCAACTTGTTGGTACCAAAAAGCAGTACGATAAGCGCACCGATAATCAGCAGCTTGGCAATACTGATACCTTCCATATTTAACCTTTCAACTTTATCGAATCACGGTGACTGTTATTTACGCGCAGTTTGCCTGTGGCGACAACTGCAATCTGTAACAGAGTAAGATCTCAGATAAAGCGACTGAGAAACGCCTGGGTGCGGGGATGCTGTGGATTCGCGATCACCTCTTCAGGCGTGCCCTGCTCTACCACCACACCCCCATCCATAAAGACCACCCGATCGGCGGCTTCACGCGCAAAGCTGATTTCATGGGTCACTACGATCATCGTTAATCCCTGGTCGGCCAGGGTACGCATGGTCGCCAGTACTTCACCTACCAGTTCCGGATCGAGCGCGGAGGTCGGCTCATCAAACAGCATCAGCTGCGGTTTGATCGCCAGCGCCCGCGCAATCGCCACACGCTGCTGCTGTCCGCCCGACAGATGACGTGGCCAGGCGTGCGCTTTATCGCTTAACCCCACCGTCGCCAGCAGCGATCGGGCATGGGCCATCGCCTCCTGACGCGGGAATTTATGCACGCCGATGGGCGCTTCAAGGATGTTCTGCAGCACAGTCATATGGGGGTAGAGATTGAACTGCTGGAACACCATGCCAATTTTCTGGCGCTGATGGGCGATCTGGCGTGGCGACAACCGGTGCAGCACATGCCCTTTAAGTACGTAACCGATCTGCTCATCACCGACCCGAATCGATCCGGCGTTCATCTCTTCAAGATGATTAATGCAGCGCAGAAACGTAGATTTACCGGAACCGGACGGCCCGAGGATCACCACGACCTCACCGGGCCAGACATCCAGATCGATTCCTTTCAGAACCTGATTGTCGCCGTAATTCTTCTGCACGTTGCGGGCGCAGACCAGGGGTTCATGCTGACTCATTGTTCCTCCTGCTGGGGTTGCGCGTTAGCCGCGACGGCGGCGCGTCTGGGGGCGCTGGCCACCCGACGAGTGCCACGCGCGTAGTAACGCTCGATGGCGGACTGGCCCAGATTGAGGATCGAGGTGATCAGCAGATACCAGATCACCGCCACCATCAGCATCGGAATGATCTCGAAGGTACGGTTGTAGATCGCCTGCACTGAGTAGAGCAGATCGCCCATTGCGATCACACTGACCAGCGACGTCGCCTTGATCATGCTGATCAGCTGGTTGCCAGTAGGCGGAATAATCGATCGCATCGCCTGCGGAATGATGATGCGCCGCAGCGCACGTGAACGACTCATACCAAAGGCCTGCGTGGTCTCTACCTGACCGTTATCCACCGACAGCAGACCGGCGCGAATAATTTCTGCCATATAGGCCGCTTCATTCAGCGCCAGCCCGGCAATAGCCGCCGTCAGCGGGGTGATCAGATCGTTGGTATTCCAGCTGGCCAGCGTGATATCGGTCCACGGCAGCGTCAGCGACAGCGCCGGAAACAGCGTAGAAAGGTTGTACCAGAAGATCAGCTGCACCAGCAGCGGCGTGCCACGAAAGAACCAGATATAGAGTCCGGCAACGCTGCGCAGCAACCGGTTCTCAGAGAGCCGCCAGACGCCCAGCAGCAGGCCGAGCAGCGTGCCGAGCACCATCGACACCACTGTCAGCCCCAGAGTGACCTGCAACCCTTTAAGCACGGATCCTTCCGTAAACCACTTGAGCACCACCTGCCATTCAAAGTTAGGGTTGGTCGCCACCAGCCACAACAGATTAGTGCCGATCACCAGCACTAAAATCCAGCTGATCCAGCGTCCGTAAGTGGGCGCGCTGCGAGCGAACGCCACGTCGCGCAGCTGTGCCTCGCCTCTGTCACCGCTGTGCAGATGGCGCGGCGGGCTCATTTGCTGGCCTCTTTCGCCAGATTCAGTCCGGGTGCGGTGGTCATGTTGCCCTCAAGCTGCCACTTTTTCATGATGGCCGCATACGTCCCGTTCTGATACAGCTCTTTGTAGGCATCCAGCACCACCTGACCCAGCGGCGAGCCTTTCGGCACCACCGTGCCCTGGAAAATATCGCCAAAGCCGTTTTTCTGCCCTTTGCCTGCCAGCTCAAGTTGCCCCTTCGCCTGATTAACAAAGTAAGTCAGCGGCGCCTGTGATGAGAAGAACGCATCGGAGCGTTTAGAGCGTACCGCCAGAATTGATGAAGGCTGATCGGTAAAGGCCTGCACCGTCACTGGCGGTTTCCCGTCGGCCACACACCGGGCTGACTGCTTACGGATAACCTGTTCCGCAGAGCCAGCCGCCATGACGGCGATGCGCTTGCCGCAGGTGTCGTCCAGCTGATTGATTCTGGCCGGATTGCCCTTCTGCACGCCAAACACCACAAACTCCTGCACAAAATCGATGAAATCTACTTTCTGCTGACGGTCCGGATAATCACCAATCGGCCCAATCGCCAGCTGATAACGCCCCGCATTGATGCCGGTGAGTACGCCCGATAAACCACTCACCGTCGCATGCTCGATCTTCACACCCAGCAGTTGCGCCAGCGCAGTGGTTAACTCTGCTGAAGCGCCCTCCATTGAGTGCGGGCCATTCACAATTTCATAGGGCGGAAATGAGCCGTTATTCACTGAAATCATTTTGCCCGATTTTTTGATCTCATCCGGCAGCCTGTCATGCAGCGCCTGGTCAACTTTTTGCACCGGAATAGCGTCGGCAGCCTGCGCCAGGGATGCAGTCAGCCCCAGCGCCACGATTAAGGCGGTTGCTCTCTTCGTCATAATGGATTCCTGGTTCAGCGGATCAGTTGAGTTCGGGACGGGCAAAGCGCCGGTTTTCCAGCACCGGCAGCACCCGGCGGGCATAGGCGACGCGCTCAGGATCGAGATCGGCAAACAGCAGCGCCGGTGATTCCGCCGCATTCGCCACCGCTACGCCCAGCGGATCGACCACCAGACTGTTGCCGATATTGCGCGGGCCACACTCCCCCACCGCCACCATATAGCAGGTGTTCTCCAGCGCACGGGCGCGGGTCAGCAGTTCCCAGTGCATCTCTTTCAGCGGACCTTTAACCCAGGCGGCAGGCAGCACCAGCACCTCTGCACCATCCAGCACCAGCCGACGCGCCAGCTCCGGGAAGCGCACGTCATAGCAGGTCATTAATCCGACTTTCATACCCGCGACCTCAATCAGCGGCGGAATGACGTGGCCGGGATTGACCCGCTGCGACTCCTGCATCGCAAAGGCATCGTACAGATGCAGCTTTTCATAGGCGGCGATGATCTCACCGTTGCGGATCGCCACCAGCACGTTGAGCGCTTTTTGCTCGCCGGTGGGAACGTGAATGCTCATCATGGTGGTCAGCGCAGTGTGCTTGCTGGCGGCCAGCAACTGGCTCAGAAAAGGGCCATCCAGCGGTTGCGCCGCCTTCAGCACTAAATCGGGGTCGGCGATATCACGTGCCAGCACCCCTTCCGGCAGTACCAGCAGATCGGCGCCACCTTCTGCCGCCCGCTGCATTAAGTCCAGACAGATACGGGCGTTCTCCTGCCATTCGCGGTTCACCGCAAATTGTCCCAGTGCCACTTTCATCATTTCTCTTCTCCCGCAGCGGCCGGAAACATTGCTTCCGGCGTCAGTACCTGATGAGTCAGCCCTTGCTCATAAAGCTCACGGCCAAAGTCCGCAATCATCTTTCTGTTAACGCTAAAACCATTCTGATTCCACTCAGCGGGCAATTCCTGCGCAGTGCGTCGCAAATCGTCCAGCAGCCACGGCGTGGTGTCGGCATATTTCTCTCGTTTCTGCATCCACAGCCGGTAAGAGCGATCGATGACCTCACTTAACGCCGCTGGCAGCCATGGATGCTCCGCCGCCAGTGCCGGTTTCAACGCCAGAATGTGGATGCCCGGCACATAGCCGACACGATTAAAGTAGTCCCGTTCCGCCTGATAAAAATCGGTCTGCAACTGCCGTAATCCTGAATCAGGCAGGAAAAAGCCCTCCGGCATAAATGGCGTGAAGATGGCATCCAGCTCACCCGCCTGCAGCATCTCTATCAGCGGTCGCTCGTCGGGCGCGGGTTCAATGCGGCCCGGGCGGCCAAATCCCGCCAGCCGATCGACAATCGGATGATCGGCAGTAAGACGGCCGGCATACCAGAACACATCATCGATTTCGACGCCTGCTTCACGCAGCACTGTGCGTGTCCAGGTATTGCCCGAATCCTGCCAGCCGGTGACACCGATTCTCTTACCTTTCAGCTGCGCAGGCGTGGTGATGGGGCTGTTGCTGGTGGTGATAATGCAGCGCTGGCGGAAGCCGCGCATCAGGAAGTGCGGCAGGCCAAGCAGTGTTTCGTCTCCTCTGGCCCGGCCCTGAGCATAGCGGCTGAAGGAGACTTCGCCCGCGTCATAGTCGGGGCTGGTCGCCAGATCATTCACCAGCGTGCCGACGCGGTCGATCTGCAGTTCAAAACCTTCTGGTCTGATATCGCCCAGCGCCAGCGGGGTGAAGTAGTCCCAGTCGCGTACCGCCAGTCTGATGAGTAGCCTTGCCATGATCTCTCCGTTTTCGCAGCACCGTCGGGACGGCGCATAAAATAGTGCTTGAATTTGATACTAGATCCGGAATACTTACCTGAACAATCATTAATTTGTTACTGAACAAAGTATTTTCTTATGACAGAGAGCGTCGACCTCAACTGGTTTTGCAGCCAGATAAAATCGCCTTCGGTGAAAGGCATTGCACAGGCAGCCTCCGCGCTGATTCGTGACGGACAGATCGCGACAGGCATGCAGATGCCTGCGGTGCGGGAGATAGCGGAGCAGCTGGGTGTCAGCCCGGCAACCGTTTCTGCTGCCTGGGCGCAGCTCAGAAAGCAGAAAGTGCTGGCGGGCAAGGGGCGCAGTGGTGTCTGGGTCAGTAGTAATACGGTGATGCCACGTCCGATTCGCTTTGAGAAGATCGGCAACTACGGCGATAACATCCGCGCCGATCTGACCCTCGCCGCGCCCGACCCCGCCCTGCTGCCTGACCTGCAGCGTGCGCTGCAGGCGGCCCTGCACTCACCGCAGCTCAACAGCTACACCCGTGAGGCGATTTCCGCGCCGCTGCTTCAGGCGATCGCGCCGCGCTGGCCCTATGCAGCAGAGGCGTTTCTGGCGACAGATGGCGGTTTTGACGCGATGAACTTGCTGGTGCAAACCCTGGTGTCGCCGGGTGATCGCGTGATTATTGAAGATCCAACCGCGACCCGGCTGCTCGATATACTGGATAACGTCGGCGCAGAAATTCTGCCGCTGGCGTGTGATGATCAAGGGCCGCTGCCTGAGGTTCTGTCTCTCCTGCTGGAGCAGGCACCGGTGATGCTGATCTATCAGCCCCGCACTCACTCGGCCACCGGGAACAGCATCAGCCCGGCACGACGTCAGGCACTGGCGCAGGTTCTGCAACAGAGCAACACACTGATCGTTGAGGATGATGGTATTGGCGATCTCTCTGCGGAGGCGAGCTGGAGCCTGGGTTCAATCTTTCCTGAACGCACGCTGCACGTCCGTTCGTTTTCCAAAGCCTATGGACCGGATCTGCGGCTGGCGGTGCTCTCTGCTACCTCGGAGATGGTCAGGCGCATTCAGTCATGGCGAAATTTTGGCGTCAGCTGGACCAGCCGTATTTTGCAGGATGCGGTGGCGTGGCTGCTGGAGAATGAGGAGACGCAACAGCAGATCGCCTTCGCACGCGCAACCTACCGGCAACGGCGTGAAGCGTTGCTGGCGGCGCTGGCACAGCGTGGGCTTGCTCTGCCGCTTCGCGACGGATTAAGCCTCTATATTCCGGTGACTTCAGAGCAGTTTGCCATGATTACGCTGGCTGCCCGCGGTATTGCGGTCGTGCCAGGCGAACGCTGTCGGCTCGGCCCTACCCAATTTATTCGCGTCAGTATCGCCAGCCTCAGGGATGATCAGCGGGAGATGATTGCCGGGGCGCTGGTCATCGCCAGCGGACGGGAAGTTAACTCGCTTGCAGATCTTTGATGAGATAACAGGGGGATTCAACATAGCCTTCACGGGCGTAGAACTGGTTCGCCTTGAGACGTGACTGATGGCAATGGACTTCCATGCGATCACAGCCACGACGAGCCGCCAGCGTTTCGGCATGCTGAATCAGCTGCTGGCCGACGCCTTTACTGCGTTCACCTTCTGCAATGCAGAAATAGCTGATGCGGGCAAAATCACCGGCCAGGGCCAGTTGAGGAATAAAATGCAGGGAAAGGAAACCCAGCACCTGACTGCCCTGTTCAGCCACCAACAGCGCTTCACTGGGATCGCTACATAGCTGCGCCAGGCGCTGTTCAATAAAGCTTTCGGTGCCGCCGTAGCCTAACTCACTCAGCAATGCACTCAACGCAAAACTGTCTTTCAACTCTGCCTGACGTATGTTCATCCTGCCTCCTCACTCACCGGGTTTTGTCGCACCGTTATATAGTGTCACAAGCTAAAAAGCTGCATTTCGGATTGTTATAAATAAGTTACGGGTATTTAGTGTGAACCGCCGCGCAGTTTGTGCGGCAACCCGCCGATACTGAGGGTATGGTCTGGAGGATGAAGCGCAGATTACAGCCATAAAAAAACCCGCCATAAGGCGGGTTTTTAGAATTCTGACTGTTAACTTACAGACTGATAACGTTAGCAGCAGATGGGCCTTTAGCGCCGTCGGTGATTTCAAACTCTACGCGCTGACCTTCAGCCAGAGTTTTGAAGCCGTTGCTCTGGATTGCAGAGAAATGTACGAATACATCTTTGCTGCCATCTTCAGGAGTAATGAAACCGAATCCTTTAGATTCATTAAACCACTTAACGTTACCTTTGATCTTAGACATCTATATTACCTTTACATGAAAAATGGACACTAAACTGTGTCGGGGTCTAGTACAGCAATTGCTGAGGGATTTGTCCAGCATGATTTGATGAAAAAGTGATAAATATCGACATTCTGTGCATCCATCACACTTTCCTGCTTTTCGACTTGCGAAACCCCATTGAACGGGTATCAGGCGCAAAGCGTGCGCCGGTCGCTAACCTGCTGGAAAAGAACCCCTTTTTAATTTTAAACGGTTACATTATTGACGTTAAAAAGAAAAATCTTATTAAAACGCATTCCTGTTCTTAATGACGGTTACGCCGGTAAAAGGACGATTTTTACCCTCATCCAGCGGGTAAATCTTATGAACTAAACGCCATTTTTTTGCTTTTACAGGCCACGGATGGACTACTGGCTATTTACTGAGCGCTGAATCTTACATTCACTGGCGCAGAGCCCGCACTTCCTCCAACAAAAAATGCGACTGCAGCGCCATTAACCCCAGTCAGAGCACGCTATTCGCGGGAATTTTAGCCAACCGGAAATAAACACTGAGCAAGATCAATGAAATGCTTTTTAGTAGCTAAATTCGCATTTGGCAACAAACAACCAGACTCATAAGAAATTACTTTTCTCATCGCACTCCGAAATAATACTGCCTGGCAACAGATAAAGTCTGCTTAACCGGACCGGCAGGAACAGGCATACGTTAATACTGAGCAAGAGGAGGATAAAAGACAGGATGGTGATGAAGATACGCTGCGGTCAGTGTGGAAGTGCCCGGTTCGTTTTTACTGATTACCGGGAAGAAGGAAATCCCAACTTTCATGGTGCCTACTGCGCATACTGTAAGAAACCGCTGGGCTCAGAGGATCTGCTGCCTAATACGCCGATGGATTCCATTACAAACGCTCTGCTGGCCAGCCAGAAAACATTTCGGGCACCTGATGATTAGGTGCCCGCAGTCGCTGAAGCGTTAACAGATATCAGAAAATCAGTTTGAACACCCCTGTCAGGGTCAGTAAGCCCACGATAAAAATGATCGCGATAATCCACAGAATAATTTTCATTTCCTTTCCCCTCACCAATTAAACACTTTTCCTGTAAGCAGTATAGACAGGAAAAAGCGCCCTGCCGCTTCACTTACGGTTCAACTGGTCATAAGTTCATCAACCCTGAGCTTTATTTAAATTCTGAGATAAGGATCGCAACACCACTTTTTATCGGCTCTCTTTCTTCGTTTTACAGGACACTCCTGGCTAAAATTTAGGCGGCAAGGCAGGCCTCAATAGTGATGAGATTGAAAATGAGTCGCGAGGAGATCTTATGAGCACGATTAATACCAGCATGGGCCGCTACAGCCTCAAGGCAAAAAACAGCGGTAACCACATCAAAGGGACTTTCGCCATCAACGATGAAGGCGGCACGCAGCTCTCTCTGCAGGAGTTTGACGAGCACTACCTTGATGATGTGGTGAATAACGTTATCTACCCGGTTACCGGTGGCAACCGTGACATTGCACACGCGCTGCGGGAACAGATGGTGAAAGCCGGTTTTGAACCGCCTCATTAACGTGGCAGATTCAGACTGAATCTTCTCTGTCAGGCCGCATTTTGCGGCCTTTTTTATGCTGTCTTTCCCGCACATCCCGCCTTAACCAGCAACAGGGGCTGCACGCGCGACAGGATGTTCAAAGCCCAAAAAGGCAGCGGGAGAGGCGCGAAAGCAAAGAGCCGCTGGCAGGCTTGCCAGCGGCCAGAGGTTAAATCGCCCAAGAGAGCAGCAGGCAACCCACCAGACCACAGACCGAAATAATGGTTTCCAGCGCCGACCAGGAGCGGATGGTTTCGCCAATCGTCAGGTTGAAATACTCTTTGAACAGCCAGAAGCCCGGGTCGTTAACGTGCGAGAAGATTACGCTGCCGGACCCTACGGCGATGACCATCAGTTCCGGGCTGGCGCCGCTGGTGACAATCAGAGGTGCCACAATCCCCCCGGCGGTAATGGCCGCTACCGTGGCAGAACCCAGAGCAATACGCAGCACCGCCGCTATCGACCAGGCCATAAAGATTGGCGACAGTTGAGTAGAATGCATCATGCTGGCGATATATTTATCCACGCCGCTGTCCACCAGCACCTGTTTGAAGGCACCGCCACCGCCGATGATCAACAACATCATGGCGATGATTTTGATCGAGTCGGTCAGGGTATCCATGACCTGTTCCATCGTGCGACCGCGATTCAGTCCAAAGGTGAAGATCGCAATCAGCACGGCAATCAGTGTCGCCATCACCGGGTCGCCAAAGAACTCCGCATAGGGCAGCAGCACATGGCCTTTAGGCAACAGCATCTCCGCCACTGCACGCAGCGCCATCAGCACCACAGGTACCAGTGCCGTCCAGACGCTGACGCCAAACCCAGGCATTTCCGCCTCGGTAAAGGTTTTCGGGTTATAAAGTCCCTCAGGAATCGGTTTGTCGATGCCTTTCAGGAAGCGGGCATAGACCGGACCCGCCAGAATCACCGTAGGAATACCCAGCAGCGTACCAAACAGCAGCGTTTTACCCATGTCAGCGTTAAACAGCGTCGCGATTGCGGTCGGGCCTGGATGCGGCGGAAGAAAGCCGTGCGTCACTGACAGGGCAGCCGCCATCGGCACCCCGACATAGAGCAGCGGCACACGTGCCGACGCCGCCACGCTGAACACCAGCGGCAGCATCAGTACAAAGCCGACTTCATAGAACAGCGCAAATCCGACGATAAAACCGGTCAGCACCAGCGCCCACTGAATATGCTTAGTGCCGAATTTTTCAATCAGGGTGGTGGCAATACGCTGCGCACCGCCGCAGTCGGCCAGCAATTTACCGAGCATGGCACCAAAGCCCATGATGAGCGCCAGGCTGCCCAGCGTGCCACCCACGCCCGCTTTGATTGAGGTAATCACTTTATTTACCGGCATGCCCTGCATCACACCGACCGCCAGCGCCACCAGGATCAGCGCGATAAATCCATTAAGCTTAAAGCGAATCATCAGCAGCAGCAGTAACGCGACGCCAATCGCCACATAGAGTAATGGCATAGCTTTTCTCCACCTTGTGCACTGAACATCATTCAGTGTCGGTTTATTATCATGATCCCCTGAGGGCTACAGAACAGTGCGCTGTAAGATGTTTACACATCCCGACAAACGCTGTTACCGATAACATGTTAAGGGTAACATCAGCAGGAAAGCACCACCCCGCCGGGTGTGAATTTCTGTTTTGCGAAGGTGATCAACTTTTTGCCAATGCGTTATCAGAAAGTTTGCCAGTCCCGGCGTCCTGCTTTTCGTTACACTCAGATTTTAGCGAAATGTAAAAAGGATGCGCTGGTGAGTGAGAACCTGAGTGAGCTGTACAGCAATCAACGAACCCTCTTTGGCCGGGGGAGCCTCGATAAGCTGGTGCCCCTGCTGGCCGCCCGGTCACAGCCTACCCTGCTGTTTTGTGGACAATCTTTTCTGCAGGGCCCGGCCTATGCCCGGTTAAAAACCGGACTCAACGATCACATTATCGGCTATGAAATTGTCAGTAATGAAGCCTCACCCACCGAGATTGATGGCTGGGTAGCGCGCTGGCGTGGTCATGTCGATCGGGTCGTGGCGATTGGCGGCGGGAGTGTGCTGGATGCGGCAAAAGCCTTTAGCGCGATGGTACAACACCCGTTGCCAACCGCCCGCTATCTCGAAAAAGTGGGTGACACCGCAGTTCAGCCCATCACGTTGCCGCTGATTGCTATCCCGACCACCGCCGGTACCGGCAGTGAAGTGACGCAAAATGCGGTGGTGACTGACCAGCGTGACATTCAGATAAAAGCGTCACTGCGCCACCCGGTCTTTGTGCCGGAAGTGGCGATTCTCGATGCTGATCTGCTCAAAGGCGCGCCTGACCGGGTGCTGGCGACCTGCGGTATTGATGCGTTTACCCACCTGTTTGAAGCCTATCTCTCCGGCAAAGGCAACCTCTTTACCCGCCAGATGGCGCTGAGCGGCCTGCGTCAGTTTGTTCAGGCCTGGCCTGCCCTTAATCGCGAGGATGCTGCTGGCGACGCGGCACGGGAAGCGATGATGATGGCGTCGTGGCTGGGGGGTGTCAGTCTCAGCAGTGCGGGTCTGGGGGTGATCCACGGTATTGCGGGGGAACTGGGCGCGATAAAGCCGTTCCATCACGGTGAAGTGTGCGGACGTCTGCTGTTTCCGTTCCTGGATCTGTTGTCCGACAGCGAACAGCCGCTGCAGCGTAAGCTGATGGCGGAACTGCACCCGCAGCTCTTCAGCGAAACCACGGACTCACCGGCGCAGTTTCTGAAACAGTGGCTGCAGCAGCAGGCGATCACCCCGTTCTGGCAGGATGGCCCTTCGCTGAGCCACGCCGAAGTGGAGTGGATTCTGGCGCGTGCCAACAGCAAAAATTCGCTGGTCAATTACAGCCGCGAACAGATGCAGATGATGATCGCGCAGGCCTGGCAAATCACGGCGTGACCCGGAGCGGCGTTGCCTGTCTTCACTGACCGGGCAACCTCGCCAGGCTACGCTGACTCTCAGCGCTTTCCTGTTGCGCCTGGTCTCTGCGCCAGGCGGCTTTGCTGAATCGCAGTACCACGCGCCTGCGCTCAATGGCAGCGCTATCCGGTCTGGCTTAATCGCAATACCGGGAGGCTAAGCCTGCGTGGCGCTAAAAGGCCCTTCACCTGCCAGCATCTGCTCAATCACCTGCAGCACGCCCTGCTCGTTGTTAGAGGGCGCGGCGTAGCGTGCCGCCTGTTTCACCCGCTGTGGCGCGTTGTCCATGGCAAAACTGAAGCCAGACTGTCTGAGCATCTCCAGATCGTTACCGCCATCACCAAAGGCCAGCACCTGGTCATGCGCGATCCCCCAGCGTTGTGCCAGCAGATCCAGACCGTGCGCTTTATGATTTCCCGGCACGATCAAATCAACCGAGCCGTGACCGCTTGAGGTCGCTGCCACACGCCCCTGATGCAGACGTTCAATATCCGCCATCAGTGGCTCGATATAGTCATCAGAAAGATTCAGCGCAAACTTAAACAGCCGGTCGTCCTGCACCTCATCCAGATGATGAATCGGCTTCAGCCGGTGACAGTAGTGGCGCATCTTCTTCAGCCAGTTCTCTTCCATGCCGTCGAAGTACCAGGCGCTCTCCCGGCCACACAGCAGATAACGCAGGCCCGGATAGTTGCCGTTTTGCAGGGTATCGATCACCGCGTCAACATCGCGGCGTTCAAAGGCACCGCAAAACAGTTCCTCATCACGATCGATAATCCATGCGCCGTTTTCGGCCACAAAGGCGATATCGCTGGCGATCTCCGGGAAGAAGGATTTGAGCTGGTAATACTGATTGCCGCTGGCCACCACAAATTTGATGTCACGGGCGGTGAGTTGCTGATAGCAGTCGAGAAAGCGGGATCGATTGTACTGCTTGTTATCGTCCAGAAAGGTGCCATCCATATCTACCGCAACCATTTTAACCGTCGTCATCATGACTCCTTACACAGGGAATTTTCAGCGTGGAGTGTCAGGATAGCCGCTGGCGCAGCAAAACGGAAAGAAAGAGGGATGGCCGCAGCCATCCCATGGGGATCAGTTCAGGGCGCTGTTCAGCACCAGCGCGGTAATTACCCCGGTTGCGGCAGCAATCAGCACATAGTTGCCGTCGATGTTTGCCCAGTGATAACCGCGCGGCGGTTCACGCAGACCGCGTTCATGCCAGTCGGCTACGCGGTAATGGTCGCCGCGGTACGCCTGCGGGACAGGATGCCCGCGACGGAAGTCGTGCCCCTGCCAGGCGAAATGATCGCGATCATTGCGGGTCTCTCTGCCACGACCGTTTTTATCCTGATCCGGGCGATCATTGACACTGTCATGACGGTTGTTGCCGCGATCACGATCCTGGTCAGGACCGTGATTATCAGAGCGTTGATTAACGTTCTGATGCGGCACAGGCATGCGGTGCGCGCCATCATGATCGTCTGCCCGTGAGGCCTGAGAAAAGAGCGTGCTGCATGTCAAAAGTGAAGCGATAAGCGTTAATGTTGTTTTTTTCATGATACTGCCTCCGAAAATAACGGCTGTTCAGGCACCGTTGATCGGCATCATGGCAATAATTGTGGCGCGAGACATCTGTAAAAGTCTTAAAATCCGGTAACTTACACACTATTACGCTTACTTAGCGATTTCTTAACACAGGACATGCGATGACAACGTTACTGACGCAATCCAGATATTAAACGGGCAGCCTGCGCTGACTGAACATCACGCTCTGGTTGACGGATGATGTCCGGTGAAAAGTCAGGATGCTGAAACGCACCCTGACATTTTTGCGGTTATGGCGTGCTGAGGATCACTGGCGCATCCGGTAACCCGGTAAAGTGCGTCACGATGTGATGATAATCAGCCGTCGGGTCCAGATCCCGGAACACGTCCGGATAGAGATCTTTTGCCAGAATTTCCATGCCGATAATGTTGTAAGGGTGATTATAAAAATGGTGATAAACGCCATACACCCTTTTCTGTTTCACCGGTTCGATCTGCTCCAGACCGGTGCGGCTCTGCAGGCGGTTAAAGGTGGCGGTCACGTCGGTCTGACTGGCACCGTAACCGAACGGCAGCACGTTACTGTTCGGGCGTTTGGAGCCGGTCATGATATAGACGTCCGGCTTCATGGCGATAATCTTCTCCAGCGACACAAATCCTGAGCTACCGGGCAACAGTGCAGAACCGATATTCCTGCCACCGACCGCTTCCACCAGCGCGCCCCAGCCGTTATGACCGTGGGTAAAGCAGCAGTTGTCGCTGTTACCGGCAATCGGTTCAATAAACACGGTTGGCTTGTGCGGCACCTGCGCAATCTTCTGCTGAAGCATCTGCCAGCGCTGCTGGTAAAAATCGGCGTAGGCTTTTGCCTCAGCTTCGCGATTCAGAACGGTGCCCAGCACTTTCACGCTCTTCAGGGTGTTCTCTTTCGGATGGAGTTCATCATCGAGGAACAGCACCGGGATATGAAGATTTTTCAGGGTGGCGAGCACGCCTGTCTGCGTCAGGGCCGGTTTGGCCCGCAGTTGCGCAATCATCAGATCGGGCTGCTTCGCCAGCACGCTCTCCAGATTGACCTGCCCCTGATCGTTAAAGCCCATATCAACAATCGATGCCGCCTGCGGCCAGCGCTGCTTCAGCAGGTCCCAGGTCTGGGTATCCTGCTTTTTCGGCAGGTTGTTCCAGGCGACGACCCGCTGAAACGGGTTCTGCCGATCCAGTAACGCCAGTGCCATCACGTCACGCCCATCCTGCAAAATCACATGCTGCGGCTCTTTTTGCAGCGTAATTTTCTGACCATCCAAATCGGTCACCGTAACCGGATAGGTGGTGGCCGCACAGGCGGTCGACAGTAAAAGAGAGGTGGCAGCAACTATCCCGATTTTCATTTTTCTCATACCTGATTAAGGAATAATAATTATTCGCGTTAACTCTAACATGCTAATAAATAACAAATGTAAATATTGCTAACCAGATACGTCAGCCCGGAGGTTCTATGACCGCATCCACCGCGTCTTCGCACCACAAAATCCTGGTCAGCGCCTGTCTGATGGGATGTCGGGTACGCTATAACGGCAGCAGTAAGACTCTGATGCAGGCGGCGCTGACGCAGTGGCGTCAGGAGCAGCGGCTGGTCATCTGCTGCCCGGAACTGGCCGCAGGATTGCCCACGCCGCGTCTGCCAGCTGAAATTGTGGGAGGCGATGGCGCAGAGGTGCTGTTGGGACGCGCCAGGGTGATTGAGAGTGACGGGCGGGATGTGACACAGATTTATATGCTGGCCGCCTGGCTGGCACTGCGCACTGCGCAGCAGGCCGGATGCCGCTATGCCCTGCTCAGTGAAAGCAGCCCGACCTGCGGCAGTCAGGCTATTTATGATGGCCGTTTCAGCGGTCAGCAGCAGCCCGGTGCGGGCGTGGCGACCGCACTGTTACGACAGCACGGCATCGCGGTTTATTCAGAGCAGCAGGCGGACGAACTGCTGGCGCACCTCAACCAGGTTGAGATGCGTCAGCCGCGCTAAGTGTTACTTCACCAGCGAATAGAAAATTGCGGAGATCGCTATCAGTCCAATCAGCGCAACAAACAGGTTGCTGATGTGACCGCTGTACTTGCGCATCGCGGGGACCTTCTGGATAGCGTACATCGGCATCAGGAACAGAATCATCGCAATGACCGGCCCGCCAAGCGTCTCAATCATGCCGAGAATATTGGGGTCCAGTGTCGCCACCAGCCAGGTCGTCAGCAGCATAAAGAGTGCAGTCAGGCGATTCAGTCTGGCGGGCGCGATGGTTTTGCCGCGACTGCGCAGCGCCTTGTTAACCATGCCGTTAAATCCTTCGCGCGCGCCAAGATAGTGACCGAGAAACGATTTCGTGATCGCCACAATGGCAATCAGCGGTCCCAGCCAGGCGATCATCGGCACCTTAAAATGGTTCGCCAGATAGGAAAGAATGGTGATGTTCTGTGCCTTGGCGGCGTGTAAATCTTCAGGCGACAGGCTCAGCACGCAGCTGAAGACAAAGAACATCACCGTCACCACCATCATCAGGTGCGAGCAGGCCAGAATGCGCGAACACTTTTTCTCTGCGGCATCGCCATACTCTTCCCGCTTTGCCAGCGCGAATGAGGAGATGATCGGCGAGTGATTAAACGAGAAGACCATCACCGGAATCGCCAGCCACAGCGTCATCCACAGGCTACTGCCCGCGGGCTGAACGTTCAGGGTCGAAAGCACAGCGCCGTGCCAGTGCGGGATCAGATAGCAGGCCATCAACATCAGCACCGCCACAAAGGGATAAACCAGCACGCTCATCGCTTTGACAATCATCTTCTCGCCGAAACGCACAATGGTCATCAGTCCGACAATCAGCAGCAGCGACAGCAGTACGCGCGGTGGCGGCACCAGGCCGAGCTGATTCACCATCAGGCTCTCTACCGTGTTGGTGATCGCTACGCTGTACATCAGCAGAATCGGGTAAATAGCGAAGAAATAGAGCAGCGTAATCAGCTTGCCCGCACCAACGCCGAAATGCTCCTCGACCACCTCGGTGATATCTCCGGCCGGATTTTTACCGGAGAGCACGAATCGGGTCAGGGCGCGGTGCGCAAAAAAGGTCAGCGGAAACGCCAGTATCGCCATAATGATTAGCGGGATCAGCCCGCCGACGCCAGCATTGATAGGCAGGAACAGCACACCCGCCCCAATCGCCGTGCCGTATAAACCGAGCATCCACATGGTGTCGGTTTTACGCCATCCCGTATCGACGTCACTCTCAAGCGCGCCCAGCGTGCCAGTTTGCGTGGTTTTCATCAGATTTTCCGTGTTAAAAGCCGCCAGTAACCTGAGCCGTCAGGCAGACAAATGTCCGCCCCACTCTCCGCCTCAGCTGCAACCGGATCAGTCGACATGACGCTGACCCGCCCATGCATAGGTAATCGATTGCGTGCGCCACTTTTTACACCACCTGACGATAAAAGTTCAAGCCAGGCAGATAAACGCGCATAGAGTGCTGAAAAAACCGTCAGGTTGTGCAAAGTAACTGCGCGGCGATCATGCCATCTTTGTGGCGATTTTACCGCCCCTAAAAAGGTGATCCCTGTAACGGTTCAGCGCAACGGGCTACGCTTAAACAGATGCTGTCGCGATCGTGCTGACAGGTGCACAGGAGAAGAGAATGAAAATTGCCTGCCTCGGATGGGGATCGTTGATCTGGAAAGCTGGCGCACTGCCGGTGGCCAGTCAGTGGCACCATGATGGCCCTGCCGTACCGATTGAGTTTGTGCGCATCAGTGATGGCGGCGAACTGGCGACAGCGATCTGCCTGAATGCCCACCCGGTGCCGGTGTACTGGGCCTGGCTGAATACCGCTTCACTTGAGAGCGCCTGCCGCGCATTGCGCATCCGTGAGGGGATTCCGGACAGCCGCCCCGATGGCATCGGGATGATGACGGTGACAGAGAGCTCAGCAGGGCCGCTGGCAGAGTGGGCCAGGACCAAAGGCATAGAAGGTCTGATCTGGACCGCTCTGCCTGCCCGCATGGCGGGTGTCGAAGGCCAGATCCCGACGCTGGACGACGCGCGGCACTATCTGCAGCAGCTCACCGGAGAAACACGTGAGCATGCCTGGCACTACATTGAACAGGTTCCGGCACAAATCGACACGGCTTATCGTCGTACCTTTGCCGACCTCGCGCTCTGGCAGCCCGATTCCCGATCCGTGACGGTCGCCACCACGCAGGTGCAGCCGCCCTGTCAGCCCGGCTGAAACTGGCCAGCCGGCTGCACCGCTCTGCTTACTCCTTAAAGGGTTACTACACTTCTGACAGGTTTCGATTTCAGGTTTCCTGAGTCTTTCCCGCGCGTGTCCATGCCTTCTGGCCTGGCCGCCGTCCCCTAATCATCAGGAGATGAACAGATGAAAGCATTAACTTATCACGGCCCCCATAAAGTCAGCGTCGATAACGTGCCCGATCCCGGTCTGGAAGCTGCAGATGACATTATTCTGCGTGTAACCGCCACCGCTATTTGCGGTTCAGACCTGCACCTTTACCGCGGCAAAATCCCCGGTACCGGGCACGGAGATATCTTTGGTCATGAGTTTATGGGCGAAGTGGTTGAGGCAGGCAGCGCAGTGACCGCCGTGGCCAAAGGCGATCGGGTGGTTATCCCGTTTGTTATCGCCTGTGGCGACTGTTTTTTCTGCCTGATGAGCCAGTATGCTGCCTGTGAAAATACCAACAGCGGACGGGGTGCCATCCTGAACCGGAAAAACATCACGCCGCCCGCGGCCCTGTTTGGTTTCAGCAAACTCTATGGCGGTGTGCCCGGTGGGCAGGCGGAATATGTCCGGGTGCCGAAAGCCAATACCGGCCCGTTTAAAGTGCCGTCGGTGCTGTCGGATGAGAAAGTGCTGTTCCTGTCAGACATTCTGCCCACCGCGTGGCAGGCGGTGAAAAACGCCGAGGTGAAACCCGGCTCCAGCCTGGCGATTTTCGGTGCCGGACCGGTTGGCCTGCTCAGTGCCGCCTGCGCCCGACAGCAGGGAGCCGAACAGATCTACATGATCGACCACAACAACTACCGCTTAAACTTTGCCCGCGATCGCTACGGTGTTATACCGATTAACTTCGATGAGATCGATGACCCGGCTGGCTGGATTATCGAACACAGCACCGGCAATCGCGGTGTGGATGCGGTGATTGATGCAGTAGGATTCGAGGCAAAAGGCAGCATGACCGAAACCGTGCTCACCAATCTCAAACTGGAGGGCAGCAGCGGTAAAGCGTTGCGTCAGTGTATTGCCGCAGTGCGGCGTGGCGGTATCGTCAGCGTGCCGGGCGTCTACGCCGGATTCATTCACGGTTTCCTGTTTGGTGACGCCTTCGACAAAGGACTGACCTTTAAGATGGGACAGACCCACGTACACGCCTATCTGCCGGATCTGCTGAAGCTGATCGAACAGGGCCATCTGACGCCGGAAGAGATTGTGACCCACCATCTGCCGCTGGAAGATGCTGCACGTGGCTACGATATTTTCGCCAAACGCGAAGAGGAGTGTCGCAAGGTGATTCTGGTGCCTGGCATGGCAGCGACCCAGGCCACGATCTGATCGCCTGAACCTTAAAACCGGTCCCCGGCAGCGCACTCTGCCGGGGTTGTCATCTTAAAACGACTTACGTTCCAGGCTGCTTCGCCACTCCCGCCCCTCCAGCAGATGTTCATCCGGCGAATCCGCCGTATCCACCTGACTGCCCTGCTCCAGCATTCGCGCACTGCGTGAATGGGGATGACTTTCGCTGATCACCTGTTGTGAAAACGCGCCAAACGATAACAGCAAAAACAGTAATGCACTGGCCAGCCTCACTTTCATACGCACACCTCTTTGGTAACGGTGCCGCTATGCTGCCTGAAGGGTTTTCATTTTCTGTCAGTAACAGGCAAAGTTATGTGGTAAGCGGGAACAAGCTGCGACGGGTTTAACTGCGGTTCAGGATAGCCAGTCAGCCCGGCATCATAAGTTTCCCGGCTAATCGACCGTTTTCTTTCAGGAGAATGCTATTGAACCTCAATCAGTTTGATCAGCCGGTCGGTGAGGCTCTGCCCGACTGGCAACCGGTCAACAGGCCACCCTGTATGCCACTCACGGGTCAGCACTGCCTTCTCCTGCCGCTGAGCATCGATCATGCAGAATCGCTATTGCAGGCATTTATGCTCGCACCGGATGATCGCGACTGGACCTGGCTGAGCGCGGAGCGGCCCGCCTCTCTGCCGCAGATGCAGCGCTGGATTGCGGATAAAGTGGCAGATGCAGCCCTGGTGTCCTTCACGGTCTGCTCGCCAAATCAGCAGCCCTGCGGTGTGGTCTGCTTCGCCAGCATTGAGCCCGGACACGGCACGCTTGAAATCGGCCACGTCACCTGGTCGCCGCTGATGCAGCGCAGTGTCATCGGCAGCGAGGCGATTTATCTGCTGCTGCAACAGGCTTTTTCGCTCGGCTATCGGCGGGTGGCGTGGCGCTGTGATTCAACCAATATCGCATCACGACGCGCGGCAGAACGGCTGGGGTTCCGCTTTGAGGGCCGTTTTCGTCAGGTGATTACGCGTAAACAACGTAATCGCGATACCGACTGGCTATCAATTATTGACCGTGAATGGCCGGATGTTCAGCGCGCCCTGAGTGCCTGGCTGAGTGCGGATAATTTCGCTGCCGGTGGGCAGCAAAAGCGCCCGCTCAGCGCCTGCTTCGCCGACGTTAACCCGGCTGATGCAAACGCGACAAGTCCTGAACGCGGAGCGGATGCTGGCGACTAATGCAGCCGACGCACAGTCAGTGCCGCAGACCAGTGCTGGTGCTGACAACGCGGGCAGACCGCCTGCTGCTCAGCCTCAATCATCTGCGTCTGGCCGCAATGGGTGCAGGCATAGAGCGCGCTGACCGGTACGGTGCTGTAATCCTGCCGATGCTCGGGCGGCAATACGCTTAACCCGGCGCGCATCCCGTCGTCGTCATAGAAGTAAAGGCTGAGCTGACCATCGACCTCCACCAGCGCCAGCCGGATCTGCCCCAGATGCTCCACACCACTCTGGCGCAACTCCATATAAAACTCATCTTCGGAAATATTCAGTCGATCCAGACTCTCCAGCACATACAACCCCTCTTTAATCAGGGTAATCACGTCACCCTGAATAAGCCGTGAAAAGCGCGGGCTGTGCGCCGTCAGCCAGGTCGTGAAGCGGTAGAGCGCCAGCAGGACCACAAACACCATAATAACCGGCAACACCGGCACATCATCGTAAAACGTCACATCACCGGACGCGGAACCCAGCGTCAGGATCACCACCAGCTCGAACAGCGACAGCTGGCGCACGCCGCGTCGTCCTGACACTTTCAGGAAGGTAAACACCACCAGATAAGCGATCATGACCCGCGCCACCACTTCAAACAAAAAGGTGGCCGGTTGGTCGTTAAGCAAAAAACGGTGCCAGTCGAATGAGAACATAGTCTGTTAAACATCCTGTTTTAAGGTACGCGTATCGCCCGTTGCTGACCCGCAGATTCAGGCCAGTGATAAGTAAATCTTGTCGCCAGCAGGTCAAAAGGCAAGCGAAGCTGTAACGCGAAAGCGGGCGAGTCTGACCTTTCTGCATGTTGAGGAAAAGGTTAATAAAGCTGAAAAGGGCAGTGCGTCTGTTCACGCTGCGCTTATCGTTTCGATCACAAAAACGATATTAAAAACTCCTGTTTCAGAATGGGTTATTTTAACCGCTGCGCTTTTTTCTTTTTACTTCAATAAATTGCGAAGCAAACCTTACTGCCTATACTTTCCAGTAAGGCTTCCGTAAACCCCGTCAACATCCAGAGAAGCCAGCCTTTTTCTGCCGATAGCGCCGCTGGTCTATACCTGCTATCTCACTCGTCCACACCGCGACAGGCCCTGATGCCTGCAATTCAGTGTCTGTGGCTTATGGCATGGATCGCCCGTCCGTTCAGAGTGATCAGATCGATCAGTCTGCAATGCAAACCCTGACGCCCTGACCCGTTTCACAACGGCTCGTCAGCGGGAAGCGTGTTGCTTTTTTTCGGGAGATGCCATGACGCCCTTTTCCAGTTTCTGGCAGGCCGGCTACGAAGGTGCCGATCATATCAATCCTGCCGGCCTTGCGCTGTCGATGAACGATCTTAACCAGCATCAGGCGCGTGCAGCAGAGGATTATGCCGCGCTGGCCCCCTTTTCCCTTCGCACAGTGCGCGAAAGCGTTGGCTGGCGATTATGTGAGCGTGATGGCCGCTATGACTTCTCCACGGTTGCGGCCCGGATGCAGGCCGCAGAGCAACAAGGCATTCAGCTGAGCTGGACAATCTGCCACTACGGCTGGCCCGCTGGCGTCAGCCTGTTTGATCACGACTTTGTCAGCCGTTTCGCCGCCTTCTGTGGCGCACTGGCCCGCTTCCTGGCCCCCTGGTATCAGCAGGCGCCGGTCTACTCTCCGATGAATGAGATCTCCTTTGTCAGCTGGGGCATCTCGGTTGGGCTGTTCGCCTGTGAGGCGATCCCGGAGGCGGATCGGGCGGATGCCGCCAAGCAGCAGCTGGTGCGCGCTACGCTGGCAGCCTGTGACGCCATCTGGCTGGCCGATCCGCGCGCCCGTCTGCTGCACTGTGATCCACTGATCCATATCGTGCCCGATCCCGCCGATCCGGCCAGCGACGTGCTGGCACGTGAGATGTGTGACACCCAGTATCAGGCGTGGGACATGCTGAGCGGCAGGCGTAACCCGGAACTGGGCGGTGCCCCACGCTATCTCGATCTGATTGGCGTGAATTACTACCACGACAACCAGTGGGAGCAGGGATCGAACCAGCGGCTTTACTGGCATCTGGGCGACAGCCGACGCCTGCCGCTGCATCGGATGCTGCAGCAGGTCTGGCAGCGTTATCAGCGGCCGCTGCTGCTGGCGGAAACCAGCCACGTCGGCAGCGGACGCGGTCGCTGGATCCTTGAGATCGCCGCGCAGGTTGCGCAGGCGCAACTGGCAGATGTTGAGCTGCTCGGCATCTGCCTCTATCCGATCCTTGATCGTCCCTTATGGGAGGAGACTACCTTCTGGACCCGCAGCGGTTTGTGGGATCTCGATCTGCTGGGGGCCGATCCCTATGCCCGCCAGCTACAGCCGCCATATGCCGACGCGTTACGTCAGGCGCAGCGCTTTTTGCAGCACATCCAGCCCTCAAAACACCCCTGTCAGGAGCACACTATGAAACCACCTGTTCTCATCGTTTTCAGCCATTTACGCTGGGGATTTGTTTTTCAGCGTCCGCAGCAGCTACTGACACGACTGGCACAGCACTATCGTGTGCTGTTTGTTGAGGAGCCGGTCTGGCAGGCGGAGCCACAGGGCCTGCATCAGAGCTCGCCTGCCGCCAACATCACGGTGATCCAGCCGCATACCGACAGCGACGCACCTGGTTTCCACGACAGCCAGATAGCCCCGCTGCTGCTGTTGCTGACGCCGCTGCTGGAGGAAGACGAACAGCCGCTGATCTGGTTCTATACGCCGATGGCGCTGCCGTTGCTGACCCCTTTTGATCCGTCACTGGTGATTTACGACTGCATGGATGAGCTTTCCGCTTTTCAGAATGCGCCGCGCCAGCTGCAGCAGCGCGAATCCGCGCTGATGACCCGCGCCGATCTGGTCTTTACCGGCGGCACCAGCCTCTATGAAGCGAAGCGTGACAAACATCCTCAGGTCTACTGCTTTCCCAGCAGCGTTGATGCTATTCATTTTGAGCAGGCGCGCGATCGCAGCAATCGTCATCCGTTGCAGGATGCGATTCCGGCACAGCGTCTTGGCTATTATGGCGTGCTGGATGAGCGCATAGACCTGCCGCTGATTGCGGCGCTGGCGGACAGCCACCCCGAGTGGCAGATCATTATGGTTGGCCCGGTGGTAAAAATTGATCCCGCCAGCCTGCCGCAGCGCGACAATATTCACTGGCTCGGCCAGCAGCCCTATCAGGCACTGCCGCAGTTTCTGGCAGGATGGGATGTCTGTCTGATGCCGTTTGCCATCAATGCGTCGACGCGCTACATCTCACCGACCAAGGTGCTGGAGTATATGGCGGCGCAGTTGCCGATTGTCAGTACCGCGATTATTGACGTAGCGCGGCATTACGCAGAGGAAGTGGCGGTGGCAGAGAGCCACGCTGAATTTATTACCGCCTGTGAACAGGCGATGTTGATGGGTGCCGCAGAACGGCTGGCGCTGGCGGGACGGATGCAGGCAAAGGTCGATGCCACCTCATGGGATCGCACCGCTGAACAGATCCATGGACTGATCCAGCAGGCGCTGACGCAGCGTCAGCCCGCACTAAGGTCGGCCAGTCAGGGCAGCGCGCAGGCGAATGTGATGCCGTTAACCCCATTGATGCTGGAGAGTGAAGCCGTGCCCTGCCTGATTATCGGAGCCGGGCCAACCGGGCTGAGCGCCGGGTATCACTATGGCGAAGGCGCAGTGTTGCTGGAGAAAAATGCTACGCCTGGCGGCTGGTGCCGCTCAATTGACGATCAGGGTTTTACCTTCGACTATGCCGGTCACATTATGTTCTCGCAGGATCCCTACGTGTTACAACTGTATGAGATGTTGCTGGGTGACAACCTGCACTGGCAGGCGCGTGAAGCCTGGGTCTACAGCGATGGCGTTTACACCCGCTATCCCTTCCAGTCTGCGCTGCACGGCTTGCCGGTCGAGGTGGTAAAAGAGTGCGTGCTGGGCGCTATTGAGGCGCGTTATGGCGAAACGGCCGCCGCCGCTGTGCCACTGGAGCGGGCGCGGGCACGGCGGGATTGCTGCGCAGATGGCGCGATCCCCGATGAGGGCAGCAGCTCAGGCGTGGTTGAAGGCGAAGAGGATTTCCAGCACTTCATTATGCGCACCTGGGGTAAAGGCATCGCGCGTCACTTCGCCCTGCCCTATAACCAGAAACTGTGGAAAGTGCCGCTGACCGACATGGAAACCTCATGGCTGGGCGGACGCGTTCCGTTGCCCGACCTGGCGCAGATCATTGATGGCGCGCTGCAACCGCTGGCGAAACCGGTTGGCCCCAACGCCCGTTTCGGCTATCCGCTGCGCGGTGGTTTCCAGGCACTGATGTCCGGCTTTTTGCCGCACCTGAAATGTACGCTGGAAACGGATGCCACGCTGACCCGCATCTACCCGCAGGCACATGTCGCGCTGCTGGCGGAGGGGCGCTACTACCGTTATGAGCAATTGATCAGCACCATGCCGCTGCCGGAGCTGATTAAACTGATGGGCGATGAGGTGCCGGAGAATGTCCAACGGGCGGCGCAGCAGTTAAAGTTTGTCTCGGTGCGTTGCGTGAATCTGGGAATCGGACGCGCTGACCTGACCGAAAAGCACTGGATTTACTATCCTGGCGATACGCTGTTTCACCGCATCTTTGTGCAGGGCAATGCCAGTCCGCACTGTAATCCGCCGGGCGGTTTCGGCTTAACCTGCGAAATCACCTATAACGCAGCCCATCCGCTGCCGCTGGAGGGAGATGCGCTGATTGAGCGCTGCCGTCAGGATTGCATCAGAGTCGGCATGATCACGGCGGACGATCCGCTGCTCTGCGCCTCAGAGGTCGATATGCCCTACGCCTACGTGGTCTATGACCATGCGCGCAGCGCTAACGTGGCGCTGATCCGACAGTGGCTACTGACCCAGGACATTCATCTGTCAGGCCGCTACAGCGAGTGGGAATATTACAATTCGGATCACGCCTTCCTTGCCGGTAAACGCGCCGCCGAAAATGTCCGGCTGCAGCATGTCAGCGAACGGACGCTCGGCTGACCCGGCGCAGTCGCTACGAAAGCCGCTGGCTGCACTTCGCGGCTTTCAGCGACTGCAGCTGCGTCAGTCGCCGCTCCGCCTTCTGGCTGGCATTGTATTTCGCAATGCCATTGCCCAGCCCGAAATCCCCGACAAAGCCCAGTACGGTCAGTGCATCGAACTGGCCGGTCTGCTCAATATCACTCTGCACGCTGTGCGCTTTCACCAGCTCCTGATCCAGCGCGCTGCAGTTTAGCATCGCCGTCTCTTCCGGGGTGACCGCGGACGCCTGCGGGTACTGCTTGGTGGCGCAGCCGCTTAATACCAGCGTCAGCAGCACGATTAAGACGCTCTGTTTACTCATTTTTCATTGCCTGTTTTTTATCCAGTTAACACTGTTATCGGCACCATCCCCCGGGATCATGAATCTCAGCCCTACCAATAATGGTCGAAACCGCTACGCTAATGTAGGATTCAGCGCGCTGCTGTCAGTTGCAGCGTGTTACCGATCGGAAGTCACGCAGCGAACGTACATTGCCCGTTCATCACTTCTGCCAGACCTTTCAAACAGTTAGCCAGCACGATGCTGCTATCAGTAACGTTTAAAAAGCAAAGCCTGACCGATAATCAGTGACGAGGCCGCTGCATAAGCAAAGCCAGACACAGAAAAATTCGTGCGTCGGGTTTATCAGAGTTTGTTCCAGATGAGGTTTTTCCATGCGTTTTAAAGGATTGAACATCGGGTTTTTCATTTTGATTCTGGCTATCGCCACCCTCGCTTTTTTTGAGGTGCTTTCGCCCTATTTCTCGCCGATTTTATGGGCGGCGATTCTGGCGGTGATTTTCCATCCGCTTAAAACGTATCTGCGGGTCCGACTGGGCGAGCGCAATGGCCTGGCCGCGTTAATTACCCTGTTCTGTATTTGTCTGATTGTGTTCACGCCGCTGGCCATTATCGCCTCATCGCTGGTCGTCGAAACCAACGCGGTCTATCACAAACTGCAGACCAATTCGGCACAATTCCCGGCGGTTTTCGCCGATCTGTTGCAGCATCTGCCGCGCTGGGCAAAACATTATCTGGCTGAAAACAACCTGGATAACGCCGAACAGATTCAGCAGAAGCTCTCCTCGTTTGCCCTCAAGGGCGGTCAGTATGTGGCAGGCAGCGCCTTTATCATCGGTAAAGGGACGTTCAGCTTCACCGTCGGCTTTGGCGTGATGCTGTATCTGCTGTTCTTCCTGCTGAAAGATGGCTCCTATCTGGTGCATCTGATCCTGGAAGCGCTGCCGCTCTCAACCTACGTAAAGCATCATCTGATGGTGAAGTTTGCTGCCGTGGCGCGCGCGACGGTGAAAGGCACGGTGGTGGTCGGTATTGTTCAGGGTATTCTCGGCGGGCTGGCATTCTGGTTTACCGGCATCGACGGCAGCCTGCTGTGGGGCGCACTGATGGCCTTCCTCTCCCTGATTCCGGCAGTCGGTTCTGCCATTATCTGGGTGCCTGCGGCGATCTTCTTCTTCGCCACCGGAGCACTGTGGAAAGGGCTGTTCCTGGTCGGTTTCTTCGTGGTGATTGTCGGACTGGTGGATAACATCCTGCGTCCGCTGCTGGTCGGCAAAGACACCAAAATGCCGGATTATCTGATCCTGATCGCCACGCTGGGCGGCATGGAGATTTACGGCATCAACGGTTTTGTTATCGGTCCGGTGATTGCCGCCCTGTTTATCGCCTGCTGGAACCTGCTCTCCGGACGCGATAACCGCGAAAACATCGAAGCCATCGACGAAGAGTTTATCGAAGAAGGTAAGAAGCAGTCCGATACCGCGGCAGAGGCTGCGGCTGAAGCGGCGGCGGCCTCCGCCGATGCGGCTGCAGAGACGGAAAGGAAAGTCGCGGCGTTAGCCGCCTCGGAGAAAGAAACAGCGGAAAAGAAAGCGTAATCCGTGCCAGGCAAACTCAGGTTAGTATCGCAGTGAGAGCGAGGCCTGCTCAGGAAACACGGTCAGATCGGAAAGGCGCAAAACCCGCCATCCATGGCATGCCCGGCCCGCGCGATTACGCACCTCATCCCTGAGGTGCGCCCGTAAACGGGCTAACGCTTTACGTTGTTCAAAAACGCTCCCGGCGTTTTTGTCCCAGGCGCGGGACGCTTTCCTCTTCTGACCGTGTTCCCTGCGCGTTGAGCTTATGCGTTGCTGCCAGGGGCATTACGAGTCGGCTTTATCACCCATAAAAAAACCCACCTTTCGGTGGGTTTTTTTTAACCTGAGAACAGCCGCGAATTAGTTAGTCGCTTTGTTTTTCAGATCTTCAGCACCCTGCTTGGTTTTATCCCAGCCTTTCTCAGTGCCTTCTTTGGTTTTGTGCCAGCCTTTCTGCGTACCTTCGGTGATTTTACTGCCGGTGGTATCGCTTTTGCCTTCAGCGGCGTGCTCAGACTTCAGCTTCAGCTCTTTGCCTTCGTTCTGGGTCTGATGCAGTTTTTCCTTCGCGGTATCGGCGCCTTTATGCGCTTCCGCAACGGTGTTGTCTGTGGTGGTAGCAGCAAATACCGGCGAGGCAAGCAAAATAGCAGACAGTGCAATAATTGATTTCTTCATAATTCCCTCTGTATGAATCGTTGCCGTGTAGGTTTTAATCCTGGCATAGTGTTCCCAGGAAAGATTTAAGAATAAACCAGGAATGGAAAAGGGCCAGTTTTCACCAGAAAAAGCCGCCGGTTGTAGCTTTTTCGTCCATTACCAAAGTGCGAGTTGCGGATCGTCGTCCGGTTTCGGCTGGCTTCGGGTGACGCGAGCAGGCGGTGCAGGCTGCTGCATCTGCCGGGCGATCCACAGCAGCAACACCGTCACTACATAGCCCTGCTGCACATCGCTCAGCGGCTGGTGCTGTCCGATGTTGTGCCACTTGCTCAGACAACCACGACAGCAGGTTGCGGTGGCATGCTGGGCGATAAACACCGGATGGCCGCGCATCGGCGTCTGCTTGCCATCATTCTCAGGCTGCGCCGGCGCCAGCCGCTGTGCCACAAACTCAGCGGCGTGCTGGCGCAATACCGGCTCGCCTTTGCTGCTCGCATAATCATATTCCGCGCGTCCCAGACGAAAACGCTGGCGGAACGGCGAGCGTGACAGCCGGGTAAACAGATCGTCAGAAACCTTCATGCTGATTGCCAGTCACTCATATTTACGACCCGCCAGATAGCGTACGCCCTGCGAACCGAACGCCTCACGATGGAGTTCATTGGGCTGCAGATGAAATGTCTCACCGGGATGATAGGTGGTATCGCCTTGTTCGGTACTGATGGTGATGTCACCACTGAGAATCAGTGCCAGTGCTTCAAAGGGATGTACGTGATTATCAAGCTGGGCGGCGGCTGCACGCTCAATCAACAGAGGCTCGTCAAAACCCTGTTCGGCTAGCAATTTTCTGAATTCGTGTTCTGTCATCGCAACTCCTCAATGTGGATCTGACACTTAGCAGTGTAGACGATCTTTATCGCCGCTTATGGCACTCAACAGGTTACGTAAAGTAGCGCAAGCAGGGTTGTTCGCCGGTCAGGCCAGTGCTGTACTTGCCGCCTCATTACAGCCATTTTGACATCGGGATAACGCAAAAGTATGTCTCAACAGGAGAAAACTGCCCTGCTGCTGATTAATCAGCGCTCACGCAAAGGACGCGCCGAGGCCAGCCGGGCACAGTCGCTGCTGGCTCAGGCCGGGTTCACCCTGCTGCAACCGGCCGGAGATGAGACCCGCAGCTACAGCGAACTCATCGCGGCGTATGCCCATCGCGTTGATGCGGTGATCGTCGGTGGTGGCGACGGTACACTCAATGCAGCCGCGCCGGGGCTGATGCAGACCGGCCTGCCGCTGGGCATTTTACCGCTGGGCACCGCCAACGATTTTGCCCGAACACTGGGCATACCTGCCAGCCTGGAGTCCGCGATAAAGATTATCGCTGACGGGCAGCTGCGCGCAGTGGACCTGGGTGAAGTGAATCAGCATCTGTTCCTGAACGTCTCCAGCATCGGCTTTTCGGTGGAACTGGCGCGCAACCTCACGGCGGAATCGAAAAAACGCTGGGGCGTGGGCGGTTATGCACTGGCGGCTTTGCGGGTGCTGCGGCAGAGCCGTCCCTTCAGCGCCACGCTGGTGCATCAGGGCCATCGGACGCCGATTAAAACGGTTCAGGTATCGGTGGGCAATGGACGCTTTTATGGGGGCGGCATGACAGTGGAACAGCGTGCCGCTCCGGACGATGGGTTGCTGGATGTCTACAGCCTGGAACTGCAGCATAGCTGGCAGCTCATTGCATTGCTGCCCTTTCTGCGGCGCGGCACTCACGGTCGCTGGCGTAACGTGCGGGCGTTCAGCGCCACGGAGCTGACGATTGAGACACGCCGTCCCCATTACATCAATGCAGATGGTGAGATTATCGGTCAGACACCCGCGCATTTCCGCCTGATCGCCCATGCACTGCGGGTTTATGCACCGGGCGACAGCGCAGCAAAATAGCCCGACAGTATGCGTCGTCACCGATCGCGGTAAGAAACTAGTGCCGGGTGCTCTTTTTTTCAGCGTAGTCGATGTGTTCGGAAAGACTGGCGACCAGCTTTTTCGCCATGTCGAGGGTCAGCCCCAGAAACAGGGTCTCCTGTGGGCCCTTTTCGCGCGGGGCGTCGGGATCGATATAACCGAATTTCACTACCAGTGCCTGATGGGTGTTCAGGGGACCAATATGCCAGCCGGTAACCGGATAGAAGGTAAAACGCGTAAATTCATTCATTGAATCCTGACTGTAAAAGCATAACGCTGATTGATAGTCAGGCCAGCTCTGATGATAAAACATGAGTGGAGTAGTAAGTCTGAACGAAATCGACAGGATTACAAGGGCAGCGGCAGAGCAAGCGCAGCGTGACGCGGTGATGAAACATGCTGCGTTCAGGGCCTGGTGCAGCATGCGGATAAGGATAAATTGCGGGGCGTAACCTGCGCTGAGACGGCACGGGCACGGGCACTCTCCTGTCAGGCTAAGCCGCTCGCCCGTCAGGCCTGGTTATCAGTTCGGGGAATAATCGAGATATGGCCGTTCACCTCCAGCACCGCATATTTAATCTGATCAAACCGCTCAAGTCCCTGCCCGGATCGCGCCGCCTCCAGCACATCATCAGGACTGATGCCAGTCATCTTCATCCGCTCGGTCAGCAGATTGCCATTCTCTACCAGGATCACCGGGCCGCCATCAATCACCTGCTCCACCACCGGAAAACGGTTTTTCAGTTTGCCCAGCAGGATATCAATCGTCACCAGCGTAATGATAGTCAGCGCCGCACCGGTCACCGAAAAATCGTCACCCAGCAGCGCCTGCTGGGTTGCTTCACTGATGATCAACAGCAGAATCAGATCGAAAGAGGTCATCTGCAGCAGGGTGCGTCTGCCGGCGATTTTGATCACCACCATCAGCACCAGATAGATACCCGCCGCACGTAATACCGTTTCCATAAAGCGCCTCTGTCAGGGATAGATCCATTGATTAAAACGGGCCGGAGGATGATCGCCACTGCTGACGCTGACAGCAATGCGTCCGGGGTTGCGGGGCTGCAGACCCAGCCAGATCGCGTGATCCGGACCAGTATCACGCGATGAAAAGGTCAGCCGCAGATCGCTGCCAAGAGTGATTGCCTCCAGTGGCTGCGGTTGCAGGGTCTGAATCTGCAAATTATCCAGCGCGCCGTTACCAATGATGATGCTGAACCGCTCAGCCGGCGGTGATTTAAGCCGGATACGCATGTCCATATTGCTCTGAACCCGGCCAAAACGTTCATATTCGACCTGAATCGCGCCATCTGGCGATGCGGCGCTGCCGTTACTCAGCAGCCCTTTAGAAAACAATCCGCAGGCCCCCAGAATCACCAGCGCAATCAGGACGTATTCGCCGATGCGCTGAATCAGCCATTCGCGACGTATCCAGCGGATATCTTCTTTTATCGGGTAATCCCGACTGCCTGTGTACTCTTTTTTCACCCTGCGATTACCTCCTCTGTAAGCACCCAGCCTCAACGGCTCGCTGCCTGAAGCATAGCTGACCTGGTCATTTAGCGCGCCGTTCAATCCAGAACGACCAGCTGTGATAGAGCAGCGTCAGCGGCATGGCAATCGCCGCGCCCACCAGCACGAATCTCTGCGTGACCGGCGATGAAGCGCTTTCACTGATGGCGAACTGGTGCGGCACCAGCCACGGATAAAGGCCGCACAGCAAACCGATAAACACGGCCCCGATCAGCATCAGTGCAATAATAAGCTGCAACAGCGGCCTGGCCCGCCAGAGCGCCACCGGCAAAACGATCCATAGCGTGACGATTGCCACGCCAGCTACTTTTCCCAGCGGTCGTTGCCAGCTCTGCTGCCAGATATCGGCGTTAAAATAGAGTTCGGACAGAAAGATGATCAGCGCCAGCAGCCACCATAACCAGCTTTGTGCTTCCGCCAGGGGTTGAACTCTGTCGCCGATTCGCCAGCCGATCCAGCAACAGGCCAGCAGCGAATTGATCGCCATTAATCCCGCTCCGCTCATCAGCGGAACCAGGCTCAGCCCATCGGGCAGACCTGTATGAGGCTGAGCACTGATGATCATGCCCGCGCACCAGCCCTGGATAAACGTCGCCAGCGCCGAACAGCTGGCCATGATGCGGTCCAGCCAGCGGCGTAATCGGGTCGCGCTCTGAGCGCGATACTCGAGCGCCATCGCCCGCATCACCAGTGCCAGTAGCATGGTGAACAGCGGCGCGCTCAACTCACTGAGCAGCAGACTGTAAACCGGTGGAAACAGTGCCAGTAAACCGCCCGCGGCCAGCACCAGCCAGGTTTCATTCGCATCCCAGACCGGCAGAATGCTGTGCGTCATCAGTTCACGCTGTTGATCGTCGTGAAACCAGAAAAACAGCATACCTACGCCCAGATCGGTCCCATCCAGTAACAGGTAGAGCAGCAAAGAGAGACAGATGATCATCGCAGACAAATCGGCCATAGCGACTCCTAATGGGGCGTTTTCAGCTCAATGACCACCGGCTCACCCGAAGGGAGTTCACCTTTAACCCGACGCAGCAGATAGCGTAAGCCGAGGGCGAACACCAGGCCGTAGATCATTAGTACTGCCAGGAAAATGCTCAGTGTGGTACTCAGGGCCAGTGGTGAGACGCTTTGTGCTGTGCGCACCATGCCATAAACCGTCCACGGCTGACGCCCGACTTCAGTCACCACCCAGCCTGACAGCAGTGCGATAAAGCCTGCCGGTGAAAGCCAGGTCAGCCAGCACAGCAAGCGCCCTGACACCGCCAGCCGTCCACGCCAGCGCTGAAGATTCGCAGCCAGGGTGGTCAGCAATATGATCAGCCCCAGCCCCACCATCAGGCGAAAAGCGAAAAAGACCGGTAACACCGGTGGAATCGCATCCGCAGGAAATTCGCTCAGGCTTTTAATATGACCGGAGAGGTTGTGCCGCAGATAGAGCGATCCGAGATCGGGCAGGCTGATCTCCAGATAGTTGCGCTGCGCCTGCTGATCCGGCAGCGCGAACAGTCGCAGGGGTTCGCCCTCGCCCGGTGCAGGAGGATGCCAGCCACCTTCAATCGCAGCCAGTTTGGCGGGCTGATAGTCGCGGGTATTTTCACCGTGCAGATCGCCCAGTACGATCTGCAGTGGAACGGCAAACAACAGAAAGGTCAGCGCGCTGTTGAGCATCAGTCGCGAAGCGGACTCTCCGCTGAAATGACGCAGCCGCCAGGCCGCCACGCCCATGATCATCACTGCTACTGCAATCAGCGACGCCATCACCATATGGCTGAAGCGCCACGGAAAGGAGGGAGCCATTAATATCGACTGCCAGCTTTCGGCCAGAAAAACACCGTTCTGATCGCGTGTGAAACCGACCGGCGTGTGCATCCATGAATTAGCGGCCAGAATCCAGAACGCGCTAAGCAGCGCCCCGAGCGCCACCAGACAGGTCACGGCAAAATGCACGCCTGGCCGGATTTTATTGAAGCCAAACAGCATCACGCCGGTCAGGGCCGACTCAAGGAAAAAGGCGATCAACACCTCATAAAACATCAACGGCCCGATAACGCCACCCACCTGATGAGAGAAGCGCGCCCAGTGGGTTCCGAACTGAAACTCCATCACCACACCCGTGACCGCGCCGATCGCTACCGTCAGGGAAAAAATCGCCAGCCAGAAATGCAGCGCATCACGGGCGGCCTGTTGCTTCCCCCACAGCCAGCGCGCTTCATACCACACCAGAAATGGGGCAAGCCCCAGCGTCAGTGCTGCGAGCGTAATGTGCATGCCCATGGTTAGCGCAAACTGCGTCCGGGCAATCATTAACACCCAGTCGTGATCATTCACAATCGGGCTTTCCCTCCGCGCCACGCGCAGGCAGCGACGGGCAATGTCCTGATGTTAATAAGCGCGGACGGCGAGTTCGTTCGGTCATCAGCCTTTCTCCGGATAAAGATGCGTTGCCACAGATCAGCGCTGCAAAATTTATTTCGCCGGGATGGTCGGGTTATAAGATTGTATTATCAGCGTAGCGAAAAAATAAAAAACCGGCCAGATCAACTGAGCCATGCAATAAATAAGCGGAGCGATGGCAGGCTTATTTTACTTCATAAGTGTCTTATTTTACTGAGAGATAGAATTATTAACGCCTCTTATTCATCGCTACGCTTAAATAGCCGTAAGCGTAGCGACAGAATAAGCCGCAGCGTGCGATTCGGTTAGTTTACAGCCAGCCGGAGCGACGCAGTTTGGCCCATAACCCGCCGCAGGCCAGCAGGGTCAACCCCACCGCCAGCGGATAGCCATACAGCGACTTCAGCTCCGGCATATGTTCGAAGTTCATGCCATACATACTGAAGACCACGGTCGGGATCACCAGGATCGCACCCCAGCCTGCCAGCTTTTTCACCACTTCGTTCTGCTGCACCGTCACCAGCGCCAGATTGACCTGCATGGCGCTGGTCAGCATTTCGCGCATATCTTCCGCGTCGGTGACGACATGGCGGGCGTGATCCTGCACGTCGCGGATGTAGGCGCGCAGCGGGCGCGGGATCAGATCTTCGTGCAGGTGGATCAGCTGATTGCAGATCTCCTCTACGGGCAGCGCCGCATTACGTAGCGACAGCAGATGACGTCGCATGGTGTAGACCGACTGTACCGATTTGCGATCAAATTCGCTGGTAAAGAGATCGTTCTCCATCTGTCCGACTCGTTCATTCAGCGAAGTAGAAAGCTGGGCATAGCGATCCACAATAAAATCGAGCAGGCAGTAGAGCGGATAAGCGGGACCAAACTTCAGCAGCGCCGGGTTTTCAGACGCCCGCTGCCGCACCGGGGCGTAGCTTTCCGATGCGCCGTGACGGATGCTGATCAGAAAGTTTTTTCCGACAAAGAAATGGGATTCGCCCAGTTCGCAGCTGTCATCTTTAGCGCACACCGTTTTCACCACGATAAACAGCGATTCGCCATAGTGTTCGATTTTAGGTCGCTGATGGGCATTGAGCGCATCCTCAACCGCCAGTTCATGAAGGCCGAACTCCTCTTTAATCTTCGCCATAAACTCAGCGTCTGGCTGCCACAGCCCCAGCCAGATAAATGCCTCCGGCTCCTTAATCACTTCACTGATATCATCGACTTCGACCTCTTCGCCCGCGCATCCCGGACGATACACCCTGCTGCTTACGATCATCTTCTGCTTTCCCGTTGTGACAGTACATGCAGCTTAGCCAATCCCGCGCCTGTAACCGGATAAAAACCGTAAGGATTTGCTGCGACGCTGTACGAGCAGCGGATTACCACTTCAGCCCCAGACCGGTAGAGAAAATGCCTTCATTAAGGGTGTCGGGGATGCCACTGACCAGATTACGGTGATAGCCAACATGCAGCGTTGACCAGGAGGTCAGGCTGTAGCGCATCCCGACTTCGGCATCCAGCATAAATACCCCGTCATCATCCAGCGAATGGCCAACATCGCCATTGCTGTAAAGCGTGACCGACTTGCCCAGCAGATAGCGCTGATAGTTCCAGCGCAGCGAGCCGCCAAAGTGGCGCTCTTCCCGGTCATCGCTGTAGCCATACTCAAAGGCACCGCCCAGCACCGAGAGTGAGAACGCGCTGAGTTCGGTGTCCCACAACTGATAACCTGGCCCGGTGCCGATCAGCGCCTGACGTGACAGATTCTCCACCCAGTCGCGCTTGTAGGTGGCGCGGGTCTGCCAGAAGAACTGCTCCCTGACCAGATAGTCAAAGGCGTAGCGCAGACTGTAGTTATCAGTATTGATGTTCTCGTTTTCCTGCTCGCGATTGTAGGTCGCCCCGATATCGTGACGCCATTTTCCCTGATTCAGTTTCGTGTTGAGCGCGAAGCTGTAGTCGTCAGTTTTGGTCGAGGCTTTTTTGACCTTCACGCCCGCATCGATGTTGCCGGTCCAGGCAAGCTGATCGCTGCGGACTTTGGCTTTCATAAACTCATCAATGCGCCGCAACGAGACCTGCTGCTCCTGCTCGTTGCGTTCCACCCAGACATAGCCGGGATCGGATGAGGAGAGCCGCACCTGATAATGTTCGCCGGTCTTTTTGTTTTCGACATTCACCGGATTCTCACTGGCGAGCGTACTGACCGCACTCCAGTCCAGCGTAACGGTACCGGCGTAGTGTGTCTCTATCGCCAGCTTGCCGTCGCTGAGATAACGAATCGTGCCGGTCAGCCGATCGCCATTATTCAGCCAGACGGTATCGGCAGTGGCCTGCTGTGCCCATCCGGCGCCGCAACTGATGACCAGCAGCGGGATAAACGAGGTGGCGCAACGCATAGCTTTCCCTGTAAAGGCGTCGTCTTGCACGGGCGACGCGTCACCGCAAATTCTGACCTGACAATTAAGCCGATTCTGTGACGATATGCAATGCGCCGCCTGGGTCAGGAGAGATCGTGCAGTGCTTTGCCGAGCGGTGGAGTAATAGCGAAGTCCGTAAAACTCATCGCCAGCCCTTCACGTTCCGGCGAGCAGCCCATCACTCCGACAAACCGCCGTGCCTGACCGGGCCACGGGCAGAGCCGTAACAGCGGCCAGCTCACGCCGTCGGTGGAGTACTGAATTCTTAAGGCCGCATTTTCCAGCGTGGCGCGCAGCCAGAACTGGCGCGCATCGCCGGGAAACACACCGGTAGACCAGTCGGAAAACTCGCGCGTCACTACGCTGCCAATCGCGGGCTGGTCATCGTTAAACTCAATGCCTGCTTTAACCCAGTGCGTTTCGTTATCCTGAATAAACAGCCCGGCCTGATCGTAGAGCTGACTGAAATCCGCCCTCACCTGCACCTGAACGGTAAAGTCGTTTTCCACCCAGAAGCCAAAAGCGTGGCCGCTGTGCCGTTCGAAGCCGTACCAGGTACGCTGCCAGAAATCGCTGTTGAGCGCGGTTTCGAACCTCAGCGTTTCGCCATCCAGACTGTGTACAGGCGGCTGATTAATCCAGACGCCACCTTCAGTGGTAATGGAACTGACTGCTGTCATAGGCACTCCTTTGGGTAAGTTAAACCGCCCGCGTTCTGGCCGATCTGCGGCGTGGTGATTGACCTGATTATCATAGCGTTGATTGGTGAACGGGCGGCAGACGATTGCGGCAAATCTGATGATGCCGATGTGGCAGGCAGTGAGGTCAGCAGACCCGTGGCTGCAGATACTCCGGCTCTGTTTGCGGTTTCGCTTATTCCTCTTTTTATTCTCCTGTCATAAATAAATAGCAGCGACCAGGTCCAGCTCACTGAACTATTTCATTTTGTTAATCCCCTGGCGAAAACAGCATTTAACAACCAGGCTTGTTTTGTCTGAGGGCAACTGAACTCATTAAATATAAGGATTAAGCCACCATGGTAGATAAATCAGAGATTTTAGATCACGCGCAGGTTGTTGATGTGAATGGCGAACATGTCGGGGTTGTCGACCACTTCGAAGGCGACGACAAAATTAAGCTGGCGAAAAGCGATCCTGAAGCGGGCGGCAAACACCACATTATTCCATTCAGCTGGGTGAAAGAGGTTGATGATAATAAAGTCATCCTGTCTAAAGCCAAAGCGGATGTTGAAAGTGAGTGGCAGTCTGCATAAAACATTAGCCGTGGCGCCCGCCACGGCTTATTTCATTTATTCTGTTATGTAAATCCTGCGTCCTGCCCTTCCCATTCTTCATCTATTACTGCTTTATATTTCACAATGCTTAAAACGACCTGGCGATAACAGACCTGGACATTGACTGCCCTGATTCCGTCCACCGGGAACCGTCACAGACTGATATTTTCAACCAGCGGTGCGGAATAACAGCCGAATACAGCGTCGATCAGCAGGTAACTTTCGGAACCGGGCAATTCAAAATGCCACCATTCGGTTGCGATGCCGGTAAAGCCGCCGCCAAGCATGATGGCATTGAGCATCAGCCGGTTGCGCTGCGCCTGAACCGCCACAGCAGGATGATAAGGATGGGAGAGCTCACTCATCTCATCGAAGCCGGTGCCCATATCCACGATCCCGCCACGCTCGTCGATAAGCGTAACGTCTACCGCGGTGCCGCGGCTGTGGTTTGATCCGCGCGTCAGCGGCGCAACATAGTCCTGATTCGGGCAGGCATTCCACAGGATCGCCTGCGCTTCGGGTGGCCGGTACGCGTCGAGGATCAGCAGCTTATAGCCCGCAACGTTTGCAATTTCGATGCTTTTTACCAGTGCTTTAGCCGCATCAACGTGCAGCAGACAGCGCGGGTATTTGTAAATCGGCTGGCCGGTCAGGTTATCGGCGGTGGCATATTTAAGATCGATCGCTAACTGAGGAAATGCCTCAGCAATATCTGTCAGATTTTTACTTTCCATGACGCGATGCTCCCTGTTTTTATGCCCGGTGGCGGGTTGTCGTGAACGGAGGTTTTGAAGCGGTCATCATGGCATTGCGGCGGAAGGAAAAAAAGGTGTGACGGTTATCTGCGTCTGGGCGGGGTGTGGAATTTTGTTTACTGGGGATGATTGCTGGTGGCATTTATGGCTTCAGAGATCGGTATGAGCGAGGTAATCATTTCGGTGACGTCAGGAACTACGGCGCTTTATAAAAAAGCGTGGTCAGGTGGAAATCGTTATTTCATTTACGCTAAATATAAATCGACTGTATGTTTTACAACGTCTGAAGTGTTGCAGTTAATTACTTTATTTTGAGATCTACGCCGCAAGTATTAGCATTTAAATTGAGAGCAGCCTCGCTGATTTTCATTGATTTTCATCTGGACTTTATTCGTATTAGTTGATTATATGTACAGGTATTTAGCGCGATACAAAGGTGTTGGAGCACCTCTGTATCGCTAATCACAACCACTATTGAACGAGAATAGAGATCATGACTGATTCAGAGTGTAATGCAGTTGGTTTAAATTCAGAAGCCCCTTCCGTTACCCAGCGCAAATTAACGGTGAGTTACGCCAGCCGGTATCCCAGTTACGCGCGTATTCCGTCGATTATCATGAAAGGCCAGTGGCTGGCTGACGCCGGATTTACCACTGGCACCGAAGTAGAAGTAAAAGTCACGGCGGGCCGTATTGTGCTGACCGTCAAACCACCAGAGCCGGTCGATGAGCAGCTGGTTAACGCGTTAGCGCAGTTGAATAACCTGCCTGCAAGGAAACAGAAGCAGGTTCTGGCTTTGTCGGGTGTGGTTACGGGTCAGATTTAATTTCTGCTGAAGAGATGCCGCTTCTGGTTGGGGAGCGGCAGATTAGTATTGCTGGCAATGATTATCCGCGTTTCTATATTTAAAGGATCTTTTTCCCCGCCAGCGTAGCGCTCCACTGTTTTAATCGCCTTTTATAATGAGAGGACAGATAATCTAAAGATTGGAATGATTTCAGGAGCATTAGTAAATAGTTATAAGCTGGTTGCTATCGGAAAATAAATATTATCTATTTACCCACTATGTTTTTGTAAGAATCGTACTACTATAAAATGAGGGCAAAAATCAGGCAATTAACAATCGACAAAAATCAGCGCTTACATCCTCTGGTGAATTTATATGATTTCCATGCTAAGTTAAGAGGCGTAACAAAATAGACCACAAGGAATGCAAAAGTCAGAACAACAATATATGAAATGGAATCTGAAGCATCTGCATTGAAAATGCCATCCAGTCCAATAAGCATCAAAATAATAAGAGCAATAACTCCGCCCCAGAAGCGTTTACTTAGATCAATCACGAGGCTCTGAAGTGTATCTTTTTTCGACTCATCTTTTTTTATAATACTTTTGAGTTTACCGATCTCTTTAGCAGAGAAGCCATTATTAAAGAGTTCTTTCTCAAATTCGTTCATCTGATTCATCCTGAATGACGTTGTTATACGTGCGAAATATAGCACAGTGAACCCAGCCCATGCTAACCCCCCTCTTTACATGGGCGGCACCGGTACCGCCCGATGATATTGTCTGCACTGCTGTCATTGCTGTGGTGTAACCCGTTAATCCCGCGTTGGCTGCCCCTCCTTAAGTGCTCTATCGATGCGCCTGTTGCATCTGACGAATAAGCGGCCAGCAATACAGCTGCTGAAAGCCGGTTGATGTGGCCAACGCAGCTCTGGCTGTACCCTGATGAGATACGATCCAGAGGTAAGAGAAAGATGTGATGCACATCACAAGGTAAGCGAAGTGCTGAAAAAGTTATTAACTTATTACTCTCTTGCAAAATCAGGCATCTTTCTCAGACTTAAGAGTCAACCTTAGCTAAGGAGGAAACATGAGTGACGAATTCAAAAAGTGCATCGAAGCCTGCTATCTCTGCGCAGCAGCTTGTGATAACTGTGCCGCATCATGCCTGGCTGAAGAAGAGCTTGAAATGATGCGTGAATGCATCAGGATGGACATGCAATGCGCCAACATATGCCGCCTGGCCGCTCAGTTCATGACCTTAAAAAGTGAGTTTGCCAAAGAACTTTGCCGCGTTTGCGCTGATGTCTGTCAGAAATGCGGAGATGAATGTGGTAAGCACGAACATGACCATTGTCAGGAATGCTCAAAAGCCTGCCATCTCTGTGCAGAGCAATGCCGAAAGATGGCAGCATAAACTTTATCAACATAAAAAACCCGCTTCGGCGGGTTTTTTATTGGCAATCGGAAATATAAAAACAGCGTAACGGCGAGGTGACAGATTGCAACGCTAAAATTATCTCGGGGACACGGAAGAGACATTCGATATGTACATTCACGGTTATCGGTGGCGTTGACCGCGATAATCGTTACTTCATCGGGTCTGACTGAGTGATAAATGATGCGTACCAGGCGGCTGGTCCGGCTTAAGCAATCATCCCGGATGGACACGATGCATGTATAAGTCCACACTAACTGGCGGGATTAAGCCCAGGTTATGATCTGATTTCAATGGCTAGCCAGGGTCACAACAGCCGGTTAATTAAACAGAAAAACCAGCGCGAGATGAAGCAGCGTGGATATAACAATTAACCCTCGTCACTCTCTTCAGATAAGGTTAAAAATGAAAACAATTACAATCGCAGCGACCACTTTATTACTCACAGCCTGTGTACCCCATAATGACAGACAACATGCTGTAGGCATGGCTAACCCAGCCTCTGTGTATTGTGAAAAGATGGGCGGCAAGCTGGACATAGTTAAGGGCCCGGATGGTGAATCAGGTTACTGTACTCTGCCAGGCGGGGAGCGCATCGAGGAGTGGGCACTGTACAGAAGGGATAACCAGTAGACTCGCTGGTCGGAAGGGATATCAGGGCAGCTATCAAGGAGCCGTAAGAATGGGACGTGGCTTTATAAAAGGAGGATTACCAGCATACGGCCGCATTGATGTTCCTGATTTCACAACGTGTGTAGTGCGATGAAAATACTGATATTTATTATAATCTTCTCCGCAACCTGGTTTCTCATACCTGAAGGCATCATCAGATCTCTGGTAGAAGGCCACATTAGCGGTGATGGTGAAGGCGCTATGGATAGTTTCGAATTCACAGTGATTGCACTTAAGGCGGTGCTTTCTGTTCTGCTGGCCTTTATCGGTGTCTGGCTATATCGCAAAGTTAACCAACCATAACGAAGCGACATTCAGGAAGCTGTTCATCGACGGTATCCAGACGTACCTCAAGGGGCTGAACCCGCGGTGGCATATGGTGCCGTTTAGAGGGGAGCAGAGCAGAACGGGATTGCACACCAGGTGAGTGTGACTTTCAATAGATGTTAATAGACATCCGAATAAATTAACCTGGCTGAACGCCTTGATATTCGCGGAATGAGTAGACTTTAAGAAGCTTCAGAAGGGAGAATTTGGTACCCCTAAAGGATTCAAACCTTCTGACCAGTCTACTGTTCTATATGTGATTTTTTATTTCAATTTGTGATCTGCCTCCAAAAATGCCCCCTTAGAAAACGACCACTCTCAAGGCTGAGGTTCATCACTGCATGATTATGTGGGCGTAAATGACTCTGAACATAGTAAATGTTAAAAAAATTCTTAATTTACCTCACAAATAGAAAATGTATAATACTTAATCATTTGACTGAAAGGGAATGATTTTGAATGAAAGGAATCGACAAAAAACTTATCATCTTCACTACAAAAAAAAGATTCAATGACAGAAATGCTGATGACATGCAAAGTGGCGACATGGATGCTGATATACTGAAAAAGCATTATCATCTCGGGCAAGTATCAACTTTCATCGACTGGACTACTTTTCGTCCCTCCTATCAGCATCCTGCTGCTAATTCTATACAGCCAGTTAGTAGAGAAAAAGCCATTGCGATGTTATATGATGAGCTACGATCTCAGTCCTATGCCTTTTCTTTCCGAGGACCATACCAGGGCTTGATTATAAATCTTTTCAATCACATGCAACGTAGTAATGGAAATGGTTTTCAGCATCCGTTTATGAATAATGCCTAAAGAAATCTCATTTTGAGTGATAACTCTATCGATAGCACATTATCCATAATTAAAAAAACTATCGAGCAATTTGATTTTAATAAGTCACAATTGACGAAAGAACATTTTTCAAATGTGTTATCTAAAAGTCGTCTACCAAAATACACAAGATGGAAAGATTTCGTCAATGGAATGGGCATTACCGTCCATGACATAAACAGCACAGAAATTTCTATAGAAAGCCTGACTTTCCAGGACAATAACTATACTGCGACTATCAAATACAGAGCACAAGACCATTTTGGCTTAGATAAAGAAGATATCTTAAAAGCTAAATTCAACTCAATTACTTTCTTTAGAATATGGTTCGTTCTACAGAGGGCTAAGCATCTGGCTCAAAAGCCATTTTTCACAAATTTCGAAGCAACTATAACATTGACAGGAGAAAACAATGTTTAAATTCAAAAGGATTGGAGCAGTTCTGATTTTGTTAATATCAGTATATTGCATATGGATTGCTGTAAGACCAGCAAAAATAGTCAGAGTTGATAATGGTGCAGTTTTTGTAGAACATTTACCGATGACTACAGAAGGAAAACTAAAATGGTGGTTAGAAAACAAAGATTTGCTTCAGAATAAATATCATATTATCAATACCCCAGATAACTTCACTGTTATCATCATGAACTTCGATGGTTATGAAAAGTTACCAACAGGAACCAGAGATGGTTCAATTGATGACTATACCTGCTTTGATGATACTAATGGCGAGCATAAGAAATGTGTATATAACAGCATAGCATTAGTTATAAGAGGGAGCGTTGATAGAAAAGCATTTATAAATATAGGCGATAAAACATATATACAGAGTTATGATGGCAGAGTAACATTAAAATAAAAAAGATATTTCTTACCAAATCGCTTCAAAATTTAAATAGTCTGAGCAGATAAGTCAGACTATTTAAAAATTACTTTGGCTAAATCCTTTTTTAATAACCACATCATCTTCTTTAACAAGAAAAGAATTTATTTTGCTTTTCTGTTCTTCAATCATTTTTTTTGAATTATGTTTATAATCTTATTAGCATCAATATCAGATGCTAAGGCTGGAAAAAACCGTCAGTCAGCACTATTGTGTTCAACAGGTTCGGTTAATTCAGAACATTCAACTATGGTCACGATATTTAAGCAATCCTGAGAGGCGTAATGCTCTCTAAACATAATATAAATAATATCTTCAGCAGTATACATTCTATAGCTTTCAGTGATTTTATTTTGTTCTGATAAATTTATTAAATCATCATGCACTTTGTTAAGAAACTCTTTTGCCTCAGCAAATGATATTTATTCATCTTTCATTTCATCTTTATTCATAAAACCCTCCATTTTTATTTATAATTCCTTAACGCAACTCTATTCTTTGTCAATATAATTCACATAAAATCTAATGGAGATTTTTGGAAGCACTAATTGTCAGAGTGAATTATGTCTTCACGAATCGCCGTGTAAGCAAGTCCCAGCACATGGGAAAAGACACTCTTAACAGGGCCATAGCAAAGCTTTGCGGTATTGAGCCTGGCAGGAAGAAGCAACCGCCCAATGTTATGGGTGATATTGAATATTTTACCGTTCATGATCTGCTAAGAACGAGCAGGAGCTTACTATGCCACTACACCCGCTTCTCTTTACCAGCTATACGGTATTTGAGTCTCCAGCTTTTGGCTCCGTTTGGAAATATTTCAAGATACATACCACCACAATCGGAAAGTTTGTATGACTTTTCCTTTGGCTTCGCAGAGTCGATTTGTCGGGCTGTTAGCTTCATTTGGGGCATCGTTTCCGTTGAACCTGTCGATGCCCCCTATCCTGCCCCCAATCGGAACAAGTACGCAATAGGTCACCCTGGACCAAACTGGACCACAGAGAAGTGTTATATTCTGTTTTTAAAGGAAAAAGTAGACCAGAGAGGATGTTAACAGAAGAAAATTTGGTACGCCCTACAGGATTCGAACCTGTGACCTACGGCTTAGAAGATAGTAGGTCATCATTTAACACACTGATTTAAGGCCATAAATCCATGCTCGCGCAAAGTGATGTGTCGTACTGTGTCGTTAAGTGCACTTCTCAGAAATCTATCTGCGTTATGTGGCGACACAATTACGACACACCATTTCATTCGTTCTAGTCACACGACAAGGCTCGGGCCTTCCCCATCAAATAATCGGCCGGAGCGGTTCATAAACGGACACGACCTCAGCCGTTACTTTCCCCAGCACGATAATCCCTTCCATGCCCTCTCCGTCGATCGTCTCTCCGTCTGAGGTGATAATCCCGGTACTGAATAATTTTCCCACCTGCGGGAACTCGCCTATCTGGAATGCGATCTTATCGCCCGGAACGGGCTTGAGTGACTTGTCCGCCAGCACGAACCCATCTGGCGTCTCAATCAGGATCATGTTGTTGCGGTGAGGCATCAGTACATCGTTAAGATCGATGCGCCGCTCGATGTAATCGGACGCTGGTGATGGAAATCCCATAATTACCTCACGTATCCCATGTTGCGTAACGACCAGGTCTTATTCTCGCTTTCCTCTGTGACCAGCTCGAAGAAGAAGTTCTGGTAGTACCGTATCCACCGATTGCACTCTGCCAGCGTCCAGACGTGATTCAGGTCATCCAGCCGCTTCTGGAACGCCGCAGTGGTGACAATCTGCCGCCCCCTGCCGTCCTTCGTTATCGCTCCAGTGAACGCCGCGTGTATGTCACTCTCTCTAGCCATAATTAATCCTCCTCTGATAAATACTGTATGGATAAACAGTAATATCGATCGGTAGATTTGATCAAGGCGGAGCGGTGAACAGATTTGTAAAGGGTCTGATGGGAAAGGAGATTTCAATCTGGCGGTTAAGGCAGGGTGTGTCTAACCTCAAATTACCCACCCCGCAGCCTGCTCAGAGAGGCGCGGCAAAGTCATTGCCCGGTCGCCTGGCTTTTTTCTTACTGCTGAGCACCCATTCAAGAACTCCCATGCTTTAATATGGAATGAGTCCAGTATTCTGCCTATAATCGGCGGCCTCAAGGTAATCATCTGATTAAGGCTAAATGCCCTACATGAATGGATAAGGCAATGTCAATGGATGTTGAAGGAATTCGCACTGTCAAGGCTTACCGTAGCGATATTGATGGCCTGCGCGCAATTGCAGTGATTTCAGTGATGCTTTTTCATTTATCTGTCTGGCCATTTACAGGCGGATTTGTAGGAGTTGATGTTTTCTTTGTGATTAGTGGCTATCTGATTGCGGGTGGCATATTAAATGAGAAAGATAATAAGAATTTTATTTTAGTAAATTTCTACATTAGAAGGATAAGAAGGCTATTCCCAGCCTTAGCATCTACACTGCTTTTAACCTATCTTATTGCATTTCTAATATTTTCACCGCAAGACTTTGAGAAGATGTCCGCATCAACTTTTGCTGCTGTTTTTGGAGCCTCGAATATATATTTTTGGTCCAGCTCAAACTACTTCGACTTAACTTCAATACAAAAACCGCTCTTGCACACATGGTCTTTAAGTGTTGAGTTTCAATTTTATATATTCTTCCCGGCACTTTTAATCATCTTATACAAACTTAAAACTAATTTCTTCTATTTATGCTTTACACTTATATCGACAGCTGGATTCGCTTTATCATTGATAGCTATAAATAAGGATTCAAGTGGCGCTTACTACCTTACCCAGTATAGATTTTATGAATTTATGATAGGTGCTGTGGTATTTATTTTTAGGAGAGGTAAATTTCTTTCAAGTTCTAAGGTAGTTAATGATTTTCTTTTCGTTATAGGGCTTGTGCTTATTGGTTACGGAATTTTTGGGTTCTCTACAAAAACCTCCTTTCCCGGCGTTAGCGCTTTGATTCCTGTAATAGGGTCAGCTCTTTTCATCCTGACTGGAGACCGTTCCAAGCTATCAGGTTTTGCAAGCACTCGGCCAATAAAATACATCGGAGAAATCAGTTACTCTCTTTATTTAATTCACTGGCCTTTGATAGTTTTCTTAAGCTATATTTTAGCTAGAGATCTCACCACCTGTGAAAAAACAACATTGTTTTTTAGCTGCTTTATCCTTGCATCTCTTATGCATAGATTTATCGAAGTTCCTTTTCGTCAAGTTAACAGTAATCAGAAAAGATTTCTGTCATCCTGCTGTGCCTTGTCATTGTCCATAGCGATTGTTTCCAGCCTTAGTTGGTTAAACAATGGGTGGCTATGGAGGCTTCCAGAGAATATACGGAGTCTGAATATAGTCGACACTAAGGCTGGTGAAGAATATATATGGCAAAAGCACAATGAAATGTCAATTAAGCAATCATTCTCACATAATGGTAAAAAGAGATTGATTATTATAGGTGATTCACAATCCGCTGATATTGTTAATATGATGAATGAGTCTGGGGATCTCAACAACTATGACATTTTGGTGAAGACTGTTTTTACTCAATGCGGAACCATATATGTTCCAAACGAAATCAGGGATGAATATTTTTTGAATGAGAACATTGGAACAATAAGCAGGAAGGATTTAATTTCTGATTGCAAAAAACAGATGGACTCTGTCATGAAAACTGCAGATCTCGCTGAGGCAGACATGATCTTTATATCCATGAGATGGCAGCCGGAAAATGTTTATCTATTGCGAACAGCAATTAAATCCTTGCAAGCAAAGACCAGTGCAAATGTTTATGTTTTTGGCAATAAAGTGCTGGCAAGAAGCAGCCTTGGATTCATCGATTTTCACAGAAGCGTTGATGGTGTGGAGAATTACGCCTCTAAATTTAGAAGCGCCAGATACGAAAAAGCCAATGATTTAATTATGAAAATACCATCCATAAATTACATTGATATGATGAGCCTTATTTGCCCTTCATCTGATTATTGCAGTGTTGTCACGTCCGACCTTAAGCCAGTATTCCTTGATCCTTCACACCTTACTAAAGATGGCGCTAGATATCTTTCTCAGAGGTTTTTGAAGCTTTCATTTTAATGTAAAAAGAGTCTTAGCCGTTCTTATAAACTGGAAACGGCTAACACTCATCTCTAGTTAGTAATCTTAAATGGAGTTACGCAAGTCAATTATATGAGGGATAAGGACAAGGTAGTAAATACATCTAAGATTCAAAGCTAATGGGAAGGCTGATACCTCCCCTATTTTTCTACTCTGGCTTAGTTGGCCATGAGATTTCACCAGAGGTGTTGGCCGAAACCCTGCTTAAAAGGACTCGGTATTTTTTCCACAGAGGTAATAGCTTTGCCTCATCATCAGTAGCCATTTCCAAATCGACCGCATCCTGAAGGATTGCTATTCTCTGAGTCGCTTCAGACATGAGTTGGTCTTTATACGAAAGATTGCTGGAAACTGCTGTTTCCTCCTGCCCTGAAATCTCTTCTTCAGTCAGAGGAGGAGCCGCAAATTCCCCATCAGCGTAGGTATAACCGGTGCTGACCGCGTACCCGTCTTTAATCTCTACCGCCGTCACGCCCTTACCAAAATCCATAGGCGACGCTGTAGGGCCATCCCATACAATGGTATTGATGACTTTACCATCTTCGATTAACGCATAATTAGTCATGTTACCACTCCACAATCAGTAAGCCTGCCGAACCAACGCCGCCCGCCTTTCCTGCGCCAGATGTGTCGATGTTGTTTGCGCCACCGCCGCCGCCGCCAGAACCATATCCGTACGAGTCGCCGCCTGCTGAGGTGGATGCACCAGCACAAATACCGCCCGAACCACCACCACCATATGCAGTCGAGCCGCCTGCCCCCGCGATCCCATAACCACCGCTGGTTGTTGGGATAACAGTGGATGCTGTGCCGCCTGATGGATAGCCTGTACCACCTACACCGCCAGCTGATGTCGATGTGCTATAAGTTCCGCCGTTGCCGCCAACCCCAGCAGCTAAGCTCAGAAGGCTGCCAAAGCTGGTAATGCCGCCTGTGCCACCTGCGCCTGCTGCTGATGCAGTTGATGCTGTGCCAGATGTTCCACCTGCGCCAACGGATACTGCTATGACTTGCCCTGGAGTGACCGTAACGGGAACCCTGACCGCTGATTGTCCAGCGCCACCACCACCACCGCCGGTAGCTGCTGATGATGTACTGTTGCGGGAGCTTCCGCCGCCGCCGCCGCCGCCGCCTGCGCAACCAGACAGATAAACGGTAGTTACTCCCAGTGGGACCGTAAAAGATCCAGTACTTGTATACTTGGCGAATCTGATTGGAACTTGGTCTAATGTAATGTTTGTTCCATCACCAATTACTCTCTGGGTTTGACCGGCCGCCAAAGTTACTCCGGTGCCGCTCGGTGTCTTAACGGTCACACTGAAGCTTCCGGTTGTGCCATTGACTACCGTCCAGCTTTTCTTCCAGGCAGGAATTACAATATTGATATTCGCGCTGAGAGCACCGGCGAGCGTAATTCTTTCTTTTGATGCCTGCAGTGTTGTCAATGTGACACTTGAGCCTGAAAGGCCAGTGATGGCTGTGGATCCGTAATTGTCAGAAGGGACCCATCCTGTAGTTGCTGAACCATTCACTTCCGGATTGCTGGTATTGCCATCCACCGTATTAAGCCAATAACCATCCAGTGACGAGTTAGGAATGCGAGATCCTTTAGGGTATCCGCTTACGGCAGTATTGAAATCTGCGTTAAATGGATAACCTGCACCTGACTGAGCCCACCTAATCGCAGCTGTAATGTCATTCAGCACCCCGTTGAAATCGGTACCGAAAGGCGGCACACCACCAGCAGCCAAAGGTGTTCTGGTTAAAGGAGGGAATCCATCTGTATACGACGCCCGGCCTGCTGTGATACCAACCTGAGAGTCGTTAGGGATTGTCTGTTTTGAGCCAGAATCGGCGAACGGTATTGGCAATAATTTAGGCTGCGAGCTGTTCTGCATTTTGTATTCCTGAGTCAGGGAAGAAAGTGCCGCTATCAAATGGCTGCATTTCAGCCTCGGCAAATCCAAAGGCGTTGTTGAAATCGAGTGACATAATGCTGACGCTGACGCCTGCAGGTTTGGCGATCGCATTTGAGTTGAGCAGGATGGCCCACTCAACCGGCGTCAGGTTGAAGCCAAATACGTAGCTCATGGACATCACACCGGTAATGGCTACGAACGTGTCGCCTTGGTCGCCAAACAGGTAGTACAGGGCTTTGTTCAGCGATGGGATAGAGCAATCAGTGATGTTCGCCATCGCCTTTGCAAGTATCAGCTTTCGGTAGCCGTCATCAGCCAGCCTGACCGTAGATGTCAGCTGCACGCCCTCAAAGAAAGGTGCTTCATCAAAGGGTTTAGGTGATTCGTCACTGGCACTGATAAATGCTTCGTCAAAGCCGAAATACGTCGCTGACTCCCTGACGTTGAGCAGTCGTGACACGCCAACTATCTTTCCCCACACATCCAGTCCGTACCCGGTAGCAGTCGAAACGTCCCAGATGGCCGTCAGGAATTCTTCGGTGAATTCCGACATATCCATGGAGGTGTTGAATGTTTCAATCAGGCTTCGGAGATTGGGGCTGGCGGCGTACTGTGTGAGGATCGTGTTTTTCACGTTCTTCATACAAGGCTCACAGAGATGTCACTGGCATCGAGAGAAGGTATCTGGTCAACGCCATATTCAACTGACGATGCGTAGTTCACGCCATCCAGGCTGACGGTTACCGACAGGACATTGACTGAAGCCGTGTCGATGTTATTCAGCACCGAGTAATAGCCACCGGCAAATACCTTGGACGCGATGCGCGCTTTCGGCACCAGATCACTATTGCCATTGAAGGCGCGGATGATTGCTGACTTAACCTGATCCACAATGTCCGATGGAAGCGATTGTGAATCTTCCAGCTGAACATTGAATCGGGTTCTGGCTTGCGCCGGGGTGTTCCACGTCATCGTGTATTTTGGGTTGATGTTCGTGCCGCGTGAGGTGTCGGTCACCACCGCAGACGTATTGCCCACCATTCCGCAACCAGCTTGATTCTTCAGGTAAATAGCCTGGGCGATATCCTGTGCATTTCCTCCATACACGGCGATGTAAACGCTGTGAGCAGGTACGGGATAATTGGTTGAGCCGATGTTGACCGTTGCGCCGGAGTGATTAGACCAGACATATGCATCCACCACGCCATCCACATCAAGCACGGCGGCATAGATAGACTCTGGCGTACCCTTCGCGTTGAGCGCTACAGATTGCTTGCGCCTGTACTCGAAGTTAGCGCGCGTCTCAACATCGTTACCGGGAACGCCTGCAGCTGCATTGTCAATGCCTGACCAGCCAGTCACCGCCCGATAGATGGTGTTCAGTGACCCTGCCGGGCATGGGATAGCGCCACTGGCCTGGTTCTGGAATACGATGTCGATCGCACCTGATGCCGGAATGGTCGCTTCAGCTAGCGAGGTGTAGATGTAGCCTGCTTCGTCCTGCGCGGTGCTGCCGGACGGAATCACCGTACCCACCAGACCTGTAGCCGTGGCAGTCACAGTGGTTCCCTGCGCGGCTATGCGGTCGATGAAGTAAATGCGCCCGATAGCGTCCTGAAAGCGGCCCGCTGCATAGTCCGGATTGATACCGTTCACTATAGAAAGCATCTGGTCGTTTTTATCAGCGATGATGGCTGTCTCGCTCATGGCGATCTGCCCCTGCGGCGTGGTCAGGCTCTTGCTCATCCCGCCGCCCAGCGCGCTGTCTAAATCACTCAGTCGACCGTCTAAAATATCCTTCTCATCCGGCACTGACAGGCCGATGTCGGAAAACGTGGCCGCCGGCACCGATGTAGTAACGATTACTGTGTCTGCCATTTTGGCCTCAGAAATTGATGGTGCTCTTGTCGTAGTTGGTGTCGGTAATTGTCATGACGCCGGATGCGATGCGGTTCTGTTTGCCGATTACAGTCGTGCAGGTTGCGGTCTGAACGTAGTCGAGCTTCAGCGCCTCTGACTGCATCTTGGTGTTGATAAGCTGAGTGCCGGGCCAGTGGCCCAGAATGCGCTGGTAATAAGGGATGCCGAGTGACGTGTCATACCATGCCTCACCGAGGAATGTCTTACACGCGCACGCTACATCCTGTGCAACCGCATAGGGGTTTGGGGTTGTCGCAAGGTTGCCGGATCCATCAAGTGTCAGGTCCCAAGCGTCGGTATTTAGCTGGAGGGATTTAGTTATCATGCTTTCTCCGGGCGTAAAAAAACCCGCCGGAGCGGGTCATTGTGATGTCAGCTTTCCGGCTCGAAGTAGCCGCTGATAGCTTGGTATGTATTTTGACGGTTCCGTCATACAGTCGTGCATGAATTCAGGGTCTGACTGACCGGCACCTGAGTGAGCGAATCTGTCTGCAATATCTTTATTCCTGCGCAGAGAGCTTATAATTCCGTCCGCTTCGTCATTCCCGATCATAAGCTCACTGGCTACCTGATAGGTTGACTGCCGCCACTGGCCGTCGTCTTTGTCAAAGGCTGCAAGTGATGCGACAGAATAGAGGCGTGGCACAGCGCTGCATGCAGTAATTACAGCTGATGTATCTAATTGCTGCGCGCTAACAGCGCCTGACAGACCGAGCAGAACAAGGGCGATTAATTTCATAGTTCCTCCATGGGGCTGTATGAATTCTAACCCTACATGTCCGCAATTGAATGCAATTTATTGCGGCTTGCCAGTATTTCCACTGCCGGTCTGTACACCAGTGTGAACATGGTCAGAAAGCTTAATGCCCTTGCCGGTAACTTCACCCTGTGCGGTGATATTTCCTTTGAAATTGAAGTCACCCGCATAGCTTCCTGAGCCCTGATTAACGGGGCCATTCAGCACTATGCTGGATGAGTTAAGGGTGACGCTTGTTGCGGCGTTTATTTCGACTGTAGGGGCCGTCATGCTCACCACCAGAGGTGAAACGATATCAATGCCGTCATCAGCGAAACGGACATACTGTACCGGCAACGCGTTCAGCATTCCGCCCAGATAGACACCGTCAGCCTCATTGTGCGTGCGTGATGACCCTGGCATATCCTCTTTCTTTGTCTCGCGCACACGGCTGGTATCACGGTCACATGAGAGCATAAGGCCAATATCACCAACGACCGGATCCATAATCAAAGCGCTGCTGCCGCGTTGAAGTCGCCAGACGGGAATGTTAAACACCTGGCTGTTTTCTATCGGCGTTCCTTCGCCGGTGAATCCCAATACCAGCGGGGTGACGTTTACCAGCGGCGGCTCTTCATCGGAGATGAATTTGACTTTTTCCACCCGGACTATCTGGATGAAGGAGTTTTTATTGAGCATTGCGCGGAACATAAACGCCTGAGCGTTGGAGTCGTGGTTAATATCTTCCGGCCTGACAGCCATTCTCTTTTCTGTCATTGCGTAATAACTCCAAGGTCAGTACTGGCGGCGTAAACTACCGTGCACCACGGGCCGCCTTCCATCCAGGTTGAAAGATGATGGTTGGCAGATATGACGGTATATTCGCCGCTGGCGTTTGGAAGTTCTGTGTCGAGCGTGACTTTCCTGCCAAGGCAGAACAGGTTGCTGAATGTCGAGGTGAAGTTAATGCCGTAGCCGCTCATGACCGGATAGCCGATTAGCCCGTTATCTTTGGAGACGTAAGGTCTTACATCATCTACCCTGCCACCCTGCGGCCAAATGTAAATCACACCAAGCCTGAAATCTGAATTTATGCCTGCGGCGCTGCATATCTGCCGGATCTGACTTATCGGGTCGCCACGGAAATATACTCCGGACAATTTCGCTTTTACGCCGCTGTTAACCACCGTGTAGCTGATTGTTTTAGCGATCGACTGGATTGCAGTAGCCACGTCAACCGCACCTTCTGCCGAAAATGGTGATGCAGTGATGGTCTGCTCAAATCCGGTTGCAAAGGCGCTGATGATTAGCGGGGCATCAGGCATCTGATTCATGTCCGCGAAGCAGTTGGTGATTGAGCCCAGAAATATCGGGGTGTCATCCGCCCACACTTTGATCATGTTCTGCTTAATGCTGCTTAACTGGCGGCCTTTGTAACTCAACAGGGCCATGTTAGCCATGCTCAAGCCGAACACCCGGGAATTCATTTCTGAACCAGCCACGCCGCCATACGCGCCCATCTCGACTTCCGCCTTTATGTTATCGATGGTCAGGATGTCATTACCCTTTTCATCGAATGCGCCATCTTTGAGCGTGAACTGAAACTTGAGACTGCGTTTTTTATAGGTCATGCTGCGGCGCTCATTTCGTCAGGCGTGGCATAAAAGAGAATGAACCGTTCACCTAGGCCTTCATAGTTCGGGTCATCGCTGCCTTTTGTGTCAGCAAAGAACAGCTCACCCTGAAAGCCCAGATAGGGGTAGCGCACAAGCCGGTTACCATTCAGGCAAATCACGCCCTGCGCAATCCATACATCACCTAGGCCAATATCTACATATAGACCGGTTGAGCGCTGGGCAATGCGCAGAGTGACGGACTGCTCACCCAGCTTAACGGTAAGCTCCTGAGCCTTTATTGGCTGCAATGTAATCGTCTGCATCAGGTAAGCGCCTTAACTAGGTCTGTGACCGATAATGAAAGTTTATTGATAGATGAGGTAGCCGCGCCGTTAATCGATGCTGTGGTGGTCTGAGTGAGGTTATTTACGGTGGATGAAACTTTATCCGCCACTTGGGTTGCTGCGCTCGAAACGGAGTTTTTCAGGCCAGTGAGCGCTGACGACACGCCGCTCTGTGTTGCCTCTGTGGTAGACGAGTTCACCTTTTCCGTCACCGCGCTGGGTGCCAGGCTGGCTCCATTAGCGGTTGTAGTGCTCTGCGCAGTAGTGCTGGTCAGTGTGACCTCTGCAGACTCCAGAACCGACTGGAATATCGCCTCAACAGTCAGCAAGGTGACATCACGGTCAGACGTGCGGTAGTTGTAGCGCACCAAATCGTACTTCTCGTAAGTGGTGTCAGGCGTTTCGATGTCATACGTCATCGTGTCTTCAACCATCGCATCCAGCGCTGCAAGCATATCGGCACGGCTGGTGAGGCTGAAGTTTGTGAGGTTAGGCAGAGACCCGGTTAACCCGGACCAGCCCTCCAGCACAAACAGCACCCTGATTACCGGCGGCCGCTTCACCTTGTTATAGGAGTTGTACGACCCTGCCTCGATCGGTGCGGAGACAACAGAAGCATCAGCACCATACTCCACGCCGAGAAAGGACGAAGGCGACAGCGCCTTGCCCGTACCGTTGTTGAAGTAGATGCCATAGCCGGGGCCGATAATGCTGTTGATGACTGAGAAGATGCCGCCACCCTGCACAGCATTGAGCAACGTGGTTTCATTCAGAGAGAAGTTCATAATCAGCCCTGCCCTGACATAGAAGGAACCAGCAGGCTGTTGCGGCTGACGTTACGCTGCAGATCCTGACCGAGTGCATTAACAGACGTAGCATTGCTCTGCACGCTCATTTCACCAATGTGAATCTCGGTTTTGTTGCTGGGTTGCTGGACAGTTACTGGCGCATGCAGGCTGGCAGAACTGACTGCGCCAGTCTGGATTCCTGCAGTGTTAGGCATGGTTTGTCCATGAGATTTATTGCTCTTGAGCAAGTCATCAACCATTCGCATTGCATCTAAAGCAGATGGAATTTTTGGATCGGATTGTTCATTAACTCTGCGATTATCGAGGCCAGCCATCCTAGCTTCAGGTAATGGAATTCCAGCACCATTGGCTATCTGCTCGTCGCTTACATAGCCTTTCCCATTCTCATGGTTGATGATGCCGCGGATCAGCTTGAATACCGTCTCACCATCTTCACCTGACAGCTTCTCATCAGCCTGCTTGCCGGTGGCGCTTACCAGTTGGCGGATGTAGGACTCAACATTATTACCATCACCTGCAGGAGCATACTTTTTAACAACATCCTCAATGGTGTTAATGCCACGACTAAAATACAGTTGAATCTGTCTGTATAAGGCCGCCACGCCTGCTTCCATGCTTTCGAAAACAGCAAACCGGCCATTTTCTCCGCCCTCTTTTGTTGCGCCCGCCTGTCCAGCAAAGTTCAGGTTGCCGGGATTGTTGTTGCGGATGCCGCGTGGCTTAGTGCCGTAGGCATCATACTTGTTATCCGCATCACCGGTTTTACTGATAGAGTCCCACCATGCATATGACTTTTTGAGCCAGGCGTCAGCCTTGCCCATGATCCCATCTGTACTGCCAGTATTGTTGTTCATCTTATCAACAAGGTACTGGCCGGTACTCTTCCCTTCTTTTTTTGCCTCGTCTTCGTTTGACTTCAGCTTGTCCCATGCGCTTACTGCTGCGATAGCCGCCAACAGTGGGCCAAATCCACCCCGCACCTTTGAGATGCCAGACAGCATTTTCAAAGCCCAACTACCGGCTACGAATGCAGCCAGAATCTCCAGGGCGTTCTGCCAGCCGCCAACAGCGTCAACAACCTGGTTGATTTCATTGGATGTGTCGGAAAAGAACTTCTGAATCTCAGGGCCATGATCTGTTATCCAGATTCCCACCTTTTCAATCAGCGGGATCAGCTTTTCTACGTATGGAATCAGAGCCTCATAAAGCACCTGAGACGCTGCAGAGAAGTTCTGTTTCATCTCCGCCAATCGGCGGTTAAACTCCTGAGCTTTACGAGTCGCATCCTCGGTGGCGCGGGACATCTTCGCGAAACGGTCAGCATCGGTAACGAGGTTGCCGTTGGTCAGCGCCTGCTGAGTCTGATTATCAAAGTTGAACATTCCACCAAAGCGGCGCTGTGCATCTTTGCTGAGCTTTCCCCAGTTATCCGCAATTTTGCGCATAACCTCTTCGGAGTTGTCGTTCTGGTAATCGAAGTTGGCACCGGTTGCGCCGGCAAAGGACGACAAAGCAGCGAAGAGAGGGTTATCCTGACCACCACCCGTTCTGATTTGAGTCAGTACGTTCTGAAAACCAGTCAGTGTGCCGGTAATCTTCTCAGCGCTCGAACCGGCCGCCTCTGCCGCCCTCTGCCAGCCATCCAGTGATTTGGCCGACATATCCAGAGACTGAGAGTTAACCGCAAGCTGCTGCAGGTTATCGGTCATGCCGGTGATGAAGTTTTTGAAACCCTGAACGGACAGCGTTACGCCAACCAGAGCCAGCAGTTCAGTCCGGATTGATCCAAAGAAAGAGGCCGCTCTTTTACCTGCGGCCTCCATGTCTTTAGCAACCTGCTCCGACTGCTTTCTGGTGTCGTCGAGACCGCCTTTTACTTCCTTTTGGCCTTTATTAAACCCGCTCGCGTCGAGGCCCAGCGTGACAACAAGCGCATCGATAATAGTTGCCATCAGTTAGACTCCTGCGATTTATTGACCACCATCCGGTTATAGTTGTCGACCGTAATGATTTCGAGCCACCACCATAAATCCTCAACGCCAAGCGTCGTGCTCAACTCAGTGAGAGAGCACTTACCAGAAGAGAGGACTGTAGCTATGGTCTTGGGGACGTTGACGTATTCAGCAAGCCCGTGGACCTGCTCATGCATCATTGGTGGGATATCTATTGGGCGGCGGCCTGAAAAAAATCCACGTGCAGTTTGAACACCTCCGCCCTCAGTTTCAGGCGGGTTGATATCTCTTCGATATCATCATCGATGAGGCGGCGCTTAATGTTCTGGTTAGAGGGGTCAGGCACGCACTGAACACACTCCATCAACTCATCGAGCAGTGGTTTTGCTTCTGCCGGCGGAATCTGCGAGACCATTTTTAGTCCGGTGCCAGCCATTGCAGCGATACCCATATCCGCGAAGTTATCCGGCAAATCGACGCCGCTGCGAGCCATCGCCATGCCTGCGCGAATAGCCCACCATTCAGCCTGAGCGGCTGACATTTCGCGGATGTAGAAAACCTTGCCAGCATCGCGCCCGGCTGTTTCTGTGTAGAAGAGTTCTTTGCGTGCCATGTTATGCCTTATGCGGTGTAGTTTTCGCCGGTCACTGATTCCCAATTGATCTGGTAGGTCATCTGCTGCAGTACGCGGTTAGCGTCAGGAATAGCCTTCACGCGCTGGAGGATGCCATTGGTCAGTGTGAACTTACGGCTGATGGCTGGCAGGATGATGGTCGCGTTGCAGCGGAAGATAGCCTTCGACGTAACCGAGGTTAACTGCCATGTCTCGAACATCTCACGGCTCGGGCTGTCCGGCATGATGGTGATTGTTTGCAGGTATTCGCCAAACACAAAGCCGCCTGACAGCTTGCCGTCAGCGCCACGCACAGCAACTGCCATCTCGGTATCGCCCAGCGCAAACATCGCGTCTGCAGCGTAGCCTTCAAGCGTCTGCGCTGATGGGTACAAGTTGGTAACAGTGAGAGCGAAAATAGCGTCAGCACTGGTGATGGTATTAGCCATTTAGTCGCTCCTTACTGGACTTCAATTGAGGCGAGAGTGATTTTCTGCACACAGCCGCCATCGCAATACCACAGCGTCATGCTTGGGCTTGTTCGGTCAACTCGCTGGGCTGATGTTGGGTTGGCGATGTACAGATACCAGCCTTTCGCCAGAAGCGATGCAGAGATGTCGGATCCGACAGCATTAATGATTTCTGAGCGTTGTGCAGCAGAGAGGCTGACGCCTGTCCGGATGCCGCCAAAGGTCACGCCCTGATTGATGGTGTCAGCAAACCCGGCTTCGATAATCGCCTTGCCACGCGCGTTGTACGGGATGGAGCGGTTAGATTTGAGCGTTACGATCGCATCCTGCATCAGGTTGGCATTCAGCCAGAGCTGGAAGCAGAAGCTGTCAAACCACTTGAAGTCACCGCTGATTGAACCGTCAGCCCAGTACTGCGTTGAATAGTTGTTAGCGGTGTAGGCGCCGTAGAAGTTGTAGCCATTGGCAATCAGCGCATCGTAATCGCTGGATGAGTTAACGTTAGCCACCAGGCCAGAGACCGACCGGAACTTAAACGGTACGCGCCCTTCCTGACGATCAAAGTCCAGAGCGGCTGCATAACCCAGAGCTGAAGCTGCATGCACGTTAGCGCCGTATACAGGTAGCACGTTGGCATAGTTGTTCACGACCAGAATCTGATGAGCGATCGTTTCGGTACTGCCACTGACCAGCGCCGACGCCTTATCGGTGTGAGCAACGTAGGCAAAGCGATAATTCTGCGCACTAGCCCAGCCTGCCAGAGCCAGATGCTCATCATCAGTACACTCAAAGGCAGTGGTGAAGGTCGCCCAGTCCTGGCTGCTGTTCAGCACTGAGATGAAGAAGTCAGTCGGGTTCTGCGCTACGGCACCCTGTGAGATGACCGCACCAGTCGCCGCAGTTAGCTTAAGACCGGTTGCTACATCGCCGGATGCGTAAGAGATGGTGCTACCCGCGCCGGTCGTTGCAGAGGTGATGACGAATGCTTTCTGCGTGGTATCGAACGTGACTACAACTGAATCACCGATTGCCGACTCAATCAGGTCAGCCGCCGCTGCAAAGCTGGTTGCGCCGCTCAGGTTGATATTGGTCGATGTCTCGGTTGTGCCGTCTACCGTAATGGTCAGGATGCCACTCAGCAGCTTTAACTGGTCGAGAGTAACTGCAGCCATAGAACCAGAGCGCAGCCATGCTGCTACCGGCGCATCGTTGTATTGAGCAAACAGGAGCTTGCCCGGGTTCTTCGTCGAGTTGTCATAGCCGCTGAAGTAAATAGCAGCCATTGCGTACTCATCTGAGGCGCTGCCAAAGTATTTGGCTACATCCTCTTTGGTAGAAAACGATGCGACGTTACCCACCGGCGCATAGGTACTTTGGGTGAGGATAAGACCATTCAGATCAACCGCGTTACCGCCAGCAGCGAGCACGCCAGGGTTAATCTGGACATCTTTAGTTAACGGAATTGCCATTTATAAATTCTCCGGTGGGAATTTTAAATCTGCGGCCACAATGCCGACTTGAATGCTGTCCATGAAGTCCAGGGGGGTGGCTATCACGGCATTAAATTGCGCGATGAAGTCGAGCGTCCAGCGGCTTTCATACTGCTGTTCGGCGTTGATCATCGTTGTCTGGTGCGGCTCTCCAGCGTAAAGCGGGGTGACCGGCATGTTGTTTTGGCGAAACCAGTTAGCTGAGTATTCAGAACGGATCATGGTGCCGACTATGGCAGCCATCTCCTGCGCTGAGTTGCCGTAGAAATCCAACTGACATCGCCACTGGTTGCTGCGCTGAGTTAGCTCACTACCCTGCCCGACTCCCGGGTCGTTGTATCCGAAGCGGTTTGTTGACAGTCCGGTGATAAACATTGGTGTCATGGTGACGAAGTCCTGATTCGGCATAGGAACCAGGTTCTCCTGCGCCAGAAACACCTCAGCGTCGATGAGGGATAATAAAAAACCGCGCAAGGCGGCTGTAAGATCATCCTGTGTAATGCTTATGGTCGCGCTCATGTGGATACCTGCAGCGTGACAGCGAAGGAGCACCAGTCAGGCCACTCTTCCAGTGGTTGCGTAATCAGCCAGGTCTCGCCGTTAACAATGAGCTTGTCGCCTCCCTTTTGCTTAGGTCGGTTTACGCCTTCAAAGTTACCGTTAACGTAGGCCTTCTTTTTGATGCCCTGCAGGTTTAGCCCGTCGAGCTTCATCAGATCGGTATAGGCCAGTGGCTGAAGCTGCACAGTCACGGTCTGTTCTGCATAAGCAGGCACACGATGGCCTGCCGCGTCTGTCGTATATGTGCCTAGGCTTACCATCATCACGCCTGGAACGTCCGGATTAACAACGGTGATGGCCCGGCGCACAATGCCATGCAGGTTCATATTCACCCCTTAAAGAAATTAACTACGCGTTGCCAGAATGACGGAGCGCCCGCCGCGTGCTCTTCAATCTGATAATCAACGGCGTTAATCATCACAGAGGTGTCAATCAGAGGTTTATCGAACCCTTTTTTGGCAATAGTGCTGGGGGCAAGTGGAGGGTCAGAGAAGTTCCTGATCGATTCTTGCATCTGTCCTTTAATCCTCTCCCCCATGAGGGAAAAGGTTGCTCTGCCGTCATAGTCGTTAGCGATAAGGATTTTACTAATGTCATCGGGCCATTCAGGAGATTTTTCCTCGATCATGTTCCTGATGAAAGGTCTGGGTGGCCGATTCATCGCTGGGTCGCCGAACTCGTTGGCTGCAGCCACCATTGGAACAGTAGTCCCATCTGGATAGGTTGCTCCATCGAGAAACCCAACCTTGATGGTCGTTCCATTGCCGACCTTTCTTGCTATTTCAGCAAGCTTCTTTTCCATTGCTGCGCCGCCAGTAAAACTCGTCATCGCTACCTCCGGTATGAACCTCTGCGGTTGTAGTGATAGGGGTACATTGACGGTGACCCACCAGGCAGGTAACGAATCGTCCGGAATGGCAGCGTGGCCTGCCAGTACGCCGCACCATATGGCGTTTGCAGATACCACCATGATGCTGAGCTGGACGGCCCGGCATCTACCGACACAGAGACCGAACCTTCCGACGCGCTCGTTACCCGCCCAACTAACCCGCTTGATGCCTGCCCGCCTACGCCGCTATTCATCGCAGCAAGGTGAGCAACCAGCATATTCAGGAATACAGCCCGCTGATTCACATCATCTACCGGGCTTGTATCGGTGTTATTCAGGTAGACCGTTGCCTCAACGAAATACGCCTTCAGCAGGTCATCACTCACCGAGCTGAACTCGGGATAACGCGCCCTGAACGCGTTCACATCAAAGACAACGACTGCCATGATTAACCCTTAGAAGCCTTCATGGCCTCTTCGTCTTTGGTTACGCCGTCAACAGGCTTATCTTGCGGCAAACCTTCAAGGCCAGTTTTGATGTCAGCATTTTCGTTTGCCTTTGATTGGGCGCTGTTGGTTTTAGCCTGAGCAAATACGAGTTCATTTTTTACATATGGCTGGCTTGCGTGCTCTTTCAGCCATGTTTCAAAGAACTCTTTATCAACATTCTCAGTCAGGCCGTAGCCCCCAATCACATTGGATGAGTTTGCGCCAAGAATGTGAACAACCTTGCCGCCAACATCAATCAGCAAGCCGTTTGGCAACTTGCAACCCACAGTAACTACTTCAGCCATTTTCTTAAGCTCCGATCATGGTGGCGACTGCCAGCGGTTGACGAATGATTGTTCCCCAGGTGCCGCCTGATTTCTTCTGCTTCCAGCTCGATTCTTCAGTGACAACTGCATGCGCACGCATTTTCTCGGTGAAGGCAGCATAAGTCGTATCCTGCTCGCCAAGGCGCTCGGCAATCATCTGGACCATTTCACCTGCATCAGTTGAGTATTCAACTGCAGTTTCGATAGTCAGGTTAGGGAAGTTTTTCTTCAGCAGGTCAGTAACATTGACGTTATACATGTTGGTTTTCGTCAGATTGACCTCAAGTGTCGGAGACATCCCTAACTTGATGCGATCGGTGCGCTCCACGAGACCTTTTGTCTGTGCGACAAGCTGCTTCCAGAGACGGCCCGCGATGTCGTCATATACATACTGACCATCTTTGTCATCCCACTTAACGCTGCCGCCTGCTCCAGTCGGTGCTGGCGTAACCGAAGGTTGAAGGCCTGGATCGTTTAATGCTCCAAAGTTTTGCAGGCCAGCAATACCGTAGAAGTAGGACTTGTTCTGGAACTTGTTCAAAACCAGAGCAGAGGCTACGTTCAATTCAGCCGCATAACCGATACGTGCTGCACCGTACATGTCCAACTCGCGCTCACCCCAGCGGGTGTGGGTCTGGTAGTGATATGACTGGCGAGAGACCCAGTTCACGTTAGCGCTGACCATGCCGTTATGGTTGTAGTCGCCATATGAGCTGACTTCGCCAGTTGACTCAACAATAGGAAACTGAGCTGTTAGCGTGGTCCAGTCGCCTTTTTTTACTTCGCCATAAATCTGCGCAGCCTTCATTGGCGTCACCAGAACGCGGATCAGCTCAGGGTCAACGTAGTTGGTGAAGTAAGCCGGGATGCCTGAACTGCCGGTGGTAACCATGGTCGGCTGAGCATCCATCGCCAGCGCGTAGTTTTCTGCATACTCAGGATTAAGGTACTGCGCTCGCTCTGCGCCTCGCAGCACGATGCCGTACTTGCCGCTTGCCGCGGAGTAGTGCTGTTGAAACTTATTCATTAATTGCTCCAGGTGCTGATTTTGACCAGTTCGCCTGCTGCTGCGACGCTACCGGCTTTGAATGGGGTTTCGACATAACCGGCGATCGTTGCGCCCGCTGCGCCAGTCTGAACCTGACCAGTGGTCAGTGATGCGAAGATTTTCTGTCCACGCGTGGCGGCAGTTGATGTACGCGCCCAGAAGTCACCAGCAACCATCAGGGTTACTTCGCGGCCAGACTGGATAACGTTTGAGTCCGTACCCAGCCAGGTGGTGATGACTGCCTGACCGTCACGGTGAACAAAGCCAGCAGGTGCACCGGTACCAGCGTTTGATGCGACGCCGTTAACGTCCCACGCAAAGCGGCCGATTGTCAGGCCATTGGTGCCCGCAACCAGCGCTGCTTCGCCTGCCAGATAGGTAGCGTGCTCGTTGGTGCTGGCAAAGCCACCCTCAACACCCGGTGCTGGATATTGGTTAATTACACTCTGAAAACCTGCCATGTTAGAAACCTCGTTTCAGCTTGCCAGCGGTCGGGAAATCTTTCTCAAACTCACTGATTGATGCGGAGTCCTGAGCGATAACAGGACGTGAATTTTCTTTCTGCTGGATGGCCATGCGCACCAGTGAAGGGAATGCCGATGGATGTACGTCAGTGATATCCACTTCAGCCTGCTCAAGCGCGGTGCGGTAGACGTCCTCTGCGGAGTCCATAGCAACCACATCACCAATCAGTGGGCGAACAGCCTGTTCTGCTTCACGCACACGGCGGAAGTTCTCAGCGGCAGTCTTGGTGGCGCTGTCAGCAGCCAGCCGAATAGCGGAGTCCATAGCGGTTTTGGATACCTTGTCTTTGTCGTCTTTCTTGTCGTCGTCTTTGTCTTCATCTTCAGCGACAGCAGGTGACAGAGCGGCGGCGATTTTGGCGATCATATCTTCAGATACGCCAGCTTCACGCAGCAGAGAGATGATCGACTCGTTGTCGTCATCGCCAGCCACTTTCGGCTCTTCTTCCGGCTCGATGCCTTCAGCAGACGCTTCGATGATTTCAACCAGCTCTTCAGGCTCCAGCTCCATGTCGGCAGCCAGCTTGGTTTTGTATTTGGCGATAATGGCCTGTGCGATTGTCTTTGGTGATTTGTTCGCATTCAGGATGGCGGTGAGGTCTTTGGGTGCAGCATCCTGAGCCAGGCGCGGCTTCAGAAACGCTCCCAGCGCGGCACGTGCGGCAACGCCTTTGCGGTCTAACTTCATGTATTTAAGCTCCAGTGGGAGTGAATCCCCGACAAGTACATCGGGACCAGCGCGGCCTGTTTCGACCAGTGCTTCGTGGTTAGCGACGATGTCACGCATGATGCCGTCATGTTCTTCGCCATCAGGTGTCACGCCGGAGGTCATGTCTGCCACGTACTGATACGAGGCGGACAATTCGCGTTGTTCTCCGGTTTCAATTCCCGCAATTGCTGAGTTATCCCAAATGGATAGACCCACCGAGAGGTAGGTCCCATCAAACTCACAATTTGAATGGGTCGTACCTACGCGGTATTCGCGAGGCGGGTCGCCAGGGAAATCGGGGGTGTGGATACAGAGAATGGGAATATTGTTGAATGTTGGTGCGGCTTTCTTCAGTTCGTCAGGATGACGCCAGAGCCGGTAAATTTTGTCTGGCTCTAAACCCAGCGCCTCAGCATTCGGAATCTCGCGCCCATAGTAGGGGCAGACGTTCGCCTTGCTGATGTTGCTCTTGGTGACCTGAAGCCTGCCGTTACCATCGAATGAGCGCACGGATGCGCGGTCAAACGCTAACCGTTCGATAGTCATGTGTGATTCCGCTTAATTAAGGCTTTTTAGGTGGAGGGGCGGGTTCGTGTATTGATGGATCAGGCTGATAACCATAACCAGGAAGCCGTGGGATTTTTGGTCCGGGCATTGGCGTGAAGTTTTTTGATGGTTTCATTTCTTCAAAACACTTCCAGCATCCCACTGGCGGCCTTAGCCACATGTCGTGCTTATTGCATTTGACCATTTATGACTCCAATCCGGGAATGACCGGGGACCAGGTGCAGCGACAGTTAATCTCTTCACCCGGAAGAGTCCACTTACCATCGAGGTAAAGCCCTTTAGACAGGTCGAACTTCTCTCCATCAGCCTTCACATGTGATTGCCGCGGATCTTTACCTGCGTGAGAGTGTCGCCAGATTCCCTCCTTGATGCCGAGAGACTGTTGTCTTGCCGTCTGCATAACTGCGGTGGCTTTGTTGTTCTGATCACGCGCGATGAGTGCTGCGCGGCGGCGGGTGATGCCATATCGCTTTTGCAGCTCATCAGTCAGCGTCGAAAGGTCACGCCCACGACTGACCGACTGCATTACCAGCGTCTGAACCTGCGTAAGGTATTGCTCAGGGATGCTGGTAATCAGGTTCACGTTTTCCGTGATGGTCGCCTGCAATGCGTTATTCATCGTTGGCGTCATCTTGAATGGGACTGTGAAGCCCGCCGTCTCCAGTGCGTTATAGAGCGACACGTCAGAGTTCTTCTGTGCCTGGCCTGCGAACCGGTCAGCCAGCTTTGCGGCCACATCATCGAAACGCTTCTGCCACTGCCTGGCTAACTTCTTCATCGCGTCACGCATGAATACTGCGGGCGATGCGTCCATTGCCATGGCGCCGGATGCCTGGTAATTCGCTTTCAGCCAGTACACTACCGAGTCGTTCATTTCGGTAACGAGTGAATCAAGCTTCTTTCGATACCAGGCTTCGACACCGGCGTTAGGCCTTGTCGGGCGGATCGTCTTTTCCGTTACCTTCCTCGTCGTCATCGAGGTCTTCTTCTTCGATTTCGAGGTCATCGCTTAAGTCCAGTGAGTGATATGGGCTGTCAGGGTCATCAGCAATCTTCTCGCGCACTTCATTGGCTGAGAGCGCCTGCACCTGAGTGACGTAAACCGCATCAGTCTGCGCATCCACCAGGCGGATATCTGCACGCTCTTTCGCGCTCATCTCGTAGAGCGGCTCAAACTCGAAATAAATCTCCGGGTCGATGTCGCCAAACTCTGATAGCTGAATAACGTCCAGCACGCGCTTCAGAGGCTCCTTGAACATTGCCTGCTGTAGTGAGTGGATGTAGTCGTAGAAAACGCGAATCTCGCCGTCTGATGAAGCATTCAGGCCATTCGGTGTAATACCCAACAACTTAACCAGCGGGATGCCGGACACTGCCGCCATGTGCTCCTGAGACTGAGCCTGCAATGTGTCGAGGCCAGACAGGGGAGCATTGACGAATTCAACCGTCTCAGGGCTCGTTGTGTCGTTGTCTTTCGCAAAAGCACCGCGGTTATCACGGCAGCGGTTAAACAGGTCGAGGCGGGCCAGCACCGAATCAGCGCCACCACCCTGCAGTACCGTGCTCATGTTCGTACCGATGACCGGGATACTGAACGAGTGGATCATGTCACTAACGCTATCACGCGTGCGCAGCCAGTTGTTCACGTATGGCTCTGCCATTTGCACCAGTGATAGCCCGCGGAAGTTGTAGCTGGCTTTCAGCAGGTCTGGCACCTGACGCGATACGAAGTCGATCATGCGGCTGGCGTGCACTGTCTTGCCCATCACAAACCATTCGGTCGGCTTGTAGAAGTCAGGGTTGAGCGGGTTCTGCGCGTTATATACGCCGGGGTAAGTCCAGACAGGCTCAATCACCTGCAAACCTTTGAGGCTGCCTTTCGGGATTTTCTTGTCAGAGATGAAAAGTTTCTGCCTGAGTTCATTCTCATCCGTCCAGGCCGATACGTTTTTTGGTGACAGGACGTCGATATAAATCTGGCCGCCGCCAAAGTAACCATCGTGCTCAGCCGCTTCTCTGAACTTCTCACGCACATGGAATCGCTCCAGTGCATCAGTGATGGCCTTCACGCGCTCTGACTTGTCGTCATCACCAACCGTGCGTAGCTTTATCCACTTACGCGTCATCTCCTCAGCGATGGTGCCGACCATCTTGCGGTATTCAGGCTTCTGCGCCATTGCCGCCAGATAGGGGTAACCGGGGAATGAATCCAGCGTGCCATAGCCCATGCCATACGCATCATTCAGCGCGCCGTAATCGGTGGAGTCCATCGCAAGGATGGCTCTCTCAACCGATGCAGGGATAACGCCTTTCGGTGGCTCGTATCGCTGGAATTCACGCTGAGGCTTAGGCTGTACTGAGGCGACCGCTTCGGGGTTAATCTTCATCTGAACCTTTTCAGGCTCTTTCACCGGCTCAGGCGCGGCGATTTCTTTTTTCTTAAACCACCACATCAAATTCTCCTGAGTTGATTTGGGTCGATAGCCATAGGTGCGCGACCTGAAATCAGGTTGTCGTCAATGGCATCCATCCATGTATCGAGAATGTCGTCATTGTCATGGCTGTCATCAGCAGAGAACGCCGCGCATTCGGTCATAGCCGTCAGCACCCATGACGTTGTTCCAGCCACCGTGCCGTCTTCGTAATAGACGTGCATGATCGCCGCACCATCATGGTTGTGCGTGGCAGGGATATAGACCTTGCCGGTTTTAATCTGGGGGATAACGTTCAGGCACCGGACCAGCTTGTTCTGGCCTGCACCGCGAGGGATTTCTTTGACCGGGATACTCAGCTGACCGGGTGTGGCACTGCGCTTCTTCAGGGTGGTAATCAGCCCCTGTCCGGCCTGCTTCTCTTCAATGGCCGCATAACGCATCGGCATTGTCCGCAATGATCCGGCAGCACTCCATTTCACCCAGAGCTCTTCTGCCTTTTTCAGCAGGTCTTCAGGGTCCCAGCGACCACGTACAACGTCGATGATGTAGAGATTGCCATCAACACCCATGCCAACCAGCGTGAACACGGTGTAATCAAGCCAGTCCTCAACCTTGCCGCTATTGGTATCGACGTACACGGCGCGGTACTGAAGTTTTGGTAGCGTGGTGTAGGTGTTGAACCAGTCGGTATCAATAATGCCGCCAGTAAGCGCCATAGGGTTCTGCTGATACTGAGACAGGAAGGTGTAACGGTCTTTCTCCCATAGCTGCAGGAGGTCGTTCACATCTTCCATCTGAGGCCAATACGACCAGTATCTGGTGCCTGACACCTCAACAGAGTCGGTGTCTTTAACCGTCTCCCAGCACAGGGATCGCCACGGCTCAGCAAGCGACTGAATGTACTTCTCATCAATCATTGCCGGGATGGCCACGTGATGGAAGTTGACACCCATCCCTCCTGAAAGCATGAATCCTGTCGCGTCATCCGTATGGAGGCGCTGCTGGATGCTCACAAATGGCGTGGGGTGGTCTTTCGACTTATCACCACGGCGCGAGCGTATGGTGTTAACCAGAAGCGTGTTGGCGCTGTTTCTGCGCGACTCGCTGAGCATATCGACCGGCTTGTTATAGTCGTCGAGCATGACCATGCCGGAGAAGTCAGGGCCGTAGTAACCACCACGACCACCGGTAATCTGTCCGTTGCTGGAGCGAGATACCGTCTGGCCGGTTGAGCGTCCTCGGGTATCGATGATTTCCCACTCTTCAGCCTGATTGACGCCGAATCCACACGGCCACAGCTCCTGATACTCTTTGCTGGCGATGATGTCGCGGGTGCGGCGTGAGTTACGCTTAACCAGCGTGTCAGCAAATGAGATGTTCAGGTTACGAAATCGCTTGAGCCTGCCTTCCTGAACCAGTGCATTAACGTAGGCCGGAAAGTGGATGGAGAAGAACTCTGTCTTTGTGCCACCTGGTGGGATGTTGATAATCAGGTTGCGCGGCTGTAATCGACCGGCGATCAGGTCATCAATCTTTGAAGCCATCAGGCGGTGATGCCAGTTAACCAGCAGTCGGTCACCCTGCACCATTTCGAACCACAGCCGGGTAAAGTTGAGAAACGATTTAGTCGATTTGATCTTGATAGCGACACGCTCGGGGAATGACATATCATCCCATTCGATAACTTTCGCCATATCAGTCCAGCCCGTCTAGTTTCTCCTCCAGCTGCGATTGTGCTGCTGCGTAATCTGCCGGGGTGTAGTTCACCACCTGCACCGTTCCTGACTGCTCCGTTTTCACGTTCTCTTTGAACGCTTGCACTGTTACGTGCTTACCAAGCAATTCGAGGTTTTTAACCTTGTCCGGCCACTTAATCTTTTTCAGGAAGCCGGGGTCATCGCCAGCCATTTCCGTGACATCCATTCCCGACAGGGTTGTGCGCCATGTCTTCGGCCAGTCTTTAATTGGCTTGAGCTCCCCATTGGATAGCAGAATGTCGAGCACGTCCATCTGGTCAATCTCCACCAGGCGACGGAGAACGTAAGCGGCATCAATACCAACCTCTTCATTGCGCTCTGCTTTGAGCTCTGCAATGCGGGCTAAAATGTCATCATTTGCCATCATGCGCGCAGCTTGGTTGCGAGATGACTTCTCGCTATAGCCCGCCCTGATGGCCGCCTGAGAGGCGTTGAGATCTTTTATGAACTCACGGGCAAACAGCTCTTGTTTGTCGGTGAGCTTTGCCATTACATCATTCCTGCAGTTTTAAACTTTGCCAGTAGCGCGTTGAAGTCAGTCACCAGACCTGCAACATCAGTCGCTGCTGAATCTGCTTGCGCGGCCATTTTCTTTACGCCGCCATTTACTGATGTTGTTGCAGCCGGGAGGGTGTATGGAGCGCCTGCGCCAATAGCGGTTCGGGCAGCAGCAGCATCTGTAGCAGTTAGAACTGCCTTACCAACAGTGGTGGCGTCAGTGATTTGCGAGGAAGTCACGTTGCTGCTTCCACCGCCGCTGATATCATCAGGTGTTGCGACTGTGACGGGATAGCCACCTACTGACATGCATTTCGTGGTCATATTCGGTTCCTCATGTTTGGAAAGCATTATCAAAGCCACTCAGTGAATGGCTTCTGTAATGCCTTAGTGCTTATCTCCGCACAACTTCACCCACAGGTCGTTGTGATCGTTAATCGCCCTGACGGTTCGGATGTCCATCAGGTCGGCGTCTTTACCGTGGGTGCGGATAACAGAATCCTGAGTGCAGAGCGAATCGACTG